>JAWKTM010000032.1:0-79324 GCA_041399085.1 Pirellulaceae bacterium
ACGAAAGCCGTCAGCGTCACTAATCCGGCCGACGCGAATAGTTCGGCCACCGCGCCGATGCGGCGAATGTTCTCCTCGCGATCCTCGGCGCCAAAGCCAAGTCCGAATCGTTGAGCGAAAGCCGACCCGTGTTCGGCCAGCAATTCGGGACTGGCGTTCAAGCCCATGCGGACGTTGTCGCCGTCGAGCAGAAACGTATGCACGCCCGACTCGTGCAGTCGGCGATCCACCAGGTTGGCGACGGTGCTCTTGCCGCACCCGCTCAAACCGGTAAACCACACGACGCATCCGCGATGGCCACACAGCCGTTCGCGGTCCGTCCGAGTGACGTTGTGTTCGTGCCAAACCACATGCGTGCGTTCGCTCATAAATCGTTCATCCCCGCCAGCTCACAAAGGTTGGCTTCCATCACCGGTTGCGGGCAACTCCATACCAAGAAGAACAAAGCTTCGCGACACCAACGTCCCGCCGGATGTCCGACGATGTAGCCGGCGCCCTTCGCGGCGGCCAAGGCAGCTTGAGCCGCCCGCAACACCAAGCTATTGGCACGCCGTCGGACTTCGGACGCGGAGCAAGCCGTGCGGCCTTCGGCGGCGGCGAGCAGCTCGTCATACAGCGATTGCCACTCATCCCGCATCGTCGCCGCTGGTCCGACCAATTCGCGCCGCGGGTCGGACTCGCCTTCGATAAAGCCAATCGCGGCATCCGCCAACCCGACGGCCAACGTCGATGTCTGCAAGCCGCCCGTGTTGGCGCCGCTGCCCGACTTCATCACATCGTGCTGGGGACCGGCCAAAAGATAACGCGCGTCGACCTCGACCTGCTCGCACTCGACCGGCCCGGTTTGGCTGGCGTTCAAACCGATCAAATTCGCCGGCTGGGGCACGTGAACGCCCGGCAGGTTGGTTGGCAAGGCAATCAGCACTTCGCGACCGTCAGACAACGTGGCTCCAACCACAACCGTGTCGGCTGCCGGAGCGCCAGTGACCCACGGGCTGTAGCCATCGAGCAGCCAACCGGTCTCAATTTCCGTGGCTCGCAACACCGGTCGCCCCAGATGTCGACGGCTGGTCGTTAGATGCGAAATGCCTACCGTGGCGAATGAGTGTCCAGTTCGCAGGTCGGGCAGCAATTGCTCACGCGCCCACTCGCTGTCGCCCACGGCGATTCGTCGACATGCACCGGCTCGTTGCGTAATGACGAACGTGGTGGTCAAACAAGCCGAACTGAGCTTCGCGTATCCGCGAGTCACATCCCCCTCGGACCATTCCAACCCACCGACATCACGAGGCAGAAACCAATCGAAAACACCGTATTTAGCGCACAAGTCGAGCTGATCGGCGGGCCAAGCTCCGGGATTTTCGAGTTGCGGGGCGAGCTGCGCAAGTTGTTCGCACAGTTCATCGAGCTGCGGATCGTCGGGCGCGGTAATCATTCGCGGCATGAAGCCCCCCTTTCGGAACGTCAAAGTCGGGCCAGACTCGTGGCCGACTCCGTATCGCTCGCCGCGCGGCAAACGACCCGTCTCACTTGACGATTGTATGAATCGGCAACAATATCCGTGAAGATTTGATGTGCATATTCGTTATGCGATGCAGACATCGCTTATCTTCGCCATTTTTCCTGGACGCGGAGGCCCGGTCTGACCGATAGGAGTCGGGTTCTCGTTGTATTGGCAAACCGCTATAACCTAGGCGCTTTCGCAGTTGAATCCCAGACCGCGATGGGCGAAAGGGAGTCCCATGAGCCGCACAGAAATGATGATTGAACCGGAAGTCCACAGCTCGACGTTGACCGAGTTGACGCCCGACACGTTGTACGAAAAGTGCATGTCGCTGGCCAGGAACCTCTGGTGGACTTGGCATCCCGAAGTAATCAACCTTTTCCGCGACCTTGATCCCATTCGTTGGCGACAGCTCGACCACAATCCCATTGCGTTGCTGCGCGAGTTCACACCGGAACGTTTGGCGGCTCGCGCGTTGGAGATGACGCTGCACAGTCGGATCAATTACGCCTTTCGCCGGCTGAAGGAATACGTCGGTCCGCGCCCTCTTGGGGCTCGACGCATGCCGGCGTCCTGGGCGCCAAGCCGGTCGCGTATTTCTCGGCCGAATTCGGTATCCACGAAAGTTTGCCGATTTACTCCGGCGGTCTCGGCGTGTTGTCGGGCGACCACATCAAGAGCGCGAGCGGTCTGGGCGTGCCGCTGGTCGGCATCGGCTTGTTCTACGACCAAGGCTACTTCAAGCAGCATTTGGACGAGAACGGCTACCAGAACGAAGAGTACATCAACGTCAAAACCGAGAATCTGCCGATCGAACCGGCGCTCGATCCTGACGGCAATCCAATCACGATCAGTCTGGATACACGCAACGGCACGTTGCTGGCCAAAGTGTGGCTGATGCATGTGGGCCGCGTGAAGCTGTACCTGTTGGACTGCGATGTCGAGGGGAACAGCCCTCAGGATCGCGAGCTGACGGCCCGGCTCTACGGCGGCGACGAGCGCACGCGAATTCGCCAGGAGCTGGTTTTGGGTGTCGGCGGCGTCAAGGCGCTCCGAGCTCTCGGCATCACGCCGGGCGTTTACCATCTGAACGAAGGTCACAGCGCTTTCGGACCGCTGGAAGTGATTCGCGAACGCATGCACGACAACGGGATGACGTTCGACGACGCGATGCGCGAGGTCGCTCAACAAACGGTCTTCACCACGCATACGCCGGTTCCCGCTGGCCACGACCGCTTCGATGGCGGGTTGGTCGAGGAACACTTGGGCCCGCTTCGCGATCAACTGGGCATCTCCTACGAACAGTTGATGGGCATGGGGCGCGTCGAGCCGCAAAACGAAGGCGAACCGTTCTGCATGACGGTCGTCGGTTTGAAGATGTCGCGCCGAGCGAACGCGGTCAGTTCGCTGCACGGTCATATTTCGCGTCGCATGTGGGCGCATCTTTGGCCGTGGCGTGTGGAGGAAGAAATTCCCATCGGCCACATCACCAACGGCGTGCATGTGCCGAGCTGGCTGGCTTGGCAGATGCGCCAACTGTACGACCGCCACTTCCCGGTGGAATGGCCGCAACGCATGGGCGAACCCGAAGTGTGGCAAGCCATTCACTCGGTCGATCCCGGCGAGCTCTGGGAAACGCACAACGCGCTGAAGAATTTGCTGCTCTCGTTCGTGCGTCGACGCGTCAGCCGCCAATGTCGCCGCCGGGGTGAGAGTGACGACATCGTGGAAGCAGCTCGTAATGTGCTCGACCCGAATATCCTCACGATCGGCTTCGGTCGACGGTTCGCGACCTACAAGCGTGCGACGTTGTTGCTCAATGATTTGGAACGCATCGAGCAGTTGGTGAACGATGCGGAGCGACCAATTCAAATCATCTACGCGGGTAAGGCGCATCCGAAGGACGAGCCCGGCAAAAAGTTCATCCAAGCGATCGCCAACATGCGGCGCAATCCGCGTCTGTCGCACCGCGTGGTCTTCATCGAGGACTACGATATCAACGTCTGCCGTCACATGATTCAAGGCGTTGACGTGTGGTTGAACAACCCGCGTCGCCCGCTGGAAGCGTCGGGCACGAGCGGCCAAAAGGCAGTGCTCAACGGCGGTTTGAATCTTTCGGTGCTGGACGGTTGGTGGGCGGAAGCCTACGACGGCTCGAATGGTTTCGCCATCGGCAAGGGGCATAGCCACCAGTCGGACGAGATCACCGATGTGCGCGACGCCGAATCGCTGTTCGACGTGCTCGAAAACCATGTGATTCCGACGTATTACAATCGCGACGTCGACGGCCTGCCTCGTCGCTGGATCCGCATGATGATGAACTCCATCAGCACCTGCGCTTGGCGTTTTAGCGCCCATCGCATGGTGATGGATTACACACGGGCCAGCTACGTTCCGGCAACGGGCGGTCTAAGCTGCGATATGAATTTACATTAGACCACGAGCTTGGCTATTTCCGCCGCTCCGAGCCGCGACTGGATCGTTCCTCGCGGCCACGGTTGCTTCGGTCTGAATTATCCGCATTGCGAGAGCCGCGCGACGACGCTCCTCTCGCCCCATCGGTCCCGCCACGATTCGACACGCTGGGACTTGCCAGCGGCAGCGATGGACGCGAGTTCGACGGACGAGCATTGGGCTGTTCCGACCCGCGGCGCTCGACCGATGGTGAAAGGCCACCGCGAAACGGAGTCGGCGCCGAGTTGCCGCGCCCCGTCGAAGAGTTCGGCGTATTGGCTCGCGGATCCCGGTTGAATAATCCCTGAGGAATCGCTTGTGGCGCGGATCGCGCGGCCGGTGAACTGTCTCCGCGCGGGTTCGTGAGCGTCTTGCGGGCGTCGATGCCTTGCTGGCGTCGCGCTTCCGCTTCGCGCTGCAAACGCTCTCGTAACTCCATCGTCCGGTCATTCAAAGTTCGTTCATTCGCCGGGCGTTCGTTGACTGGGCGCCCATTGGCCGGGCGCTCACTGAAAGGCCGACCTGGCGACGTGCGATCCGGTTGCGGACCTCGTTCCGCCCCGTTGCCAACGGACTCCGGAGATCGGGAACCAAATTGGTCGAAGAAGGAACCTGTCGGAGTTCGGCGATCGTCCGAGCCGTCCCGTCCGTCGCCGAATCGTCCGGTTTGTGGCTGGCCAGTTCGCGGAGCATTCATTGGCGATCGGTCATTCGGCAATTGCCCAATGGGACCGCGTTGATCAATCGGACCGCGTTGGTCACTGGCGCCGCGCTGATCACTCGGGCCGCGAACGGACGGAGTATTCGCATCGCCGCTACGTCGGTCAAACGGCCGGCCAGCCGCGCCGGCGTCTCCTAAACGCTGGAATTGGTCAATCAACTCTTGTCGTGTATCGCGACCCGGATTGTCAGCCGACGGCCGAGCTGTCACGTGCAACCCCTGCTGGGGAAGCTGCAATGCACGGCGATACTGCTCTCGACCGCCTGCAACGGAATCGTTTCGTCGATCGTCGCGATCGCGCGGCTCCCGAGCGTCGCGAGCAAAATCAGGGCGTCGATCCACACCGTCCGTACGTCCTCGATCAAACTCGCCACGATGCAACGTTTCCCACGTTGACCGTTCACGACTAATTTCGCGCAGCGGCGATGCATACCGCTCGACACGAACCAAGTCATCCCGATCCAACCGCGAATAGCGATGATGGTCGCCGGGACGGTCGGCCAAAGCACGCAACGAATGGGCTCGCGTGATGTAGTCGGCATACTGACCATTCACCCGAGTCGCCATTCTCACTTGCCCTGCCAAATCACGGGGCGGCCGCAACTCGCGGTGATCTCGGAAATAGTCATGCCAGCGAGCGATGCGTTGCACGTACGAAGACTCTCGATACTGATACCGATAGTAGCTGTATAGCGGATCGTATCGCCGTGAAACGGTGTGATAAGAGACCCAAGGATAAATGTTACGGGCGACATAAGTGTCCCCGTAATAGTCTCCGAAGCAGTAGTGATGATATCGTGGCTGCACGAACAAATTGACCAACAGACTCACGCCCGTGTCCACGACATACGTTGGCTGAAACCGAAATCCCGCGGTGACGACGCTCGGCCGAATCGGGCAAAACACGGTGCCTCGGGATGTCAGCACATAGTCCCAGTATCCGGGGCGAAAGACGCAGCCATAAGGTGTCCACACATAGCGATCCGGGATCCACACCCAATCGTCATAACCAACCGACCAGTAGCCAGCTCGCCAACGATACTGTTGATTGACGTAAGACCATTGGCCCGGCACCCAGAAATGGTCGGTCGTGGGTGGCTCGCTGCTGGGAGCCGAATCCACGGCTTCCGGTGGATACGGCAGGTATTCCAGTTGCGAAGTTTGTTCGAGCGTCCAGAAACCCGAAATCCACTGCCACCCGTTGTCCACACGCGTCCAATAACCGGGGATAAATCGCTGCCGAGGCGGCACATCCCGCCAGATTCCGGTGATCCAGAGGAAGTCTTCGTTTTCGACGTCCCATCCCCAATAGCCTGGGATCCACTCGACGTTCGCACCCTCCGGCCGATAGTCGGGCGGCACCTCGTCGATCGGTTCCGGCGGCTGCCGATTCACGATTAGACCGGCGGTCGGTTCGTCCGTGAACTGTTCGGCGAATGCTTCGTGTAGCGGACCCCGCGTGAGCACGTCGATGTTTTCATAACCCAAGCCCGGTGGTAAATCGTTGGGCGGCGCAGCGACAGGCGGTTGACCAAACGCCACGTTCGCAGGGTTAAACAACAGCCATCCGGCCACCAGTGCGGCGCCTACTATCTTGGGTCTTGAAGGACCGTTCATTGCCGTTTTCCTTTTCGCTGCATCCGCAGCACCACGACGAATTTCGTAACCAAGCCGCTGAATTCGCACAATTTTTCAGAATAGCCGTCCACACTTCAGCTTAACGCCCATCCATCAACATCTGTAAATTCATCCAGGGTGAGATCAAAACAGCCACACGATTCTCGCTCTGAAAGTCTGTTTGCCTTCGTCTTCCTCTGATTTTCAGCGATCCACAACAGTTGCGCTCGCCCTTCTAATAAGCAAACCACGGACCAGTCTCGGACACCTACGGTTACTCCGACTAGCGACAATCCGAGCGGATAACGATCATTGGACGACGGCGCGGTCTCAACCGCACCGAGGCATTTACTCAATCCTCGCCAACACGCTTTTGCCTGGAGTGCATCATGACGCAGTACGCAGCCTATGTCGAACGACTTGTCGATTTGACCGATCCATCGCGGGACGTTCTACTCAATATGTCACGCGACGAGGCGCTCACGCGCGTGGCCTCGGGCGATCCCCAGCAAGTTCGCGAAATCGACGGCCAGTTCGCCATCGTCAAGCGCGACGGTCGGACGGTCCGCATGGCCCGATCCCTCGGCCGTCCGCTTCGCTATTTCCTCGCCAAGCAAATCGATGGCCCCTGCTTGGTCGTGGCCGAACGCATGGACGAAATTCGCACGTTTCTCGAAAGCGAAGGGCTGGGCGATCAGTTCCATCCGTCGTACACAAGAATGGTCCCAGCTCATTATATCGTGCAGATTGAATTGATCGGCTGCCCCGACCCGAATCCCGTGTATAGCCGGTTCTTCACTCCCGCGAATGAAAAGCTGCCAACCGACCTCGACACCATCGGACGAAGATACATCGGCGCACTTGCCGATGAATGCCAACGTTGGCTCGATCGCATACCCAAGCAAGCGCCGATCGGCGTTCTGTTCTCTGGAGGCATTGATAGCGGCGCCGTGTTACTGACACTGTATTCGCTGTTGCTACGGCGCGGCGAATCGCCCGCGCGGCTAAAGGCATTCACATTGGTGACGGACGAACATGGTGAAGATGCCAGACAGGCACAGCGCTTTTTGCAAACGCTTGACCTCACATTGTTGGGCGAAAACGTGGATGTTGCTGCAAGTGACCTCGACGTCGCCGAAACGGTTCGCGTTATCGAAGATTACAAACCATTGGACGTGCAAGCCGCAACCATGACGCTGGCTCTTTGCCGGGCGATCCGCCATCGCTATCCTGACTGGATATATCTCGTGGATGGCGACGGCGGCGACGAAAATCTTAAAGATTACCCGATCGAAGAGAATTCCGAACTCACCATTCGCAGTGTGCTTAACAACCGACTCTTATACCAGGAGGGTTGGGGCGTCGAAGCCATTAAGCATTCGTTGGTGTATACCGGCGGGCAAAGCCGCGGCCACGTCCGAAGCTATGCTCCCGCATGCCTGTTCGGATTCCTCGGTTTCAGCCCTTTCGCATTGCCCAACGTGATCGATGTTGCCGAGCGGATTCCATTCATTGACCTAACCCAGTGGGATCACCAACGCTTATATGAACTCAAGGGCGAGGTGGTCGCCCGCGGCATTCGATCCGTCACGGGCTTCGACATGCCAATCTATCCCAAGCGTCGCTTTCAACACGGAGTGGGCGAAGTATCGCGGTTAGACAGTGTGTTGGCTCGCAGTGAGAGCGAACTGCGACGAATCTTCGACCGAGTCGTGGCGTAGGCCAACCCTAACCGGCGTCTTGAACAGCGACAGTGCGAAGGAGCATTCACTTGCCAACACGACGCGATAACTCTGGAGCCGCGCAACTCGACAAGACGCCGAGCCCCGCCTATCCCGCGGACGACGATGCAATCTTGGCCGCTCGGCCAGCTAAGAACTCCGTGGATCCGTGGAAGCCCTATGCCTTTCTGGTGGAACCGGAATGTCAGGCGTCGGGCCGGATCGAGAATGTCGCCACCCTGTTCCTCACAAATCGCGAATGCCCACTACGTTGCACAATGTGCGATTTGTGGAAGAATACGCTGGACGAGCCCACGCCCGTCGCCGCCATACCAACTCAGATTGAATACGCACTCTCACGCCTCCCCGCTGCTCAACACATCAAGCTTTATAACAGTGGCAACTTCTTCGATCCTTTGGCTGTTCCGCCCGCGGACTATGAAGCGATCGCGCGGCAAATCGACGGCTTTCAAACGGTCATCGTCGAAAACCATCCGCGGATGTGCGGTCGATTGGTGGGCGAGTTCAAGTCCTACTTGCGTGACACAACTCAATTGGAAATCGCGCTGGGACTCGAAACAGTTCATCCTAAAGCACTTCCCTTGCTAAACAAGCAAATGTCACTCGACGACTTTGTTGCTGCTTGCTCCAGTCTTAGAGAGCAGCATATCGCGTTGAGGGCCTTCGTGTTATTGCGGCCGCCGTCACTAACCGAAGCCGAAGGAGTTGAGTGGGCTCTGCGCTCGATTGACTTCGCGTTCGATCTACAAGTGTCCGCCGTGTCGGTCATTCCAACGCGGGCCAGCAACGGTCTCATGGAACGTTGGCAGCAAGCCGGGTTGTTCACTCCGCCGTCCCTGGCCTCTCTGGAGACCGTGCTGCGCGACGGACTTGCCATGCAACGTGGGCGAGTGTTTGTGGACCTCTGGGATATTGAAACGATGGCTCAACACGAACCCGACTCACGCCGTCGAATTGAGCGGCTACGCACGGCAAACCTACAGCAACGTTGGCCCGCGGATAGCGAAACCTATCCCACTGCGGCAACGCATGCTGCCGAAAGACATTCACCGTCCAACCTCGGTGGAAACTGCCGATGAGCAGCACACCCTGCGTGGACATTGCGATCCTTGGAGCTGGCTTCGCGGGCAGCATCCTAGCGATGGCGTTAGCTCGCCAGGGCCGATCCGTATGCTCATCGAACGTGGTCGGCACCCGCGATTTGCCATTGGCGAGTCGTCCACGCCTTTGGCGGATCGGGCATTGGAACGAATCGCGGATCGCTACGACTTGCCGCAACTGAATTCACTGGCCACCTACGGACGATGGAAGGCAAGCGTACCTCTGCTGACGTGCGGGGCAAAGCGAGGGTTTTCCTATTTCTACCACCAACCGCACGAGTTCTTCACAACAGACAATCGGCATTTCCGAGAATTATTGGTTGCCGCCAATCGAGACTTAGACAACGCGGACACGCACTGGCTCCGATCGGATGTTGATACATATTTGGTTCAACAGGCCCGTGATATGGGTGTGTCGTATTATGACGACACCGATTTAGAGCCACATTATGAAATGGATGAGCCGGTTGGGTATTTCTCACTTAGCGGGACGTGTTCCGGCCGACCATTGACATTGCAGTCTCGATTTCTCATTGTCGCCACGGGAAGCCCCGTACCGAACGACTGGCGATTGCCACCTCCCAACTTCGGTTATGGCCCCCGGTGCTTTCGCACAAACACCCGTGCGATATTCGCCCATTTTACGAATGTGCGACCTTGGCGCGACATCTTGGACGAACAACGGATCGATTGTTCGGATCATCCATTCGACTGCGATCAATCGGCCTTGCACCACGTCTTTCCCGGCGGTTGGATGTGGCAGCTTCGCTTCGACGACGGAACCACGAGCGCCGGTTTTGCGATCGACAATCTGGACGGTTCAATGCCCGGAGCTCCAACCGACGCGAAAGGGAACAACCAAGCGGTCAAACACCTCACACCGGAAGAAGAGTGGCACTATTGGCTGTCACGACTACCGAGCGTGCGGCGGCAATTGGAGCAAACAAGTGTGGTGCGTCCGGCAGACGGCATTAGACGCGTAAGCCGACTGCAGCGAGCCTGCGTCCCGTCGAAGGCGAAACAATCGACCCCTGGGCGCTCAGTCTACGCTTGGGCGCCGCTGCCCGCGGCGTTGGGATTTGCGGATCCCTTGCACAGCACGGGTATCGCTCACACACTGTTCAACGTGGAACGATTGCTCGAAGTGCTCGACGTCATGGACGACCCGTCCGCGCTTAAGGACGCATTGCAAGAATATTTTCGCCGTCTGGCATGCGAAGTGGATCTGCTGGATCGGATGATTAGCTTGGCGTATCGCCAGACGCACGACTTCGAAGCTTTCGCCACGGCGACAATGCCCTATTTCGCCGCCGCCACGAGTTGCGAATTGCGAGCCCCGACGAGCCTCGCTTCACCTTCATCGCCAGACGCATTTTTATTAGCTGACGACGCGAAGTTCCTTGCCGCGCTGGAAGCAATCGAAAGTGTTGCGAATTCCGCCTCGAACCTCGATCCCTGCCCCACACAGACGGTCGCCGATCTCCTCGCCCCTTTCAATCAAGTCGGCTTATTCAGTCCCAAGACACCAAACATGTACCGTTATACGGCAACGAAGGGCTAGAAAACTGCGTTGTAGAGGGAATGGGTTGCCCGAGCATCTATACAGCGGCTACGGAAGTGTAGCGTACAATGCTTACTCGTATAAACTGCTCGACTCCATAACTAGAGGCAATTGATAGTCTTTTCCAGTGCGAATGTGTCCCTGCTTGGCGATTGCAAGTAGTTCTGCTCGCTTTCCTAGCCGACGAGCGACTTCGGTGAAAGAGATCCGCTTCAATACGTCCACGGTAATCGGGCGTTTTGAATCAATAAAAACAAGCGACTTCAAGAATTCCTGCGTCGGTTGTGAGTTCAACAACTGCTGCAGCAAGACAGCCTCGTGTTGGGTTTGGCACGGGATCGCATAGCACGTATCGTCTACCATGACCGGACGATTGTCGATTGGCGGAACGACGACAAAACGAAAAGACTTATACAAGCCGGAGATTGCGACCTTCCAAGGCGCAAATGAGTAAGGTCCAACTCCGAATACGGAAAAACGCGGGCGTTTCTGATAAATGGAGCTCTTTCGACTGTCCAACACTTCGCCGTGTTTACCAAGGTAACTCCATGTCTTGGGAGCCCTATCCCGTATCAAGGAGGTATCGCTGTTGGCCATTGTTTGCGTAACCAACACGGCCTTACGCACCGTATTTCGCGAGTTCCCCAGGTCAGAAGATTTCAGTAGCGGAAACACGTACTCGTCTTCGATGTCGACAACGTCGCCGTAGCCATTTATCAGTCGGCCTCCATCTTGGTGGAACTCCATGACTTTGGCTGCGTCATGTTTGACTCCAGATCGCCAAACATACATTGGTGATCCGCCATCAATATCCCTATACTCTGAATAAGCTTCAGTGTCCGCTACTAGTTGTCCGTCAACGAACCCAAACCGAGTCTTGTTTTCGTCAATCTCCAGTGTTGAATGGATTGTCGCGGTTCGATCGCTCGTGATATTCCCCGCAGCAAAGAATAGACACGCATCCACGGCGACATCAAAGTGGGCTTTAGCGTCGATCCGAAACAAGCTCGCATCTTCACGACCACCGTCCGTTTTCCAAAAATGGCGCAACACCTTTCTGGCGGTCATGGTCTTGCACAACATCGCCAGCGCCCCGTCGCGCGGTAAGGCTTCCATAAGCCGAATCAACATCCATTCGGCAATATCGAAGTTGGATTTTCCGGTTCGTGCGTCGTACCCTTTGAGACGTTGAAAATTTGACTTCTCCGGCAGGTTGCTACTTCCCAGTTGTCCCAACGTCGAGTTGGTAACCCACGGTGGGTTGCCAATCACCAAGACGCGCGACCGATTGGCCATCGCGAGATTTCTTACCCAGTTCTCCGAGAAGAAGTCCCGCTGATGCACTTCCACGCCACGAGGAACCAGCAGCTTGGATGCCTGCGACACATAATCGGGATTAATCTCGTAACCAACGTAGTGTGTTCGCCGGCCCCAATGATCCGCGGCAACGTGAAGAAATGTGCCAACACCAGCCGTCGGTTCAATTACTGCTTCGGGGCGGCCGTATAGTTGGTCGATTAGCGAGACGACCTTGGTCGCAAGTGACTCGGGAGTTTGAAAGTCACCGAACTCTTTCTTCCTGGTCATAGATTCTCAATTCCTTGCACGGTCCCCGCAGTTTGAATTACACGCCGATATTGCAGCCGCCACTGAAGGGCATTAGAAATTGTCAAGTATCCAATGCTAGGAGGGGTGGCCAGCACCTCTTCGGCAAGGGACATCGCTTGAATATCGTCCAGTGGCAGCGACCTTTCGGCAAAGAACGCGAGTATATCGTCGACGTTCCCTTGATTCTCGATGATCTGTAATAATCCCGAAGTTGTCTGGAAGTCCGCTGTCTTTTCGCGACTGACGAAGATCGTATGCAATATATTCAGGCGACCAGTCCGAGTCAGGTCGTCATCGGTCTTCTCGTAAACGAAAACAAGCAGATGGTATCCCAATCCATAAATTTTCTGCCTGGCTGAGTCGAACGGGCAGGAGGATTGCGGTTGACGTATGCTGGTAACCTTAAGGTCGACTTCAAGCTCTGGAAAATCAATTCCCTTGGCCGACGACCCAATTGCATACGAATATTTTGTACGAAGACTTGCTTGAAACTTGTGTTCAAGATACGTCCCGACTGCCTTACCGTCTGTGACGCCATACATGGACGGCTCGGGATGTGAGGATTCGACCGCGGCAAACGCGCGAGCCTCGGTTTTCAAAAGGGAATTGTCAGACGCTTGGGCATGGCAGGTTTTGGAAAGTTGGAGTGACGGGACACGATGAGGCGTGTGGCTCCCGATAACAAAAACCGGTTCGTGGGAGCTGCGATAAGGAATAGCGGCTAGGTCAGCTCGTATACTTCACGGATGATCGCAGGAGTTCCTCGAGTAACTTGCATGCGATGTTGTTCGGGTTCGATGATGATGGAGAAGACGGTTTGCCAGAATCCGAAGCGAGGATCGTCGTTCATGTGTCGGCAGATCGAGTGGGGGTGATCTTGATGGTCTCTCAGCATGGCTTGCACATCCTCCACCGTGACTCGATCTCCCGCGGCTGTGAGAAGTTGGTCGATGCGACGTTGCCGGGCGTGCGATTGGATGAGCTCGGGGAATTGTTCGTTGTATTTCGTGATCTCGGGGTGATGGCAATGATTGGTATGTGTGAGACGGCCCTGGCCATCGTCTCGCAAAAGACGCACGTCGTCGATTGTGACTTCCAGGTCCGCCGGACCTTGAGGCGTGGTTAACACAATGTTGGCGGGAATCGCTCGCGTGGCCGAGGCGACGCGTTGATAAGCTTCGTCCAGCGAAGTGGATTCAAAGATTCCGCGGAGCGTGAAGTAGTGCGGCACGCCGACTCCGCGCACCGGTGCGGGCAACGTGTTCACACAGGCGCCGATGCCGGCGGAGTTGAATCCCATGTAGGCGATGAGACCTGCCTGTGTGAGACTCATATAGGCCGGCAAGTCGCTCGGGCGGCGAATGAGAACGATGGTAAAGGCATCCAAAGCTGGATCGGCGTCCCAGTTCTGAGCCACCAATCGCCCGGCACGTAGGGGGCGATCCAACGACAGCGCCGTGCAGCCAGCATCCTCATCGGGTTGCAGTTGGTTGCGAACTTGCAGCAACATCAAGTCGTCGAGCGACACGCGGGCCGCTTCGCTCATGCCGCGAAGCTCTTCCAGCATGTGCGGGGCGTAGTGATCGACATAAGCGGCGCTGTCCCTCGCAACTTGAACGGCTCGCTCGCGCGAGATTCGCACCGAGCGATGGATGTGCTCCATCGCGGAAGCGCAGAATCCGCGGATTTCATCGCCGGCCGCTTCGCCAATTTGATGTCCCATTTGGCGTGGCGTTCCAGCCACATCGACGACTCGATAGCGAGCATTCATCAAGTAAACTCCGGGAAAATGCGAGTCGGAAACGAACTGGCCGAGTCGGAGCGTCGCGGGACAACATCCACCGCGAAGGCGCGCAACGCCAACGCACTAACGCGGCCGGCTGGCCCATTCTACACGGTGTTGGTGTGAAGCTCGCGCGGCGATTTCCGATCCTTAGCGGCGGCGCTCCCGCTTAGCTCGGCTTCGCTCGGCGGCCGGTTTGGTAAAGAATCCGAGCAAGTGCAGCAAACCGGCCAGCGCCAGAATCGGGCCGATGACCACAATCAGCCGAGGCCGCCAAGCCAGCAGCGCCACGGCCAGCAGCACGAACCCCAATGCCACGGGTGAAATGCGGGCGAACAGACGAGCCAACTGTGGCCAAGCCAGCCAAACGGCCGCCAGCACGAACCCGACGCGGATGCACGCGCCGATGAACATTTCGAACGTTCCGACCGCGTTGTTTTGAGTGAAAAAGAGAGTCGCGCCCGCGACCAGCAACAGTAGCGAAGCCACGCCTAGCAAATGACGATGCATGCCGTTGACTATAGTCGATCGAGCGAATCGAACCAGCGCAGCAGGTCACCCAACTCGCTGGAACTTAGATCGCGCGAGTCGCCGTCGATCGTTTTGGCTTCGACGGGAAACTTCATTTCCCGCAATCGCTCGACCGTTTTCTCGATCAACGGAGCGGCCTTCGAGCCGGTGGGAGCCACGCTGTAGATCATCAGCCGATTGATCGGATCGTTATCGGGAACGGGCGCCAAACGCGGCACGGCGGAATCGACGACTGCCAGACCTCGCACCAACTCGGGTTGCGTGAAGGCCAACAGATAGGCCATCGCCGCGCCGGCTTGATAGCCATGCACCATCACGCGTGATCGGTCGATGTTGTAACGGTCCAGCGTCGCTTCGATCGTCTTGCGTAGGAAATCGACTTCGGTCGGCGTCCATCGTGCTGGATCGGCCGACTGTGGCGCGAGCACGATAAAATGATCGCGCTCGGCGTGAACCTTCCAGCGGCCTTCCAGGGTCTCAGGTTTGTAGCCGCCAGCCGGATGAATCCAGACGACCAAGCCATGAGGCAGATCGGCGCGATAGTTCTCGGGCACGAAGGCCACGCAGTCGTTCTTTTCTTCCGGGATCTTGATGTCGATCAAACCGGTCTTAGGCTGCTCGCCCTCGACGGCTGGCAACTCAGGCACGGCCGGTGGCAACTCGCCCGGTGTTTCCGCGGACAAGGTCGCCAGCTTCAGCTCGATTGGCTTCGTTTCTTCCCCGCGTCGGATCGTGAGTTGCACGGGCTCGTCGCGCGACTGGGTCACGAGCCGCTCGATCAAAGCCGCTCGATCGGCTACGGCCTCGCCAGCCACGGCCGTGATGACATCACCGGGCTCGACGCCCGCTTCGATCGCCGGAGATTCGGGAAACAAGTACCTGACCGGAACACCGCCCGCTTCCGGCACGGGACCTCGCATCGGCAGCAGACCGAGCCACGGATGCTCATAGGGATCGATATGATCGGTCAGCGTCACGTCGAAGTCGAGCTGCTGATCGCCCCGCTTAACCGTTAGCTTCACGACATCGCCGGCGTACAGAGGCCCGAGCGCATGTTTCAGTTGTGCCTGGCGATCGATCGCCCGATCATTGGCCGCCAGGATCACATCTTTCGCTCGCAGGCCCGCTTCATAGGCCGGCGAATTTGCCTGTGAGACGGCAATCTCGGCGGGGTCGGCGTAGAGATTGTTTCCCTTGAGCCGCACGCCCAGCAAACCGGGTTGGAGCGATTCGCCTTGTTTCAGCTTTTCCAAATGAGTCAATAAGCCCACGACGGGAACGGCGAACCCGATTCCCGAATCGTACCACTCGGCGCCAGCCACTTCGGCCGGCTGGCCGTGTGCGCCGTCGCCACCTTGGGGAGACATCGGCACCAGGATTCCGAGCACGCGTCCGCGAATGTCAATCAACGGACCGCCATAATTGCTGGGCGAAACGCGGGCATCGGTTTGGATCGCCTTGCCCCAAATGCGATCCAAGGCGCTGAGAATGCCGACCGACATGTTGGGGCGTTGCGGGTCGAACGTGCGACCGACGGCGAGCGACCATTGGCCGACGATCATTTCTTGTGGGTCGACGAATTCGGGTACCGGCAGCTTTTCCTCGGTGTTGACCTTCAAAAGCACCAACATGCGGCTGTTGTCGCGAGCCACGATCTCCGCGGCGGCTCGCTTGCCGCTGGGCAACGAGACGAGGATCGATGACGGCTGCTGGATGAAGTTGAACGCGCTCGACAACACGAAGCCGTCTTCCGAAACGACCGTGCCAGTCGTCGGACCGGCCGCGATTGCTTGCTCGCCGACTCGTTCCAGGCCGCCGAAGGTTTCGATACGCACGACGGACGGAGCGATGGTCGCGACCGCCGTTTTCATCGCCTGCTCTTCCGCCAGGCGAATTTCATCGGCTGATTGTTGAGCTTGCGCCGTCGTGGCGACAAGTGCCGCCGCGCAAGTGCCGATTGCGATCAGACGGAAGCGGAATCCAAGTTTGGCTGTGGTTCGCACGGGCAATCTCACGTTAAGGCAGCAGTTCCACTTCGAGTAATTCTTTGTCGCGTTCGACGATCAGTCGCACGGGATCAAGCCGGTCGATATACGAGAGCTCGTCGCGGAGTGTGTCGCTGGACGTCGCTACTCGATCGTTCACAAACAGAATCAGATCGTCGGGTCGCAGGCCGGCTTTCTCGGCGGACGACGTCGGCAACACCGAATCGACGAACGGCGGTGTCTTCGACAAAACATTGGGCAAGAGTACGATGCCGAGCGTCGCCAAGCTGTGGGCATCCGTCGGCTTCTTGAGCGAATCGTCCTCGCTGCGCGGGCGGAAGCGACCGGCGATAATGTCATCGACCGAACCCACCAACTCGCCGATCGGGACCGCGTAGTTCAACCATGTGTCGTTCAGCGAGTTCTTCAGTTCCTTGCCAAGCATGCCGACCAAGCGACCTTGGCCGTCCGTCGCCGCGCCGCCGGCCGCGCCAGGATTGTTGGTAATCGCGTCGACCACGTAGACCGGGCCCTTGTAGTTGGTGGCGAATGCTCCGCGACGTGCGGCCAAGTCAGTCTTCACGGCCACGCTGCCATGCAGCACGCTTACCGGCTCGTTACCAGTGGCCACGCCAAACAGATTGCTAAACGTGAGCACTCGATCGCCGGCTTCCAACTCAACGGCGTCATGGAGATTGAAAAACGCGACTTGCTCGGCGGGAACCTTTAGCACCGCGATTTCAAGCCGCGGATCCGTGCCTACCAATTCGGCTTGAAACTTCCGGCCGTCATCCAGCGACACCGTGATGAACTCGGTATCGAGCACGTAACTCCAGACGGTCAGCACGTGCCCTTCGGCCGAAATGAGAAAGCCACTTTGATAAGCCTCCAAGCCCGCGAATCCGCCCGCGCCGTAAATCTTCACAATCTTTGGCTGCACCGCGTCGACGACGTCGGCGAAAGACGTTTGGGCAGCGACACGATCAGGGCGAACAACTGCCAGCGACAGCGCCGCCAACAACATGCAAAGCGCCCATCGCGAGAAGAGTCGCGGGATTCGTCGTTCTTGTCTCACTTGTCGCTCGCTTCCAATCTGGCAGCTAGGAAAACGCAATTCATGTTGCAGTCGCCAATCGCTTGTCATCCGAACTAACTCGCGTCGGCCGGTTTCGCCGGGACGGCCGGAGCCACTTCGATCTTCTTCCACTGAACGTCCGCGAACACATCGTTGCCGTGGCGAACCTCCATGCGATGCGGCCACTGTCGGCCTTCCATCTCACGATAATCACTGAAGTAAATTTCGCACGGATCGCCGTCGGGCGAGGCGTACATTTCGACCGACGCCAACAACCCCGTTTCTGGATCGAACATGAATCGGGATTCGACGACGTTGTAAGAACCCACCAACGTATCGCACGGCAACTCTTTGCCCGGCACGGGCACGGTGCCCAAATAGTAAACATCGCCAAACTGGGCCGGGCCGACGCGAAGCATGCGTTGCCACAAGTGCAAACCAACCAACAACCCGCCACTTCCTTCCGGGGCCGTTTGCTCGTCCAAATCCTTGCTCAGTTCCAAATTCGCCGGCCCGCCGGGAAACAGCGCCGTCGCCGTTTCGTCGCCCAATAGAATCTCGACGTCGCCGCCAATCGTCAGCTCGCCGGTCAACTTCCAAGGTCCGGTCGCCGTGCTGAATTCACCGGCGGAACTGCCGAACGACTTCCACACGCGATCGCGGTTCAATTGGTTGAAATAGTAGTTCGCGTAGCCGCGCCGCTGCTCGATTAGCTTAGCCGCGGCCTCGGGCACTTTCACTTGTTGAGCGGCGGGCGATCGACGAGCGGGACGCGGCTGGCCGGGCTTTGGTTGTCCAGGCTTCGGCTGGCTGCCGTCGGGTTTGTCCGCGTCGGAATCCTTCTCGTCGTCTCGTGGCTGATCGTCTTCCTTCGACTCGTCGTCCTGATCCGGTTTTTTGCCACCCGGCGGTTCCTCGGCCGGAACGGCGCGTTGCACCTTCTCCAACAGCTCCTCGCGAGCATGAACGCCGGTTAGACGAACCAACACATCGAACTGCTGATCGTCGCGGCGGTAGGTCATGGGAACTCGCCAACCGCGAGGAAAAATGCCAAGCACGTTTTTGAACTCATTGGCCGTGTCCACCGTGCGGCCGCCAAACGCCACGATCTGATCGCCATATCGCAAGCCGCGGCGATACGCATCGGAGGATTCGAGAATGTCCGACACGATCACGCGATTGTCGTCCGACGTGGAAACCGTCGCCCCCAGCGTGGCGTGGTCCACAATCCGGCCGCTGTGCAAGTAGCCGAGGAAATGTTTGATTTGATTGATCGAGATTGCATAGCCCACACCCACGTTTACGCGGCCCCGTTTCTCGAACGAACCGCGGCCGTTGATGCCGATCAGATCACCGTTCGCGTTGAACAGCGGTCCGCCTGAGTTGCCCGGATTGATCGACGCATCGGTTTGAATGCAGTCGGCGTACTCTAGCAAGGTTCCGGCGGGCTCTTGATACCGATGCACGCCCGACACGATTCCGAACGTAACCGTGGGCTGGAAATTCGTCGCCAACAGAAATGGATTGCCGACCGCGAAGCACCAATCGCCAACCCGGACTCCGTCGCTGTCGGCCATCGTCGCCGGCGTGAAATCATCACGGCCAAGCAACTTGATTAACGCCACATCTCCCGTGGGATCGATGCCCACGATCACCGCGTCGTACAAACGACCGTCGTTCATGCCACATTGCATGTAATCGCCCGCCGGTTGCACGACGTGGAAGTTCGTCAGCGCATAACCATCGGGCGTAATAACGACGCCCGAACCGCCACCGCGCCCACCGTTGGCAAAGATGGCAACGGCGCTCTTGGAGGCCTTTTCGATCGCGGCAATGCGTTGCTGCTCGGCGTCCAATACGGCTTGAGCCACATCGGCGGCCAACGCGCGCGGTACGACTGCCAAACCGGACAGCAGAGTCAGGACGATCGCCGTGAATCCGCAAATACAAGGTGACTTCATTGCGTTAACATCGCATCACAAAGGTTAAGGTGGTCGGCCAAATCCATGTTCTTGCCATAGTCCACCAGGATTTCCAACCGACGCACGCCGCTGATATCGACATCCAGCGGTGAAACGCCTCATCGGCCTGTGATCTCGCGCTTGAACAACTCGCGGTTGTCGCCCGTGATTGTCAGCTCGACGACCGGCCGCCCACCCGCGCGTCCATCCCGACTTGAGCCACTAGTTTGCGATGATCGCCGGTCAGCCGGTAAGTCAACTTCGTGCGACTGTGCAACGCAGTCCCTTGTCATAGCTGACTGATCGCCCTGTTGGCGAAGCAGCATCGGGCCGGTGGCAAACGATCGGTCGTTTCGGCGAGTGCATCAGGCTGAGTGCTTCCGGCAGCGTGGCCGACGCAAACCACGGCGTCCACTCGCTTGTTTGCGGTTCCAAATCGCTGAGGAACACGAGGTTGCCCGTCGAGAAATCAAACTTGTCGATCTGTCCCAGAGGCAGCGACACGCGCACGTTGCTTAGGCAAGTAACCTCGACCGATCGATCGCTGGCGGCAAATGACTTGGCCTGCCAGACGCAACTATTGGCATCGTGAACACGACAGACCGGAGCGGCGAAGTCGGGCTTTAGCGCGTGAAAGTAGACCAAGCCTTCACGAGCCGCTCGCGCGGCACGCATTCACGTCCGAGCCTTCATAACGAAAGTTGACCACCTTGGCATCCACTTCCGCAATCAAGCCTCCAGATAATTGATCGATCAAGGACTTATGCACGACCAGCCGATCGCCGCGTACACATCCTTGCCCGGCTTCAGCCCATTGCTCGGTCAACGCGTTGCTCGCCGAGTGAAACCGAACGGAATGAATTTGACGAGTGGGAATCTCCAGCGATTGACCGCTGGCTAAACCGACCGTCGCCGCGTCGGACGTCGAAGTAAACGAACTGCCGACGATCACGGAGCCGTCGACCAACGCAACCAAACCGTGGGTTCAAAATCAGCCACCGGCTGCGCGTCTGGCAAACTCAGGTAGAACAACCGCGCCGCGAAAGCTTTTCGGACCGGCTGGCGTCCCCAGCACGATTTGCTCGGGGGCCAGTTGTTCCAGTGAACCGCTGAGCGTGGGCCCCGAGAGCGGTTTGACTTGAGCATCGGCGGCGATCAATCCGAGCAACGACAGCAACAGCAAGTTCGACATGAGAGTTTTTCGTTTACCAGCTCGGGCGGTTATAGGACCACGTGGCGGCTTGTCGTGTCGACTCTATCAATTTTGAGGCCGCAAATTCGACGTGGGAAACTTTTCAACTGTACTCCCAAACTAAGCCGTTTGTCGAGCGAATCGTGACGTGTGCTGCTTCCACGCACGCATACAATCCAACTCGCTGTGCGTGGGCTCCCGACCCCGCACATTTCTGATCGCAGGTCTCCCGGCACGGTGGGAGACCTGCGGTCGGTGGTCTCGGCGAGGTCGGGAGACCTGCGCCGAGCGCGTCGGGAGACCTACGCCGAGCGCGCTTTGCAACTGGGGGCTTCGCTTCGCTACGACCCCAAGCACACAAAAACCTACGCACCCCACACCAAGCACCAAGCACCAAGCACCAAAAACCCCAGGAACCCAAAAGTGACGCCGTCACAATGCACTAGCTGCCGTCGTTGGCCAGTTTGCGAAAATACTCCTCGATCACTTCGCGGTAATGAGCCGGCAAGTCCTTGCTGATTCGCTGCAAAGCCTCTTGGCGATCTTTCTGCGGAAGATTTCCCCAGCCCGACTTCGACCCAGTTCGCTTTTGATCGACATCGCCAGGACCGGTGCCGCCGCCAGCTTGGCTGTCTTGCATCGGACTGCTGGGATTCATGCCGCCAGCCGAACCGCCGCCGCCTTGTTGCTGTTGTTGTTGCTTTTCCAATTCCTCGATCATCTTGTCCAGCTTGGCGATCACGTCGTCTTCTTGTTTACGGACCTTCTTGCCGGCGCGAGCCAAATCGAGCCGACGTTGAATGTCGTCCATCAGCCGCGAAACTTCATCAAGCGAATCGGTCTTGAGCGGCTTGAGATCGGCTTCCATCAGCTTGGCCACCGTGGCGTAGCGACGCGGAATCACCGAGTCGTTCTCCATGAGTTGAGCCAACGCCGGCAGACATTTGTCCTTGTCCAGCAAGCGATGATGACAAACGCTTTGGTAGAACAGCAGCGTCGCCGGATCGACCACATTCTCCGGCTTGAGCCCGTCGAGCTGTTTCAGCGATTCATCGATTAACCGATTCTGAGCTAGCCAACGTCCGTAATACAAACGCAGGTTGTGGCGTTCGAACTCCGGCCGAGTGTCGTCAACCAACAGCTCGTGCTCGGGCATGACCAACGGTGGCTTGATCGACCGACATTGTTCGACCAACCGAGCCGCGTCCTCGTCGACGGCCGCGATCGTGGTTGCCACGCGCTCGAGCAACTCAGCCGAAGCCACTTCCTGGGCTTCTTTATCGGCGGGTTCCGGCCAAAGTGTTTCCACCTTCAACGTGCCCGCCTCGTCCAGTGAACGCTGTTTGGCCCACGCCAGCACTTGGTCTCGCACCGTTGTGGCCGCTGGCACTTGCCAAGTCGCTCGCTTGCCGAATTCATCCGGCACGGTTTCCGCCGCGGCGGCGATGACGGTGAACGAGAGGCAGCCGATCAATAACAGCGATCGAGTCGCCCAACTCAAACCGTCGTGTCGTCGTGACGGCTTAATGCTTCGTTGGATTGCGTGCCGCATTTCCGTTGCCTCCCGTACAAGTGAATGATCGCTTCCGCGTGAATGGCCGGTCGTTAAACGTTTGCCAGTGGTTACTTGTTTTTACCCAACACGATGTCGCGCGTGATGCGACGAATGTCATCCTCGCGTTCCGCCAGTTTGCGAATCGCTTCTTGAAGATCATTGTCGGTCGCTTGGCCGACCTCGTCATCGCTGTCGTCCAGCAGCCGAGCGTAACGCTGCGTCCGCGTGTTCACTCGCAACTGCAAAGCGCGGATCATCTTCAGCTCGGCAATCTGATCCACTAGCGGCTGATCCTGCGGTTGGCCTTGCTGTTGTTGCTGCTGTTGTTGCTGACGATTCTCTTGGTCTTGCTGAGCCTTTTGCAGGGCTTCGATCATCTCTTCCAACGCTCGGATAATGTCTTCCTCGATGCCTTGCGTGATGCGGTCGACCTTCACGTCCGCCAGTCGCTCGGCGACTTGCTCCATGTCTTCCCGCATCTGCTCGACCGCTTCGGGGAACGCGATCGACGAGCCTTCTTCCAGCAACAACGTCAGCGCCTTGTCCGCCTCGATCACGATTTTGCGTTCATCGAAAGCCAAGTTCGCCGCCCGCTGCTCGACCGTACGATCGCGATCGGTCTCGGGGATCGCGCCCAGCCGCTTGGTGTCTTCGTACACCTTTAGTTGCATTTGCAGCATCTTGGTAAAGCGACTTTCCAACAGCGCCAGCATCCGCTCGATCTCTTCCTCACGGAGCTGACGCAAGATGCGTTCAAGTTCCGCGATCGCCTCGCGCAGCTTCTGTTCGGCCTCGCGCTGAGCCTCGACCGACTCCTTCCGCTTGGCTTCTTCCAGCCGCTGCTTGGCTTCCTGCATCTTCTGCTGAGCTTCCTGGATGCGTTGCCGAGCCGGGTTTTGCTCTTGCTGTTCGCCCGATTCGCCGGACTCGGATTCGGACTCACCACCTCCGCCGCCCTGGCTTTGACCTTGGCTCTGGCCGCCTTGCTTGTCACCCTTCGATTTACCTTCGCTGTCGCCTTTCGAATCGCCCTCGCTATCTCCCTTGGTGTCGCCTTCGCTCTCGCCTTTGGAGTCGCCTTCTTTGTCTCCCTTGGATTTGCCTTCCGAATCGCCTTTGGATTTTCCTTCGCTATCGCCCTTCGAGTCGCCTTCCGATTCGGACTTTGAATCGCCTTCGCTCTCACCCTTCGATTTGCCCTCGGAATCCCCCTTGGATTTCGATTCGCTATCGCCTTTGGATTTACCTTCCGAGTCTGACTTAGAATCGCCTTCGGATTCGCTCTTCGAGTCGCCTTCGCTCTCGCCTTTCGACTTACCCTCGGAATCCCCTTTGGACTTGCTCTCGCTGTCGCCCTTCGATTTCCCTTCGCTGTCGCCCTTCGACTCGCCTTCGGATTCGCTGTCCGATTTGCCGTCCGAGTCGCCCTTGGATTCGCCCTCGCCGGCTTCACCGCTGCCGGGCTGGTTGGCGGCTTCGTCCTCGCCGATCTTCTGCTCCAGATTGCCCGTGCGGTCGGCGATCTGACCTTGGTTCTTGGCCAACTGATCGGCGTCCGCGCCCCCTTCGGTGCGCCCGCGATTGGCAGCTTGCAGACGCTGCAACCGAACCAGCTCCTTGATGTATTCCTGAATCCGCTCGCGCTCGCTCTTGATGCGATCCGTGCGGTTCTCGCTGACCAACAACTCCAGCAACGCTCGCAAATCCTTGACCAGAACTTCCTGGCTGGTGGTCGCGTTCTTCAAGTCTTCGCGGTTCAACAGCAGAACCACTTTGTTCATTTCTTTCAGCGTGAAGTTCTCTTTGGAAAGCTGCGTTGCTTGTTTCAACAACGCGGCTCGCTGCGGATTCGTCGGGCCTTCCAGCTCGGCCAAACGAAACAACTCTTTTTCCAGCTTGTCGAACTTGTCGGCAACGACGCCCTGTTGATAAGCCAGCTCGTCCGCCACTTTGGGCTCGGCCGCCGGAGTTTCCGTCGCTGGAGTTTCAGTCGGCTTGTCGTCACCGTCTTTCGCATTAGCCGCAGGCTTCTCCTCAGCCGGCTTTTCGTCAGCCGGCTTGTCCGTCGCGGCTTTCTCCCCGGCCGGTTTCTCCTCGGCTGCTTCCGCCGGTTTGGCCGCCTCGGCCGGTTCTTGAGCCCACGCCACCGGTGTCGCCAACAGGGCCGCCACGCAGAACGTCAGCCATCCGTTCACAGCCCAGCACGTCATTCGCTTCATGGGGAAAACTCCTTTTCGATCTCCAGCAACCGGAGGCTTTCTTTGGCAGCGCTCGAGCGCGTGCGGACGATAAAAGGTCGGACAAGCTATTTGAACAAGTCTTGCAACACGCTCTTCTTCTGTTCGGACTTGGTCTGTTCCAGCAACTTCTCTTGAGCTTCCAGCAAGGCTCGAACCTCGGCAATGATTTCGTTGAAGTCCTGGATGTCGATCATCTTTTCCAAAACGGCTTCCAGCTCCAACAGCACATCGTTGGCCTGAGCGATCGCCGCTTCGGCCGCCACATTGCCCGCTTCGCGATCATCCAGCGACGCTTCGAGCGTCTTCAAACGTGAGTCGAGTTCGGGGAACAAATTGTTCACGATCAACAACAACGGATCGGCCACCAAGTCCTTCAGCCGGTCCTTGCGATCTTGCGTATCCACTCGGTTGTTCACTAATTCTTGGCGGATGTCAAGGAACGACAACGCCACGCCGCTGATTTCCTGAGCCGATTTCTCGCTCTGGGTCTGAGCCCGTTGGGTCCGCAACAGCCGAAGCGAACGAAGCCGCTGGGCTCGTTGTTCCGGAGTCAAGCGAGTGTCGCCCGGCTCGGCCGCATTCAAACTCTCCGCGTCGCTTTCGGAATCCGCGTCACCCGGCTCGGCCGACGAGTCCGCCAAACCTTCGGCTTTCACTCGCACCAAGTCGTCGCGCATCTGCGTGACTTCGTCGATGATCTGCAAGAACCGCATTCTCAGCCCATACTCGCGCTGATCCAGCAACGCCAACAACGCATCGGGCGTAACCACGTCCAATTGATACTTGTCGCCGCTGCCGACATTCGGGCCACCCGCCAAATCCAGCTTGTCGGCCGCTTGGACCGTCAGCGTCAGTTTATCGCCGGGCTGCAACGCGAACTGTTCGTCTTGGTTTCGCACCTCGCGGAAGTCGACTTCCGTCTTGACCGCGCCGGCCGAAGCGATCGGCACCGGAAACTCTCGCGAATTGGCTTCGTTCACCGTCGCGGCCACCCAAGCTCGCTCGACCGCATAGTCGTCTTGAATCGTGCCCTCGATCGGAACCAAGACATCCGGCGTCACGGCCATGCCGATCCCTTTCAACCGCACGGCCACCGTGGGCGGCTCGTCGGGAATCGCCGAGATATGCAACCGATGCGGCCGCTCGCTAATCACGTTGTCCGCGTCGTGCAGCGTCACATCCAATGTGAGATTGCCATCCAAACTGGGCACTTCGAAAGCGAACTCGCGACCCTTCCCGTCGGGAAACTCGATCGTCGTCGTCTCGTCGGTTTCCGGGTTATAGATGTGAACCTTCTTGAGTTCCTTATTCGCCTGGGCGGCAATCGTCAGCTTCGTGCCCAGCGGCAATTGCACTCCGCTGCGATAGTCGATTTCTCGCGGCAGCCAAAGATCGAGTTCCTTGTTCACCAAATACGAAGGGAACTCACAGTTCAGCTTCGCGCCCACGATCGTCGGGCTATCGACCACATCCACGCGATAGTCCGACATCCGATGATCGCGGCCGATCACATCGAATTCGATCGTCGACAACACGCCCTTGAACGGCTTGCCGTCGTACACATACTTCTGCGAATACACGGCTTCGTCGCCAGCGCGGCTGATCGTTGTCTCCTCGCGCGAGACCTGGCGCATCTGGCCGATCTTCTTCATCGAAACGCGACCGCGCTCGCCGTCTTCCGTGCGATATAAGATCGTGCAAGTCTCGGGCAAGTCGTCCGCGCCGGCGAACGCTCGCACATTCAACCGCACGCTGGCTCCCCGCGCGACGCGAATCCGACCATCCTCGAACTCGACCAATTGAGGCGGCGGCGCCTTGCCCTCGCCCAGCGACGCTCGCAACACTTCGATCCCCACGACCTCCACCTGAACGCGACGAGGCCAAGGTTCGTTCTCTAACAGATACAACCGTTTGGCGGCCGTCGCAAACGCGTCACTTTGCAGGAAACCGAAAGCCAAGATCGTTAGCGCCAACAGCGAGGCGCCGGCCAGCTTCCACAACAACGGCCCCGTGTTGAAGACGCTGCCGACCGACACGCCACGAATCGCGGCCAAAGCTTGCTCGTCCGCTTGCGTGAGCATTTCGGGGCTGAAGTCCGTGGCATGGTCGGGACGCTCTTTCATTTCCACCGAGGTGACCAGCGCGTCTTGAAACTCGCGATATCGCCGTTCCAACAACACGGCCATGCTGTGATCGGCCATCCGCACGAACGCTCGCCGAAATACCCACTGATACAAGATGTATCCCAACACCACGGCAACAATCAGCAACACAATCGCACGAAACGCACGCGACAGCTCCGAGGCCCCAACCAAGATCGGCAGATAGTCGACCGCCAACGCGGCCCAAAACATCAGCCCCAGCCACACCACGGCCAACGCCAAACCTTCGAGCCAGACGTACGCGCGAATACGCCAGCGAAGCGCACCCAGCACGCGGCGAATACGAGCGTCGAGTTCCGGTGTCGTTGTGTTGGACATGGTTGTGTTGGACATGATTCCTCAATCCATGACATGCGGTTTGCCGCTCGCCCCCTCAATACCCGTCCGGCAAGCAAGTTACCAAATCATTTAAGCGAAGGCGAGCCCTCCTGGTTTCGTACCACTGACGGCTCGCGCCGTTCCGCTAAAATCGTTAGTCATTTGGTGACTGGTCCTAAGCCACCTGTTTCAACCGCCGAATCAACCACTCCATGCAAAACGCCGCAGATGATTGCCAGCAACCAAGTCAGCAGCAAATGCTTCTGAACGGCTTTGTCCGGGTCGACCCGGCAAATAGGTGACTGGTCCTGCGGTTTCCATCGTCGCGGCCAAACCGGGGATTCCGGCGCCCTGTTCACGGCGGCCGCCGCGACGCCCACATAGTAGCGCCGTTGGTCTTCTGCGCGATTTCCATCAACAGCGGATCGTTGCGCTCGGGCTGCTCGATTTCTTTCGCTGGCACCCGCGCTCGCACGTCGCGTGTCAGCAGCTCCTCGTCGCCCGCCACCTGCAATTCCAGCCGGTAGTCGCCTTCCTGCGTGACGGGGAACTGGGCCGTATACATCCCTTCGCGAGCTGAATCCTTGACCTGCCGCATCACCAACGGCTTGCGGACCGCGTCCGGTTGCACAATCACGGCCGTCACTTCCGCGTCGGTCAACGGATTGTGTTGATCGTCGGTCAAAATCGCTCGCACGGTAACTTGATCGCCCAACAACGCACGATCTTTGTCGACCAGCAACACGCCACGGCTGCTGTCGCGCAGCAACCGGCCTTCGCTGGCCCAGCGAATCAGCTTGGTGTAGTACCGCTCGAAATACGCTTCATCGACCGCTCGCAGCCGCCACATCTCGCCGCTGGCTTGAAAGAACACACGGCCGGCGCCATAAAACTGGCCCGCCATGTAGACCGGCAACTCGGCGTCGATCGAGGTCGACGGATCCGAGAACCGGGCAAACACGCGCGCTCCCGGCTTGGGATCCTTCACGGTGTAAAAACCGTACACGCCATCGAACGAAGCCCAAGCAGCCTCGCTGTCGGTCGGTTCATCTTCCAGCCACAGGAATTCCGAGTCGAGTCCTTCGCGTGTGAATTGCAGCGGCCAAGCCGCTTCGCCACCCATGCGACTGGCGGCGAACGACGAGATCCCTCGGCTATCGAACATCACCGGATAGAGCGCCCGCACCGTGTCGATTCGCTTGTCGCCCCGTCGCCGATGCGCCCATTGAGGTGTGTACACCGGACCGGCAATCAGAATCAGGCCGCCCGCCTTCTCCGCCACCCAGCGATCCAGCAATTCGATCTCCTGTTCGTCGAACTTCGTCCAATCGGGATCAAAGCCAACGATGCAGTCGTATTCAAACAACTCGCCCGCCGTCGACGGAAACTCATAAACCACATTGTGAGCTTCCTGCGAAATGCCGGGAGGCGCCGATTGCAGAAACACATCCACGGTGGTGTCGCGATCGCGGTATAACAAGTTCCGCAAGAACCGGTACTCGCGCATCGGACCGCCAGCGATCAACAGCACGCGATTCTTGCGTTCCACGATCTGCACGCTGGCCGTCTTCTCGTTGTCCCGCACATCGTGATCCTGTTCGGGCGGAACAATCCGCAGCGTA
Organism: Pirellulaceae bacterium; assembly: GCA_041399085.1. Taxonomy (GTDB): domain Bacteria; phylum Planctomycetota; class Planctomycetia; order Pirellulales; family Pirellulaceae; genus JAWKTM01. The sequence goes on from JAWKTM010000032.1 coordinate 28,732, forward strand.
TACACGCGCTTGCCCGTTTCGTCCGGAGTCACCTCGAATTTGACCGGCATCAGCTCGCCGTCTTTCGGCAACGTGATGCGCCGCTCCTCTTCGAAAGCTTCGGCCGAGTTGTCCGCGCCGTCTTCCGAAGAATACAGCTCCAGCTTCGCGGCTCGCCCGCCCAGTCCATACGACTGCACATAGCCGCTCAACGAGAAATCATCGCCAGGGTAAACGCGCCGCGGCGCTTCGAGATCCACGATCCGCGCATTCGCCGGACGCTTGTCGGACCCCATGCCAACCGGGTAAATCGGAATCTGGGCTTCCTGAGCCGCGGCAATTGCCGAAGCCGCATCGGCGCCCTCGTTCGACCGGCCATCCGTGAACACCACGACGCCAGCGATTGGACCGCCACGCTCCTTGTTCACAACGTATCGCAACGCGTCGCCCAGCCGCGTCTCGGTGCCTCGCGCCAACAGCTCGTCCGACCAATTCGGTATCAGCTCCGGCTCGGGCTGTTCGCCTTCCTCGCCGTCCACGCCCGTGGTCGAATCCTGCCCGCTAGCCGCCGCGGAGAAGTCTGGTTCAGCCAAACCAACCAACGCCAGCGCGCTGGTCTCCGGCGAACGCAAATTGGCCACCGCAAAAACCACGACCGCGCCCAACAGCATCACCAGCCCGAACAGCACGGCGTAACTCTGGCCCTCGAACCCGCGAAACAAATTGCCGACAAACAGATGCGCCAAACCGGCCGTGATCGAAATCAGCAACAACACACCCGCAATCGCCGCCAACACACGCGACGTCGCGAACGCCGCCTGCTGCTCTTCGCTCGCCTTCGCCGCGGCCGACTCGCCGTCCGTCTCGTCCGATTTTTTCGTCAGCGTCGCGACCTCGACCGGCTTGGCCGTTTGATCGAAGCCATAGAAAACCACGTCGTGCTTGGCGCGAAGGTCCTCGACCAATGAACCCTTCGACAGCTCGTCCACGATCAGCTCGATGCGCGACGGACCGGCCGGCGCCGAGGAGGACGACGAGTCGCGCAATCCCATGCTCTGGCTGGTATCGACCAACACGACCGCGCGCGAGTGCTTGACCAACTTGCTCTCGGTCTTTTTCTCGACGTCCAAAAACCAAATCAAAATGCCGACGAACCCAACCACGCGCAGCAACACCAACCCGATCGCCAGCCCGCGCGAAAGCTCGACGCTGTCGCGCATGTACATGTAGATCACGTAGGCCAGCACGGCCGCGCAAACCAACAACAGCAGCAACCAATGCCAGCCTTCCGGCATCGAATGCACGCGAGCAATGTCGTAATAAGTGCTGCCGGCTTGCTGGGCCAGCAAGGTTATCGAATTCATCAGCGCACGGCTCCTCGCGCCGGATGGTAACTGGCAAAGTAAGCGAGCGCCTGTTCGCCGATCAACAGACCGACCAACATGCTCATCACAAGCAAACTGATGTTGAAGCCGCCTTCGTCGCTGGTTTCCGCCTCGAATTCATCCGCGCTGCGAAACACGGGCTTCACCGGATCTAACCGCGACAACAGCCGCTGCGGATCGGCCAAAGCGACTTCGCCTTCGGTCGGCTCGACATTCAACGCAAACCGTCGCACGTCATAACCGCCCGCGGCCGTCGACTCCCAAGCTTCATAGACGCCGCTGCGATTCGTTTCGCTGCCAGCTTGCCCAGCCGTGATCCGACCGATCGATGTCACATAGAACGGCGAATCCGCTTCGGGTTTGGCGGCCGTGGCGTCGATCCGCACCCGAGTGGCGTTCGCAGCGCCCGGCGCAATGAACGTGACCTCGGGCCGATACTTGTCCGCCGGCATTTGCAATTCGACCGGCGTTCCCACCATCCGCTGCTCGACCGCCCGGCCGCTCGCCGCCAAATACGATTGCAAGTTCAACAGCACGACCACGAAGCTGGGGTTTGTCGCCCAGTTGTTCCATTGCGGAGCCAGCGTGGATGTGAAGGCGACGACGCGCCCTTCACCAAACGTGCTTTCGACCGCCAGCGGTTGGCGATTCCGCAACGAGGCGATCACTTGCGTCGTCGACTGCTCCGCCGGCTCCCATGTCTCCGCCGTGCGAAAATACCGCTCGACCGTAACCAAACGAATCAACGGATTACGCTCGTCGGCGAACGCACTGAACAGCGGATGATCCATCACAACCACGTCCGGCGAATCCTCGCTCAGAGGCGGCTCCAGCAGATCGTCGCTGGTCAGCGGCATCGGCATCAAGCCGTTCCCCTCGTTGTAAAGTCGCCCGTTGTAGAACGAGATATTGGCGTCGGGCCCCAGAAACACGGCCAAGCCGCCTCCGCCCCGCACGAACGTTTCCAGATTCTCGACCGCCCGATCATCCAGACGCGGAACGTCCAGCAAATAAACGACGCGGTACTGAGCCAACGTTTCGGGCGTCGTGTCTCGCAGGAACGAAGCCGGTTGCACATCGGGGCGAATGCCCGTGTTGGCTCGTTGCCCCGGTTGAAACGCCGCTTGCAAGTAATAACTGTTCGCCTGCGCCACGTCGCCGTCGATGACCAGAACGCGTTCGCCTTCGGGAAAGTCCACCACGGCCCAGCGGCGATTGTCGGCCGCGATCGCATCGTCCGGCAGTTCGGCCGTCACCACATGCTCGCCCGGTTCCGGGAAGTACACCTGCACGCGCCGAGTCACGGTTTCGCCAGGTCCGATCGTGTCGATGAACTCGGTCGGCAACGCCTCGGGTTTTCCCAACGTCGCGTCGGGCGTCGCGGCGGCCGTTTCCGCCGGATCGAAATAGGTCGTCTTGATCGTGAGCTGAACTTTGTTGACGGCTTGTTTGCCAAAGTTCTTCACGCTGACGTTCATGAACAACGGCACGCCTGCCGCCCGTGTATCCTCGGTCGGCGCCAGTTCCACGATGCCCAAATTCGGCTGTTCATTACGCACGGCGCTGATCAACTGCACCCGCGCGCCGGCCTTCTCGATCTCACGAAGCTGGTTCCGCACCGCCGCCGGGTTCTCCCAATCGGGCGCCCGGAAATCAGACAGCAAATAAACGATGCTGCGTTCCTGCGGATGCTCGTCGATCAACTGCCGGACTAGGCCGAGTGCCGCCTGCGGTCCGGCGGACAGTTGCGTGACCTCCATGCCGTTGCGTTTCTCTTCCAGCGTCACATCGAAGCTGCTGTCCACCAACTCGTTGCTCAGATCGGCCACTTGAGCCATCAAGGCTTCGGCTTTGGCCTTGGCGTCCGCGGCGTTGGACTTTGATTTTGACTTCGCGCTCGCCTCCGCCGCACTCGTCTCCGCGTTGTTTTCGGCCGACGGCCCAGCCGCCGTGCCCGCGGCGTCTTGCTCGGTCACGGCCCGCTCGGCCTTGGAAAGCCGCAACAGTGTGAAGCGATTCGATGTCTCACTGTCGACCAACTGAGCCCCGATCCGCGCGATCGTCTGCAGCGACTTGTCGAACGCCGTCGAACCGCTGATGCGTTCCGACATCGAGTAGCTGTCGTCGACCAACACATAATGATGCGTGGTCTTTTCCCCAAACATCGACAGCCATTGGTCATGAGTACGCAACTGGGCCAACATCGCCACAATCAGCGCGATCGCGGCCATGCGCATCAACAACAGCAACAATTGCTTCAGCCAAATCCACTTGCGGTGTTTCTTATAGGCTTGCAGCAAGAAATCCATCGCCGCCCATTTAACGCGTTGATGCCGCATCAAGTTGATCAAATGGATCAACAGCGGCGCCAACACAATCAAAAAGCCGGTAATGAGAAAGGGATGAGTGAATTGCATTTCAGGTATTCAGTTTTCCCACTAGCACACGCTAGGCAGTTCGTTGACTCAACCATTTGGCGACGCCCGGCCCCGTGCACTCGTCGACCAAAAAACGCATCTAAACGGACTCCGCCAACAATGGCAGGAATGAAGCTCGGGCAATCGAATGGGATGCGAACAAAAGGCACGCTCGCAAGTCATCAACTTCGAGCCCCTCGTATTCGCCACAAATCTCCTCCACCGTAGAACCATGAGCCAGTAGATTCAAAATGTATTCAACCGTTAGCCGTGTTCCACGAATCACCGGCTTGCCGGTCATAATTGCCGGGTCACTGACAATCCGTTGAAGCAATTGTTCGTCGCTCATTGAATCACCTCGCTAGGCTTGACGACGCCCCTCAATTCCGATGATGCATTCCCAATCGGTTGCTCAAATAAGTGGCCAGTGCCGCGTCCAGCGGTTGGCTTGTGCGAAGCAACGCATAGTCGATCGTGTTTCGCGTACAACCGCGACGGACGTCTTCTAGGAATGTGTTCAAGGCCTCCATATAACCTTCGCGCAGTGCCCGCGGATTGCAGTTCAGGAAATCCAACGACTCCAAACCTTCGAATCGTGTCGGGCCGGAAAACGGAAAGTCCAGCTCGTCGTCGTCCATCACGTGAAAGACCATCACATCGTGGCCGCGTTGCCGAAGAAACTTCAGTCCTTTCACAGCGCCGGCCACGTCTCCCAAAAAGTCCGACACGACCACGACCATGCCTCGCCGAGGATAGGACTCGGCCACATTCCGAAAGATGCCATACATGTCCGTCTTGTCGCTTGGATTGCTCACATTCAGCGACTCGACGATCGACAGGATGTGATTCTGGCGACTGCGAACTGGCACCTTGTTTCGCACCTTGGCGTCAAACGACACACATCCCACGGCGTCTTGCTGTTTGAGGATGAAGTACGCCAAGCTCGAAGCGACCGTGCAGGCATACTCATACTTATTCAGCGGTCCGCGGCCATACGCCATGCTGTTGGAGACATCCACCAGCATCACACACCGCAGATTGGTATCTTCCTCATACTGTTTGATTTGCAGCCGGTCCTGCCGAGCCCACACCTTCCAATCCACGTGCCGCAAATCGTCACCCGGCACATACTCGCGGTGCTGCAAGAACTCGACCGACTGCCCAAAGTACGGGCTGCGGTGATTGCCATTGAGAAAACCTTCCACGACATGGCGGGCTCGCAAATCCATGCGCGAGATCCGCTTGATCGTTTCAGGATGCAAAAATCTTTTGGAATCGGGCATCGCTGGTAAGCTCGTCTTCTTTTTCCGGAGTGACCGACACAATTCGATTGATAATTTCGTCCGCGGTCACCCCTTCGCTTTCCGCCGCGAAGTTGACAACGATGCGATGCCGCAACACGGGCTTGGCCAGCGCCTTAATATCCTCGGTCGACACATTCGGGCGACCGTACAACAGCGCGCGAGCCTTGCCGCCCAGAATCAGATACTGCACGGCGCGAGGACCAGCACCCCAGCCCAGCATGTCGCCCACAAAGTCGGGCACGCCGGGGCTGCCCACGCGCGTTTGCCGAACAAGCGACAACGCATAGCGAATCACGTGGTCGGTCACCGGCACTTCGCGCACGATCCGTTGCAGCTCCAAAATCTCGTCGGCCGACAGCACCGGTTGGATGTCGTCCTGCATTGTGGTCGTGGTGCGTCGAGCCACCTCGAATTCTTCGTCGAACGTCGGATAGTTCACGAACACCTTGAACATGAACCGATCCTGCTGGGCTTCCGGCAGCGGATACGTTCCTTCCTGTTCGATCGGGTTTTGCGTCGCCAACACAAAGAACGGATCGCTCAGCGGGTGACGCACGCGGCCCACCGTGACTTGGCGTTCCTGCATCGCTTCGAGCAGCGCGGCCTGCGTCTTGGGCGGCGTTCGGTTGATTTCGTCGGCCAGCACCACGTTCGAGAACAGCGGGCCTTCGAGGAACCGGCGCTCGCGAGCCCCCGTCGTGCGGTTCTCTTCCAAAATCTCGGTGCCCGTGATGTCGGCCGGCATCAAGTCCGGCGTGAACTGCACGCGGCTGAACGACAGATTCAACGTGCGAGCCAACGTGCTAATCATCAACGTCTTGGCCAGCCCCGGCACGCCTTCCAGCAAGCAGTGCCCTCGGCTGAACAGCGAAATCAACAGTTCCTCGATCACGTGCGATTGGCCGACGATGACCTGGCCAAGCTGATTCTGAATTCGTTCGCGAGCTTCACCCAACTTGCGGATTGCTGTCGAACCCGAGCCGTGCGGCTGGGCGTGAGCATCATGATTCATGCGAGGTTCCCTTTTCGCTGCGGGACGGAAATGACTGCCAGGGCATGGCAATCCTACTTTAGTAATCCGTGAAACTGTGGTCGATTTGCCGCGAATCCGGCAAACCGGGGGTGTCAAGCGGCCCGAGCGATACGACCGCTCGGCCCCGACGCCCGGCGCAAGTCCGGCACTTTCGCAAAACTTCACACAAGCGTTAGTGCCGCGACAGGTTAGATAAGTTCAACGCTGCGGCAAGTTGCGCCAAACTACCCCAATTAACTCAGCATAGTCGCCGCGCCACGCCTCGGCCACTTTCGCCGCCAGCAACAATCCGCTCGCCGCAACTGCCGAAGCCCGCGTAACTTGCAAAGAGCGACGAATCGGCAGATTGCGTTCGAATTGGCGACTAGCGTTGCTGCCAGTTCCGCCGAATGAATCGCCCCAACAGCGGGACGGCGAACGCATACTTGCCGTGACGGTTCTTGTAGATCAATCCCGCGTCACTCAATGTCGAGAACATCTGGCTGATTTGGCTCGGACTAATCGGCTTGGCAAGCACCTCTTTAGTCTTGGCCGCTACTTACGCGTGCGCCCGACACGAGGCGATTACGCTGACGGTCCGTCGCATGCCCGCCGGCAAGATGCGAGCGAGCTTACGCTGACCACCGGACGTTTGTAATCGGATTGAACGCTGCCGAGGACGAGTCGTAAGTGTGGCAGAAGATTGTGAAGTGGGGATCGCCTGCGCCGAAGTGGCGCGATTGCGCTGAGCCGGGAAGTCGATCGGTTGAGAATGCGATGCGGCTGCGCGTTGCGACCAGAATCATTGCATTCGCCGGTGGCGATTGCGCTGACCAATTGGGAAACGCGTGGCACCTGCGGCCAAGTGGGATTGCCGCTGAATGGATTGCCTCCGAAAGCGGATCTGCTGCCGAAGTGGCGATTGAGCCCGTGGCCGAAGTATCGGCCGAAGTGGCGATTACGCCCTCATTGTACAACAGCGGATGCCTAAGCGAATTTTCCCCGTCTCTTGCAGCGAGACGGCGCGAGCACCCGCCGGTCAGAATGCCAACTCGCCGTCCCTACAAGGTTCCGAGGAAGAGCATTCTCTCGCCGAACGTCGCTCACGCGGACCGCGACCTACACCCAGCTCACTCCACTTCGCAGACCCTGGATATCCGTGCGGATCGATTGATGGACGCCCAGCACGTTGAACGACGCGATCGTGTCGAACACGTTCTGCTCGTTGCCAAAGTAGTTGCGGGGATTGAACAGCGGCGGGGTGTGCCAGAACAGCCGGTAGCCAAACGAACGCATCAATTGCACCAAGGCGGCCGACTGTTCCGCCCGATCGTTCTCGACGTACAAGAACGGCCGATGTCGTTCGATCGTCTGTCGAGCCCCTCGCAGAACTTGCTGCTCCATCCCTTCGACATCCACCTTCAACAGATTGCATCGCGACACCGCGAGCGCGTCGATCGTGACCAGCGGAACCGGTTCGCCTTGCGCTTGCCGGCCGAGGCTGAGTCCGCCGAAATTGTTTTCGCGCGTGTAGTCCAACGCCGGCACGGGCACGCGGCCTTGCGTGTCGCCCAGGGCCTGCTGGTGCGCGTGGACGTTTTGCACGCTGTTCAATGCCATGTTCGCACACAACGTTTGAAACACGATTCGCTGCGGCTCGAACGCCAAGACCGTTCCCTTCTTGCCGACCAATTGCGACAGCGGCAACGTGTGGACGCCGATGTTCGCACCGGCTTCGAGCACCACGTCGCCTGGCTTCAGCATCGCGCGAAACAAATCGACTTCGCCCTCGGAAAACTCGCCGTACAAGTTCAACGAACGGCCGATGTAGCGATCGTGGCGGTTGTACAACATCACGCCGTAGCGGGCTCGCACCAAATCGTTGAAGCCAGCCAGCGTGGTGCGCCGAGCGAGCGTGGCCGGTTCCTCTTCGTGCCGAACCGCGGTGGGCGAAGCGGATGTGTTTGGCGAAGCGGAAGCGGCAGAGTCGGCCGACGCCACCACCGTCGACTCGGCCGCGCCGGCGGAAGCTCCGTCCGGCAACGGCAACGCGGCCTTGGCATCGGCCTGCTGACGCAACGCCTCCGTCAGCCGCGCGAACACGCCGTCCCAATCGCCCGGCTGCGTTTGGCGGAACAACCGCATCGACGGATACCAGGGGCTGTCCTCGCGATCGAGCAGCCACCGCCAGTCCGGCACGTAAGGCAACGCCAACCAAGTCGGCACGCCCAACGCTCCCGCGAGATGTGCGATCGACGTGTCGGTGGTGATGACCAAATCCAAGACCTTCATCACGGCCGCCGTATCGAGGAACGCGCCGGAAGATTCGTCCAACCGCGCTCCCAGATTCACGACGTTGATGTTGGCTCCGGCTCCCGCAAGCTGCTCGGCGCCGTGCCCCTTTTGCAAGCTGAACAACTGCACGCCGGGCAATGCGGCCAACGGCGCGAACCGCGTGAGCGGCACGCTCCGCAAATGGTCCGCTTGATGATCGGGATTGCCCTGCCACACGATCCCGACGCGCAAGCCGCCGAACGACCGCAACTCGCTCCGCCAGAACTCGACCAACCGTTCGTCGGCGAACACATACGGCACGTCGGCAGGAATGGAATCCAAGTCGGTCTTCAAGATCGCCGGTACGCTCAGCAGCGGCGCGTGGACGTCGAACGCCGGCGGCTGTTCGCGCTGCGGAACAAGCGTGTCGATGCCCGGCGTCGATCGCAGCAGCGGCACGAGCGGCGGCTGGACTTGCACGATCGTCCGCGCGCCGAGCTGCTTCAACACGTTGGCGTATCGCACGAAATTCAGTGTGTCGCCCAATCCCTGCTCGGCGTACAGCAGGATGGTTTTGCCGTCGAGCGACTCGCCTTGCCATTCGGGTTGCGCGTGCGGCGGCTTCTTCAGATCGTCGGCTCGCCAACGCCATTCGTACTCGGGCCAGCCGTTCGTAAAATCACCTTGCAGCAACCGAATGATGCCCACATTCCGATGCGACTCGGCTTCGTCGGGACTCAGCCGCAATGCCTGCGAGTACCAGTCGATCGCCTCGTCAAAGCGGCCTTCCCAAACCAATGTCGTGCCGGCGTTCTTGAAGGCGTTCAGGTAGTCCGGCTTCAGCTCCAACGCGCGGCGAAAGCTGGCCAGCGCTTCGTCGATCCGCCCCAGCCGCCGCAGTGTGTTGCCCATGTTGTTCAACGCGACGGGAAACTCGGGCTGCAACCGGAGAGCTTCCCGATAGGCCGACTCGGCTTCCTCGAAGCGGTCCAAATCGTGGCAGGCGATTCCCAAATAACACCAGCCGTTGGCGCTTTCGGGCTGAGCCGACAACACTTGCCGGTAGATGTTCTCGGCGGAGGCGATGTCGCCCGATTGATGAATCTGCCAGGCTTGCGTGAGAGCTTGAGCGACGGTGGTCATGGCGTTGGTGATCGGCGAGCCGTGCGAGTGTGAGGAACTGGGCGAAGGGGCGAGCGAATTGGTCGACGCGCCTGACGAACGCGGCGCGGACGGGTTTTCCTTAATCTGACGCATCCCGGCGGATGTGGGAACAGCAGATAATCGGCCGGAGCTCGGCGGATCGGCCGATAGACTCCGTTCTCCCGCAGCGACACGGCGCAGCTCGTCGGCCACTCGCGCGAACACCTCGGCCCAATCGCCCAGCGTCCGTTGGCGAAATAGCCGCATCGTCGGGTACCACGGACTGTCCTCGCGATTCAGCATCCATCGCCAATCGGGAGCCGCCGACAACACAACCCACACCGGCACGCCCAACGCGCCCGCCAAGTGGGCGATCGATGTATCCGACGTGACGACCACATCCAGTTCGCACATGACGGCGGCCGTGTCGAGAAACGGACCCGCTTGTTCGTCTAGCTCCGGTCCCAAATCGACCAACGGCACTCGGTCGCGAAGCGGTTCGATTTGCTCGCGGCCAGCGTTCTTTTGCAAGCCGAACAGCCGCACGTTTTCCAGCGCGGCCAGCGACGCGAACTGAGCCAACGGAATGCTGCGATCGACATCGGCCGGATGATCCGGGTTGCCTTGCCAAGCGATACCGACTCGCAGGACCCGGCCCGGCGAATCGAGCGACTTGCCTCTCAGCGAACAAGCCGCGTCCAACCTCGCGCGCCAGGCACTTCGCAGCGCTTGATCGGCGAACAAGTAAGGCACGTCGCGCGGCATCGTCGCCTCATTCGTGCGTAGCAACGCCGGCACGCTCAGCAACGACGCATGTGTGTCGAACCGCGGCAACGGATCGCCATGCGTCATCAGCTCGGCCACGCCGGGGCACGTTCGCAGCAGCGGCAACAAAGGCCGCTGAGCCCACAGAATCATGCGACCGCCGTCGCGTGACAACGGCCCGGCATAACGCGCGAATTGCAGCGTGTCGCCCAATCCTTGCTCGGCGTACAGCAGCAGCGTCCGGCCAGCCAGCGGCGATCCATCCCAACGTGGCTGCGGATAACTCGGCTCGGGCATGCGAAAGCAGCGTCTCCGCCACTCATATTCCGGCCAACCACCCGCGAAGTCGCCGGTCGACAACAACGTCACGCCCAGGTTGTTGTGAGCGCTGGCATAGTCCGGCTTCAAAGCGATCGCTTGCCGCAGCGCCGCGATGGCGTCCGTCGGCTGACCAGCTCGCCGCAGCGCATTCCCCAGATTGTTCCAAGCGATCGGGAACTCGGCCCGCAACTCGACCGCTCGGCGATACGCCCCCACGGCTTCGTCCAACCGCCGTTGGTCATAATAGGCGATGCCAAGATAACACCAAGCTTCGGGACTGGCCGGATCATCGCGCAACACCGACCGATACTCGGCCTCGCCCGCCGCCACATCGCCCGCTTGATGCAGCCGCCATCCAGCCTGCAACCGTTCGGCGACCGTTGTGCCCGATTCCATCCGCTTCCGTCCGCTCTTTCAGAAACCCGTCGATCGCCTTCCACGACGATCGTTTCCAGCCAAACACCCTACAACAACGGGCGGCGTCTGACACGATGGAAGTGAGCCAGGCTCCGGTCACACTCACCGGCGTCGCAAGTCCGCGGCCAATTGGCGAACGGCACGTTCCTTGGCCTTGGCCTCGACCTCCACCGTAATCGCCAGCTTGCGCCATTGACTTGGGAAGTCACCCGGATCGATATAGTCGTGATGACGTTCGGGCTTGGGGCCATCCCAACCTTCTAACGGGCTCGATATGTGAAACAGCGGCTCGCGATCCCAAGTCCCGATCGCGGCGTCCGTGGCCGCTTTGATGGAAAGCCGATCCCGATGACAGCGATGATGATGTACGTCATATACCAGCGGGACTCCTTCGATTCGACATAGAGGCAGCAACTCTTCTGGCGAGTAAATCCGGTCGTCATTCTCGACCGTCAATCGTCGTCGAACCCGCTCCGAAAGCCGCCCCAAGGTTCGAGCGAACCGTTCTAACGCCGACGCTTTATCGCCAAACGCGCCGCCGCCATGAATATTGATAACATCCGCTCCAATCCACTCCGCGACTTCCGCTTGATATTCCAGTTCGGCCAGCGACGAGGCGACCACTTCCTCGCGCGGTGAATTCAAAACCACGAATTGATCGGGATGAAAAGTCAGCCTCACATTCTTTGTATGAGCCACCTCGCCACAATGTTGAAAACCGTCCACGATATTCCGCCATCCTGGCAACTCCTCAATCCGATAGCCGCATTCCGCATGGGTCTTGATTGGCAGAATCTGGCTGTTCACCCGAAAACACCCGATGCCTTCCGCCGCGCAGAAGTTGACCGCCGCTAATAATGCCTCCGCATTCGCTTGGCACAGCTCAGCCAGTTTCGCCAACGCCGCCGATCGTTCCAGCCGCTTAACCGCCGTTACCGTCGTCGTGCGAAAACGGATGGGCTCGTCACAAAACGTACAACACAATCCTAGGCGAGGTTTCGGCATGAATCCCAACGGAATGAGGCGTCGAGCGCGACGCGGTTATAAGAATGGCACTCACATGCCAGAGTCGGCGATAACACGATCTGCTTCGTAGCTGCGATCCTTCCACTGAGATGGCCGACCTATCAGCCACTTCAGCAGTGCTGACCATTGAATCAGCAGCAGCACGGCAACACCGATTGGATGCAGCACGACGCTCAACCATGATTGTTGAAACCGAAGTGCGGCCAGTACGCGCGGTGCGTATCCGGCACACACGGCGGCAAACAACGTCATTTTTCCCCAGAATGAAAGCGGAACGACAGACGCGGCAAGCAACAGCGGCAACGGCAAGACCTGCCCGACAAGCAATAGCACCGTGGTTGGAACGATGAGCTTCGGCGAAGCCAGTCCTTCAATGGCGTTTTTCTCGAATCCTTTCCACACCTCGCCGCCGCTTCGATACATTCGACACGTCGCAACTTCCGTGGCATCAAACAAGTCCGTCGCGAAGCCCGCCGCGCGATACGCCCGCGGTAGCTTCACACCATCATGCAACGAGTCGCGGATCTTCGCGTGCCCGCCTGCGGTCCGATAATCATCGGCCCAAGTTACAAATAGTTGTCCACAACCGGCGCCGTAGCTGGGATGCACACTGTGTCGCATGCGTCCGAGCGGCAGAAACCCCAACAAGACCCAATGAATCAAAGGTATAACCAATTGCTCTGATATGGTCGTTGCGACTTGCAGTGGTATGCCACTAACCAGACTCGCCTTCGACTGCTGTAAGAAGGCGACGGCCCGCGCCACACCGTGCGGAGTCACTCGAACATCCGCATCCAAGTAGACCAAGACTTCGCCACGAGCCAACTCGGCGAGCGTGGCACAGGCGTGCTGCTTTCCACACCATCCAGGTGGCAACGGAGGCGACTCATGAACTCGCACCCTTTCGTCATCATCCGCGAGCGCCGACACGATACGCGCCGTGCGGTCCGTCGAATGATCGTCCAGCACGACCACCTCCACGGTCACGCCTTCGCTTGCTAGGGCAGCCTCGACAGCCGCCGCGATTCCCCGCTCCTCATTGCGAGCTGGTATGAGAATGGACACTAGGTTCACACTGCTGACTTGCGACGCATCTTTCGGCGGACCTTGATACAGACGCAAATTGCGGATGATCAACGCCAGCGGCAACACAGCGAACAGTAGGCAGATGACAGCCAGTATCTCCAGAAACATACTCATTCACTCCCGCGCTCGTCCACAAGCGGCACATTCGCGGACCGACCGAGCACACGGCGCCATACGTCATAGAACACGCTCACCCGCCGTCGCCCGCGAATAACAGGAGTTCCTCTCGTAAAATCGCGAGACACTGCAAACTTGGCCAACTCGTCTTGCGTTTCTTCCAACGCGGACGATAACCGGATTTGCCATTCGTCCGACGATACCATGGTGTCCGAAGGAAGAGGTTCGCCAAATCGCACCAAGGCCACCGGCAAACGCTCATTCCAAAACGGATACTCGATGGCCATAGGCAGTATGGTCACTCCATCAAGTCGCGAAGCCAATCTGGCCAGCCCTGGAGCCAAACGAACAGGCCGAACACGTGGATCGGCAAAGGCAGCTTGCGGCGTGATCCACAGTGCCGCATTGTGCGATTGAAGCACCGCCGTGCTGACGCTCCAGAACTGGGCGGCTCCTGCCCGAGTCTGCTGCTCGACTCCAAAAAGCCCAAGCGACTGAAAAATCGAAACTGCTCCAACGCCTTGGCGTCAATCGGAGCGAAGTGTTGCCGTTGAGGGAACTGAGTCCGTGCAATGATGAGACCTATCAATGGATCCCACCAGGACGCATGATTCAAGTACACAACGAGCGGCCGTTCGCCAATAAGACGGCTCGGTTCCGATCCGCCTCGATCCAACAACACGCGATCGAAGTGAGTCCGTAGATAGCGACGCACATACCACTCAAAGGAACGTAGCATCCAGGCCGATACTACCGGCGCCGATGCCTGGGCCTTTCGCCGACCGTCTCGCGAACCACGGACGCGAGATTTCACCACCCCGTCGGTCGCCCCGATCATGAGCCGAGTCCGATTGGAACTTTCACATTCGCCTGGGGGCCCACGCACGCGAAATCTCGATCCAGCGAGTCAGCCGCGATCCAACCACTCATCATGGCCATCGGCATGCCCGGTCCAGGGTGCGCCGAACCACCTGCCAAGTAGAATCCGTGAATGCCCCGGTTCCGGTTGGCCGACTTAAACGCTCCCAGGAACCGACCGTGACTGGCCAGACCGTAGATCGCTCCTTTCCACACATGGTAGCGACGGTCAATATCCTCAGGCGTCAGAGCCGACTCGAACTCGATTCGTTCCTCCAAATCGGTGAGATTGGCGGTTTCCGCCAGTTTCTTCAAAATAATCTCACGGTACTTCGGAAACATCGCTTGCCAATCATGATGATCGTGCAAATACGGTGTATGAACGAGCACATACAACGCCTCTCCGCCTTTGGGCGCCACCGACGGATCGGTCCGACCTGGCGCACATAGGTAGCACGTCGGATCGTCGGCGGGTTCGCCACGTCGATAGATTTGATCGAACTCCTGATGCGGGTCTTGTGAAAACACAAAGTTGTGATGCAACAGATGCTCGTAACGCTCGCGCAAGCCCAGGTACAGAACAACCCCGGAACATGCAGGTTCGGCCTTTGCACCAGGCAAGCCAGCTAGGTTGCGTTGCTTGGGAGCCAACAGTTCACCGTTCGTTCGCACCACATCCGAGTTGGAAACCACAGCGTCAAACTCATGGGTATCTCCATCGTCCGTTTGCAAACCAGCCACACGGTTATCGGCCGTCACGATGCGTTTCACTTGCGTGCCGGTAACGAACTTGATGCCAACTCGTTCGGCCAGACTCCTCAGTGCCCGCGGAACAGCGGCAGTGCCGCCTTCGGGATACCAGACACCCTCGTCCGTCTGCATATGAGCGATCCCGCATAGAACGGCGGGCGATGCATCCGGTGCGGAACCAACATACTGAGTAAAGTGGTCAACCATTTGAGCAACGCGTGGATCAGCAATATGGGAACGCACCACGCCGCCCACTGTCCGGCCCATTCGCAAGGACCATAGATCGCGAAGGACTTGGGGCGATGCCATCCCAGTCGCCTGAAACGTGTCGGGGATTCCTCCCACGCTTTTCCAAAAGAAATACCGATCGGAGATGTCATGCAGTCGGCGTGATGTGTCCATGAATTGCGAATAGCCTCGGGCCGAGGCGGTTCCTCCGAACCGTTCGACTTCGGCTTGCATGGCTGGCGTGTCACGCACCAAGTCCAATGTCGAGCCATCGCTGAAGAAAGACCGCCACTGTGGATCCAGCGAAATCAGTTGGAGGTGATCTTCGACAGCCTCTCCAGCCTCGGCAAACACCTTCCGCAACACGGAAGGCATCAAGAGGATTGTGGGGCCCATATCGAAGCGAAAGCCATCGCCCTCAAGCACGGCCGCTTTTCCACCGATCCAACGATTCCGCTCGAAAACGGTCACACGATATCCGCGGGAGGCCAGCGTACACGCAGCGGTGAGACCGCCCAGGCCGCCACCCACGATACCCACGGAAGGATTATTCGGCTTGATCATTTGTGTTATCTCTCGTCTTTTTGTTGTATCGGGAACGGCGTTGACGCCAGACGGAGCACGCGAGTCGGCAGAAACCCTGTACCCGGCCATACCAACTGGCCGCGTGACCGGCTTTGAGTATCGAAGCCAATAGCTCCGCATCATGGGGGCTGGGAGAGTCGAAATGGGGTAGCCAGCGGCCGCGACGGATGCTGGTCGCCTTGACTTGGGTCATCGCTAAGAGACCTTCGGCGCCCCGAGTAACGCCAAAGCCGCTACGGCCGCTTGCCGCAAACGGCAAACGTGGATCCGCCGTGGGAACGATCACATCGTTAATCGTCACACACCCAACTTGGATCTGATTGGCCACGTTTCGCGCGGCAGCCAGCGGACCGAAGACACTTGCTCCCAAGGCGAATGGACAACGCTGAGCGGCATCCAGCGCTTCGTGAATATCGCCATAAGGGATGAGCAAGGCTACGGGCGCGAACGGATCGGTTTGTGCCATCGGCGTCTCGGGATGAATACCAGTCAGCACGAGAGGTGCTACCCGTGGTTCGGACATTGCGGACCAAATAGCATGATCGCCGGACAACGCCACCGCACCACGCGAAATCGCATCGCTCGACAATTCGAATACTCGGCTTCGCCCGGTGTGACTGACATTCACCTTGGGCGCCAAAGTGAGTGTTCGCCGCAATTTGCTTGCGAGTATTTCGACTTGCGATTCTTGAACGAAGATGCGACGCGGCGCAATGCAAGTTTGGCTTGCATTCATGCGAAACGAGAACGCGATCGCCTCAACAACGCGATCCAGGTCGGCGTCCTTTAACACAAACATCGCGTCACATCCGGACAATTCCAGTGTGCAGGGTGTTAGCTGCTTTGCGGCTTGTGAGAGTACGGATCGGCCAGTTTGCTCAGATCCGGTTAAAACCACATGGTCGACGCCTGCTTCGATAGCCATTTGTGCCGCGGAGGAATCGTCATCCAGCACTTGTAGTAAATGCTGGGGAACACCCGCGTGATGCAACGCCTCCGCGAACCGAAGCAGGGCACGCTGTCCATTCGCAGCCGGCTTTATTAGAACCGCATTGCCCGCCACGACAGCTTGAATCGTCTGAATTCCGGCTAACATTAGCGGGTAATTAGACGGCCCAATGATGAGCACAACACCCCAAGGCTCGCGCTGCACAACCAGATCGACGCCGAACAACCAAGCCGGCCTGGCGCGACGCGACATTTGCCGTGGAGCGAGCAAGCGGGACGCTTCACGCCGAAGAAAGCGACAGGCCGCTGCCAGCGGCAACAACTCCGCGGACAATGTGGTAGCCGCACCACCGTCTAACTCGTGGGATCTTTGTGGTAGACGCAGCAGGGCCTCGTATTCCTGCCAATTCTCGGCCAAATCGGCTTCCGCCTGTCGGAGCATAGCGAGGCGTTGCGGCAAAGACACGCGACGCCACGTATTCTGAGCCTCCCTAGCTAGGGAGATTCGCATCGGCATTTCACACGAGTCGTCACCAACTCGTGTTTGCGTATCGGACAATGGCAAACGAATCATGTTACGGCCGTTGCGGAACACGGGCGCCGCTGATGGTGAATGCGAATTTGCGTTTCATCGCGGAAGAAGTCCGAGCTATATGATGCCGGAATGCTAACTCCCAAATCTTGCATTAACAGACGGCTACTAATCCGTGCCGATTCGTAGATCACGGGCAAGCCACTGCCGGGATGAGTGCCGCCGCCGACAAGATATACACCGTCGATGTCCTCGAAGCGATTTCGTGGTCGCAAGTGAAGCATCTGCCGCAGATTATGGGCCAAGTTGAAGGTTGCGCCGCGAAACACCTCATACTTTCCGTCCCAATCATCCGGGGTGACAACTCGTTCATACTCGATTCGTGATTCGACGTCTGGGAAACCTGCCTTGGCCATCTGCCGGATGACTCGATCCCGAAACGACGAGCGTTCCCGTTTCCAATCAACATTGGGATGCTGATGAGTTACCGGCGCTAGTACATATAACGTCGACTTGCCGCGGGGAGCCAGCGTGTCGTCCGTGACGCTCGCATTCTGAACGTAAATGGATGGATCTTCGGATAGCTGATGTTGATGCTCGATCTCCCGAAGGTTTCGTTCGTAGTCTTTGGCGATATAGATTGTGTGGTGCGGCTGATCGTCATAGACGCCGCGCACGCCGAGATACAGCATGAACGTGGAACATGAGAATCGCTTGCAAGCAATGCGGCGGTTAGTCCAGCGGCGACGAGCCATATCGGGAACGAATCGATGCATGGCTTGGGCGAAGTCAGCGTTCACGACCACAGCATCCGCCGTATATGTTTGACGGGCGGTTCGCACCCCCGTTGCTCGACGCCCCTGCAGCAACAACTGTTCGACTGGTTCGTTCAACCGGATGTCGACTCCCATCTCGCGTGCGATCTCGGCCATGCGTTCGCTGACCGCGCTGCATCCGCCGTAGGGATGCCAGACTCCGTGTTCGTACTCCAGGAATGAGAGAATCGAGAACAGACTCGGGCACCGAAACGGCGACATCCCCAAATACTTGGATTGAAAGGAGAACGCGATCCTCAGTCGTGGATCGGAGAAGTAGCGTTGTAGTTCGCCGTCGAGCGACGACCAGGGGCGGAGCAAAGGCAGCAAGCGGGCCATCCGCGGATGAACCACATCGCGCCAACTGCCGAACGGAGATTCCAAACAGGCGCGAAATCGCTCCAGCTTCTCGCGATTTTCATCCAGAAATCGGGTAAAGGAAAGTGCGTCGGACGGCGCGATGGCCGCTATTTGTCGCTGCATTTCGGTCGCGTCGGGAGTGGCGTCGATTTGCCCGCCCGCGCCGAACACCAGACGGTACTGCGGATCGAGTCGTACCATCGGAACTTCGCCGTGCAAGTCGCGACCGACAGCGGCGAATATCTCGCTGAGCACGCGCGGGTAAAGGAAGAACGTTGGTCCTAAATCGAAGCGATAGCCGTCGGCGCCGTGCGACGAGGTGCGGCCGCCGACACGATCCAAACGCTCGACAACAGTGACCTTCAGCCCCGCGGCGGCCAACAGCAAGCTGGCCGCCAAACCGCCGGGGCCCGCGCCCACGATCACAATACCGCGCTGTCTCATCCAAGCCTCGACCGTCGATGGATTGCGGAGCTAACAGAAAATCTGCGGCATTGTTGGTCGAGGGAGCAGTTTGCAAAGTGGCTCGTCACGGGAAACGGTTTCGTTACAACCGAGCAGCAGCGCGGTATAGTGAGAGGCGTCGTTCCCGTTCATTTCGGCTCATCGGATTCGAGGCTCGTCGGTGTCCACGCGTATCGGTATCAGTTCGTTGGCGAAGATGTGCCGCCGGGCCGGCGTGGGATTACGGGCCGGCGTCGACATCTTGAAAGTCTGGGAGCAGGAGGCAAATCACGGGCCGATGCGGCAACGCGAACAAATGCGGGCCGTGCGAGAACGGATCATGGCTGGCGAGCCCGTGGCCGAGGCGATGTCGCAGAGCAACGGTTATTTTCCGCCGCTGGCTTGCGAGATGATTGATGTCGGCGAGCAAACGGGGCGCGTGGACGAAGCCTTTCTGCGATTGGCCGAGCACTACGAACATGTGATCGAATTGCGACGACAGTTTCTCACGGGAATTGCTTGGCCGCTGATTCAATTGGCGGCCGGCATCGCCATCGTCGGATTTCTGATTCTGATCCTGGGCATGTTGGTGGACGGCGAAATGGCCGAGCAGTTCGATCCGTTCGGATTCGGATTGGGCTTCGCCGGCGTTGTGCGGTACATCATCTTTCTGGCGGTCGTTGGCGGTTCGCTGACGTGGTTGGTTATGGCCGTGCAGCGTGGCTGGTTCGGCTTCGACCGATTATTGCACTATTTGATGGTGATCCCGCTGATTGGAACCGCGTTTCAGACGATGGCCCTTTCGCGAATGTCGTGGACATTGGGTATGGGGCTGAACGCTGGCGTTGACGCTCGGCGGGCGATTCGTATGGCGCTGCGATCGACACAGAGTCCGTACTATCGACGGCACATTCCAGCCGTGGATCAAGCCATCATTGCCGGGCGCGAGTTTCACGAAGCGCTGCGGCCCACCGGCGTTTTTCCCGGCGACTTTTTGAATTCGCTGGAAGCCGCCGAGCTATCGGGCACCGGCGCCGAGTCGCTGGAACGAATGGCCCAGGAGTATCAAGAGCGGGCCAAAGTGGCGATGCGGATGCTGACGATGGTCGCGTCGTTCGCCATTTGGGGCCTGATCGCGATGATCTTGGTGTACGTGATTTTCAAGCTGGCGATGATCTACATCGGCCAAATCTACGACGCCTTGGATATGGCCCAAACCGGCCGAATCTAGCCGCCATTCCGTGGGGAAATATCGAGCTTAGCCGGGTCAGTCGGACGCACATTGGCCTTGTCCGCGATTGCCGATTCGGGGATGCTCCGCAAAAACCCACCTCATCGGGAACGGAGTCAACATCATGCGACGAATCTGTGTGGCGATTGGTGCGGCCGCGATTCTTCTGGCCAATGTTCAACCGGCCCCGGCCCAACTGAAGGAACAGCAGACGCTGCAAACGGCGGCTCGCGTGATGGACGAGATCATGGCCATTCATCTGCGAGGCATCCCGCAGTCGTTGCTGGCCGACGCCGAGGGAATTGCCATCGTGCCCGATGTGCTGAAAGCCAGTTTGGGAGTAGGCGGTCGGCACGGCAAAGGCGTCTTGATTATCCGCGATGAAAACGGGCAATGGCAGTTGCCGCTGTTCATGTCGATTACCGGTGGAAACGTTGGATGGCAGATCGGTATCCAGTCGACCGACTTGATCTTGGTCTTCAAAACTAAGAAAAGCATCGAAGGCATTCTGGGTGGCAAGCTCACATTGGGCGGCGACTTGGCCGTAGCCGCGGGTCCCGTCGGGCGAGAAGCCGCGGCGGCCACCGACGCTCGCTTCAAAGCCGAAATCTATTCCTATTCGCGAAGCCGCGGGTTATTTGCCGGCGCGTCGATCGACGGCTCCGTGCTGCGAATCGAGCCCGACGCGAATGCCACGTTCTATCGCTGGCGCGAGACGGCCGGACTAGATGCGGCGAACGACCCGGCCATGCAGTTGGTCGCAAAGATTGCGGCCTACTCGACTGGTGCAACGCCAGAAGAAATCGTGCCAGCCGAGCCAATGCCTAGCAACGGAATCGTCCCCGCACAGCCTGCCAATCCCGGTCTGCCACAAGCGTCGACTGTCCCGCCCGGCGAATTCACACTTTCGCCGCTGGCCACCACGCCCCTGACCGGGCCTCCCGTGCGTGCCGAGGATTTCACGCGCGATCGATTGTTGCGTGCCGCCGATGGGATGTTTCGGTTGTTGGATCAGAATTGGCGAGCCTACTTAGCTTTGCCTGCCGAACTATACCAACCTGGTGCGACGGCCACGCCCGACGCGATCCGCGCGACGCTCGGCAACTACGACGCCGTCGCCGCCGACCCGCGTTACCAACCGCTAACATCCCGCACGGAATTTCAAGCGACCCACGCGTTGCTCGGCAACTATCTGCAAACACTCAGCGAGCGCGCTCAGCTACTCAGCCTCCCAGCTCCGCCATCCAACAGCGGCCCGAATCTAATCGTCCCGCCGCCGCGCTAAACAACGCTTGAGTCGGCCAGCCGACTGCCATCTTCGCCGCAAGTCGCCGCGAGTTGCCGCGAGTTGCCGCGGAAAGCGTCGCAGTGTCCGTATTGAGGGCCCTGAGACTGGCGCCTGATGGAAATTCTCACGAAACTCCAAAACTGTCGCTGCGTAAATTCGGCGCGAAATCCGCAGCGGTTACTTGTAACGGGGGGTCGGTTCAGGTACTGTCATCGCATTGCTACGGACTTCCGCTGATTGCACCTTGTGGAATGCTGCGATGATTACCAACGGGAAGCCGCGTGGGGCGAGCGCATCTTGCGCCGATGGCCACAGCGACGCGCAGGTCGCGGAGCCGCTTCGCAACCGGGCTCAACAAGCCGCGATAGTCGAGCTGTTCCGAGCCTATCAGTACGCAATTCACGCGGGACGCGACCCTTGGGACTTCGCCGTGTCCGCGTCGACGCTGCTGAGAATGAATTTGACGGAGAGCGATTTTCGCTGGCTGGTCTGCGAGGGGTTGGTCCACCACGGACGCGAAGTGACACGATCCGACGACATGAGTCGCCGCTTTCGCATCATGAATCAACTGCTGTTCTACAAGCGCACCTGCTTTGTGCTGACGCCACGCGGTTGTGAACTCGCCGATGCTTTGCCAGAGGTTGTGGATATCGCACGAAACAATCACCGATATCCGTCCGGGTTTGGGAACGAAATCGCGCAGGTTCGAGAGTTCGCGGAGGTATTTCAGGTGCAACTTCCGCATGCTCGTCCTCATTGGGACGCGGATCGCCGCGAGTTGAGCGTCAACGGCTTGCTGATCAAACGCTTCAAATGGCCGGCGGCTAACCAGGAAACCGTGTTAGCGGCGTTCGCCGAGGAAGACTGGCCCTTCCGGATCGACGACCCCTTGCCGCCACAACCCGAGGTCGACTCCAAGCGACGTCTCAGCGACACCATTAAGTGCCTAAACCGCAAACAGCAACACCCGCTCATCCACTTCCACGGCGACGGCACCGGCGAGGGCATCACCTGGGAATTGATGCACGGAAGTTGACTTCCGCGCCGGATACCGACTCCCGCCGCCACCACCGCCACAAGATGCCTCGAATGGCATTCCATCTGTTCCCTTGGCCTTCCCATTTTCGACCGATTCGCTTCCGTACCCCCGCGAGTTTCGGCCGGGTAATCTGTAATGGACGTTGGTGAGGTTCGGTTGCTGTTCTAAATCTTAAAGGACTCAAACGTGAAACAGTTTCTTTTGCTTTTCGCCCTGTCGTTCTCGTTTTCCGTCGCGGCGGCCGGGGATGACACTCCCGCCTCGGTTCTAAACGCCGGAATCACCGTTCCTTCCAACTTGGGAATGGCCACGAATATCTCGCCGGATAAGCAGGCCGCGACTCTATTGTTCGACAATGCTCTGGTCGAATTACCCAATGTGGTGAAATCTCGGACGGGCGCGGCCAATCAAACCATTACTCAGACCAAACTCTTCACCGTCAACATTCCTTATGAGAGCAAGCTACGCAGCGTATCAATGAAACTCGACATCCGCGGTTTCGCTTCCGTCGACTCATCGGCCCAAGCGCGCGTCGTCGTATGCGCTGGCAACGTTACAAGAGTTGTATCGCTTACGAACAAACATAAAGCCCCCATCATACTGAAAGGGAAGTCGAAGGAAATTGCCGCCGCGACGCATGGCGACGTCGAGTACGGAGATTATCAGGATGGATTCACTTTCACTTTGCAAACGCATGCGGCCAAGCCGGTATGTCAGATTACCGTGGCACTGATCGTGGATCGCGATTCCGATGTTGTTGACAGCGGCTCCGCGCTGCTTGTCGTCGATTCAATAGACCTAGAGATAGCGAAAGGATCCAAAGCGAAGCTCCGCTAGTTGCGCACCGACCAGACCGAGTCATACCGCCGATATTTCCATCCATTGCATCCGCTAGGAGAACGAATATGACTCACACCTCGAAATCATTGTCACAGCAAGTCAGCGAATTGACGACGCGACTGGAATCGCTGGAACGTTCTCTAATCGCCGGCTTGAGTTTCCCACTCGGATCCGATTTGATCATGCAGCATGCTTTCGCACTTGGCATGATTTGATCACCTGAACGATTTCAACAAATGGGGAAACGACCTCAACCGGGGTTGTCCCCCCCAAAGACATCGAGCAGTCGCGCCGGCTCCACCCGCCGCGCGGCAACGAACATTGCCTTGTTGACCTAGTCTGCACCACGAACTCACAGCGTCCCTGGCGAAACTCACCATTGTCAGTCCGCCGCGGGTAATCATTCGGTAACCCCAATAACACTCCGCGACACACTACCTAGGCGGCTTTTTGCCTTTCGTGCGATGTGTCGTCGGATCCGTTTGTCAAGTCGCCCATATTGCTTGGGTAGCCACTTTGACACCTAACGAACACGGTGTTGATTGCATCACGATACACTTCCATGTATCCAGAATTGGAAATATGAGCACGCACACGTTGGGCTGACTGTACTAGTTCGGTGTTGGCGCTGAAATCCTCATGTACGTCACACAATTCAACAATCAACATGCGCGGCTGCCAACGATCCAAATCGAATCCGCGGAACACGCTCTCCTCAAAGCCTTCGACATCGACAACCAGCAGTTCGAATCCAACGGAGCATTCCAGTGACTCAAGAATGCTATCTAACCGGCGAATCGTGATTCCGTGATGTTCGAGCTTTTTCTCGATTTGGCCCCGAGCCCAGGGAATGCGCTGGTACTCATCAAAGGTTTCGTCACTCAGGGTGCTTAGCGAGCCGATTTGCTTGAGCATCGCATGGCCGTCGGCTTCTCCCGCGGCCACGTTGATAACTTGGACACGATTAAGGCAGTGACGCAGCCGACAGAGACGAGAGAACTCGGAAGATGGCTCGACATAAACACCCCTCCAGCCGTTATCGGCAAGCCAGGAAGTGTTCGAGAAACGTTCGCCATCGTAAGCCCCGACCTCGACAAACGTACCCGTCGCGGTAGTTGCGAGATGCGTCGCCACAATGCGTCGCAGGCCGGGAACCTGGCAAGTACGCGACGGCCCCCGTTTTCCCAAGAATGCCATGCATTTGGTGCGCACGGCTTGGGACAGCGACACAAGCTTGCGGCCTTCGCGTTTAAGTACCCTTGAAAACTCGCTCATAATACTATTTCCTGCGCGTCGCATGGCCATGACTTGTGTGTTTTGATGCTCGGAGGCAGTGAGCACATGTGTATTCAATGGCTCTCGATTAGGCACAAATCCACACAGAAGACGTTAAACACAACTCCACTCCTTCGGGAGCAGATCGCGTGTGTCATATTTCGATGTACGAAACCAATGCCGAGGCGCCACGGTCGTCCCCGTGCAAGTTGTTGACAGCCAAGCTCCCCACCAGCTAAACGTCGAGTTGGCAATTATATGGTGCTTGCCCTGCGCCATCAGCCAAAGATCCGCCAGACCCGAGCGTGCGCCTTTCTCACCGGCAAAATGCATCGGGCGTGTTCGCGGCAAGTTTTCCCGTGCCCAGCTGATATCGTCGGATACAACCACCACGGGGCCATTGCCAGGAACGCGCTGCAGAGCATCTTGATAGTACTTCGCCGAACATTCGTAGAATGTCTCTCTTGCTTTCGGATTCGACACATAATCTCCACGTCTCACGTGCAATGTCACAGAATCCTGATGGCACAACACTTCCGCCAATTCTAGGCTCTCCGCATCGAGCGGTTGCGGCGGTGCCAATTCGCGGCGAATCAAGTCGGCGTGCATCTCGAAATAACGCGGCGATTGAAAGTAGCCGGCAAGGACCACAGGCAGTCTCACGGCCAGGAGGCTTGGATCAAAGTGAAAATGTGGTTCCCGATACTCGGGCGGATCCACGCGAAACAGCTTTTTGCCGAAAGCCTTCGCCTGCCGCACAATTCTGGAATTCTGGGAGTAGTTTCGAACTTCGGCTTCTATGGGAAATTGGTCCAACTCGAATCGCCGATGACGGCCAGGATCGTAGAACGTGGCGTCAAGAACAAGCTTCGCTCCGCGAGTGATCGCCAGACTACGACCTACCGCATACTGAAAGAGTTGATTCCCCAGTCCGCCACTAGTGCGGACGGTCACACACGGGACATTGGAATTGGCGGATACCACAGTGTCACTCCGCTAGCTCATTCTTGAGAAACAGAATGTCGCCGTGACGCCGCGGAGCGCTCATTGGCTGGAAGCCTCGAATACGGAGAAACTCTCGCAACTCTGGGTAGAGTACTCCGCCTTCGTAATACGCCACCGTTGATACTTCGGACACCACCGCTTTGACATTCACGAGCAGTCTCTCGGCCCCTTGTAGTACAAGAAGTTCAGCCCCCTGCACGTCTACGACAAGGACGTCGGTCGCGTCGAGCAACTGATGGTGCTCGGCGATGCGATCCAACGTGTGGCTTCGCAAGACTTCCGTCTTTCCTGTTTCGCGAACATGTGGCCAACGCTTTTGACAGTTCAGGGTAGACGAAAATATCGAACTAGATTCCCCGTCGTTGCAGAATTCATGGAAGGACAATTCATCGCCGTCCCGGTCGGCACACAAAGCACAGTATGTCCGGTGGCGCGTTCCTGTCTGCGAGATTCCGCTTTCGTTAGTGTGATCGTTGATGGCTGCCGCCAATCGATGGTGAACGCTCGGTGAACCTTCAATCCACAAGATGTCGCGAAAGCCGCATGCCTCGTACTGATATCGCTCCTGCCCAAGATGCGCTCCAACGTGAATAAGTGTTTGCATTTCGACGTTAGGCGACTTGACTTTCATTAGCAAGTCAATGGGATCAACCTTGCGACGCCAGTACCGCTTAACGAAGTCGATGGCCGACATGTGGGCGTGCCTTTACTGCTTTGGTGGTACTCGAACTACGCTGTTGTCAGATGCAGACCCTAAGCCGCACGTGTCGCTAAGAAGTTCGTAGTGCGAAACTGCTCGTATATCTCGCGATATTGACGGACTGGGCAAGCGTACCCACCGGGACTAATCCGATACACTTGCATCTTGGCATTTGTGAGATAGAAGAAGAAGTCTTGAAAGTACGTGCGAGTGTCAATGTTGCATCCGCCGAATTCGAACGTTATCGCGCCAATGGCATTCTCGGAAAGCATACGCCGTGCTCCTTCAAGCACGTTTAGTTCATGGCCCTCGACATCCATTTTGAGCAGGTTTATCTGAGCAACGCCGTGAGATTCGCAGTATTCGTCTAGCGTGGTTACTTCTACCGACTCTTCGTGGTCAAATGTCAGTTTTCGGTAGCCTAGCGACCGCTTCGTAAGTGATCCCATCCCAGAGCCGGGTTGGTCGGCGAACAGAGTTGCCGTACCAGAACAGCTGCCGAGCGCCGTGTTGTTGATCCGAACTCGCTCGTCCCTGCGAGCGACCGACTGGAGGTGTGAGAATGCCTCCGAGCTGGGTTCGAACGAATGAATCGTGGCGGCGCGGTTTCCGAGGACGCTCAATAGCAGCGACAGAAACTGTCCCTTATTCGCTCCAACGTCAAAAAAGCAAGGTGTGGTGGCGGATGTCTGAGCAAGGACGCCTTCAATCATTGTCCGCTCGCCGCTGGACCACGCGTCCGTGCCACTTCCAACACCCATTAGCTGAAGACACTGCTTGACCGTCCTCTCCAAAACAAACTGCGCCGGGCGATTGGAAGTGATCGGGGCCAGCACTCGGGTCATCAGTGACATTGCGTTCCTCCGCACTTTGCCAACTCCTACGCTTTCCGCCCGCGGCGGCAGGCGGCCGATGTTAGTGAGCCAGCTCCACCCGGTCAACATGTGTTTCGTTGTAGTCGTCGACCGATTTGCTGGCCACGGAATCGCGTGACTTACGTTCACCTTGGGTTTTTTGCCGACAACTCCAAACTCGGCAGACAATGCGCGGAGGCTTCATGCTAGCACCATTTCGCCGAGGGGTACGCTACGTGACGACAGGGTATTTGCTCTTGCAAGAGCCTCGTATCTTCCGTAATGTCCCCGGGTCAAGATTTAGAAGGCCAAAAGTCGCTGAGGCGATTTCGGACGACTCTCATCGCCAACTCGGCAATGTTTAACGGCAATGCGAATTTCTGTCATTCTCTCGACGTATAACTCTCCCGTTTGGTTATGGAAAGTGCTGTGCGGGTATGACTGTCAATCGTACCGTGATTTTGATTTAATCATCGCGGATGATGGATCGACGGAAGATACACGGGAGATTGTTGAGCGTTTTCAGGCGGAGTCTTCCATTCCCATTAAACATGTCTGGCACGAAGACAATGGGTTCCGCAAGACAGAGATCTTAAATAAGGCAATTTCGGCCAGCCGCGCTGACTATCTTGTTATCTCGGATGGTGACTGTGTTCCACGAAGTGATTTTGTGGATACCCATCGGCGCCACGCCCGCCCTGCCCATTTCCTGTGCGCCACATACTACAAGTTGACAATGGCCGTGAGCGAGGCGGTCACTGAACCCCACATCCGATCCGGACAAGCGTTTGACTTCAAATGGTTGCATGAACAGGGTCAGCCAAAGAGTATGAAGCGACTTCGGTTGGTTGCGGGGCCCATGTTAGGATCATTGCTAAATCGTATTACCCCCACAAAAGCGAATTGGTCGGGAGCTAATAGTTCTGGTTGGCGGGATGATATTCTTCGGGTCAACGGTTTCGATGAACGCATGAAGTACGGCGGCGAAGACAAGGAACTCGGCGACCGGCTAAAAAATAATGGCATACGTCCGATTCGGTTGCGTTACTCGGCGATCTGCCTACACTTGGAACACGCCCGCGGCTACGTGGATCCCGAGAGCTATCGTCGAAATCAAATGATTCGGCATGAGACACGGCGAGGCCGACTTGTCTGGACTCCCTACGGAATTGAGAAAGCGAACCACGCCGATAACGGCCAACATCGAGCCGCCTAACTAGTACAGACGCTTCGCGGCGTGGATCGCGAGATAACAATGGGCGGAGACCTACGGAAGCCGTTGCACTCCTTGCCCCACGATTGATTATGGCACGGAGAGACGCGATGAGTTCATGGCCCGACACGATTGCCGAATACTTCTACCGTTTAGCGGCCAGCGGGTGGGTGCCTCGTCGCTTGTTCATAAACGGATTACCAGATAGGGAAACGCTCCTGCCAACTACCGGCCCTCTGAAACTCGAAGTAGTAAGTCATTGTTGGAAATACGCCCATTTTCTAGCGTATCAGCTAAGCTCATTGGTGCTTTACCCGCCGAAAGATCTGTCGGTGCGGATGACGGTGTTTTACTGCGAGGATGATCCAGCGACTCGAGAGGTGGTGCGGTTCTTCGACCAGCAGCACGCCAATAACGTGTGCTGGAATTGGCGTCCGCTGGAAAAGAATCGCTTGTTTCGCCGGGCCATTGGCCGCAATTTGGCAGCCGTGGAAAGCCAAGCCGACTGGGTATGGTTCACGGATTGTGACCAAGTGTTTCATCAGGATTGTCTCGACAGTCTAGCTAATGAATTACAGGGGCGTTCCGATCCACTGGTTTATCCCTGCTGTGTGTATCGCACGGAATTGTTGGAGAACAATGCGGATCTGTTACAAGCTGCCAGCGGCCAAGCCAAGGTGATCGACATCGATACCAGACAATTCTTTGCTTGCCGCCACAATCGGGCCGTCGGTGCGTTGCAAATCGTGCATGGCGATATTGCGCGTCGCTATGGCTACTGTCAGTCGACGCCGTATTACCAGAAACCCATGCCACATTGGTGCAAATGTACCGAGGATCGAGTCTACCGGTGGTTACTGGGGACACACGGAACGCCGATTGATATACCGGGGTTGTTTCGG
Source organism: Pirellulaceae bacterium (assembly GCA_041399085.1). Classification (GTDB taxonomy): domain Bacteria; phylum Planctomycetota; class Planctomycetia; order Pirellulales; family Pirellulaceae; genus JAWKTM01. Next base: position 57,845 of record JAWKTM010000032.1, read on the forward strand.
ATAGAGCACGCGCACAAGGGTCGGTACGACGCGAATCGTCGGACTCAACCCTTGCGTAGCTTTGTCCGAACTCGGCTAATGGAACCAATCCGCCAACGCGCGGATGCGTTGCCTGACCGTGCTCCAAGCCAAGCGGTCGATCGTGAAAAACGGGTGGCTTAAGACGTCAAGATGGTCCACCGGCCAGCGGTCTTCTTCGTCCGTGAAACGGCCTCTAAATCGTAGCGCCGGGGGCGGTGTGCACTGCAACGCTATTCGATGGCGCCAGTAAACGAATACAAGTGAGATTCAAGTTCGCTTCGGCCGCGAATGAAATCCTGTTGTATTTCCAATGCGTACAACGGCAGCTTTCCAAGTGCATTGAGGCTAATCTTCACCAGATCTTTGTGGGTGCAAATGATGGCTGTGGCCGACGGATAGCTGGCTGCCCAGTCCGCTATTCGGCGTAGGTCATTGCGATCGTAGTGATGGTGGTCGGCGAACTCGCGGAGTTGTAAGACATCAAGTCCCGCCGATTCAAGTGTATGCCGAAATCCCGCTGGGTTGCCGATACCACAAAACGCGAGGACGGATTGGCCCTGGAGCGATTGCACGGGCCGTTGCCTACCAGTGCTGTTCAGCAGACCGCTGGGATTACTGACGGCTTCGCAATAGGTGACTCCGGAAGCCAGTCGTATTATGCGATCGGCCAAAGCTTGACGCGCGGAATCGGATACGGCATCCGCGCGCGTGAGGCAAATAACATCCGCTCGTCGAAGCCCACGGATTGGTTCCCGCAACATTCCGCGCGGAAAGACATGCTCATGCCCAAAGGGCTCCAAGGCATCTAACAGTACGATGTCGAGGTCGCGGTGCAAACGGCGGTGTTGGAATCCGTCGTCGAGCAGAATCAGTTGGGTATCTAACTCATCGATCGCGATTCGGGCGGCGGCCACGCGATCGGGATTCTGGAGATGCGGCACATCGGGCAGTCGGTGCTCAAGCTCTATGGCTTCGTCATTGCGAGCGCCGTCGGTTGTCTTATAGCCACGACTAATGAGACACACTCGCACGCCCTGATTACGAAACCAGCGAGCCAACCAAGCCACCATGGGTGTCTTGCCCGTTCCGCCCAGGGTCAGATTGCCCACGCTAATTACGGGAACTTCCACACGATGAACTTCCGCGGCGCCCCGATCATATCGGCAATTTCGCCAAAGCATGGCGGCAGCGTAAGGCGTTTCGGCCGCGCGCAGTGCGCAGCGAGCCAACGCCGCGCCGATGCCGCGCCGTTGGCCGCTGACGATTGCCTTAAAGTCCGCCGCGGTGAACACAATCGAGTTCTCGCCGTTCGTGGATAGTAACTTCAACAACGAGCGGCGATGATAGGACGAGCGGCCGAATTCGTCGACGGTGGCTGTGCGTTGGACGTGGCTTCCACGTGTTCGTCGCACCGGTCGATCGCGAATAGTTACTATGCGGAGCGGCGTTGTTGGACATCCTCTGCTGGGGCAGTCGTCGCGCTCTTGGGCAACTCGCTCGGCGCATCGGAACGGAATCGAGCGTGGAGCGCGTCCCAATCGAGGACCAGTTTGCCGCCTGTCGACTGATGCTGCTTGGCCCACGTCGTCAACAGGTCGAGGCAGGCGTGATCAATGTAATCGAGATACTCTAGATCGATGTGTAATTCGGCGTCGCGCGGCACTTGCTCCAGAGTTCGCGCCAGTCGAGGGAGCCGAATGAAAGTGGCCGCGCCGCTTAGTTGAATGCGGGCCTGTCCCGTCGCGGAGTCGATTTTCAAATTAGCTCCCAATTGGGAGAACCGATGGAGCAGCTTCGCCGTTGCTAATCCGACGCCGATCAGGACGCCGGTCAACAGATCAAAAACGACGATCGAACCGGCCGTCGCGGCATAGATCGCCACCTCGCCCCAGCCGAACTTATGCAGCTCGCGTATCGACTTGACATTCACCAATTTGTATCCGGTATACACCAAGATTGCGGCCAAGCTGGAGGTGGGTATCATGCGAAGTAACCATGTGAGTCCCACGGCGAAAATTAGCAGCCAAATCGCATGCAGAATGGCCGACATGCGAGTCCGGGCTCCGGCTTGAACATTCGCCGAACTACGCACGATCACGCCCGTCATCGGAAGAGCGCCCAGAAGGCCACATACCACGTTGCCCGCTCCTTGCGCTAACAACTCTTTGTTATATCGGGTCCGCGGGCCTTGATGAAGTTGATCGACCGCCGTGGCGCTGAGCAACGTCTCCGCGCTAGCAACCACGGCCATGAATATCGACGCCTGAATAATGTCGCTCCACGACACTTCCGAGACGAGTGACCAAGTTGGGAAGTGAATTTCCTCCCACAAGTTCGTGGGAACTTCAACATACAGAACCGGCAACGCCAAGAAAGCAGCAATCGCAGTGGCCAGAACCACGGCCACCAAGGGACCTGGGATCACTCGGAGCGGCTTCGTGGAGAATGTTTGCCAAGCTAGAATCACACAGATTGTTAACAACCCCAATTCGGCGGCGAAGCGATGGTTTTTCATGCTGGCCAATAGAGATTCCAACTCAGCCACCACAGCCTTTTGAGCCCTTTTGGCCGCAACTGGCTCGCCCGCCGCTAATGTTGCGACCGCCGCCTCACCCACGACGACCGCTTTAGCAGTCGAGGCGGACTGCATTCGGGTTTGAAGTGACCGCAAGTCATCGTTTAACTCCTTTTGCGCGGCGACCAACGAAGCGAACTTTTGGGTGCCAGTGTCCGGCGATTGCGCCGAACCAATCAATGTTTGATCGCCATGCGGAGATTCTTCCGCCAAGCGTTCCTGCAAGTGAACTTGGCGGCGATGGAGTTCGCCAATGGATTGAAGCGCCGCGCGACGCTGCTCACGAGTTTCACGATCCGGAAACTCTGGAATTCCCACCCCCTTCCAAACCGCTGACGGAATACTGACCAGATTAGCCAGCGCGCTGTCTTTAGGTGCGTCATCCACCACCATCACATGGAACTGGCTGGCAAAGATGAGAATACCAGTACCAGCCAACATACCAGCTGACGACAGCGGGCGATACGGCCGAGAAACCATTGCAACCCGGCCAGGCTCGCGGCCAACTACTGCAAAACGCCAGCGATCAGGACAATCAGACCGAGAGTCTCATATCCATGCTGCCGAATCAACTCGTAGACAATCACAGCCAATCCAGCCGCTGGACCGCTAACCTGCAGCGGGCAACCAGCCAAACTCCAGCAACGAGGTCCTCCCGATGCCCGTAATTAGTCCGCGGAGACAGGAGCCCCCGAGGCAATGGCTATCCCCATGCATAGCGGCAGTGCAACGAGGAACACGACAATGGATGCTAGGAAATCGCTTTTCAAGTTCATTCCCCGCTCCGTGGTTGGGGGGCGGTATGTCGTTCATAAAGGTGCCTTTCCGTCGTCTTGCGAGGTGTTTATTCAATGCGAGTTGCGAAGTAACGGTGGTTCGGGATCGAGACTCTCATGCGGTAGAGACAATCCGATGACGCCGTCGTTGACCACTGCCAATTCATGAAGTGATAGGGAGCGAGAAAGACGCCGTCTAGACCACGAAACCTACGATGAGCGGTCAGCGGAGGATGGGGGTGCGCCACCAAACACAGTCCCAGGAGATAGCAAATTCAATGGGCAGGCATGCGCGCTTAAGATGGGTGCTGTCGGTTGGACGCAATTTACGGCATAACCAATGGCTCCAATGATGAGGCACCCCGCCGCGATGGATAAACATAATTGAGATTCGGCGACTAGCGGACGTCGAATGGTTAGTAGGCATCTCATGCTCGAGTCCTTTCAAATGGCGGGGAGGGCGAGAGATGCGAATTCATCAATCTGAACGCCTTCGTCCACGGACAGAAACTGGCCGCTTTCGGGTTCATAGGCGAACACCTGTCCCGTTTCGAATTTGTAGACCCAACCATGCAGCTTCAATTGATCTCGCGCCAAGGCAGCCGCGACGGAAGGATGTGTCCGCAAATTCTCAAGTTGAACCAACACGTTTTCCTCGACGGTGGCCGTCAAGCGAGCCTGCGACGCGTGAATATGGCGGTAGTTCTCGCGGATAATGCGGGAGGTTGCTTCCGCATGCCCCAGCCAATCGCGCACGGCCGGCAGCGGTTCGACTTGCTCGGGATGCAACAAGCCGTTCATGGCGCCACAGTGCGAATGGCCGCACATGATTACATCGTGGACACCCAGGACGCTGACGGCGTATTCGATTGTGGCGGCTTCCCCACCACGTACCGCGCCATACGGAGGGATGATGTTTCCGGCGTTTCGCATGATGAATAATTCGCCCGGTTGAGTCTGGGTGAGCAGACTCGGATCGATCCGCGAGTCGGAACAAGTAATGAACAGGGCTAATGGATTCTGGCCGTTAACGAGTCGCTCGAACAACCGTTTTCGGGAGCTAAATATGTCGCGTTGAAACTGATGGATTCCATCGACTAGTTTTTGCATGACCGAGTCTCCTCGGATGAAGGACGCACTCTTTCGGTTGGTCGCGCACGAACGACCGCATGACACTAACGGGAGAGAGATCGATCGCGCTGGTTGGACGAGCGGTCAAGGCGGTCGCCACGCGCCGATCAACGAGACCGACCGCGAGCGAGCTTTGACGCGCAATGACGAGCGCGAAAGAAAGTGCGTCGCGCTATTAACAGCGCAGAGGCGCTAAGAGGCCATTGGCCAAGCGATGGCCAAGCGTGAAACGTCGAGGGCAAGTCGACCCGCCTTGCCGTTCACCATTTCGGTCGGGCGGCAGTAGAACGGTCTTGCCGCAACCGGATCGCCGCGTCTCGCAGCGAAGCGTTTGAATGGCGGCTTCGGTCTCTTGCGACGACTCCTGTTCCTCGGCCGGCGCCTCGGACTCGCTCGATTCGAATGCGCGGCCGACCGCGGGAGCGCCACCGAGCAAAAACGCTACATTCAGCAGCAATAGCGTATGCAGCATCGCGCGCAACCAATTCGGCTGGCTCGTAGGGGGTTCCCCCACGGCGGTTGGTCGGCATCGGTCGTGCGCGGAATAAACGGCCATAGAACCTATAGATCGGCGAAAAGTCACATTACCTTTGGTTATGCTTTGTAATCTCGGCGAAAGCGGTGGTCAAGTGACAAGCTGCCTGTATCCCAGCAGTTTCGAGCACTTTGCCGAGAAAGCTGGCTGTTTGCGATTTCCCGTATGTGTCGATTTCCCAGCCCACAGTTTTGAACATGTATACACCTGAATCGTTCACGCACGATCGGAGTTGAACAAGCTGCACTCGTTTGTCGAAACGCATGCGTTCGCCACGTTGATCTCGGCCGGTTCCGACGAAAGTGACGAACCGTTGGCGACCCATCTGCCGCTGTTGCTCGATCGCGCGGCGAGTGGTCAGGGAATGTTGACGGGGCACTTCGCGCGGGCAAATCCGCACTGGAAATCGGCCGCGAACAGGAGCGTGCTGGCCATCTTTCACGGTGCGCACGCTTACATTTCGCCAAGCTGGTACGAGGCGACGAACGTCGTTCTACCTGGAACTACATCACCGTGCATGCACACGGGCGGTTGCGGCTGATCGACGACCGTGGTCAGTTGAAAGAGGCGGTTCGCCGATTGGTCGCAGCCTACGAGTCGCCGCGGCCGGATCGCTTGGACGCTAGACCGAGCCGAACCGCAATTCATCGACCGTTTGCTGGACGGAATCGTCGGTTTACGATCGACGTGCAGCGCTGGGAAGGGAAGTGGAAGCTGAGTCAAAACCACGATGCCCAGCGGCAAGACCGCGTGATCACGGCTCTGCTGAACGAACCGAGTAGCGGCGCACGCCAGATTGCATTGGAGATGCAAGCCAATCGGAAACAGCAAGGCGCCAGCTAGAGGAGCGCCGTTTCGAAGGCTCAAGATTGCCCCGCAGCGACCCGAAACGAACACGGCGACATCAGCCTAATCGGACTGACATCGCCGCTGTTATTAGCGAGATAGCTGGAACGTTTCGCTCCGAGCGAGCGACAACTTCCGACACTAACGCTTCGAGAACTGCACGCCCTTACGAGCACCGTGCAGACCGTACTTCTTACGTTCCTTCATACGCGAATCTCGCGTCAGGAACCCGCCGTCACGAAGCGCCGGGAATAACTCGGAGTCGTAGCCGACCAGCGCGCGAGCGATGCCCATGCGGCAAGCTCCGGCTTGGCCAGTCGTTCCGCCACCAGCAACGCGAATGATAACATCCACATCATTGCGGCGATTCACTTGATCCAACACATCCAACACCGTGCGGCGATCGGCGTCGAACTTAAAGTACTCCTCGAACGGACGGCGGTTCACCGTGATCTTGCCGCTGCCGGCACGGACACGCACGCGAGCCACGGAAGTCTTTCGGCGGCCGGTGCCCAAGGAATCGTTGTTTCGTTTGTCTCGTTTGACTGCGACCATGATTTACCGTGTTCTAAAACAGATTTCCGAGGAAAATCCAATCTGAATTCGCGCCGATCGATCAGCGAGGGCGGCATTCGGAGACACGCATGAAACCAGTTAAGGCTTCGCACTCCGCAGCCCGTCAGCTACACGCCCATTTCGCGAGATTCCGGTTGTTGAGCTTGATGCGGGTGCTCTGAACCCGTGTAGATCTTTAGTTTGCTAAGCATCTTGCGGCCCAGCTTGTTCTTCGGAAGCATCCGGCGTACGGCCTCGCGAAGCACTTCTTCCGGTTGACGGTCGAGACGCTTGGCGGCCGACTCGGTCTTCAAGCCAGGGTAGCCGGTGTACCAAGTGTAAACCTTCTTGTCCCACTTATTGCCCGACATCTCGACTTTTTCCGCGTTCGTGACCACCACGAAATCGCCCGTATCAACGTGCGGCGTATAGGTCGGACGATGCTTGCCCATCAAAACCACGGCGATATCGCTGGCCAAGCGACCAACTCGCTTGCCGGCGGCATCCACATGGAACCAATGCTGTTCGACTTGGCCTGGTTTGGCCATGTAAGTCTTTGTGGAAAACACCCTTACGTCCTCCGAACGCCACCCGTTTCGGTGCTGCTCTGATTTCTAGTCCGACCGTACATTCGACGCCGCGATTCGCCCTAGCGCATGCGTCGCCGAAATTGGAAACGAGCGAGTTTAGCCGTTCCCCGCCGGGTCAGCAAGTCCTCCCCGATCCTTGTTTCGATGCCACTTGACCTTGAATCGAGCAGCGAATCTTGATATCACGCCGCCCCGCAGCCGGTTTCGCCCGCGCTCTTTCTCATTGCGCTCCCAGGTCCAGCGAGGTTTTCCATGTCGCTCGCATCGTTACTAGTTTGGATGACTGCCGTGGGGGCGACGCCGGTCATGCCCTATCCGACGACCGTGGCTGAGAACGACGCCATCATCCGCAGCGGACCGGGCGAAGTCTACTACGTGACCCAATACCTGCCGCGGGGTGCTGATGTCGAGGTTCACCTGCGGCAAGAGAACGGCTGGTTGGCGATTCGGCCTCCGCGAGGCAGCTTTAGCTGGATTCCAGCGGCTCATGTCCAATCCACCGGCGAGCCAGCCGTGGCCGCCGTGCAGGCCGAGACCGCGGTTTCCTTCATCGGCACGCTGCTGGGCACCCCGCAACAATACCAATGGCAAGTGCGGCTTGAGCCAGGCGAACTGGTTCAAATCGTTGGTCAAGTCCAACGGCAGTCGGCCGATGGCCTGCACACCTGGCTGAAGATCGCTCCGCCGAGCGGCGAGTTTCGCTGGATTCATGAGTCCTGCGCAGGTGCCGGACCGAACGGCGAACCGCCAATCGCTAAGCCCGTTCGCTCGGCTACAAATCGGGCCAATCAATCGGACGAGGCCGAGCCTTCATTCGACCAATCCAATACGGGCGCGGACGATGGTCTGCCGAGCGCGAACGGCCGCAAACGGTCCGCGAACGATTCACGCGAGCCCGCGGAAGTGATGCAATCGGCCGAGCTGGTCGAGAGAAAGTCAACGAGCTCCTGGCCAAGGCGGAAACGCTGATCGAAAAGGCCGAGTCGCTGAACGAATCCGAGCCTAAGCCGGCGAGAAGTTGTCGGCCCGGTCGCGAGTCGATCGACGGAGCCGCGTGTGATCATTACCGACGAGGCTGCGGAGCAACTGGAGATCGAACTCACGTCGGCCGAAGCCGCAGTGTCCAACAAGTCGGAGGCGTCAGCCGAACCGGCTGTGTCGAAGGTCGACCCAACCGTGGTCAGAGATCAGCGCGTCGCATCGGCGAGCCATTGACGGCGACTCGTCGCAAGACTGCCCTCGCCCGAGCCACCGGTCGCCGCTGCTGAATCATCTGGATTCGTATTGCGTGAAACGGCGCGATGACGCCCCAGCAGCTTTATCGCCCGCGTCGCAATCGCCGTCCTCGGTCAGCTCCGCTGCCATCACACCACTCAACGGCGAACTCGAACAACTCAGCAACGAGCTAACGCTGCTTGTAAGCTGGCAGACCCGCGCGATTGAGCTCGTCGCTTCGCGACGACGCCACGCGGCTGATCGACAGCGGCAAGAACGCCTTCGAACGCGGCCAAGCTCGGTTGCTGCTGGAAAAAATCAACGAATTCGACGTCTTGCGGCAACGCTATCTTCAGCTCAGCCAGGATTCGGCCGAGTCGGAAGTCGCCGTGTCGTTGGGAATCGACGATGAGCTGGCCTCGAACTACGACGGCATTGGCATCTTGATGCCTGTGCATTCCACGCGTGCCGGAGCGCCTCCTTTCGCATTGCTCGATGGCACCGGAAACGTCGTCAGTTTCGTCATGCCGTCGCCCGGTCTGAATCTGAATCGCTATGTCAAAAAGGAAGTCGGGCTGATCGGGCCGCGACGACAATTGGAAACGCTGCGGGCCGAGTTGCTGACGGCCGAACGCGTGGTCGAACTCGATCGTCATCGCCGCTAGGCGTACGCGATTCGTGACGTTCGGCCCTACCTTGCCAATGCGGAAACTCACGGCTAACTTTGCGCTGACTCGGTTGACATTACTAACCTCTCAGTGCCAAGGGAGATTTTTGCCATGAGCATTCTCGTTCAGCAAGCCGCGCCGGACTTCACGGCGCAAGCCGTGATGGAAGACGGTTCGTTCAAGCAGATCAGCTTGTCGGATTACAAAGGCAAGTACGTCCTGCTGTTCTTCTATCCGCTCGATTTCACGTTCGTTTGCCCCACGGAAATCATCGCCTTCTCGGATCGAGCTTCGGAGTTCGAAGCTTTAGGCGTCCAGGTGCTCGGTTCGTCGGTCGATAGTCACTACACGCACTTGGCTTGGCGCAACCAGCCACGAACCGAGGGCGGTCTGGGACAGATCAACTATCCGTTGGTCGCCGATTTGAATAAGGAAATCGCCCGCGCCTATGGCGTGTTGCTTCCGGGCGGCGTGGCCTTGCGAGGCTTGTTCCTGATCGACAAGGACGGCATCGTTCGCCACCAAGTCATCAATGATTTGCCGCTGGGCCGCAGTGTGGACGAAGCGTTGCGGATGGTGAAGGCGCTGCAATACTTCGAGAAGAACGGCGAAGTCTGTCCGGCCAACTGGCAAGAGGGCGCCCGCACGATCAAGGCCAACCCCAAAGACAGCCGCGAATTCTTCAGCAAGGAATACGCGAGCTAACGACTCGCTTAGAATTTGATTAGACCAGAAGCCGCGTCATGAGCCACCGCTTGTGACGCGGCTTTCTTATTGCTCGTGATGAGTCCCAATAGGCGGAAGCGAATCGAGAAATCGATCCAAGGCAGTGTAATACTCATCACTTTGCGGATCATTGTGGCCGCCATTCGCGATTACCACAAACTGTTTCGGGCCGGGCGCAGCGTCAAATAGCTTCCGTCCCATTTCGATGGGAATCACCTCGTCCGCATCGCCGTGACTTTGCAGCAGCGGCCCTTGGTAGTCGCGAATCTTGCGCGCGGAATTCAATCTCATACTCATATTCCAATGCGGCAGAGCCCACGGCATATGGTGGGAAGCCACATCGGGAAGCGAACTGAAAGTGCTGGCCAGTACCAGACCACGAGCGCCGTCTCGGCTGGCCAAGTCCACGGCTACCGCGCCACCCAACGAGCGACCCATCAAAATGATGTCGTGCTCGGTCACTCCGGTTCGCTCGGCCAGCCAACTCCGCGCGGCACGTGCGTCTTGCAGGATGCCCTTCTCACTGGGAGTGCCTTCGCTACGTCCGTATCCACGGTAATCAAACGTCATAATTGACAACCTATGACGTTGATTCAGCAACCACAACGTTGTCCCTCGGCTGGTGATATTGCCCGCGTTGCCGTGGCAGAAGAGGGCCACTCCTCGCGGTTCTGGATGTGGCAAGAACCAGCCATGAAGCTGAGTACCGTCATCGGCCTCGAACCAAGCATCCTCGATCGGAACATGCGACGGCACTTGCCAGTCGCCGTCGGGGTAGGCAACCGGCTGAAAGACGACCGACCGTTCAATCGGCGCCAGCGGCGAGAGTGCTGGCACGCTGGCACAACCGCCCGATAAGCCGCAGCAAACAATCAAAACGATACATCGTTCTTGTTTTCGGAACATTGCGGCAGGAATAAAACGACCTCGCCATAATTGGAACGTTGAGCTTGCGGCCTTTTACGTTCGATCATTTCGGATTGTCAATACATCCTGGTTTTTCGCATCTCTGGTTGATCCGAAATCAGTCGAACGGCAACGTTGACGAACAACCATGTCGGCGGGTAACTTAATCGTGTGCGAAAATAAATACCACGCTACTTAGGCGGATGTGAGCAATGAATCAACTTGTCGTATGCAGTTGTGGTCAGCAGTTTATGGCCGCGCCTCATCTGGCTGGTCGCCAAGTCGCCTGTTCGATGTGCGGTCGCCCGATCATCGTCCCGTCGCTTCCGTCCGTTGGCGAACATGCCGCGGCCAGTCCCATCATGGCCCAGCCTGTGTATAACCACGCTAGCCAATCGCCATTCGGATTCGCTGGCACTGCACAACCTCAGCCGTTTTCACCGAGCACGAGTCAGCCGGCTCGATATGGTGCCGCGCTATCTGCGCCGCCTTATGAGCGGCCGCAGGTCGCCAAGCCAGCGCCGCGTTCGTCTGGTTCTAGCTCGCGCCTACTGTTTTGGGCCATCGGGGGAATCGGACTGGGCGGAGTGGCGCTCGTGCTGTTGCTCTTGATGCTGGCCGTCATGCGGTTGCGGAACAACTTGTCCACGGACGTGGCGTTGCGAGCGCGAGATGAAGATTACGCCGTGGCACGGGCTCAGTTTCATACACAACTGACACGTCAAGCTGGTTCGCCGCAAGCGTATGACCCGCATCGAGTCCCGCCGGACGGACAAGCGTTGCCGTACATGGTCGACGGGCGACGGCAAGTCGCTATGGTGGATCAACCGCCCACGCCCATCACACACAAACGTCCGGCCGTGATCTTTCTGCACGGTGGCTTTGCTTACGGCGACGAGGATTGGGAGATGCCCCAACAGTTTCGCGACGCCGGTTTCATGGTTGCCATTCCTATCCTACGAGGTGAAAACGGACAGGGTGGATCATTCTCCTTGTATTATGACGAAGTGAATGATGTGTTAGCGGTCGCCGATATGTTGGCTCGGCAACCGTATATTGATGGCGACAATCTATTTGTGTGCGGACACAGCGCCGGCGGTTCGCTGGCCGCGCTCGCCGCCTTGGCCGGATCCAGATTTCGCGCGGCGGCTTCGTTTGGTGGCGCGATGGACCAACGCATCATGTTGCCAGACCGAGAACTCATGGTTTTTGATCCGCTGGATATCGAAGAGATTCAAATGCGTTCGCCGGTCGCGTTCGCCCATAGTTTTAAGTGTCCGACGCGCCTGTACTACGGTCACGAAGAGACGTGGCTCAAGCCGCAATGCGAAATCACGGTGGCGCGCGCCGCGGGACATCAAGTTGTCACTGCCAAGGAAGTTCGCGGCGATCACTTTACGGCGGTTCCCGGCGCAATCAACGACTGTGTGAGTTTCTTTCGAGAGCATCTTACCGCGTCCGGCCGCGCGGCCTTGAACAATCGATCGTCGAACGCCATAGCCGGCATGGCCCGCACTCAGCCGAACACGATGCCTGAGAGCTTTGCAGGCGACTCGACCTTGGACGAGCAAATGGATCAGCGACATGCCGAATCCTTGGCAAGACATCGGCAACGCATGGACGAAATGCGTAAGCGACACGAGGAATTGGCAGCGCAGCTAAACGGTGCAGGCCGGCCACCTTTACCAACGCCCAATTTCCCCGGTCCGCCGGGCATGCCAGGAGGCCCAAGTTTTCCACCAACCGCATCGTCCGGCGGCATGGTGGTTCGGTTTCAGGTGCTCGACTATCACGGCGCCGAACCAGCCATGACGGCACTCAAACAAGCGTGCGTCGGCATCGCTTGGGTGGACCGGGCTCGCATCGATTACGACGAAGCGAATCGCTTGATTGAGGTTGGCGTGCAAGGCGGTTTCGTCAATACGTCGGAACTGAGCAACCGGTTGAGAGTGGCAGGCTTCAATTTGGGGACGACACAGATCACTAGGTAGCGTCGCCGTCGAATGCGACCGTTGAAGCGTACCGGCGGGCCGGGCGTTCACATTAACGATCGCTTTACTGTCTAACGGACGTCTCAGGCGAGCGGCTACTGGCATAATCCGCGAAAGAATTGGCAAGTTGCAACGGTCGGGCGGCCGATAACGATAAGGAGAGGAACCAGCCAGTTTTGAACCGCGGAGTCGCCGGTCGATGACCAGTCCTGAATTCGCACAGCAACTGCAGCAGTGGGCTCACGATATTTTGGCCTGGGTCGGCTTCGGCACCATCGTGGGCTTGTTGGCCAAAGCCATCATGCCCGGCCGCGATCCAGGTGGCGCCGTGGCGACATTGGCTATGGGAATCGGCGGCGCCGTGATCGGTTGCGGAACCCTCTCCTATTTCTGGGAAGGCACGCGTGTAACGCCGATCAGCCCGATCGGCTTGGCCGTGGCGACAGCCGGCGCCTTTGTGATCTTGGCCTTCTACCGTCTGCTAGGCGGTTTCTGGTTCGTCGAAGGCAGCGACGGCGTCCGCCGACCGCGAGTACAACGCCACCGCCGCCGCCGCGCCCGAACTTACGAACCGGCGATGTACGACGAGTAAGAGCCGCCGGCGTTGAAGCTCGCCGCTACTTAATCTCGAAGATCGCTTCGATTTCGACGGCGGCTCCGGTGGGTAGGGCGGCGAATCCCACGGCACTGCGAGCGTGATAGCCGTCGGTTTCCTTGCCGTACAACTTGTGCAGCAGATCCGACGCGCCGTTGATCACCAAATGCTGGTCGGTGAAATCGGGAGCCGAGTAGACGCAACCCAACAGCTTCAGCACGCGCAGTCCGTCGAGCGTGCCGTGCGTATGCCGCACCGAACGCAGAATCTTGATCGCGCAATCCTTGGCCGCTTCATATCCTTGCTCGACCGTCAGGTCTTTGCCCAACACGCCCTTCAGATCGCTGGTATGCCCCGACGTGATCAGCAAATTGCCGGTGCGGATACACAGATTCAAATAGCCGGGCGTGATCGGTTCAAAGCTAAGTCCCAGGTCTTTGGCGATTTGTTCGGGCGTCATGGCAATCTCCGGTAGGTGGAAGGGCGGTGAGTCGGAATGGATTGAGTCAGGTAACGGCGTTGGTGTCGCCGAGCGATGCCTACAGTAAAAACAATCGGCCGCGCGGCCTAGTGCTTGGCCGGGCTGACTCGTTGGAGGTCGTCGGTTTCGACTTGCTGCTTCGTGAAGATCCCGCTCCAGACGCCGACACTCAACGACGTTGGCAGTGCGGGCAGAAGAACGTGGCCCGCTGAGCTTGCACGATTCGTTGAATCACGCCCATTTCGCAGCGGCGACATTGCTGGCCGGCCAGATCGTAAACGCGATGATGGTTCTGATAGCCGCCGGCTTGGTTCAACGCGTTGCGGTACGTACCGTCGGACAGCGTCGAGCCCTCGTAGCGAATTGCTTCCAATAAAACATGCTGCGTCGCGGCATGGATTCGTTGCCATTGGGCCCGCGTTAGCCGGTCGCAACGAGCGGCCGGATGGATCTGGGCCACGTGCAGAATCTCGGAGGCGTACAGATTGCCAATCCCGGCCACGATCGCTTGATCCAACAACGCCACTTTCACCGGTCGGCGACGGCGCCGCAAAGCGTCGCGGAGTTGCTCTGCGGAGATCGCCAACGCGTCCGGTCCAAGTCGACCTTCGCCCCATTGCCGCCGCAGCTCGTCGGGCGAGAACAACCGCACGTTGCCCAAGCCGCGGCGATCCCAATACAGCAACTGGGGCGATGATCCGCCGCCGAGCGAAAATTCCATCCGCAAATGCTCGCGGTTCGGCGGATCGGCCAGCAGCACCAGTCCGGTCATCCGCGGCTCGAACACAATCGTGTCGTCGCTGTCCAAGCGGACGAGTACGCGTTTGCCGAGCCGGCCGACTTCCACGATCCGCCGCCCTAAACAACGACGACGAAACGCATCGACGCGCGGTTGAATCAAAATCGGCCGCAGCTTGACCGCCACTCGCCGCACATCTTCGATCGTCTGGCCGACGATCGGCATCACGCCGCGACGCATCGTTTCCACTTCGGGCAGTTCGGGCACGTGATCCTCGTCGGTTCAGCTAAGTCTCGTTATGTTTGTGAAAGTCGCTTTTGGCTTCGTTGGTTGTTGCCTTTCGCTCCGTTGATCGTTGCCTTTCGCTCCGCGAAAGTCGCACCGGCACACGGTTTGGCGGAGCAGGCTGTTTTCGCGTGGCCGCTACTTTCGCGGAGCGAAAGGCGACTGTGTGGAGCGAAGGGCGACTGTGTGGAGCGAAGGGCGACGATTAACTGCCGATCGCCGCGGGGGTCATGCCGTGGGTCAACAACCAGAGATCGTCGAACCAGCATTCCAGCAGCGTCGCTTGATTCGCGTTCGCCTCGACCTGCAAAGTCGTATCGAGGCACCGATCGAGGCACGCGCTGGCCAGTTCGGCGTCTCCGCGCCAATGGCTGATCGTCGCCGTGAGTGCCGCTCGCAACGTCTCGTCGCCAGAGACCTCCAAGCCACTCAAGCCTCGCATCAACTGGCGATAGAAATCGGCGGACAATTCGGCGATCTGGCGAATACGGGCTCGACGCGGCGAAGCGTCCTTTCCGGCCTTGTCGACGAACGACGAGACCTGACCAACCATCTCCACCAAATCGACGTTGCGCATGCCGAGGCGTTCATACAACCAGCCACGAAACTCGGCCAGCTCTTCGTCGCGGTACCGCAGCGCCACATCCAGCCGGCCATCGCCGAGCGCCGCCAGCCGCCGAGCCTCCTCGTCGCTTTCGACCAATCCGCTTTCTAACAACAGCGCCGCCACGTCCGTTTGCATTAACGCTTGAAACCGGATCACTTGCGATCGCGAACGAATCGTGGGCAACTGCCGTTGTTCGCTGGTTCCGATCAACACGATCACCGATTTCGGCGGCGGCTCTTCTAGCGTCTTCAGCAAACAGTTCGCGCCCTCGACATTCAGATAATCGGCGTCGTCGATGATCGCCACCTTGCGACCGCCACGCGACGGCTTCATACCGATCCGAAAACACAAGCCCTCGCGCATCCGATGTTCGCGGTCGCCGATGAACGACTCGATCGGAATGAAATTTTTGTCTTCCGGCCGGCTGACCATCTCCAAATCGGGATGCGTGCCGGCGGCCACTTGTTGGCACGCTTCGCACGCGCCGCAAGGTTCCAGCTCCGATTCGGGATTTCGCTCGCACAACAATGCTTGAGCCAGCTTCAGCGCGAACGTCCGCTTGCCAATACCCGATGGGCCCACGAACAGAAACGTGCTGGCCAAACGGCCTCGCCGCACGGCTTGTCGAAACCAATCAACTTGCCGATCGTGCCCGCGCACCTCTTGCCAACTCATGTCGGCGCTCCTTTCAACACCCGAGCGGCCGCGTGGCGAATATCGGCCTGCACCTGCTCGACCGGCTGATCCGCGTTGATGATCGCGATGCGTTGCGGATCGCGGGCCGCTTCGGCCAAGAAACCATCGCGCACTCGCCGCAGAAAATCGACTCCCTGCGACTCCATCCGGTCATGACCGCGGTCGAGTCGCCCCAGCGCCCGATCGACGTCCATATCCAACAGCAGCGTCAACGTGGGTTGCAAACCGGCCGTGGCGATCGCGCCGACTTGCCACAGCGTTTCGACATCCAAGCCGCCGGCGTGGCCTTGATAAACCACGTTTGCCAGCAGAAAGCGGTCGGCGACCACCGTTCGGCCGGCTTCCAAGGCGGGCCGAATCACTTCTTCGACCATCTGCGCCCGAGCCGCCATGTACAGCAGCATTTCGCTGCGGCGATGGATCGGCACGTCTTGTTTGTCCAGCAGCAGCGAGCGAACGCGTTCGCCGAGCGCCGTGCTGCCGGGGTCGCGACAAGCCACCACATCGTGGCCGGCGTCTCGCAACCATTGGCAGAACGCGCCGATCTGAGTCGACTTGCCAACGCCGTCGACACCATCAAAGTGGAATAACAGGCCTGCCATGCGAAACCGCGTTTGTTCGACTGAAGAGAAGGGGCCGTTCGACTTTGCTTTACTCGCCGCGCCCGTCGTTGTAACCTGAGCCTGTACGTGATTTTCACGCCTTCCGGCCCGCCGGTCCGCCGCACGGCGCCGTCGAGTTACGGTACAAGATATTTCGTCGATTCGGGAGAACGGCAACCATGCTTACGTTCGTCGGTCAAGGCAAGGCCCAAACCTGCAACGGGGTGACGCGCCGCGATTTCCTGCAAGTTGGCACGCTGGGCGCGATCGGCCTGACGCTGCCACAGTATCTGGCCGCCAAGGAATTGCAGGCGGCCGAATCGGGCAAGTCCTCGGACGACGACCGCGCCTGCATCATGATTTTCAACCTGGGCGCGCCGAGCCACCTGGATACGTTCGATATGAAGCCGGAAGCGGCCGCCGAAATCCGCGGACCGTTTCAGCCGATCAACACGCGTTCGCCCGAGTTCCAATTGTCCGAGATTCTGCCAAAGCACGCGGAGGTCGCGGACAAATTCTCGCTGGTCCGCTCGTGTTATCACACCGGCGCGGCGGTGCATGACGCGGGCTGGCAAATGATGCAGACCGGCCGCCAATTCACCGGCGGTGTGAACACGCCTCACGCCGGATCGGTGGTCAGCTATCTGCGCGGACGCAAGACCGATCTGCCGGCGTTCGTGGTGCTGCCCGAGACGATGGGACGCGGCGGCGGAAATCTGCCGAATGGCCAAGCGGGCGGTTTCCTCGGCAAGGCTCACGATCCGTTTGCTTTGATGGCCGATCCGTCGAAGCCGGACTTCAAGGTTCCCGATCTGCTGCCTCCATCGGACATCGGACAAGTTCGTTTGGAACGCCGCCGTCGGCTGCGCGACATCGTGGATCAGACGGTGAAAAACTTCGAGGCGACCGAAAACGCCAAGCTGCTGGACGACAATTTTCATTCGGCGTTTCGCATGATGACCAGCACGGCGGCGCGCGAAGCCTTCGATTTGTCGAAGGAACCGACCGAGATTCGCGAGCGTTACGGCATGAATCGGTTCGGACAATGCTGTTTGCTGGCTCGCCGCTTGATCGAGGCCGGCGTGCGGTTCGTTACGATCAACACCTTCCTGACGGTGTTCGACGAAATCACCTGGGACATCCACGGCAGCAAGCCGTTCACGTCGATCGACGGCATGAAGAACATCGTCGCTCCGATGTACGACGCGGCTTACAGCGCGTTGATTCAGGATCTGTTCGATCGCGGTTTGCTCGACAAAACGCTGGTCTGCAACTTGGCCGAGTTCGGTCGCACGCCGCGCGTGAATCCGGCTGGCGGCCGCGATCATTGGCCCCAGTGTTTCACCACGTATTTCGCCGGCGGCGGTGTGAAAGGGGGTCGAGCGATTGGCGCCAGCGATCCGATCGGCGGCGTTCCGGCCGATCGGCCAGCCGATCCAGGCGAAGTCGTGGCCACGATCTTCCACAGCCTCGGTTTCAATCTCGAAAACCATCTGCCCGGCCCCGCTGGTCGTCCGTTCCCGCTGGTCGATTTCGGCAAGCGAGAGATTCGCGAGCTGTTTTAATCCCTTCTCATTTGCGTGAGCCCACACGATGCTCGACCGTCTCTCCCCGACTCGCCGAGCCGCCTTGAAGACGCTCGGGCTGCTGACCACCGCGGCGCTGGTTCCCCAGCTTTCAACGGCTCGCGGCGAGAATGCCGAGTCGCGCACGCAACTTGGATTGGTTATCTACGACTGCGGCATTCGGCGTCGCTGGCTGCAACAAACCGATCCAAGCGTCGATCTCTATGAACCGCTGGCGTTTTTGCGGCATTGCCAGGCGCTCGGCGCCGGCGGCATGCAAGCCGCATTGGGCACGCTCTCGGCCGATCGGATTCGCGAGCTGCGTGACTTCGCCGGTCAACACAATTTGTACATCGAAGCGATTGTGCGTCCGCCCCGAGAAGAATCCGACGTAGATCGCTTCGCCGCCGAGATCCGCACGGCGGCCGAAGTCGGGGCCCTGGCCGCTCGCACCGTGGTGATGCCGGGCCGTCGTTACGAGCAGTTCGATTCCTTGGCCGCCTATCGAGCGGCCGAGGTCGAAGCCGAACGGATGTTACGGCTGGCGGCTCCGGTGGTCGAACGACATCGCTTGCCTTTGGCGGTCGAGAACCACAAGGATCAACGTATCGAGGATCGCGTCGCGCTGCTGCGGCGATTGGGTTGCGAGTACATCGGAGCGTGTGTCGACACGGGCAACAGCTTCGCGCTGTTGGACGATCCCTACGGAGCGGTCGAACAGCTCGCCCCGTTCGCTTTTTCCGTGCATCTAAAAGACCAAGCGGTCCGCGAATACGACGGAGGTTTTCTGCTCGGCGATATCCCGCTCGGTCAAGGCTGTTTTGATCTGCCACGCATGATGGCGGCGTTGCGAAAGGCGAAGCCAACCATCCGGTTCAGCTTGGAGTTGATCACGCGCGATCCGCTGAAGGTAACGTGCCTGACCGAGAAATACTGGACCACGATGCAAAGCGTTTCGGGCGCCGATCTAGCTCGCACGTTGCGAATCGTGCGCAGTCACGCGGCCGACAACCTTCAGCAAGTCAGCAGTTTGTCGCTCGACCAGCAAGTCGCGTTAGAAGAAGCCAACATCACGGCCAGTTTGCGTTACGCTCGCCAGCACTTGGCTTTGTAAGACTAGGGCGGTGGAAACATCGCAGCGGCGGCACCAATTCATGCCGACTGACTCAGGCGACTTGCTTCAAGCCGGCGAGCCAAGCTCTTGCAGATACTCGAGCGTGTAAATGCCCGTGTCGTGACCGTCGGTGAACTCGATGCCGTAAGCGTAGTTTCCAATTGGCTTCATTCCGCTAATTCCCAGCGGCTGGGCTTCGGCGGCGGAAAGCACCGGCAGCAGCGTCGCCGCGGGAGACGCGGCCCCTCGCTTTTCCCGACACGACGCGCACGGACAGGCGTCGCGCAGTTCGCGATACGAGTACTGCCGAGTCTGCCCGTCGCTCCAGCGAATCAGCAATCGCCGGTCGTCCGTTCGTTTTAGTTCCGTGGGATAAACATCCGCCATGATCGTTGCTGACCGAAAACCTTTCTCTTGAACGCCAATTTGTGCTATCGGATCGAGACGCCACCCGCAGGCTTCGCGCCGCACGTGACGACGCCTCGATCATCTTTTGTTACTGGTCGAAGTGTTGCGATGCGAATGCAGAGCCTCAAGCCTTCGGACCGGCCGACTTGATCGCGTCACTCACGCCATCCGCATACTTCGCAAAGTTGTCCGAGAACAGCTTGGCCAACTTGCGAGCGGTCTCGTCGAACTTCGCCTTGTCCGCCCAAGCGTTCCGCGGCACCAAGATCTCGTCCGGCACTCCAGGGCACTTGGTAACCACCTGCAATCCGAATACTGGATCGGCCTGCGTCGGAGCGTCCGACAGCTCGCCGGAATGGATCGCGTCGATGATCGCCCGCGTGTTGCCCAACTTGATGCGTTTGCCAACGCCATACGCTCCGCCGCTCCAACCGGTATTCACCAGCCACACGTTGGCATTGTGTCGCTTGATTCGATCGGCCAGCAGCTCGGCGTATTTGCCCGGATGCCAAACCAAAAACGGGCCACCGAAGCAAGGCGAGAACGTCGCCTGCGGTTCGGTCACGCCCACTTCCGTCCCCGCGACTTTGGCCGTGTAGCCACTGATAAAGTGATACATTGCCTGCTCGGGCGTCAATCGACTGACCGGCGGCAGCACGCCGAACGCATCGCACGTGAGGAAAATCACGTCGGTCGGATGCCCGGCCACGCACGGAATCCGAGCGTTGCCGATATACTCGATCGGATAAGCTCCGCGAGTATTCTCCGTGATGCTGGTGTTGTGGAAGTCGACTTCGTGTTGAGCTTCGTCGTAGACCACGTTCTCCAGCACGGCGCCGAAACGCAAAGCCTGGAAAATGTCGGGCTCGGATTCGTGCGTCAGATCGATCGCCTTGGCGTAGCAGCCTCCTTCGATATTGAAGACGCCGTCGTCCGACCAGCAATGTTCGTCGTCGCCGATCAACTGCCGCTTCGGATCAGCCGACAGCGTCGTCTTGCCCGTACCCGACAATCCAAACAGCACCGACGACCGGCCGGTCTCTTTATCGGCCGTCGCGGAACAGTGCATCGACAGCACGCCCATTTTCGGGGCCAAATAGTTGACCATCGTGAACACGCCCTTCTTCATTTCGCCGGCGTATTCGGTGCCCAGGATAATGAGTTGCTCTTCTTCCAGATTCAACGTGACGCTGGTCTTCGACGTCATGCCCGTGGTATGGCGATTCGCCGGAAAGCGGCCGGCGTTGAAGATCACCGCGTCCGGCTTGCCGAAATCGGCCAGTTCCTCGCGCGTCGGCCGAATCAGCATCGTGTGCATGAACAAAGCGTGATAAGGTCGCGAACAGATCACGCGAACTTTCAAGCGATATTTCGGATCCCAGCCGGCGAACGCGTCGATGCAATACAGCACGTCGCGCGTGTTGAGATAGTCGATCGCCCGCTCACGATTCGTTTCGAACACCTCCTGGGAAACCGGCACGTTGACCGAGCCCCACCAGATATCGTTTTCCGATTGCGGATTGCGAACGACGCGTTTGTCTTTGGGCGAGCGACCTGTCTTGACGCCGGAATAGGCGATCAGCGCCCCCGACGCCGCGATCGCCGAGTCGGGCTCGTTGCGAATCGCTTCCTGATACAGAGTCGCCGGAGACGGATTCCGTCGCACATCCTGGACGGTGATTTCGTATTCTTCCAAACTGAAACGATTCACGATTTGTCTCCCCCGGACCGTGTCTCCCACGATCCTCAAATGGTTCGGCCTGCCTTGCCCTAACGATTACCAGATGTGCGGTCCGCCGGAAAGAGCGGCGGCGGCGGCCGCGACTGGAGAATTAACAAGATACGGCGAACCG
>JAWKTM010000033.1:0-77716 GCA_041399085.1 Pirellulaceae bacterium
CGCGCGTCCTAACTCTGAAGTCAACAAATTGAGTCAATTGAACGTCGTCGAGAAGGATGCTGGCAAAATTGCCGGAGCGCTGTTTGGGCCGGAGCCTAAATCGCCTCCGCGCCTCGTTCGCCGGTGCGGATGCGGATGCAGTCTTCCATCGGTAGGACGAAGATCTTGCCGTCGCCGATTTCGCCCTTCTCGCCCGTGCGGCCGCCTTGGATGATGGCGTTGATCGTGGGTTCGACGAACTCTTCATTCACGGCGATTTGCAGTTGCACCTTGCGCAGCAAATTGACCGTGAACTCATGGCCTCGATAAACCTCGCGCTGTCCCTTCTGCCGGCCGAAGCCTTGGCAATCCATTACTGTCA
This sequence comes from Pirellulaceae bacterium, assembly GCA_041399085.1. Classification (GTDB taxonomy): domain Bacteria; phylum Planctomycetota; class Planctomycetia; order Pirellulales; family Pirellulaceae; genus JAWKTM01. The sequence goes on from JAWKTM010000033.1 coordinate 362, forward strand.
GACGAAACACTTCGACTTCGGTCAACGCTGCCTTCACGGCTTCCAACTTGCTGGGCTGAATGATGGCGATGATTAGTTTCATGGAAAACCGTGGATGTCGATGGTCGAAGTGAAGAGCTTGGAAGCGTCCAGGACCGAGTCGGCGAGGACGACTGCTGAATCTAGTAGCCTCGGTCGCTGGCGACAAGTGACGCGAGCGGAAATCGCCCGGTCAAGAAACAAAAAATACCCCGACCTGGACAGGTGAGGCGGACACCTGTCGCAGGTCATTGGGGTATCCTTCAGGCCCAGGCAAGAGCCGAAGATGCGATTAACCGAGTTGCGCTAGGCCCCTTCGGTAGCTGGTACAGGCGCCGCCGCGCCAGTTGGCTTCGGGCTGAAGACCGATGAGCCAGGGTACGAGTCCACAACCAAGCTGGGTGGATAGGCGTGCATGCCGTGTTCGCTCACGTCCAGACCGGCTTGTTCTTCTTCCGGCGAGACACGCAGTACGCCGACTAGCTTGAGGACATAGAACAGCCCGAACATCGTCACGAAAGCCCAGACGGCAATGATGGCCGTCGACATCAACTGGACTTGGATATAGCCGCCGCGAGTCAAGCCTTCGGGGATGTTCGTGCCGAAGATGCCGGTGGCGATTCCGCCCCACACGCCACAGATGCCGTGGACCGGAAAGGCTCCGACGGGATCGTCGATGTGAAGCTTGTCGAGCAAAATGATGCCCGCGACAACTAACGCTCCAGCGACCGCTCCGATCAGGAGAGCGTTCAATTGACTCACTTGGTCGCAGTTGGCCGTAATGCCAACCAAGCCGGCGAGCTCCGTTCAAAGCCATCGTCACGTCCGGCTTGCCGAACAAGATCCAGGCCAGAGCCATCGCGACGACAGTTCCGCCCGCCGCGGCGATCGTGGTGGTCAAGGCGATGTAGCTGGTAGCTTCCGCGTTGGCGGCTCCAAAATACGTCAACTGGCTGCCGGGATTAAAGCCGTACCAACCGACCCACAAGATGAATACGCCGAGGGCGGCGAACGTGATGTTGTGTCCGGGCATTGGAACCGACTTGCCATTCACAAAACGTCCGAGTCGCGGCCCGAGAACCAGAGCTCCCGCAAGACCCGCAAAACCACCGACCGCATGCACGACGACCGAGCCCGCAAAGTCAGCGAAGCCCCATTCGGCCAGGGCCCCGCCGCCCCACTTCCACATACCGCTGATCGGATAGATCAGACCGGTCAACACCGCACTGTAGATCAAGTAAGCCGGGAACTTCATACGGCCGGCGACGGCGCCGGACACGATAGTCGCGGCAGTCGCGGCGAAGGCGACTTGGAACAGGAAGTCCGCGCTGTTGCTCCAGCCAGTTCCCATGTTCGGTGCGTCCACGTCGCGTTCGACCATCGCGGTCGTGGGGAAGACGAACCATTTCCCTTTGCCCGCGTCGCCTGGATACATCAAGGCGTATCCGACAAACAGGAACAGGATCACGCCGATGGCCAAGTCCATCACGTTTTTGAACAGGATGTTGATCGTATTCTTTGCGGCGTTCAGCCCGACTTCGACCATTGCGAAGCCAGCTTGCATGAACAGCACGAGCACCGCACACACGAACATAATCAAAGTGTTGATCGTGTAGGTCACTTCTTCTTCGAAGCTGAGCGGGGCGGCAGCGGCTGCTTCTTCGCCTTCCGCGGCTGGCTCTTCAGCCGACTCTTCCGATGTCGCTTCGGGAGCGGTGTCACTTGCGTCGGAAGCAGCAGCGGCTTCCGTACCACCCGTCTCCTCGTCGGCTACGGCAACCGACGCAAGTGCCACGCTCATCCCCAACAAACCCACAAGGAGAAACGCCAAACCAAAAGGTGTTCGAGTCCAGCTCATAACAAAGGTTGCCTTTTTTTCAGAGGTTGTTTTGCCTGGGCCTGCATGCCCAAAATTCCTAATCACGTCATGCTCGACCAATCGCCGCCGCAGGGCCCTTTGCCTGGCTTGTTGGTCGAGTCCTGCGATGCTCTTTGGCAAGCATCGTGCCGGATGCGTCCAAGAACTGTGATTGACGACCTCGGAAAACGTTGCAAGTTGTTTTTCTGTAAGACGTTTGCGTCAGTCGGAAAAAGTTCCTCCAAGGGGCATTTGGCTGCGACGATTCGCGTGTCTGCCTAAGTTGTTTGCAGCCAATGTTGTGATGCTAGGCATGGGCGAGGCGGCAAGAAACGACAAACCGCCCGCGAATCTTCAAGACTCGCGGGCGGTCGCGTTGTTTCGATCACCGCGGCAGCAAGCTGCCCGCAGGCGATTAGTAGGTCACGATGGCGTCGATACCGAACACCGTTTGGTCGCGAGGACCGACACCGGCGATACCGCTGGCGAAAGCCGGATCGAACCAATCCCAGCGAACTTCTGGTCGCACGACCATGTTCGCGTGAGGCTTGATGTTGGCGCCCAGCGTCAAGGCGTAGTTCTCGTCGCCGAAGCCTTCGTTGTCGTAGTACTCGAACCGACCGCCGAGCTTCAAGCAATCGTTCACTGCGTAGAACAGATACTGATTGACAGTGAAGATTTCATCCGCACCGCCAGCCGCTCCGTCGACGAACAAGTCGTTGTTCACGTAGTCGGTTTGGAATACATACTGCCATTTGTCAGTCGCGTCGTAGACAGCCACGATGCTGTGCGAGTAGCCGTTGGAGTCGCTGTTGTTGCCGGTCTCGAAGCCGAAGTCGCCGTATGTGAGGATGTACGTCAACGAAAGCTTGTCGGTCAGCTGCAATGCGGCACCTCCAAGGAAGGTATCGCCACCGTTGCGATCAAAGCCCGTATCCCAGCCTGTGGTCCATCCGCCATACAACGTGACATTGTCGTTGTAGGCGAACTCGGCCAAAGCTCCGGTATGGGTAAACGGCTCGGTAAAGTTCATGCTGTACGAGTGCGAGTAGAAGAAGTTGCCGGTGGCCGGAACGACTTCGTAACCCACGATCGTAAAGAAGTGACCCATCTTCACCTTCAAGTCGTTGTAGGCGACTTCCGCGTACAACTGCGGAATCGCGTGGCCGTAACCCGTGTCGCCCACACCGTGATCCCAGGACGTATCCCAGTGGCCGGGTACCGATCCGAACGCTTGCGTGTTGGGACCGTCGGTGCCGTAGACATAGTCCATGCGGAAGCCCCAATCGAAGCCGCAACCGCCGTTGTCGACGGCCTTCTCGATGTAGGCCCACTGCTGTTGAAGCTGAATCTTGTTCGGGTATTCGTTGAAATACCCCAAGCCAGCGCCGTTTTGGCCTTGCGTGTGGTAACCGATCTGGGTCCAGAAACCAACCGACAAGTTATGGCAATTGTCGTTCGGGAACAGCGTCCAGGCATCGCCCAGATCGCACCATGAACATCCGGCATTGCAGCAGGACGAGCTGCATCCCATCGACGTACAGTCGAGGCCCGAGTCGCAACAGCCGACGGCCGAGCAACCGCAGCCGGCGTTGTACGAGCTGACGTATTCGGCCGCCGAGGGTATTTCAACCGCTCCTTCTGCCGCGGCGGGCGGGACGGCCGCGTCGCTAGGCGACGGAGCCACGTCATCCAAGTTGTAATAGTTTGAGCTGAGCGCCGCGGGGCGCACGGACGCTGGTTGCACAACGCCCTGTCCAGCAGCTTGAGCCGCGAACCACGCACAGCTCATCGAGGCGAGGATCGCCAATTTCGATAGTTTCATCTTCCGTAACTCCCACTCCTTAAAGAACACAGACGGCAAGGCAGGACACAGTTCCAGCATGGCGCGCAGCCGCGAACGGACACGAACTACTGGATGGCAGGTAAACAGATACGGCCGCATAACCAAGTGGCCGTTGTCGAGTCAGCCTAGTCCGCCTTGAGATGCTGCAAGCATCTAACCTGACCGCTCGATCCAAAACTAAGTTTCGGATGGGCGGATTGCGAGAATTGACCGCTTTGAACCCGCGAAACCCACAAAAAGCGTCGCTGCTTGCACGTTTTGATAAACCGTAGCGGTCAGACCGATTGTCATTGCGGGGCGATCCGCTGAGCGACGCCGGTGACACGACTTGGAGCCGTGTCGCCGCCGAATTCGCTACGCGCCCTGGAACAACGCATCGACGAACTCGTCGACGTTGAACAACGCCAAGTCCGAGGACTTCTCGCCCACGCCCACATACTTCACGGGTAGGGAAAACTGCTGCCGAATTGGGATAACGACGCCCCCCTTGGCCGTGCCGTCCAGCTTGGCCAACACAATACCCGTGCAGCGAGCCGCTTCGCTGAAACCACGAGCTTGGCTGATTCCGTTCTGCCCGGCCGTCGCGTCCAGAACCATCAATGTTTCATGCGGCGCGTCAGGGATTTGCTTGCCGATCACGCGATGAATCTTTTCCAGCTCCTTCATTAGATTCACTTGGGTTTGCAAGCGGCCAGCCGTATCGATAACGCATACGTCCGCATTCAACTCCAGAGCCCGCGCGACGGCACGATGCGCGACGCTGGCCGGATCGCTTTGAGCAGCGCCGGTGACGATTTCGGCTCCCTCACGCTGAGCCCAGACCTTGAGTTGGTCGACCGCCGCGGCACGAAACGTGTCGCCCGCGCCCAACACCACCGATTTGCCTTGGCTGCGGAATAAATGCGTGAGCTTGGCGATCGACGTGGTCTTGCCCGATCCATTGACTCCCACGACCAAAACCACGGTTGGACCTTCGGGCGCGAAGCGAATCGGCTCTTCGGATTGAGCCAGAAGTTCGCGCATCGCGTGACGAATCGTGTCCAAAACTTCGCCCATTTGAACGACGCGAGCCCGATAGTCCCGAGCCACGCGATCGCGAATCTCTCCCGCCGGGCCAGTTCCCATGTCGGTGCGAATCAGAATCGCGAACAGCTCGCCAAGAAAATCGTCGTCAACCAGCCGCCCCTCGGCTTTGAACAGATCCCGAATGTCCGTGTTGAGCAACTGGTTGGTTCGGCGCAGTCCGGCCTTGAATCGTGCGAACAGCGAAGTCGCGCCGGCCGGTTGCGGAGTGGTCTCCGCGGTCGAAGCCGAGGTTTCGCGCGAGGCCGGCTCATCAAGCGGTGAACTTGCTTCGCCGCCTGGTTGCTTTTTGAAACGATCGAACAGTCCCATGATTCCCGTCGCCTGATAGAGTCGGCCGTGCCCTACTTGGCGCGGCCGTCGGTTGTTAAAGTCGACGCGTGATTCTAGTGCCCGTCCCCCACACTGTCTTGGGTATTTGCGGACTCGAAGATGTCGGAACCCCTACGCCGGTGCTCGATCTGTCAAGCGTTGATCGACGAGGAAGATCTGTTTTGCGCGAATTGCGGTACGGAAGCTCCGCATGCGCCGCACGACTCGCCCGCCGACTCCGCGCTCGTGAGCACGCACAACTTCACGTGCCAGGGCTGCGGCGCGTCGATGAGCTACGATGCTTCGGCGCAGTCGTTGCGTTGTCCGTTTTGCGGTTCGACGCATCTGGACGAGCAACCCGACGCGAAGTCTCTTTCGCCGCAACAAGTCGTCCCGTTTGCCATCGAGCGCGAGCAAGCGTTAGCCGCCATGCGCAAATGGCTAGGCCAAGGTTTTTGGAGACCGGGCGATTTAGCCTCAGCGGCAGAGGTTGCGAAGATGACGGCCGTGTATGTCCCCTACTGGGTCTTCAGCGCCCGCACGTTCACTTATTGGACGGCGGATAGTGACAGCGTGCCGTTTGGAGCCAGCGGCGATTGGGTGCCTGTTAGCGGTCAACATGCTGGTGAATACTCCGGGCTGTTGGTTGGCGCTAGCAGTGCATTGAGTCCACGGGAAACCGCCGAGCTTTGCCCGTTCGATTTATCCGTCGCCGTCTCCCCCAACCATGTCGATCTGGAAAACATGGTCGTCGAACAGTTTCGAGTTCAGCGGAAATACGCGCGGCCTTTGGCGCAACAAGCAATCGAGCAGCGGGAGGCCGCAGCTTGTGAACAGTATGTGTCTGGCCGTTGTCGCAATGTACGCGTGAATGTGCGACTCCAGGGGCTCACAAGTGTCCCCGTGCTATTGCCGGTTTGGGTGATGGCGTATCAGTATCGCGGCAATTTGTTTCGCTTTCTTATAAATGGCCAGACTGGCAAGGCTACGGGGCAAGCCCCGTTCTCTTGGAGGAAACTCATCGCGGTGATCGCGGGCATCTTTTTAATTCTTGTTGGTGTTATATCCTGCGCTGGTTTGTGGGGAATTCTTGCCCGCTAGGTCACCGCCGACGCGCCGACTTCTTAGTTTTCTGGCAGCCTGTCGTTCTTGATGAGCCGAAGGGGATTGGAAGACTTTTCCCGCTCTATATCTCGCAAAAGTAATCATTCGCGGCCGTTACGCGAGGCAGACTTCTTAGTTAAATTGGACGATGAGGTCCGATGCAGGCATCGTTGTCTACATGGTCTCTTGGTCTCTTTTATTCGCAAGGAGTCAGAATGAAGAAAAGGTTCAGTGAAGCAGGCAAACGAACAGGTTTTACTCTCGTTGAGTTGCTGGTGGTGATTGCCATCATCGGCGTTCTGGTGGCGATGCTGTTGCCGGCCGTGCAGGCGGCTCGGGAAGCGGCTCGTCGAAGCGACTGCAGCAATAAGCTGAAGCAATTTGGCTTGGCGTTGCAAAATTTCCACGATACCTACAAGAATTTCCCGCCTGGTATGACCGATGACGATACCGACAATTTGGGCTGGGGAACGTACATTCTGCCCTATCATCGAGCAGAGCAACATGTACGATCAAATGAGCACCGTCGTCACCACATCCACGCCAAACGCGGGCATGCCGTCGCCGGTGATGATCGTGAAAGGCGGAACACACTGCGAATATGGACAGTTGGACTGTGAGTTCGCCGCAACCTTGGGAAGTCGATCATGGGACAATGCAGCAGACGTATACAAAGCAAGTGATCCCTGCATATCTGTGTCCCTTCCAATCCCATTCCCGATAAGGATGACGATGGCTTCGCCGCATCTCATTATGTGGGCAACGCGGGTAATGAACTGCTTGCCTTAGCAAGCTGGGGATGTGGAACCCTAACGTGACGACAGTCAACAAAATGGCGTGCTGATGAATGACAATCAACAACCACGAATACGATGGCGTTGAATATGGCTGCCGTGACGGATGGTACGAGCAATACGCTGTTGGTTGGTGAAATTGGCCGTTCGGATAATGTGAATCCGTCCAAAACTTGATAGTGGTAACAACTTCCCTTTGTGGGCTGGCGGCAATGTTGACGGAGGCTGCAATGGTCGATACGCCGGCTCGCATGTGCGCTATGCCGACACACTTTTCACGATTAACAAGCTCACGCCGGCTGGCATCACGTCGGACGGAAGCTCGGACTTAAGCTTCGGCAGCTACCATCCGGGTGGAGCTCAGTTCGTCTTTGTGGATGGTTCGACGCATTTCATTCCCGAAACGGTCGACTCGTTGATCTATCGCTACTTGGGCGGCCGCAACGACGGCAATGTCGTGCAGCTTCCGTAACGTCGAATTGCGAATGGTATGTGTTTATGTGAGGCGGGTCGTTTCGGCGGCCTGCCTTTTCTTTTATCGACTCTCCCACAAGTTGTCTTAGAGGCTTAGGAATCAGATGAAGAAGCATTGGAATAGGATCGAATTGTTGGGCTTGGCTGGCATGGCCATGTTGGTATCGACGTTTCTCGCCGGTTGTGGGGCCAGCGGCCCGCCGCGAGGTCAGGTACACGGTAAGGTGGTCGCCAACGGCCAGCCGGTGACGGAGGGCGTGGTCACGTTCGCGCCGATCGCCACGCCTGGCCAGGCCGAATTGGGCAAGGCGGGCATGGGCGAAGTGCAATCGGATGGCACATTCACAATGGGAACGGAGAAGATCGGCAATGGCGTCGCGATTGGACGGCATCGCGTGATGTATTCACCGCCGGTCATCGAATGGAATGCGCCCGAGTGGGATGGCACGGGACCGCGTCCGGAGGCGCCGAAATCACCTTACGCAGGCATGGCGCCGCAGCAAACCGAGATCGAAGTAAAGGCAGGCGACAACGACGTCACGATCGAGTTGACGCCGGCGGGTCGCTAGATTCGCCGAGGTGCGCGTGTTACGGCGCGACTGGCAGAAACGAACGAAAGGCGGGACGTCACACGATGACGCCCGCCGTTTGCGTTTTGGCACGGCGGCGGCTGTCCTGGGTAAACGGTGCTGGGCACGCTGCGGAATTCCTGAAGCTGGCCGGGTTCGCTACCATGTTTGGCTTCCGCATCTTCTTGCGCAGGGACGCTCGTTATGGCTCGCGAACCGATCATCTCCAACTCGAATCCGTCGGACGACGACGAAAACCAACCGCAACTGCGTCCGCAGCGTCTCAGCGAGATGGTCGGGCAGCGCGAAGTGATCGAGGTCTTGCGAATCGCGATTGATGCCGCGCTGAAGCGAGGCGAAGCGCTGGGCCACTTGCTGTTTGACGGACCGCCGGGGCTCGGCAAGACGACGTTCGCCCACTGCATTGCCAATGAGATGGATGTCAGCCGGCAGCTTGCCAATGGCGCGGGGCTGAAGGCGCCGAAGGATTTGATACCGTATCTGACCAATGCCGACTATCGATCGGTGTTGTTTATCGACGAAATTCATCGCCTGCCACGCGCCGTGGAAGAGTACCTGTACACGGCGATGGAAGACTTTCGCATCGACATCGTGTTGGGCGAAGGTGTGAACGCCCGCACGCTGAACGTGGACCTTAAACCGTTCACGCTAATCGGCGCGACCACGCGAGCCGGCATGTTGAGCGCACCGCTACGTGACCGGTTTCAAATCCGTAAACACTTGGACTTTTACACGGTCGAAGATCTGACCGACATCGTTCTGCGGAACGCGCGGCGGTTGAATCAGCCGATCGAACCCGATGCGGCGGCCGAGATCGCTCGACGCAGCCGAGCCACGCCGCGCGTGCGATCAATGGACTTCTGTGGGTGCGGGACTACGCGCAGGCGAAGGCGAACGGGCGCGTCACGCGCGAAGTGACCGTCGCGGCGCTCGAAATGAACGGCATCGACCATCTTGGTCTAACGCCGCTAGATCGCCGGTACATGGAGACGATTGTGCGCGTGTTCGGCGGTGGTCCGGTCGGATTGGAAGCGGTTGCGCATACGATGAATACTTCGTCGGACACGATCGCGGATGAGGTCGAGCCGTTCTTGCTCCGTTCCGAATTGGTCGTGCGCACGCCGCGCGGGCGGGTCGTCACGTCCAAGGGTTTCGAGCATCTGAAGCTACTCCCGCCCAACTCGGGTTCGTCGCAGCGGGACTTGTTTTGACCTGTGGTTCATGCCAATTCGTGGCCCGACCTGGCTCGATAGGTGCTTCTCGAAGACCCGCGTGACTCGCATCGGCACACGTCGCTGGGTTCACCGAGCGTCGTTTGCTTTCCAGACTCGCGAGGGAGTAGAATGCGGCGGTCGGCGAGAATGGTTGGCGCCGATCACCGATATGACTGCCGCCAAGAATGTCTCCACCGCGGCGAATACCGGTTGAAATTGCTTTCATCCCCAACGGAGTTTGCCAATCATGTCGGAAAATGCGGGAAGTGAAGAACGCAAAGGGACGCGGGTGACGTTCCTGGATCAAACGGGAGCGAAATCGGTCGACGCGGTGATTGCCGATACGGTGACCGTGAAACGCATTTTGCCCAACATTATCACGAAGATGAATCTGCCCGTGATGGGCCCCGACGGGCAGCCGATGAGCTACAGCTTGGACCACAAGGAAGGCGGCAAGCGGCTGCGCGAAGATCAGACGTTGGTGGCCGCGCACGTGAAAGACGGCGACCATTTGATCGTTTATCCGGAAATCGTCGCGGGTTGAGTTGCCCGTGCGAACTTGCCGTCACGCCGCAAGTTCAGCTCACATTAGGAACCAGGCCGATGCGCGAATCTCCCCGCACTCGCCGATTGCGAACGGACTTAAAGGCTCTTGAAAGCCTGAAAGCCGACAGTTCGATTCTGGACTTCTCCGTGCCGGGCCCGATGTTCGGCGGTCCGCCGGAGGTCTATCTGATTCGCTTCAATGGTCGCGGACTTCAGCGTCATCACGGCGCCGATGTGACGATTCGCGATCAGCACGAATTGACGATTCAACTGGGCGCATCGTATCCGCGGATGATGCCGGAACTGCATTGGAAGTCGCCGATTTTCCACCCCAATATTTCAGCCAGCGGAGCCGTTTGTTTAGGTGGCTACGGGACGCATTGGGTGCCCAGCGTGAATCTGGACGAGCTGTGCGAAATGCTCTGGGAGATGGTCCGGTATCGAAATTTTGACGTCGATAGTCCGTACAACCGCGAGGCCGCCTTGTGGGCCAAGACGCAGACTCAGTTTCGTTTTCCCGTCGATGATCGGCCGATTCGCGATCGTGTCGCCAGTCGCGCCGCCGCGGCTGATTCCCAAGCGGGTGCGGCGCCTCGGATTATGGTCGATGCGGGCAGGCCAGCCAAAAACGAATCGCCAACCGAACCGCCGCCGATTCACGTTCTTCCCGCGAGACGCACCGACTCGCCTGTTCCGGTGAACCCATATACTCGTCCGCACTCCCCTGCCCTTCCGCCCGCGAGCAACGATGCGGACGACGGCATCTACATCCTCGACGATGCGTCGGACGATGAAGTCGTGGATGCGGAAATCGTGGCGGCCGAGCAGACAGATATCCTGTTTCTGAATTAGAAGCGCAAGTCGCCTCCTCTTTTCCAGTGACAACCTCGAACCATGCCGGACGTACAGCCTGTCGCGAAACCGCTGCCTGTCGCGCCCGGCCGCCAACGAGTCCGCACGATCGGCCGGCTGCGTCCTCATTGCCTGCCGATTTTCGTCCATGAGAGCGTGCTGGAATCCATTCTCGACTACTCCGAACAAGACCTACGGCAAGAACGCGGCGGTTTTCTGATCGGCGGCTTTTATCATGACCAGCGACAGTACATCGAAATACGTTCCTTCTTGCCGGCCACGGAAACTCGGGCCGGCGCGGCGTCACTGCGATTCACGCACGACACGTGGGCTTCGCTGACTCGCGAAGTGGATCAGCGTTTTCCCGACGAGTTGGTTGTTGGCTGGCAACACACTCATCCTAATTTGGGTGTATTCTTATCCGGCTACGATCTGTTCATTCATCGCAATTTTTTCCGCGAGACATGGCAGGTCGCATTGGTAGTGGATCCGGTGCGTCAAGAGTTTCGGTTCTTTCAATGGCAAGCTGACGAAGTTGTCGACTGTGGATTTATTTGCGTGCAAAGCGAATCGCATGGATAAAGACGAGTTGTGGATTGATGACGACGACCGCTATTCGCGGCTCCGTCTAATTGCTTGGTGGGACCAACGCAAGTTGGCCGAGGCCAAAATATTGGTTGTGGGCGCGGGCGCCTTGGGTAATGAAGTGTTGAAGAATCTGGCACTGTTGGGCGTGGGCCAGATCGTTGTTGTGGACTTTGACCAAATCGAACAATCAAACCTCACCCGGAGCGTCCTGTTCCGCCGGCGCGATTGTGGGCGATCCAAGGCCGAAGTGGCGGCCGAAGCCTTGGCCGACATGAACCCCGATACCGTTGTGACTCCATTATCGGTGAATGTACTCACCGAAATTGGATTAGGGACGTTCCGGGATGTGGATGTCGTAATCGGTTGCCTTGACAATCGCGAAGCGCGGCTGTGGGTGAATCGCTGTTGCTGGAAGGTGGGAACGCCCTGGATCGATGGCGGAATCCAAGAGATCAACGGCGTGGTAAAAGTCTTTGTGCCGCCTCGGCCTGGAGCGACGGACCAGGACTCGACGCCACACGCGTGTTATGAATGCGCCATGACCGAAATGGATTATCGACTGATTAACCTGCGTTATAGCTGCCCGCTGCTAAGAAACGAAGATATCCAATCCGGCAAGGTGCCGACGGCTCCCACAATTTCTTCCATGATTGGCGGCTTACAGACGCAAGAAGCACTGAAGCTGATTCATGGTCTTCCCGTGTCGGCGGGTGAAGCGGTGGTTTACAACGGTGTGTCAAACCAGTTTTACAAGACTCGCTTTCAATTCCGCGAGGATTGTTTGAGCCACGAGACGTATGCCCAGCCTGTTGTTACGCCCTTGTCGGCGCGAACGAATACAGTCCGAGATCTGTTCGCGTGGATCGCGCGGCACGACGCGGCGGAGCCACCGTTTCGGCTGATTTTGGATCGCGATTTGGTGCGGGTTTTGAGCTGTGAACAGTGTGGGTGGTCGCGCGAGGTGATGCGTCCCATCCAATTAGTTGGAATGACGGATTCGCGTTGCCCGCAATGCGAGCATCTTGCGCGGCCGTCGCTGATCCATGCCGTTGATTCGGACTCTCCATTGGCCGACGAGCGTCTTAGTCGTTTGGGAGTTCCGTCCTACGATATTGTGCGAGTCGCTTCCCAACAGGGCGAACGTGTTTATCTGTTGGCGGCTGATCGTGACCTCTGATATTTCGCCTGGACAAGTGAGACGCACGACAACCGAGACGCGCGACAACGGAGCGGAAAAATAGACGGGCAAACTAACATGGCGATTGGGAACCGCGATGGACATTGAATTCGGCGAACTCGAGCACACACAGCCTGTCGTGCAATTGCGCCCGGATCGCAATAAGCACTACGCGGTCGTTGCGTGTGGATCGCCGGATGAAAACGAGCTGGCAATCTTCGTCGATGTCGATGTGATGCGGGATATGGAGGCCCATGCCCTCGATGATACCAGCGTCGAATTGGGCGGAGTGTTGCTCGGCGGCCAATATACGGACGAGGAGGGCCGGCCGTTCGTATTGGTCACGGACAGCTTGCGAGCCGAACACTATGAGAGCACCAAAGGTAGCTTCAAGTTCACGCACGAGACTTGGGAGAAGATCACGCGCGAGCGAGAATTATTTCCGGCCGAGCTTCAAATGGTTGGCTGGTATCATACGCATCCCGATTGGGGCGTATTTCTTTCGCATATGGATATGTTCATTTGCGATCATTTCTTCAACAAGCCGCTGGATGTGGCATTGGTGATCGACCCGTGCCGGGGCGATCGGGGATGGTTTCAGTGGACGGGTGATCCAAACGAGAGGGTCCGTCGGACCGGCGGCTTCTATTTGACGGCCTCACGCTTTCGTGCGAACGAACTTCAGCGGTACACGCAGATATTGGAAGGCAAACTGGATATGGCTCGAGAAACTCGGTTTCCAATCGGTGACGCCCCTTATCCCGCGCCCATTATAAATGTGGGAGATCGAGGCGGATCGTGGCAATCTCTGGCCGTGATGGGGATGTTGACGGCTCAGTTTCTACTATTGGGTTTATTGGCATGGAAGCTATTGACGCCTCAGCCTGTGATGGTGACCGGAGCTCAGCGCGAGGCCGATCGGCTGGCGGCACAGCAGGCCATACTGAATGAGGTGATTGGCAAGCTGGATGTCGCGCCGGACGGGTTGGTTGATGAGTTGACGGAAACGAGGGCACGGGCCGAGGAATTGTCCACGGATAAACTGGCTCAGCAGGCGTATCTGCGGGAATTGCAGCAGCAAACGGCGGAATTGGGCAGCGAACGCGACGACTTGGTTTCCGATCGCGATCGTTGGCGAACGTCTCACGAGCAGCTCGAATCCAAGCTAGACGACCAGAAACTGCGGATCGCCGCGCTCACCAAAGAGCTTCGCGCGCTCCAGGGGATCGACGATGAAACTCTTTCCGACGCGACGGACGAAGCCAAATCGACCGGGGGTTTAAGCCGAACTTGGTGGATCGTGATCTCCGTCGCGGCGGCCGTCGTGCTGGCCGGAGCATTGGCCGCGATCTCGGTTCGAGCCGATCGCGAAAAAAGGCAAGACGGGGAGGAGCAGCCCATCGACCCAAGCGCGTTCGAGGCGGATAATGACACTTAGTAGCGCGCGTTTCTGCTTTGATATTATGTTGCTACCAACCGTAGATGGTCAACACTCGTGCCGCCTAAATAGAGCCATCGCTTGCGGCGGAATACGATACGATAGTTCGCCCACTGGATGCATAAACACCGCCAAAGCGGATCGGAGATTGCCGTGAACGACTCGCCGCGCCGAAAACGTTTGGCCGAGGACTTAGTGAATTTAAGACAGTTAGACGAAGCGAGTTCGATACTGGAAGTTCAATGTGAGGGCGATTTGCCAGATCGCTATACGTTGCAGTTTCGGGGACGCGGATTAGCCACTGAACCTCGACCGGGCGAATCCATCGCCTATGTCGAATTGCACCGCGTCGACTTGCGGTTGCCCTATTCGTACCCCCAGCGGCCGCCGGATATCCGCTGGCTCACGCCCTTGTTTCATCCCAATGTCTCATTTAGCGGGTTCATCAACCTGGCGGATATCGGCCTCACGTGGAACGAAACCGTATCACTAGACAGTGTGTGCGAGCGACTATGGGATGTGGCGCGTTTGGCTTTTGTGGACTTAGACGATTCCACCAACTACACGGCTCGGGCATGGTTTGCCGACGAGCATGGTTTGACCTTGCCAGTTGATGGGCGACCACTAAGAACCCAAGCGGCCGAGTCGTCGCCAAACATTATTCGTTATGAACGCCGACCAGCGTCATCCGCAAGCCCTCGCCCGCTCGACATCCCGCCGGTCCGAACCGCCTCGTCCGGGTCGAACGAGAACGCGGAGCACATGGGCCGCCAGCGACGTGAGGATCGAGACGTCTTTTATATCAACGAAGACACGCCGGTGCCGGAATTGCCCCGCGTTCGCCGTCCACTTCAGGGCGGTGACACGGATGTGTTCTATATCGGCGAGGAATAAAGGAACAAAGGGCGTCACCGGTGAGTTGCCTCGCGACAGTGGCCATTCTGGTGGTGGTTGTATTGGTCGTCATTCATTGGTCGGCCAAGGCGAATGAGCGCGCGCGGCAAGGACGGCTCTATAGTGCTCTGGCCCGCCGTTTTTCCGGTGTCTACATCGGGGGTGGTTGGACTTCCGCGCCGACGATCCGTTTTCGCTATGGGGCGACACAAGCTGTCGTCCAGATTTACCAGGGCGCCAAACGCGAACATGACCAGACGGTTGCGATTTCGATCGACTGGGCGGAATCCGAGCTTTGGTGTGAAATCATCTCACCGCGCGAGACGATTGGTGATTCGCCGTTTCGCACCGTGCAAGCTTTCGAGACGGATGACCCCGATTTCAATCACCGGTTCTTGGTGCGCGCGACGCGTGTGTCCGAGGGTAAAAAACTGCTATCGCGAGGCGTACAATGGCAGTTGGAAGAGTTGCGGCGTATGGCGACGCCCGCGAATGTATATGTCGAGATTGGCCATGGACGCCTCCGTGTGCGTCGCCCATTTCATCAAGTAAGAATGCCCGATTTGGAATGCTTCATCCGGCGTTCGTTAGAGCTGTACGATCAGGCGATGTTGACTCGCGCCGTGGGCATCGAGTTCGTGGAATCGGAAGAGGCCAAGCTCATCATCGAAGCGAAATGTCAAGTATGCGGCGAAGACGTCGTGGATGACATGGTGATCTGCCGCCGTTGTAAGACGCCGCATCATCGCGATTGCTGGCTGTATTTCGGATCATGCTCGACCTATGGTTGTCAGGAGTCTCACTTCACGGTTCCGGCGTCGGCCGAAGCCGTCGCGCCGCCTCGTGACTCGTCGGAGCCCTCGCCATGAGAGAGCCGGGCTTGGCGCTGTTGACAGTGTTCTTGTTGGCTTTCGTCGGGGCCTGTTCGACCTACGGTTGCGGCGAAACACGTTTTGTTGAAGCTCGACGAAAATGAGCCGCTTCCGAGCATCGCGGTTATTTTGCTATTTGAGCGGCAAGTAAACATCCGAAATCATTTCGGAAGTCGGCGTTTCTTCCGAGTTGTTGCGATAGATCTCATAAGGATGGACCTGTTTGCTCAGTTTGAGCTTTTTGTGGCGGGCATACTGAAAGCCGGATGACCAAGCGTTTCCTAAGTGTTCATAGCGGCCCGTGTGGCGAATGGTCAGACTGTTCGTCGCGGGAATGGCCACTTGTGACAAAGGGGCGGCGACGGCCGGCGCCGTGGTCGGCATCACATATCCGGCAGTGTACTCGCAGCGCTTATTCTTCAAGTCCCATACATGGTAGATGCTCACGGCTTCGCCTTCGCGAGAAAGGTGTTGCTTAGCAATCGCATCCTCCGCTTGTTGGAACGCGTTCCTCATCGACTCGCAGATTTGATCGAATGAACAGGAGGATCGCACGCCCACTACAGTGTGGGCCGGCATGGGTTTGACTCCTTGAATGTCGATGTCGGATTGCACTTGTCCTGTTTCGATCAACTCCTTAAGCATCTTAAGGCCGCGTTCATAATCCATCCCAATGAACGTATCCATCTGACCTGCCATCCAAAACATGAACCACGGCAGCGAGCCGTACATGTGCCAAGTCACCTTCGTGCCATCGCCAGCCGGTTCGATGTCGAAGGTCACGCGAGCTTGCGACTTGAAGGGTTTAAGAAACAGCAAACGCTCCTCAATGAAACCGGGCCGGTCGAGCTTCGTGTGCTCGATCTCTCCCTGCCCGACCAGCTCGCCCGTCCATTCGTACTTGGAACCCACGGAGTTGGAATCCTGGGTTACCACCACCTTGGCTTGCTTCTCCATGCATAGCCACGGCGACCACATGCTCCAGGTATTGAAATCCGAGGCCGTGTCAAACACCTGTTGCGGCGAGGCTTGGATGTGAGTGGAACGGAAAACATGATAAGCGGGCATGGCCTGAATTCTCCCGACGAGAAGTGGAGCAAAACGTGACGACGCGATTGTACCGCGCGTCATCCGAGTTTCCATACAGCTACGTTCCGGCCGAAAAACGCCCGATTCTAGCGAGTCGCCGCCATGGCTTTCGTGGGCGGCATGCGGTCCACGAACTGCGCCTCGGTGCGGATCAGTTCCGCGATGGTAGTCGCACGCAGTTTCTCCAGCAACGCGGCATTTTCTGGTCGCGCCGCCAGATTGGTCAGTTCCTCGGGGTCGGCATCTAGATCATAAATCTCCTCCACCTCACCCGCGACCAACGTGCGAACATATTTATGATGTCCGTCGCGCAACATCACATACCAAGGAGTATTGCCCGTGGACATCAAACGTTCGTCGGTAGGAATGTCGTCGGTGTCGGAACCGTATGAGCGAGCCGTGTGAGTGAATACCATGGGCGATTGCCATTCCTCTGTTTCGGGATTGTTTAGCAGTGGTCGAATGTCGCGACCATGCATTCTCCACGGTATCTCGACGCCCGTTGTGTTCACGAAAAACTGAACCAAGTCCGGTGAGTTCACGGGATGACGGCAAACTCGGCCTTGCGGAATCACACCTGGTTGGCGAATGATCAACGGCGATGCGATCGTGGCGTCGTAGGCAGCGATTTTTTGGCTGAAACCGTGTTCGCCCATACCGTATCCTTGATCCGCGGTATAAACGACCAATGTATTTTCCAACTGCCCCGATTCGTCGAGGGCTTTCATCAGTCGTCCCACTCCTTCATCGATGGCCATCGCACATTCGTTGACTTGCTGGATCCAGGCGTCAAAAGCCAGTCCTGTTTTGTTCGTATCAAAATTGCCGGGCTTAACCTCGCCTTTCTTCATATACGGAGTTCCGTCCGGACCCTTGGCCCACGCTTTGGTGAGTTCAAGATAGGCTGGCTTGTCCGGCCAAGGTCCAAAGATATCATTCGGCACCTTGGCTGAGTTTCCAGCCAACTTGCCCTTGTGTCGCTCGGCGGGTGTGGTCGGGCCATGTACGGCGCCATAGCAAAGCCACAAATACCAGGGCTTCTCGGCATCGCGATTTTCGCCCTTGATATAATCCACGGCCCAATTGGTATAGTTGTCCGTCGAGTAGCCTTCGACGCGTCGCTCGACACCATTAAATGACATGATCTGATCATAGAAGTAGTGGCCCGCATTCTCGGGATGGGCGGGACGGTTCCAAACAATCTGATGATCCCAATCGCGGCCGTAGCCCGTGTCGGTGCCCGTGTGCCATTTGCCAATTTGGGCCGTGTGATAGCCTTGCCGTCGCAATTCGGCGGGCCAAAACGGGCACGCTGCGGGATCATACGTGCTGCCGGGGTAAGTACCGGTCATCCGCATCGACTGGACGGCATGTTGCAAGCGGCCGGTGAGCATGCTGGCTCGCGACGGCATGCACCACGCGCCCAAATAGCACCGCTCGAAACGCACGCCGGACTTTGCCAACGCATCAATGTTCGGCGTATTCACCCAGTCCGGCGCTTCGTCGTAGCAACTCAGCGTTTTGTACGATTGGTCGTCGGCATAGATGAACAAAATGTTCGGCCGCTTCGCTTCCGCCGCGGTCAAGCCGCTGGCGATGAAGAGCAGACTGAAAAGAACGAACGAGCGAATTCCGCGCATGACAAACTCCGAGTGGCTTGAGGCAACGTGCGAGTCAGGTTGGCCAGTATAGTCGCTCGGCGTGTCGCGTGACGAAACCGATGACGTACGGGCGGAGGGCGGCGATTGTGGGCGATCCGCAGGGTCGGTGCGGCGGGAGGGCTCGCTCGCCGAGTCAGTGAGGTGTTCCCGCGGAGTTGTCGCTCTAGCGAGCGGCTTCTTGAGCAAGATGTCAGATTCCGAATGGGAGACTGGCGTCTGGAGGCGAGAGAAGTAAGACTATCGCGACGGTCTTGAGGCTGCAAGAATGGTGGGCGGCGATGTGCATCGTTTTTTGGTCCACTCGCGGAGAAACAGTATGAAGTCACAATTTAAGAAATCCACTCGGCGCGAGCGGCTCTCTGATTGGCGCAAAGCGTTCTTGTGGTTTCTGGGCGGGCTGCTGGGCGGGCCGGTCTGTGTCCTCGGGATTCATGGAGTAGTGTTTGGGAATTGGGATCCTTTGGTGCATGGTTGGCCACGGTTGCTGGAATTCACGTCGTTCGTACTTGCCGGGCTGGTGGCGTTGAAGGACCGTGTACGCGTTTGCCTCGGTGTTTGGATTGTACGCAGGAATGGTGGCGTTCATAAGTATGGACTCCTGGTGAAGCAGAGTACCCCATCACGTCGATGACTGATTAGCGCTTCGTGGAATGCCGGCGGTCTCTGGAGTAATTGTGGGAACGACAGTGCGATACCTTGCGTTGGCAACTATCTCGCATGAAGTAAATAAAATCGAAGAACCGGCAAGCGAGAAACACGATCGCAAAAAGTGATGCAATAAATTGAATATTGTGTTCTTCACGCTGATAGCGATACCGCGCTCTATTTCGCCAGCATTGGGATCAACATGACGCCGCTGCTACGGTATCATGGAGGCCACGCGGGATACCGCGCATGGCAAATCATTTACGGCGATCCGCTTGGGTGCATGCCCTCCGCAATGCGCGGCGTTGTCAATCGGTACCTCGCCTTTTCCGATCGAGCGTACTGGCTAATCCGCGAACGGGCTACACGTCCGTGAGACCATCTAAGGAGGCGCGGGTGGGTTTCGGCTAAGAACGGCCTCAGGTATTCGGCGTCGCTTCCTTCGCGCGCGGCGTGGTCAAAGAACGTCTTGGGCGCGTTCCACTTGGCCGTCTGATGTATAGGATGCCGACCAGGAACAGCAGGTCGGCGTTTTGTTGGTCTAGCAAGGCACTTTGAGCCACGGCTTCCATGCGAGACTGTTTCGTCAAAAGATTGTCGCCATAGAGTTCGTCGAGTGCGATTGTGTCCGCCGGAATGTCCTTGGAGAGCAACACACCGGAGCTTGAAGGCTTTAAAAGCGTCAAAATTGATGGTGGCGACAAATGCGTGGCCTTCGCGAAAGTAGGCGGCGGCCATGTCTGGCGCGGAAGCCACGGCCGATTTGTAGCGATCTAACGCCGACGCGAAACGTTGTTGAGCGAACAAGCGGTCTCCTTGTTCAATCCATTGACGAGCCCGAGCTTGCGAAGTGGCGTTGGACTGCCGCAAATTGTCCACGACTTGTTGCAGGTCGTTTCGGGGCGTGGATGAATCCACGGTGAGCGCTTTCGCGATCGCGGCTATGGCGGATGCTTCGTCGTGATAAACGAACAGCGGTTGTTGCTCGCTGTCCTTCGGCGGAGCGATGACGTAGTTCGTCGGACGTGATACGGTGTTCGCGGATCGAGCGAATGAATACGTCGGTTCGTTCGCCGCGGCAATCAATGGTGACGCGACCTCGGGGCCAGCATTTGCAAAACCATAGTACGAGTAACCATAGCCGTAAGGCATATAGCAAGGCGACGTATATATGGGTGTGTATACTCGATAGGTTGGCGCGCAGTAGCGATATGAGTAGACCGGGTACGAACAAGAGCCGAAGCTAAGCGGCCCGATCGAGACGCCGAATCGAAATGAACTATAAGACGAATACCGAGGCCAGTAGGAATATCGGGGCGCATAATAGCGGTAGCTGTAGCGCGGCGCATAACCATGCCAATGGCCATGATGGTGGCGATGAAACGGCCAGCCCACCGTTTGTGTCGGAATCGCGCCGGATCGCGCCGTTCCCAATAACTGGAACGGATCGCCCGCCGAAGCTTGGCTGGCAACCGTCAGTAATAGCCCCAGCGTCCAAGCAAAAATCAATCCGCGTGACATGTTTCGCCTCTTCCTTTACGAGTTCACCGCCCGTGTTTCGTTGACTCCGATTCAAGTGCGTGACGCCGGTTCGACTTCGACGCCTCCGGCATTATCTCGGTTTGGCGAAAATACCGCAAGTTGAACGGGTCGCCGCCGTGGGGCTTGGCTCGTAAGATTCTCTGCGGGTTATCGCAGGATATCGAGTGATTCCGCCTCTAAACGCTGACGCTTTGTCGAGCATGCAACAAGACTTATTCAATCGCGAACCCGATCCATGGGAGCTGGACGACACGAGTGAGCGGTTAGTCGCTCAAGTGGTCTTTGCCGAAGCGCGTTCGGTCCGTTCCGATGCGGTCCCCGATGCGCTTGCGTCCGCTTGTCGAAACGGTCGCCAGGTTCGAGTGCCATTGGGACGAGGCGATCGGCCGATGACTGCGTACGTCGTTCGGCTCGAAAACCGGATGAAGCTCGATCCGGATCCTTGAAGGAGATCCAGTCGGTTTTGGATGACGCGGCGTTGGTCGGGCCTCCGATGTTGCGGCTGACCAGTGGATGGCCGACTACTATCTCTGTCCGCTCGGCCAAGTGTTGGAAGGAGTCGTGCCAGCCAGCGTCCGAGGGCAAGCCGGGACGCGGGAACGAATGTTCTTGTCCGTGCCGACGAACGTGGCCGCGCGGCTGACTCAGCTCAAGTTGCCGCCGAAGCAGGCTCACATTCTCAAGGTCTTGGCTGGCTCGCCACGGCCGATGTTAATGCCCGAATTGATGCTGGCCGCTGGTTGCACGGCCGGGCCGATCAAACAACTGCGTGAAAAGAAGCTGGTTGTCGAGCAGTCGAAACGTGTGAATACGACCGAACTGGCGCAGACGGTTGAGGATCGCGA
The DNA here is from genome assembly GCA_041399085.1 of Pirellulaceae bacterium. Taxonomy (GTDB): domain Bacteria; phylum Planctomycetota; class Planctomycetia; order Pirellulales; family Pirellulaceae; genus JAWKTM01. The sequence continues at coordinate 21,804 of JAWKTM010000033.1, forward strand.
AGCGCATCTGGATTTGAATGAAGACCAGCAACAAGCGTTGCGAACGATTTTGGCCATGATCGACTCGGGACAACATCATACCGCGCTGATGCACGGCGTCACGGGCAGCGGTAAGACCGAGGTGTATATTCGTGCCATCGAACACGTAATTAGCTTTGGTCGACAAGCCATTGTCTTAGTACCCGAAATCAGTCTCACTCCTCAAACCGTTAAACGGTTTCGGTCTCGCTTCGATCGCGTGGCCGTGTTGCACAGCCATCTCTCGCCAGCCGATCGGCATTGGCAGTGGCGTCGCATTGTGGATCGGGAAGTCGATGTGATTGTGGGAGCGCGCAGCGCGGTGTTCGCCCCCACGCCTCATTTGGGGCTGATTGTGATTGATGAAGAGCATGACGGCTCGTTCAAACAGGATTCGCCCCCAGGTACCAAAGTCGCTCGTCGCCGCGCGCAAATGGAGAGTGTGCCGTTGGTATTGGGCTCGGCCACGCCGTCGCTCGAAAGTTGGTTGGCGGCTCAACGCGGCGGCGAATACCAATTGGATTCTGATATGCCGCCGCCTTTTGCTGGTAATTTGCCGCATGTGGGAACCGGTCGACTTGCGAACGAATTCCACAGCCGCCAGACGCGAGGCGTCCGCCAGACCGTTGCGCAAGCGATCCACCAAACGCTGGTGTGGCAAGTCATCTTGCTGTTGAATCGTCGAGTTTCGCGACGGCGATTCAGTGTCCAGCATGTGGAAACATAAATCAAATGTCCCGACTGTGACCTCGCGTTGACGCATCATCGTAATGAGGAAAGGCCGTCTGCCATTATTGTGATTATGAGATTAAGGCTCCGGACAAATGTCCGGACTGTAGATTCGACGGGATTCGCTATAGCGGGTGACACGCAAAAATTGACCAGTGCAGCAAGATTTAATGTTTCTCTTGCGGATGGACTGCTTGTTAAATGAGCAGCGAAAAGCATGAAGAAGCCTTTGGCCAAGAGTTCGTCGCAGCAGGTGAAAAATAGTAGGCGCCCGATGATGCGAAGGACTCGACTTTCCAAATGTTACGCCGTTCGGTATTGTCAATGCCGATACCGCGTTGCGCACTTCCCTGATTTCCGGCTGAGGACAGACAGCTTCAGTTGGTGACCGGTTGCTGGGCGGACAGGACGCGGTGATAAAGGCCGCGTCTTGGTGCAGACGTTCAGCCCCGACCTGCGGCGATCATCGCGGCGGCGACACGACCTTATCTCACATTCGCGGCGGGCGAACTGCCGACGCGGGGGATTCGGCTATCCGCCCTATATGTCATTGATCCGTCTAATCTTTCGTGGCGGTTCGGAAACATTAACCGAGCAATTCGCTCACTCGATCGCCGACCGGCTGATGGAACTGCGAGATCAAGGCGCGTCACGGCGACAACGGGCGACTTGTCTGCTTCAGACGCATGAATCCTGGCTCGGATAACTTGACCGATGAATTCGAGAGCGTGCGGATCCTGAGGGCCGCTCCCGCTCCGGTGCCAAGCTGCGTGAGGAAGTTTCGCTTTCACATTTTGATGTTGGGGCCCGACGGCGCTTCAACTTCGGCGGTTTGTTCGCCAAGCGACGGAGAATGCCAAGACGCCCGACGACACACTCTGGGCCCGTCGACGTCGACCCGTCTGATCTGCTGTAGTGGCCGAGATGCTACGAAAGCGGCGAATGTGACTGTGAGAGTCAAAATGGTATCGTGCATCCCTGCCAGAAGGGTGTGCGGAGTGGTTTGCGGCAAATCTTTGCGGAATTCGCAACGCGAATTTAATCTGGCGCTGGCTGTCGTTTTTGGCGCGAATTAAGATCATCGCCATTCGCCGCGCGACGCCGCTGCTCGCTTCAATCTGCCCGAGCGAGTCTCTGGCGCTTTCGGCGTGCGACTTTCCCACGGCTCGGCAACCTGTTTGTCGCGCCGGATGACCCCTCTGTGGATGTCCGCGATTTCCTTGAGTGAGATGTTGTATGCGAGAGATCTCCGCGCGCTTAGCTTCCGTGACTGCTTCTCGTCTGCGTCGCTTGCGACGCAATCTGTTCGCCACGGGGATCGACGAGGCCCGCTGTGTGAAGAAACGGATGCGAACACCGCTGCTGGAGCTGCTTGAGGACCGTCGTGTGTTCGCCAGCGATTGGCAGAATCCACTGTTCCGTCTGGATATCAACGACGACGCGGACGTGTCGCCGATCGACGCGTTGGTGATTATCAACGACTTGAATTCCAACGGCTCGCGGACGCTGAACGAACCGATCGAAAATAACTCGCCCTCGGTCTTTTACCTCGACTCGAACGCCGACGGCGAAGTTTCCCCGATCGACGTGCTATTAGTGATCAACCATTTGAATGAGCGGCCGACACAGCTCGGCGCTTCGCTGGATTTGGCGGTCGATTCGGGCGAATCCAACACGGATCAAATCACGAACGACGGGCGGATTCGCGGACAAGTGGATCTGAACGGCGGCTCGGCCACTATGGCTCGCGTGCGAGTGAACCGCAATCAAGTGGTCGACATCCCGATCGACGCGAACGGCGAGTTTACGATCGACCCGGCGTCGATCGAGGGCTTTGCGGACGGCGAGATTCGCGTTGGCATGTTCGTGGCCGGATCGGCGGGCGGCCAATCGCTGACTCAGTTGCGATTCACACTCGACACGCAAGCTCCCCAGTTGGCGCCACTGGCACTGAATGCCGTCGACGACACGGGGCCGAGCAACAGCGATGGTGTCACTCGCGTCGCCGCGCCGCGCGTGTTCGTCGGCGCGGAAGCGGGCTCGCACGTGTTGGTCGACATCAATGGTTCGACGGAAATCGACGAGATCAGCTCGGGGCCCGGCGAACGCACGCTCGATACGTTGCCCGATGGCGCTTACACGATTCAAGCCAGAGTGCGCGACGTGGCGGGAAACACGCGGCAAGCGTCGCCATTGTCTTTGGTGATTGATACCGCGGCGCCGACGCTCGCAACGTTGGACCTCGCCGAAACCTCCGACTCGGGAGCTCGCGGCGATAAGCGAACTGGCGCGGCGCGCGTTACGCTGGTCGGTCAAACCGAACCGAATCTGGCTGTCACCGTTGCCGGCGCGGCCCAGACGGTGCGAGCCGATGGCGATGGTCTGTTCCGCGTGCCCAACGTGGCATTGCAAGTCGGCGACAACCAGTTCGAAGCCCAAGCGATGGACTTGGCCGGGAACTCGAGTAGCTTGATTTCCACCGTGACTCGAGCGGCCGAAGCCACGATGATCGATCCCGTGCTGCGCTGGAATCAAGCCGCGCTCGAAGCCATTCGATCGGACGCGACAGCTCCGCCCGTCGCCACGCGCGGCTTGGCCATGATGAGCATTGCCATGCTGGACGTGGTGAATGCGGTCGAAGGGACGGCCAGTTATTTGGTGTCGCTGAAGCCGACGGGCGACGTGGCGATCGAGGCCGCGATTTCCGCCGCGGCCGCCGAAGTGCTCACGTATCTTTATCCGGCGCAGGCGGCCGCCATTCAAACGGTACATAACGCGGTGTTGGCCGAGGTGCCCGACGGAGATGCCGAGACGGCGGGCGTCGCATTTGGCGAGTTGGTTGGCGAGGCGGTGATTGCCTTGCGTGCGAACGATGGCTGGAATCGCTTCGTCGAGCATCCGGTTGGCAAGGAGCTAGGCGACTGGCAGCCGACGGCGCCGATGTACGACGTGCCTCTGCTGCCGCAATGGGGCCAGTTGACTCCGTTTGGAATTGCCGATGTCGCGGCGATGTCGCCGGCTGGTCCGCCCGAATTAGCTTCGGCTGAGTACGCCGCGGCGCTCAACGAAGTCAAGTCGCTTGGCGCGGCGAACAGCACCACACGGACGGCCGACCAAACCGAGATCGCTCGTTTCTGGGCCGATGGCGCCGGTTCGTATACTCCGCCTGGTCATTGGAATCAAATCGCGTTGGAACTGGCCAGAACGACGAGCCAGGCGTTGGCGAGAACGCACGGCTGTTTGCCGTTGAACATCGCATTGGGCGACGCGGGAGTCGTGGCTTGGAATGTGAAGTACGGGTTTGACTTCTGGCGACCCATTACGGCCATTCAAAACGCAGCCTTAGATGGCAATCTCGATACGGCCGCTCAAGCCAATTGGACTCCGCTGCTGATCTCGCCCGCGTTCCCCGAGTATGTGTCGGGCCACAGCACGTTCAGCGGCGCGGCCGAATCCGTGTTGACTTCCTATTTCGGCGACGATCGCGGATTCTCGACCACTTCGTTCGGTTTGCCCGGCGTCACACGGAGCTTTACCAGCATTCATGAGGCCGCCGAGGAAGCCGGCCGTAGCCGCATCTATGGTGGTATCCACTATGAGTTTTCCAACCAAGATGGGCTGAACACCGGACGCGCGATCGCCGCCGAGGTGCTGGAGCGGTTTAGTGTCAGCGACGATGTACGGGCCCCGCAGATTGTGTTTCTTGAGCCAAATAACAATGGGGTTTTCGCCGCGAATCCCACAATCCAAGGATGGGCCGTCGATAACCTTTCGGGCGTGGCGTCCGTCGAAGCGAAAGTCGATGGCGGAGGTTTCAGCGCGGTGACGCTCGACAGCAACGGGCGTTTTCAGTTCCAGCCGGCATTGGCCGTCGATGGCTCGGCCGATGGAAGTCATGGAATTCGCTTCCGCGCGACCGACAAATTAGGACTAGTGTCGGATGAGTTTGAATTCACATTCAACCTGGATACGGTCGCCCCAACGATCACCGTTGATTCGCCAGCATCCGGTTCCGCGGTCGCGGCCGGCACGCGACTGCAAGGAACGGCTCAAGGCACGGGCTCGAAGCTCGTTGCGTTGAACTATCGTATCGATGGCGGTTCGACAACGCCGATCTCATTCAATCCAGCCACCGGCGGGTTTACTCGGGATCTGGACCTATCTCATCTAGGCGTGGGCAATCATTCGTTGGTAGTCACCGCGCGCGACGAAGCGGGCTTCACGGCCACACAAACCGTTGCGTTTCAGATCGCGGCTGCCTTGCCATTAGAGATCACCTCTCATACACCGCCCGCCGGCGCTAGCGATGTGGGTGTGACGTTCCGACCCCAAGTCTACTTTTCACGGCCCGTTCAAGCGTCGACTCTCACCGCCAGCAGTTTCTATATGACCGATGCGGCGGGCGTCGTCCTGCCGAGCACGATTGTGGTTTCGCCAGACGGAACATTCGCCTGGCTATTTCCCCAGAACGCCATGCCGGGCGGAGCGACGGTTGCCGTTCATTTGAAGGGCGATCTCATCCTAACAGCGGATGGGGTCGCGCTGGACGCGGATGGGGATGGGACCGCGGGGGGCGATTACGCCTATCGTTTTACAACGGTCAGCCGCACCACGGTTCCCGGAACGAGTCTCGCCGGCCTGGTTGTGGATCCGGGCGACGATCTCAAGCCCATGACGTACGACGATACGCGTTCCGGTCCAGATGGCATTCCTCACACTGCCGACGATCTCTTTTTGAATCCCATTGTGGGAGCCAAGATTTACATCTTGGGACGCGAAGATGAGTTCGTATTCACGGATTCCGAAGGTCGCTTCTCATTCGCGTCCGTGCCGGCCGGTAACATTAAACTGGCGATCGACGGACGCACGGCGACCAATGCGCCCGACGGCACGTTCTGGCCGGAAATGGTGATGGATTTGGACATGGAGGCGGGCCGAGCGAATACGGTGATGGGAACCATGGGAACCCAGGCCGAACGCGAGGCGAATCTCGACCGTCCGGAAGTCTACTTGCCTCGCCTAAAAAATGCGATTCTTACACCCATTTCCACCGACGAACCAACCGTCGTGACGGTGAATGCCGAGAGCGCTCCGAATCTTACGGACGAACAACGGCAGTATCTCAAGCTGGAAGTCCAGCCTGGCAGTGTGATCGGCGAGGATGGATTGCCGATCGAGAATCCACAGGTCGGTCTGAGTACTGTGCCGCCCGAGTTGGTGCGAGACATGTTGCCTCCGGGACTGTTGCAACACACGTTCGATATCACGATCCAGGCTCCTGGCGCGGTTGCCTTCTCGCCCCCCGCACGTTTGACGTTTCCCAATATTTTCAACGCTCCGGCTGGCAGCCAAGTCGAGTTCTTGTCGTTCGATCACACCACCGGACGTTTGGTATTTGAGGGAACCGCCACGGTTTCGGAAGATGGTAACAGTGTGACCACGGACCCCGGAACTGGCATTACGAAGCCCGGTTGGCACGGCGGACCACCGCCGGGAACCGAGACCAAGCCGCCTAAGAAGCCCGAGCCGAAGTGTGAGGCGTGGAACTCGGACGATACGTGGGCACTGGCCAGTGCCTTGACGCAAGCGCTCAAACAACTGACGAACTTCCGTGGGATCATCAAAACCGGGCTGGATGCCGTCACGGCCGTAGCTCAACTCCGTTCGACCGTGGATCAATTACAGAAGGACTGGAAAGCCGGCAGCCTCTCGCGCGAAGGACTCATAGCTGGTTTACAAGGATTGAACGCCACAAAGAACTTCGCCAAGTCAGCTTATGAGAACTTCACGGCAACCAATCCGCTGAACAAGCTGGGAAATTCCATTGCGGCGATCGTCAAGGTGGCAAACACCGCGCTGGATCGGATCGCGGCTCGCGGCCCGCAGTGCTTGGGCGTCGGCGGCAGCATCGCCACGAACATTGCTCGCGAGGTCTTAACACTGGCCGACCGAATGTTGGGCAACATTCTGGATTTGGAAAAGAGCATTCGCAACGCGCCGTTAACCGCGGTTTGCTTGGTATTTGAAAGCTTGCTGAACCAAGTCTCCAACGCCCAAACCGGTGCGGGCGAAGGCGAGGGCGAAGGCCCGACGCCGTTGACGGACGAGGAATTGGATGCCGCGTTGCAATCCATTATCGACGCCTCGGACGACTTTATCGCCGGCAATCAGACGGTGATGGAGGCCATCGATTCGAACACCGGCGATGCGAATGGGGAACTGGATACGTTGGATGAAGACTTGGTGTCGCCGTTGGTTGTGGGCGACGGCGCCGTGAAATTGGGATACTGGCGCGTGTTGGTGGGAACCACGGAAATCCGGGGACGCACGAACGAGTCGGGCATTATCAACCCGCTGCCTTTCCTGCCGCCGGAAACCCCCTATCGCTTTGAGATCTATGATTTCGCTCATCAAGTTGTTTCGACGTCCATTGGTGTCTCGGCCGTTTCCGGGACCGACACGGAACTGGCCCCGTTCCGCTCCGAAACGTTGATCGGCGAACCGGACTTGGACATGGATGGCTTGGCGGATTTGGCCGAGCGGATCGTGGGTACGGCGATCGACCGAGTGGACACGGACGGCGATGGAATTGCGGACTTTGCCGAACTCGAACAAGGCCTAAACCCGTTGGGCAATCGCCCCTTCGCGACTGGCGTGGTGGGCAGTTTGCCGCTCAATGGCGAAGCGCGAGAGATCGTGATCGAGGGCGGATTGGCCAACGATCAGTCGCAGACGGCCTATTTGGCGACGGGCAGTTTTGGGTTGGCGATCGTGGATGTGTCGCGTTTTCAACAACCATTGTTAATTAGTGAGATCGATCTTCCGGGTAGCAACGTGGACGTGTCGGTGGATTCGCGGCTGGGGATTGCCGTCGTCGCTTCCGATGTGGGATTGCATGTGGTGGATGTGAGTATGCCCTCGGAGCCTCAACTTCTGCAAACCCTGCGAGGGAATTTTACTCATGTGGAGGTAATGGATGGGTTGGCATTCACCGCGGTTGGCGGCGGATTGCGGGTTTATGATTTGCTGACCGGCGAACGAGTGTTGGCTGGTTCCGTTTCTGGTGACTCCATTGTGGGAATGGCTCGCGAAGGCTCGCGGTTCTATTTCCGTTCGTCGACCGGCGATCTCACGATTGTGGATTTCGAGTCTGGGAGTCTGGTTACACGTGGAACGCTCAACGTGGAATCCACGCCGGGCAAGATCTTTGTTGCGAGCGGCGTGGCCTATTTGGCCGCCGAAGACGGGTTCAACGGTGGATTCTCGACGGTCGATGTATCGGACCCCGACGCCCCGCAACTGCTTAGCGGTGTGGACAACACGAGTTTTGCCGGGCAAACGGTGGTGGTAAATGGTTCGGGATTAGCCATCGCCGTGGGCAATCCGGGCGGCGTTTTTGGCGCGAACGCGCTTGATTTAGTGGATATCGGCGATCTCGCGGATACCAGTCAGTTCCAAACCCGATATGGTTTGCCTGCCGCTCCCAGCAGCGTGGTTTTGGCGGCCGGAATTGCTTTTGTGGCTGACGGTGAGGCGGGATTGCAAGTCGTCAACTATCGCTCGTTCGACAGCGCGGGCGTGCCGCCGACGGTCAGCATCGACTTGTCCGCCGAGGACGCCGATGCCGACGAACCGGGTATTCAAATCCAGGAAGGCACGCTGCTCGCGATTCGTCCCATCGTGAATGACGATGTGCAAGTGCGCGGTGTTCAGCTACTCATTAACGGTGAGGTCGTTGCCAGCCATGTGAGTTTTCCGTATGAGCTTGCGACGCTGTTGCCAACGATTGCACAGGCGGGCGGCGTAGAGGCTGGTGAGGTTGTCTTATCGGTCTGAGCCACGGATACCGGCGGCAATGTGGGCGTGTCCGAGGACATTACAATTCAACTTGTCCCCGATACTTTCGCCCTCCGTGACATCCACCAACATTCCGGACGGTTCGCGTCAAGGTGTAATGTTTCGGGCGGTAAAGTTCGCGTTCTCCGAAGCGATCGCACAATCGACCATCAACGCGGACAGCTTCGTGCTGACTGGTCCAGACGGCGTTGTCGACCCGTTGGACGTGCAATTTCGTGACAACGGCCGCTCGATACAGTTGACGTATCCCGAACTGCCTTTAGGCCAATTTGTGATGACGGTCCACGCGGACTTGGTGACCGATGTGGCTGGCAACTCGCTTGGCGATAGTAATCTCGTCTATAACTTTGAAAAGACCACGTATACCGCCGTGTGGTCGAACGCGGCTGGAGGCTCTTGGGATGATCCGGCTAATTGGGATGGCGGACTCGTGCCCGGTCCCGATGCGGATGTGTTAATCGATGTGCCGGGAGACGCCATCGTCGAATTCAACGGTTTAGCGTCCGTGCGAAGCTTGGTGTTGAAAGACACACTCTCCATCGTCGGTGGTGAATTGGAGGTTACTGAATCACTGATGGTCGGCGGCACGTTACAGTTGGCGGGTGGTTGGATGCGCAGTGCTCGCGTCTCGGCCGATTCCGATGAAGCCGTGTTTGAAATGCTAGGAGAACTGCGTAGCGGCGGATTGGATGGCGTGACGCTCGCAATGAACTTGAAGGTGGGACAGTATAGTACTCTCCATATACGAAACGATCTGACGCTAGAGAACGTAAGCGTCGATCTGTCCGGTGAGGAAGGAAGCGATGGCTGGCGGGAGATGTATTTTCAAGGCGATTCGTCCATCCGCGGAATTGGCGATGTTCAACTGTCCCAACGAAGTTCTTACGATTGGGCATATCTGTATGGCGATGATCTCACAATTGATGAAGGCATAACGATCCACGGCGCGGGAGAAATTGAAGCTGGGATACTAACTCACCGCGGCGTCATCCTCGCCGACGTACCAGGCGCGGCGATCTACGTCTACGCCTACGAAAACATCGCCAACGAAGGCGCCTTAAAAGTTCGGGGCGGTGCGATGCTGGACGTTTGGGGTCTTGAAGGCGACACGAACGGGTTGACGATCGAGGATGCCAACAGTTCGTTGGCGATTCACGGTAACGGTTTGACGATTACACAACCGTTAACCGTGGAGAACGGACAGTCGCTGACCATCAATGAATACTATTACTATTGGGAGTCCAGAGACGCTTGGTCGAACCAGAGCGTTTTGACCGTGAACGATGGCGGCACGTTGAACCTTGGCGGGGCGCTTTACCTAAGCCGGTCTTGCACTCTAGTTCGCAACGGGGGCACAGTGAATCTAATTGGGTTCCCTGGACAATCAAGCCGCAGCGACGGAGACATTGGTTGGATCAAGTTCGCCGGTTAAGGCGTTGGTTCCCACGGACGGTTCCCTAGGCAGCGATTGGTTGCTTCCGGGATTCGACGATTCCGCTTGGCTGTCCGGCGTCGGAGCGGTGGGATATGACCAACGCGACCCAAACAACCTATACGATGCCCGAATTGGCTTGGACGTCGAAGCGACCGCCTTCGATCAAACGGGATGGTCTTTGTTCGCTATCCGTTCACAATCGCTGATCCGGACGCGCGGGCGAATTGAACTGGATATTGCGCATGACGATGGCTATGTGGCGTATCTGAACGGCGTCGCGTTGAGTCGGCAGCAAACGAGTGCGGGAAGCCGCCGAATGGAACAGCAACGCTATGGTTTGGGGATGATTTACGCGTGAGCCTGCGTCTGAATTATTACGCCTATCTCCTGCGTCCGGGTGAAAACGTCTTAGCCTTTCAAGTTGTGAACTACGCGGACGACGATGTCGATTCGTTTATAGAACCAACCTTTCGGGCATCGCTACGGGCGAATGATGTTCCGTTCGAGTTTAACGCAGACCGGTTGGTGGAATTTGGATAGCGGAACGATTGTCGGTGGCGAGATTTCCACTACAGATGAAGTTGGGTTGAACGTCACATCTAGCTACGGGACGCTTGACCATGTCACTTTGGTCAACGATTTCACGATTCCACCTGGATTCTATTTTTACGCTCGAAACGATCTTACGTTGGATCAAGGACGCTGACTTTGCCGCAGCCCGAGGAAGTCGCTGCTTCCTCATGGTTGCAACTGATTGGCCTTGGCCACAAGCTGCTTTGGCTGGCAGTGGTATCGTGCGTTTGGAGACGAATTCGCGGGGGTATGCTCCAGAGCTCAGGGGCCAGTTCGTTTGGCGTTGACCCCAATATCACAGTCGCTGGCTCAGGTTATTTTTGGACGCAAGAGTTGTACAACCAAGGAGTCATTGTGGCGGACGATACCGGGGAAACGCTGGATGTTTACGCGGAAAAAGCTGGTAAATACGGGGGCACTTTCGCGACAAACGGATCGACGCTTACTGTCACCGGTCTAACGGGCGACGTAGGCAATTTGATACTGTTGGATGAAGGGAGTGCTTCGGTTGGACGGCATGGACTATGTTCTCAATCAGTCGATTACCATTGCCGCGGGACAAGTGTTAACTCTTGAGGGGTCCTGGAGCAACGTCGCGACGATCACTGTCGAGGCTGGCGGAACATTGAATCTCGGTGGTTCGTTCACGTTGAGCGATGCGGGAAGCATCGTGAACCATGGCGGAGCCATTAATATTACGGGAACGCTTGATAATCGTGCTCCACGGGATGTCGAGCTTATTGGTGCGACCACGACTTGGTCGTACTTTGTGCCCAGCGATGGCTCCCTGGGTAGTAGCTGGCAACTGCCGAGTTTTGGAACGCCGCCGACCGCGGTTCACAATGTCGCGTCCCCGAACGATGTCAATAATGATGGAGCCGTGTCGCCAGTTGATTTGTTGATACTGAGCAACACGATCGATGGCGTCGCAGTAACAGGTGACGTGTACTTGGATGTCAACAACGATGGTCAGGTGAGCTTGGATGACTGGAATGCCGTGTGGGTCGCATTGGGATCGCCCGACAACATCGCTCCGCCGACTGGTCCGGTGGCATGGAATTCGGGCGTTGGCACGTTGGGATATGATCGCCGGATCGAAGGCAATGAGTATTCCGACTTGATCGACGTAAACATTGAAGACGATGTGTACGATCAAAACGGGTCGGTTTATGTGCGTTATCCATTCACAATTGCCGACCCCGATGCGCTGGCCGGGTTGGCGTTGAATGTTCGTTTCGATGATGCCTTTGTGGCTTATCTCAACGGCGAGGAGATCGCTCGTAGCGGAGCGGTTGGAGATACAGATTGGAATACGACAGCGGCGTGGCAGAGCGAAGGCGGGTTCGGCGAGTTCGAGATTGAGTTATACGCTCATTTATTGAAGCAAGGTGCCAATGTGCTGGCGATTCAGTTGTTGAATGTGGCGGCCGACGACGACGATTTGTTTTTGCAAGTGGCGTTGCTGGCTGGATCGCGCGCGGCCGAGGGAACTTTAGCGATGAACGCCACGACCGGCTCTTGGAATCTGGCTGGGGGAACGATCTTGGGCGGCACGATTGTGGGCAGCGATGGTCAGTCGCTTCTTACGTCGGACGGTTCGTTTGGAACATTGGACGGCGTGACGCTGGCTACCGACGTGGCGATTTCCGATTCCTACTCGCTGTTCGTTCGCAACAATCTGGCATTATCGGATAGCGAATTGACATTGGCTCACGCCGATGATGTTCAAGGGTGGAACAATGTGGATTTTGGTCTCAGGGGGCGGATTGTGGGATCTGGAACCGTGCTCCTGACGACGAATAATTTGGGCTACTACGGTTCGCTGAGCGCTACTGAATTGACGATCGACCCAGAAGTTGAGATTCGTGGAACGGGCAGCATTTCGACAACGAGTCTCGTGAATCGAGGAACGATCATCTCCGACGTTCCGTTGGCGGCAATCAATGTGCACGGCGAAACGTTTACCAATTCCGGGACTATGATTGCTCGCGCGGGGTCTTCCTTTTACTTGGATACGGATGTTGTCTTGACCAGCGAGTCCACTTTGATATCGGAAATAGAAGGAACCGAGCCGGATGATTTTGGAAACTTCGGCATTACAAGCGACATTCAGTTCGATGGTACGCTGGCTATCGATGCAATCAATGGATTCACGCCGGATGTTGGTTATTCCTTCATGCCGATCATGATGTCGTCCGGCAGCGGGAGCTTTGCCGCGGTGAATGGCGGCTCGCTCGCGTTCAGTGTCACGATCGGCGCCAATGATGTGGCGGTCGAGCGGACCGCTGGTTTGATGTTGTTTGGCGCAGGCGGTGCGACGAGTACGGCGTCGGAAGTTGCCGCGGGCGATCTGGCGATCATTGTGGAATCCGCGATCGAACGGTGGTGGGAGGAAGGAAGGCTGACCGTCGAACAGCGAACGATGCTGCAAGCCCTATCGTTCTCGATTGTGGACTTCGGAGCTTCGTCGCAATTGGCGATGGCTCGGGGCGGCGGCATCGTCATTGATAACGACGCGGCTGGCGCTGGGTGGTATGTGGATCGGACGCCGTTGGCGGATGAAGAATTTTCGACAATTGGCAATCGCGTTGTCGCGAACGCGGGTAGCCGCCGCCGTCGAACGAGTGGATTTGTTATCGGCCGTCATGCACGAATTGGGCGTAATTGTCAGCGCGGAACATAGTGATAATCCCGCGATCTGATGTTCGAATCGCTGGCGGCGGGTGAGCGAAAGACCGCTTGGCCGGAAGAACTGGACGGCATGTTCCAGAGCTGGCAGTAGCCGATCGGCAGCAGCGACGTTGGAACAAGCAGCACCCGCTGGTGGTGGCAAGCGGGTGCGAGCGAGCGGTCACGTTCGTCGTTGTGATCGCTTCGCGTGTTTCGCCGTCGCTTGCTCGATCTCGCGAACGCGAAACTGCAGCACAATCTTGCGAATTAAAGCGAGGCAGTCTTCCTGCCAAAGCCAATGAAAGGCATTCTTAGCCGAAGGTCTCTTTTGGATAATGCGGCTCGACTTATCGTTACGAAGCCGTCCGGTAAACAAGACTCCACTCGATCTACGATCATATCCACTGGCCCGGATCCATAACGATAGTCATCGGGAATTTCGGAGAACGTGCAGGCGGCGTTTCCGCCGACCGCCGCACGAAATCGGCTCAGCAGATGAGCACGATGTTTTGATTCCATGACAAATATCAGGTCCGCCCATGTCACGTCTGCTTCACGGGAGAGGCCGGGGCGACCGATCGCTGAGTCCGCGCTGCGCATGGAAAATCGGCGATCATCGCGGTAGAGCGTTTCTGGCGGTTGGGCTGCGCCATTGGTTGCGAGAGCAGATGAATAAAAGGTTGAGCCGTGGCATTGTGGGAAGTCGAAAGTGATACGAATTGTGTCGCCGATTTATTGAATGCCGCGCTTTACGAGATTGAGGATCGTAGCATCGGTTTGAACGGGTGGCGTTGCCGAGCGGCGGGGCGCTATGAAAGCTCGGATTGCGAACATTGCCTTGTGCCGTATTGTAATGCACATGATCATCCAACCGGTAATTACGCCCGCTGGGCGATTGCATGTCGAAGAAACTTCGGACAGTTCCACCGAACTGGCTGTTCGGGACGCCCTAGCCGACGAGCTACGGGCGGCGTTCGCTGAATCGTCGGCGGCTGGCTTATCGTATTTGGCGTCGAAAGCGTTGCGGGTCGAATTGCCGGCTGGGTTCGTGTTTTGGCGCGAGTTCGCTCAGCAGTTGTTTCACCAACTTTGTGGCCTGGGCGAAGAGCGGCTGGCACAAGCCGTGGCCAGCAAATCGGACTCATCGGCCGACGGACTCGCGCCGCCAAATGAGTTGACGTTGGTCGGCTTGATCGAATCCGCGCCGCCGATGCATGGGCTCGAGTATTTGACGCCCGACGTGCTGCGCGAGCTGTGGACCGAGCTGCGGCGGCATGTGTTGCGGCAAGCGGCCGCGCATCCCGACGGTCCGGCGGCTTTTTTGCGGGACGCGAATCCGCTGTGGAATTTGTTGGGGCGAGTCACCCTGCACTTGGCCGAGAACAAGCGGGACGCCGAACGGCCATTCGCATTCTTGGCGACTTATACGCATCGCGTTTCGGCGCGGGCCAAGCTGCAACATCTGCCGTTGGCCGAAGCTTTGAAGCAATACGCGGGCGAGAGGAATCGGGAGAAGTTGCAGACGCTGTTGGAGCCGATTCAGCGTGCTGCTGACGGCAGCGAATTGATTCGCGAGTTGTTAGTTTCTCGCCGGCTGTTCCAACCGCAGGCGATGTCCATTCGGCAGGCGTATCGTTTTCTCAAGGATGTGCCGGCGATGGAATTGGCTGGCTTGGTCGTGCGCGTGCCCGATTGGTGGAAGGCGCGTCAGCCCGCTCGGCCGGAAGTGAACGTGCGGATCGGACAGAAGCAGGCGAATCGGGATGAAGACGGCAGCTTGCTGGATTTCTCGGTCGACGTGGCATTGGACGGCGAACCGCTCACGCGCGAAGAACGCAACCAAATCCTGGCGGCCACCGATGGATTGGCGCTGTTGCGCGGCAAGTGGGTCGAGGTCGATGCGACGAAGCTGACCGAGGCGCTGGAGCAATGGCAGCGACTGGAGCAGCAATTCGCCGAGGGCGTCGACTTCCTGCAAGGCATGCGGATGTTGGCCGGAGCGTCGATTGATGGACAGGAGGTGGATGCAGCGCTAAGTGGCTGGACGCGAGTCACGGCCGGCGATTGGTTGGGCGACATGCTGAACCAGATTCGCAATCCGGCGGGCGTCGTGCAATGTGATCCGGGGCGCGATTTGCAAGCGACGTTGCGGCCTTATCAAGAGGATGGCGTGCGGTGGTTGTGGTTCATGACACGGATGGGATTGGGCGCGTGTTTGGCCGACGATATGGGGTTGGGCAAGACGATTCAAGTGATCGACTTGTTGTTGACTTTGCGGCGCGAGGATGGCGGCCGTGACGATGTTCGGCCAACGTTGTTGATCGTACCGGCCTCGTTGATTGGCAATTGGAAAAGCGAATTCGAGCGATTCGCGCCAACCTTGCGAGTGTTCTACGCTCACGGATCGGAAGTCGACGCCGAACAGTTGCGGCGCGTGGCCGAGTCGCCGGAATCGGGGTTATCGGATTGCGACGTGGTGCTGACGACCTATGGCCTAGCGCGGAGGATGGAATGGCTGGCCAAGGTGCGCTGGCGGCTCGTTGTGTTAGACGAAGCACAGGCAATCAAAAACGCGTCGTCGGCTCAAGCCAAAGCGGTTCGCCGGCTGAAGACATCGGGGCGAATCGCACTGACGGGCACTCCGGTCGAAAACCATTTGGGCGAGTTGTGGTCTTTGTTCGACTTCTGTTGTCCCGGCCTGTTAGGCAACGCCTCGCAATTCAAATCTTTTATCAAGCGGCTGAACCGCCGCCAGGATGCGAACGCCTACGGTTCGCTGCGCCAGTTGGTGCGTCCGTACATACTGCGACGACTGAAGACCGATCCAAACATCGCGCCCGACCTGCCGGACAAGACCGAAATGCGAGCCGATTGTGGATTGGCGAAGAAGCAGGTCGCCTTATACCAACATGTGCTGGACGATTTGCGGCAACGGCTGGAAAACTCGGATGGCATGGCGCGGCGCGGGCTGGTGTTGGCGTCGCTGATGCAGCTCAAACAGATCTGCAATCATCCATCGCTATATTTGCGACAAGATGAATTCGCGCCGGGCGACAGCGGTAAATTCCAGCGGTTGACGCAAGTCTGTGAAGCCATCGCGGACCGTCAACAGCGGGCGTTGATCTTCACCCAATTTCAGTCGATGACACAACCGTTGGCGGACTTTCTGGCCGAAGTTTTCGGCCGCCAGGGATTGGTGTTGCATGGCGGCGTGCCGGTGAAGAAGCGCAAGGAATTGGTGAACCGGTTTCAGGCGGAGGATGGCCCGCCGTTCTTTGTCATTTCGGTGAAGGCAGGCGGCGTTGGGTTGAATTTAACCGCCGCTTCGCATGTCGTGCATTTCGATCGCTGGTGGAATCCGGCCGTGGAAAACCAAGCGACCGATCGGGCCTTTCGGATCGGCCAAAAGCAGAATGTGTTAGTTCATAAGTTCGTTTGCCGCGGCACGCTGGAAGAACGGATCGACCGGATGATTCAGGACAAGCAGAACTTGGCCGACGAGGTTTTGTCGGACGGCGCGGAAACGATGCTCACGGAAATGTCGGACGACGAACTGCTGCGATTCGTATCGCTCGACGTGACTCGTGCCAGCGCGGGAGATGACTAAGGACCCGTCCGCGAATAACTTGCCATATAAGCGGAACGGCGCGAGCCGTCCGGTAAGTGCCACAAAAGCGGAACGGCGCGAGCCGTCCGGTACTTGCCACCAAAGCGGAACGGCGCGAGCCGTCCGGTGCCGCGAACGTGGCTTCGGACGCTTGCAATTCAGGCGACACAAGCGATTGCACTTCTGTCGCTTGTCCCGTGTGTTCTAAGATGGCAAGCACGGCCAAATATTCGGCGGCCAAAAAAGTCGTCGACCCCAATCAAACGGACATCGAAACATACAGACATCGAAACATGAGGTTAAGCCATGTCTTGGGACTATGACGGATGGGCGCCCTACGTGCCAGTCGCACAGCGAAGATCGCAAGCCGTGGCTTTGGCCAAAAAACATGCCCAGGGACTGGGGCGCGAGCCGCTGCCGGTGACGGTTTCTGGAAACAAGATCGCCAAGACGTTTTGGGGGAAAGCTTGGTGCGATCACATGGAAGGTTTACGTGATTTTTCCAATCGCCTGCCGCGTGGACGCACTTATGCGAGAAATGGATCGGTTGTCGACTTGGAAATTCGGTCGGGCGAGATCGAAGCGATCGTGGCCGGTTCGAGCCCCTATCGCGTGGTCGTTTCGATCTCGACATTGGCCAAGAAACGCTGGGGTCAATTGCGAGCCGAATGCTCGCAGTCCGTCGAATCGATGTTGGACCTGTTGGCCGGGCGATTTGCCGATGGCGTGATGCGGCAGCTCACCGGCGCCGGCGGTCTGTTGCCCACTCCGGCCGAAATTCGATTCCGTTGCAGTTGTCCCGACTATGCCGTGATGTGCAAACATGTGGCGGCGGTGATGTACGGCATCGGGGCTCGCCTGGACCACGCGCCTGAGCTGCTCTTTGTCCTGCGAAACGTCGATCCCACGGAGCTAGTGGGCGAAGCCGTTACCGCGAAAAACTTGGACACGGCCTTCGGCGAATCGGACGCCAGCTTGGCGGGCGAGGATTTGGGAGCCATGTTTGGTATCGAGTTGGATGCCGGATCGCCGCTCAAAGCGAAACCTCGAACGGTTCGGGGCAGGCGCTCGAAGTCGACAACGCGGAAAAAGGCCAAATCTTCGCCGAAGTCTAAAACGTCGGCGAACAGCAAATCCGCCCAGCCAACTACGACCAAACGAACGGCGAAGAAGAGCGCCTCTGGGAAAACGGCGGGCAAGATCCCAGCGAAGTCGAAAGCATCGTCGAAAACTGTCCCCCGACGCGCCAAGCCATCCGTGGCTAAAGCCGAGGCGGCGACCGAAACGATCTCGGCGACGACCAAACGAAAGCGTTCGGCAAAGAAGAAAGCATCGAGGCGAAAAACCGAATCGTCGGCGAATGTAGGTGAGGCGAAAGGGCCGAAAACGCGCGCCAAAGATCGCTTGTCGAGAAAAGCGAAGTAGCGGTTGGAATCGACAGCCAGGTATCGACAATGTGCGATCACTGGTGCGAATTGCTAACCGCGCATGGCCTTCAGCGCGCAAGCCGTTCTCCCGACTTGATTGTCGAGCGGTCGCGTTTCACCTAACCGCTGGACGAAAACCCGTTTGCTTCGTCGCCGCCGATGATCCAAAACATCTCGCCGCCTTTCGAGTCTCGGACGTGCACCGTGCCTCCGTCGACGCGATCATCTTTCCAACCGACCGTCGCGTTGAACTTCCGCACGGTGCCATTTTTCGAGCGAAACTCGGTTGGACCGTAATACCAAACAGTTCCGTCTTCGCGCTGAGACTTTGATTTGGGCTCGCCGCACAGTTCAAGTACTTCCAATTCGGTCATTCCATTTTTGATCTTTGATAGTCCGGAGTAAGTGTCGCGTCCGGCGCTGCTGCAAGCCGGCAGCAAGATAACAACACACATTATTAGTAACAAACGTGTCATAGTACATCCTCTAATTCGATTCAAAACATTCCATTCGGTAGGAAGACGGCCGATTCGCATTTCTTCGTCCGAGCGACGTAAGTGAGATGACCGTCACTCCGTGAATTTCGTGGCATTTCCATAAGCGATTTGAGTAAAGGCGCAAGCGAATACCAGCGCCAGTAGAATGGGCGTCATAATTCCAGGGCAACAACAAAGCACACCGAGCGGGAAGATCGAATCCATCCCGGGGCCGGGCAGTATTAGTTCCGCGAAACCACCCCAGGGGGCGGCACGCATTGTGACATAGGCGACGATGCCCAGAGCGTAGACCAAAACAACAAATGCGATCGCGCCGTCCGTCGGCTCTTGCTGATTGCTCACATTTCGACCGATGAATGGAGCCCCGTCTAGCAGTTGAATCACGCCATATTCACCGGCGAAGCAGAGCAGGAGCAGCAATGCGAATACTCCTCTTGGCACGCCGATGTGGGCGACGCGACGTGGCCCCTTACTAACGGTTTGTTGCCGCTCGGCGTGGTAGCCGCAATTCAGGCAGAGCACGGCCTCGGTTCTCATGATCGCCCTACAATTCGGGCAGTGTTTCGTGGGCGGCGACGATGGACTCGGCGTGGTTGGCGGCGGCGTCGTCAACTCATCGAACAGCGAATCGTCGGCGGCCTGTGACGGTCTGGGCGGAGTTGCTACCGGAGTCGTTGCCGTTGATCCGGCCACCTTTAATCGCATCCGGCAGCGCGGACACGTAATGATCTGGTTTGACGCCGAGACGCTGTATCTTATGACCGTGGCGCAGCCCGGACATTGGTCGTGTCGGAAGTTCTGTTGAGAGTTCATGGCTTATGGCCCTTGGGGCCACGAAGAGGAATTCGTTCTGTCGCAATCGACGCGAGTGCGCTTCATCAACTTGCCTATAACGACGGCTGTGGACAGTCCGCGGCAAACTTTGTTGACCGCGAGTGGCGAGTGACTTAAGCTGCCAGCACATTGAAATTTCCGCCGAATTCCCAGCCGACTCACGTTCGCCTCGCAGCCAGAAACCATGTGGAACGACCCGGGCTCGACTTCACCTTCCCTGATCGATCGCCTCCAGCAATCCGCCGATCCGGACGACGATGCCTGGAATGCGTTCTTTCTGCTGTATCACGAGTTTCTCACCCAGAGCTGCCAGATGGGTTGGCGAATGTCGTCCGAGGAAGCAGGCGACTTCGCTCATGACGTGCTATTGAAAGTGAGGGAGAAGATAGGTTCGTTTTCGCTTCGCGAGGGACAGGGATCGTTCCGCGGATGGTTGCGAACGATCCTGCGAAATTCCATTCTGGATGAGTTCAGAAATCGAAAACGAGGGCTCCGCGGGCGAGGCGGCGATGGATTTGCGAATCTGTTGGAAGAACTACATCGACCCTTGACGACCGCCGATAGCCAACGGCGCGAACAGATAGACGCCGTGGTTCGGCGGTATTGCCCCAATCACGGTGCAAAGACAATCGCAAGTTTTATCGAGTTTGGCGTATATGGTCGGCTTGCTTCCGATGTGGCTGCTGAACTGGGGATCGCCGTAAACTCCGTGTATCGCAATACACAGCGCGTCTGCGACTGCTTGCGAGAACGCTTTCCATCCATTGAAGACTGGCGCGATGTGCTGCGCGAGTTCAGTGATCTCAGTAGTGCGACGGGCGAGTAGAAAGATAGTGTGGCGCGCGTGAATGATGGCTTGCGAATCGAAGTTTCCGCGGAAAGCAATTCGGCGCTGTCCAGTGTCTACGTTGAAGGCGGATGGACGATCGCCGCCGCGCCGGCATGTTCCCTTTCGGGGAAACGTGAAAGCAACCGTGCGGTGTTCGTCGCCAACATTGGCCAAACCAAGTTCGGTCGCCTGATGCCGCGATTGCGAGGAATGAACCATGGCGAACTGCCCGTCTCACGAGAAACTTCAGCAATGGCTGGAGCACGGCGATCAACTCGCGGAATGCGGCCAACATGTGGACACCTGTCAGGATTGCCAGACCACGATTGAGGGGCTGTTGCGAAATGACCAAGGGCTGCTCGGATTGATAGGGTTTGTCCGGGTCGGCATGGCCAGCCGCGCGGATTCGTCAATGGCTGGCGGCGACACGCTTGCTTACGGAATCGGCGACTTGCCCGAAAGGTTCGGGGTATACCGACTCGCTGGCCCGATTGGCCGGGGTGGAATGGGACGCGTCTTTGCGGCCGAAGATACCGAGCTGAACCGCCGCGTGGCCGTCAAGCTGTTGGCGGAATCCAGGCTGGCGAATCCCCAAGCATTGACTCGCTTCATTCGCGAACGTCAAGCGGCGGCACGAATACTGCATCCTCATGTCGTGACCATTTTTGCCGCCGGTGAACAACATGGTCAACCTTACATGGCAATGGAACTCCTGGTCGGAGCCACGGTTGGCCAACTCGTGCAACGGCTGGGGAAAATGTCGGTGGCGGATGCCTGTGAGATCGCGCGTCAAGCCGCGTTAGGACTTCAAGCAATCGCCGAGCAGTCGTTGGTTCACCGTGACATTAAGCCCAATAACATTATGGTGACGAACGGTGGTATCGCGAAGCTCTTGGATTTGGGGCTAGCGCACTGGCAAAGTGACGATGAACTCTCCGTGGCGGAATTAACGACCGATGGCGTAATGTTGGGGACGCTTCCCTATATGGCGCCCGAACAATTCGACGATCCACGGCAAGTAGATGTGCGTAGTGATCTATATAGTCTGGGTTGCACGCTGTTCTACATGCTAACTGGCCAGTCTCCCTATGATGCTGGCTCCTCGCGCGATCCACGAAAATGGGCTGCTTTGCGTCAGACGAACGTTCTGCCGCGACTCAAGCAAATCAGGCCCGACTTACCTAGGCCGCTGCTGCTCGTCGTGGGAAGGCTATTGGCAACTCTACCAGCCGAGCGGCCCGCGAGCGCGGAACAGGTGGCGAACGAGTTGGCGACTTTCGCGTCCGGCGCGAATCTGGTGTCCTTGGTCGAGCGGTGGGCAGAGTCGCCGACAGGCGACAACGGCACATCGGGTTTTCCTTCATTTAAACAGACCGCTCGTCCACTATGGGCGATGTTTGGGGTGGGAGTGCTAATCAGTGTGAGCCTGGCCATGTTCTGGGGAATTTGGCTGATGCCGCCATCGCGGTCCGATCCAACATCCGAGGCATCATCGGTCGCGCCTCATTGGCATGAGCGGTTCGAGTTGCCGGAGATTCGTGAAGAACTACTAGCCATCAACCCCAGACTGAAGATTCCTCCGTCGCTGGAAGACTGGATTAACCAACGAAAGAGAATTATTACCGTCTCTCGCAGTGCCCAAGCGGATTTTCACACCATCCAAGAAGCCGTCGCGGCGCTGAACGCTCACGAGGCGATCGAGTTGTTGGATGAGGGGCCTTATGATGAACGCGTGCTTATCGCTCAACCTCCCGAGGATACGGGTATCTTCTCGCGGGTAGGCGCCGTTATTTCGCCGAGTCAGTTTGAGTACAAGGATGGGATACCTGCCGAGACGCACCGCTGCCTTTATGTCGACGGGTTTCGTATCGCGGGACTGCGTTTCATCGACGACACGCCGCACGATACGCACGTCTTGCAAAATTGGACGTGCCGCGGACTGGTCGTTGAACACTGTGACTTTGTTCGTGCCTCGCCATCCACGGGGCCGCCATCGGATCACATTGTGTCCTTCAATATTCACAGCGACTCGGAACACCCCACCGTCTTGCGTCATTGTGTGTTTCTCGATCGAATCGTTGCGGTCTACATCAATAACTTAAGTGGCGTGTTCGTGTTTCATCATAATGTCCTTCGATCAAGATCGCATCAATACAGCACGGTGGGGTTTTCCGCGGTCAACGAAGATGGTCCGAAAGGCGACTTTCAAATTATTGGGCGCTACAATGTTATCGAACAGCTTGGTAAAGGAACGGCCGTCAATATTAAACGCCAGCAATTAGAACCGAGGAACCTGCACGTTCACTTGTGTCAAAATACTTTTCCCGCTGATTCGCAAGCAATTTTCATTCGCACTCCCACGCCGGATTGCGACGTGACTGTGCAGCGGAACTTGTATCGAGGGCGTCCTTTGCGAGTTGATTTGGGAGAGTTTAATTCAGGCGAGTTCGCTATGGCTTGGAACTTGGGGTACAACGCCTATCCACCCATTCTTGGCGGCGTGCCGTTGGAGACGGTGCTCTCGTCCAATTCGGATATCGTCGGAACGTTGCCGTATTTGTCAAATAACCCACTTGATGTTGGGCGTTATCTACGTTTGAAGCCCGATTCAGCCCCTGCCCGGATGTTGGACGAGCGAGGCCTGGACTCATTCGCTGGCGCGCTTCCACCGGGGGACGCGTCCGCCGAAGACGATTGGTTTACGCGGAGTGTGCGGCGGCTTCAAGCCCACGGCGACGTAGCCAAGGAGCAGCAAGGACCATGATCGTGTGTCAATATTCTACGATGGCGACGTGTGCAGTGGCGTAGGCTACTAGCGCGAATTCGGCGGCTTTGTGCGGAAGTAATGTGAGGTCGTGTTCCAATTGACCAATGATCGTGCCAACAGGTGAATGGCGGACGAGCGTGAAAAACTCAACGTGTACTTGAAAGTAGCCTCGGGAAATGTGACATTTTAGGAGAGTTGACGCGGCACGAATTCGGAAACGGAAGTCTGGCAATGGATTTGACACTCGAACAAGTCACGGAGATGGCGCCGGACGGCAGTTCTGCCGCGGCTGGTCGTAAGCTCATGGGCGCTGAAAAACTGGGAGCAAGTAGGTCGGAGCTCCGAGGCGTTGTGGGGAATGTGTCGTGGCAGCGCGGTCTATCAAGTCAAGGTGGACTTGTCGAATCTGGGGTACGCTTGCAGTTGTCCGAGCCGCAAATTTCCTTGCAAGCATGTGCTGGGTTTGTTGATGCTGCGGGCTGCTTCGCCCGAAGCCGCTCCGCAATCATCCGAACCCGATTGGGTGACCGACTGGCTGAGTCGCCGACGCGAGCGCGCCGAGAAGAAGTCGGCGCCGGTGGAACAAGAGGCGGCGCCCGCGACGGACGAGAAGGTGGTCGACGAGAAGGCGCAACGCCGACGGGCTCAACAACGTGAATCGCGCGTAAGCGACGGGCTCGAACGTTTGGACGTCTGGCTGAAGGATGTTGTCCGAAACGGATTGGCGAACGTGGAAACGAAACCGGCGCCGTTTTGGGAAGAGCAAGCGAAGCGGTTGGTTGACGCCCAGGCCGGTGGCATGGCGGCTCGGGTTTCTCGGTGGAGTGAGATTCCACGGTCGGGGCGGGATTGGCCAACGCGGTTATTGATCGAACTGGGGCTGGCCAAGCTATTGATTCAAGCTTGGCAACGTTTCGATAGTTTAGACGCTTCGCTGCAACAGGATGTGCGTCAGCTCCTGGGTTGGAATGTGTCTCAAGCCGAGTTGGAGCAGGACGGCGAGCGGGTTGTGGACCTGTGGTTGGTTGCTGGCCAGCGGACGGAGGACGAAGATCGAATTCGTGTGCAACGATCGTGGATTGTGGGACGCGCGACGGGGCGATGGGGAATGGTGCTGCAATTCGCCCCTCACAATCAGTCGTTCGCGGACGTGATCGTGCCGGGCTCCGAACAAGCTGGAGAGGTGGTCTTCTACCCCGGCGCTGCCCGGCAACGGGCCAAATTCTTAATCCGTGAACAAGTGACCGGCGTTGCGGATCGGCCTCCTGGTGTGGACACCATCGAGATGTTTCTGCACCACATCGCGGACGCTTTGGCTCGGCTCCCCTGGCTCACAGTGTTTGGTGCTATCCTGCATGATGTGACCATCACAATGCATGATGATCGTTGGTATGTGCGAGACCGCGATGGACACTGTTTACCCATCGCCGGGCGAGATCATTGGCGGCTGTTGGCATTGACAGGTGGACATCCGGTGGATGTCGCTGGCGAGTGGGATGGGTATTGCCTGCGTCCACTGGGCCTGTATTTGAATGGCGTGTATCGGGTGTTGTGATGGAAGAGCTCACCAAGTTGGCATTGGTAGGAACAGGCAAGCAGACCGCTTCCTTGGGAGTGGATGTGCAGCATCCGGCCGAGTCACTGCTGGTCGAAGTGGCGTCGGATGATCGGGAGCACCTGGTTTTACTGCGCGCCGCCGCTCGGGGCGTCTACGAACGCTGCGGCCATACGGGCGAGCGTGATATTGCGGCGTTGACGCCCTGCCCTCGCGAGTCGCGGCGGGTGGCATCCGGGCGTTTACTGGGGTTACTGCAAAATGCGCTGGCGACGAAATCGGACGATTTGCTCAAAGAATTCCTGCGGCAAATGGCGGCCAGTGAATTATTACTGCCTCCAGAATTGTTGCCGGAAGCGCTTGAGGTGGCGGACGTCGATCTGCGCGAAATGCTGCTGCCGTTGCTTGGTGAGCGTGGGCGCTGGCTGAGCCAATTCAATACCGAATGGCAATGGGTGTCGGCCGGTGTCGCACAACTATCATCCACGAATCGGGATGGCCTAAAACAACGATGGGATGAAGGGGCATTCAGCGAGCGTCGCCAAGTGTTACTAAGTGTGAGACGGGGAGACCCGGCATTGGGCCGCGAGTGGTTGGCCGAAACCCTGGATGGCGAGAAGGCCGAACATCGGGCTCGACTATTACAAGTCTTGCTTGAGGCGCTGTCTCCGGCTGACGAACCGCTGTTGGAGTCGCGATTGGATGATCGGAGCGAGCAAGTGCGTGCGGTCGCGGCGGACTTGTTGGCTCGACTGCCCGATTCCGCATTGGCGGCTCGAATGCGTCAACGTGCGACCGAGATGTTCATGGTCGAAACGGCGGGAACGCTCGGCGAATTGAAGAAATTAGTGTGCAATCCTCCCGAAGCCATCGACAAGAGTTGGCAACGGGACGCGGTGCCGTTGAAGCCACCGCCCGGACGTGGCAAGCGGGCCGTGTGGTTGGAATCCGTCATCTCCCGAGTCCCACCATCCGAATGGACTCGGCGGTTCGCGGCGGAACCTCGCCAATTGATCGAGGCCATTGCGGACGACGATTTCTGGTTGCCGACTCTCAGTGGATGGACGGCCGCCACGGTGTTGTTCGCGCCGGGCGATGCGGAGTCGGCTCGCTGGCTCGGGCCATTATGGAGCGCGTGGCAGGTAGTTGACGCTCGCCAGCGCGGCAAGCAGCGAACCACCGACCATCATCAACAGTTACGGGCACTGTTATCGGCAATGAATCGGGAGCAGGCCGAGGCATGTGTGAGACCATTATTGGGGGAGATGGCTACAGATACGGGCGTGGAGAGTTTGGCATTTCTGTCCCTGTTGCCTAAACCTTGGAGCGAGACGCTGGCGTCGGACTACTTGCGGCAAGCGCGTGAAGTATTGGCGCGGCATTCCGACAATCGGGCTTTTCAGTGGGCCAGTTCCCTGCAGACCGCCGCTCGATGTATCCCGCCGTCCGTGATTCCCTTGGCGTTGGAGGAGTGGCATGTGGCCGACTCGCGGAATTGGCACAATCAAGCGGCGGAACGCGAGGTCGAGCGATTTATGGAAGCCTTGCGAATGAGGCAAACGTTTTATGACGAATTGCAAGTAGAGTTTTCGTGAACTAACAGGTTGGTAGAGCAAAGCCTATATTCGGAGAGACGACGTGGCAAAGAAACAAGCGAGTGCAAAAGGGAATGTCGATAGTCCCACGGCCGACGGAGAAGGCAAGCTAAGGTTGCATGCGGAACAGCAATTTGCCGCGGAACTGGCCGCTTTGTCCGAAATGGACGATCGGCAGCGTCCGCCGAATTGGAAGCTCTCTCCCTGGGCCGTCAAGACATATTTAATGGGTGGAACGTTGCCGAATGGGTTTGAAATCACGGCGAAGTATGTGGGGAACGAGCGTCTGGTGGAGATTGCCGTCGCGACGTTGGCTACCGATCGAGCGTTATTGTTATATGGTGTTCCCGGAACCGCCAAGAGTTGGGTGAGTGAACACCTGAGCGCGGCCATATCGGGAACGTCCGCGTTGCTGATCCAAGGTACCGCGGGCACGGACGAAGCGGCGTTGCGCTATGGTTGGAATTACGCGCGGCTGTTGGCCGAGGGGCCGTCGCGCGACGCCTTGGTGGCCAGTCCGATGATGGTGGCCATGGAAACCGGACGGTTGTGCCGAGTCGAGGAGCTGACTCGAATATCGAGCGAAGTACAAGATACCTTAATCACCATCCTCTCCGAGAAAGTGTTGCCGATTCCCGAACTGAACACGGAAGTGCAGGCCGCGAAGGGATTCAATGTCATTGCGACGGCTAACAATCGCGACAAGGGTGTCAATGAGTTGTCGAGCGCGTTGATGCGACGTTTTAATACGGTGGTGTTGCCGGTGCCGGATTCGTTGGACGACGAGGTGGCGATTGTGAGTCGTCGAGCGGATCAACTGGGGCGGGCATTGGAGTTGCCTTGCGAGCAACCGGCGCTGGAAGAGATTCGACGTGTGGTCACCATCTTCCGCGAGTTGAGAAACGGAGTCACCGAAGACGGTAAGACCAAGTTGAAATCACCCAGCGGCACGCTTTCAACCGCGGAAGCCATTTCGGTCGTATCGGGCGGAATGGCAATGGCGGCGTTCTATGGCGATGGGGCTTTGCGAGCTGGTGATGTGATGTCCGGTTTAGTCGGCGCGGTGGTCCGTGATCCAGTGCAGGACCGGCTGATTTGGCAGGAGTATCTACAGACGGTCGTCAAAGAGCGTGATACGTGGAAAGATCTATACCGTGCGAGTAAGGATTACGCGTAGTCATGGCAGTGCACCTGTTCGGAATCCGCCATCACGGACCGGGATGCGCGCGTAGCCTGTTGACAGCGCTCGACGAGTTGCGTCCCGATATGGTGGTGATCGAAGGACCGGCCGATGCGGAAGCCGCGTTGCCCATGGCGCCGCACGAGCAGATGAAGCCGCCGGTGGCTCTACTGATATATCCGGCGGACGAACCGCACGCGCTGTGTACTATCCCATGACTGTGTTTTTCACCCGAATGGCAAGCGATGCGATGGGCCGCGTCGCATGGCGTCCCATCCGTTTGATGGATTTGCCCCAGACCCATCAGCTTGCCATATCGCGCGAAGCGGAGGCGAGTGAGGAGAAGGAGACCTTCGAATCGGAAAGCAATGCGGACGCCAAGCCCTCAGACGAGCAATCGGAGAAAGCATCTTCGGCCGATACGCCGGACGAGCAAGTGTGGCGCACGGACCCTTTGGCGTTGTTGGCGGAAGCTGCCGGCTACCGGGATCACGAGTTGTGGTGGGAAGAGCAAATCGAGCGACGCGAGAACGCCACGGATTTGTTCGCGGCGATTTTGGAAGCGATGCGGACCGTGCGGGAGGAGACGGGCGAATCGCGGCCGCGAGACCTCCTGCGGGAAGCGTATATGCGAAAGACGCTGCGGGAGGTTCGCAAGCAAAACTACCAGCGAATCGCCGTGGTATGTGGAGCTTGGCATGCGCCCGTGTTGGACGAAGCGGCGCTGGACGGCCGATGCGAGGGCTGTCGAGCGGTCGACGACAATGCGCGACTCAAAGGTCTCCCTAAGACAAAGACACAATGTACGTGGATTCCTTGGACCCATTCACGATTGACCTTTCACAGTGGTTATGGCGCGGGAGTTCATTCGCCGGGTTGGTATGAACACTTGTGGTGTGCTAAAGATCGGGCGGCCACGCGCTGGTTGGCTTCGGCCGCGCGGTTATTGCGCGAGAAAGATCTGGATGCCTCGTCGGCCAGTGTGATCGAAGCCGTGCGATTGGCCGACGCGCTGGCGGCGCTACGCGACTTACGTTCGCCGGGCCTTCATGAGCTGAACGAAGCGATCTTGACCGTGTTATGCCACGGTGATGCCGCGCCGATGCGATTGATTCGGAACCGTTTGGAAATCGGAGATGTGCTCGGGCAAGTGCCAGAAGACGTGCCTTCGGTGCCCCTGGCTCGAGACGTGGCGGAATCACAGAAGCGGCTGCGGTTGAAGCTGTCGACGGAAATTAAGTCGCTGGATCTCGACGTCCGAAAAGAGACGGACTTGGCGCGCAGCCGTTTGGTGCACCGGCTTGGACTGTTAGGAATTCAATGGGGACAGTTGGAACGCAGTGGCGGCCGGTCATCGACTTTTCATGAGATATGGCGATTACAATGGATGCCCGAATATGCCGTGGCCATTATCGAAGCCAATGTGTGGGGTAACACAGTCGAAGCAGCCGCGACCGCACGCGTTGTGCATGAGGCATATGAGTTCAACGAGTTGCCGGCGGTGACGGAGCGCTTGGATGCGGCAATTCTGGCCGGATTGGACTCGGCCGTTGATCCATTGTTAGCTCGCATACAAACAATGGCTGCCGTATCGGCCGATGTGCGACATTTGCTGGACGCTCTGTTGCCGCTGGCTCGCGTCGCGCGTTACGGCGATGTTCGAGGCACCAACGCGGCACATGTGGAACCGATCCTGGTTGGCCTGTTTGAACGCGCGGTGGTGGGATTAGCGGCGGCCTGTTCGATGTTGGACGAAGACGCCGCGAATCGCATGTTGCACAGCTTTGCCGCGGCGCAGGAAGCGCTGGATGTGTTAAACCGCGGCGACTTGCTTGAACAATGGCAATCCCAATTGCGTGCAATCGCTCACGGCGCCGCGCATGGTTTGCTGCGCGGTTGGTGCTGCCGACTATTGTTAGAGAAGCAAGCCATCGACCAACAGCAACTCTATCGGTGGGCGCGTTTGGCGCTGTCGCCCGCGAATCCGCCCGACGAATGTGCCGCTTGGGCGACCGGATTGCTGCGCGGCAGCGGGCTGTTATTGTTGCACCAAGACGGCGTGTGGCAAGTATTCGATCGTTGGTTGAGTGAACTGGGCGAAGAGACATTTGTCGAGATGTTGCCGCTGTTGCGGCGAGCGTTTGCGGACTTCACCACATCCGAACGGCGGCAAATGGGTGAAAAGGTAAAACGACTTGATAATGTCGCCGAGGGGCGATCGGAGTCGAACGGAGTCGGTTCGTCCACCCACGTGTCGATCCACGACGAGCGAGCTCGACGCGTGTTGCCGGTGCTCGCGCACATATTGGGAGTCACGCCGAAGCCATGACAACATCACAACCCATTACGAATGATGAACGACTGCGACGCTGGCGAATGGTCTTGGGCAAGGCGGCCAGTTGTGGCGGCGGTTCGGGCGCGGGAGAAGGATTGCCGCTGGAATTGGAAGGACACGATGTGCAAATGGATCAAGTGCTCGAAGCGCTCTACGATTCCGACCGTTCCGCCGGGCTAGGCAATTCGTGTCCCAATGTGAATCGCTGGCTGGGTGATATCCGCACCTATTTTCCAAAATCGGTCGTGCAGGTAATGCAAAAGGACGCGCTCGACCGTTTGAATCTGCATCAAATGTTGTTGGAGCCCGAAACGCTGGAGAGCGTGGAGGCCGATGTGCATTTGGTGGGGACGTTATTGTCGCTCAAGAATGTAATCCCCAATAAGACGAAGGAGACCGCGCGGCAGGTGGTGCGCAAGGTCGTTGATGATTTAGAACGTAAGCTGCGAAATCCCATGACCGAAGCGGTGCGCGGGGCGCTTAGTCGAGCCACGCGAACCACGCGGCCACGAGCGGGTGAAATCGATTGGCATCGAACGATTCGTAAGAACCTTAGTACTTATCAGCCGGAACGCGGCACGATCATTGCGGAGAAGCTCGTTGGCTATGGGCGCAAGCGATCGTCACTGAGAGACATCGTGTTATGCATCGATCAAAGCGGAAGTATGGCCACGTCGATCGTGTATTCCAGTATCTTCGGCGCCGTGTTGGCATCGCTGCGGGCCGTGTCAACCAAACTGGTTGTCTTCGACACGGAAGTGGTGGATCTAACCGAACATTTGCACGATCCGGTCGATGTGCTGTTCGGCACGCAACTCGGCGGTGGCACGGATATCAATCGGGCCGTGGGATACTGTCAGAATCTAATTACGCGGCCGTCGCAAACCATCTTTGTGTTGATCTCCGACCTGATCGAAGGAGGTGTCGAACAGCAGTTGTTGCGACGTTCGGCCGAGCTGTTGGGGAGTGGCGTCCAGATGATCTGCTTACTGGCTCTCAGCGATTCCGGCTCGCCCAGTTATGACGAATCATTAGCTGCCAAAATGACCTCGCTAGGCGCTCCGGCATTCGCTTGCACGCCCGATTTGTTTCCCGACCTGATGGCCACGGCGATTCAGAAACGCGACATCGCCACCTGGGCCGCTCGGCATGAGATAGTTGTCAGAGCGTAAACTCAGAACACAATCGCCCCCGCCAAGGCCAACAGCGATACCACAACGCCCACAGCGCCCAACAGCATGGCAAAGATACTGAGCATCCCGCCTTTGACTCGTGGCGAGGCGGAGATAATCAACCCCAGCAGGCCCAGGGGAACGGAGACGATCGACAGCAGCAAGGCCCAACCGGGATGCCCCGCGCAAATCGCGATGTAGCTGCCTACGGCCGAAATGATTGAAAGCGTGGCGGCCATGCCGGTTTTTTGGTCAATGCGAGTGCGTGGTTCCATGTTGCTAGTCTTACTTCTTGGGAAACGGGGGTGCGAGTAATACTGACGATCGTCACTGTGTTTATAATGATGCGGAAATGGCAGTCGGCGCGACGACGCCAACCTTACAGCATTTGTCGTACCCAAGCGTCGCCGCTAGAAACGTACCTCGACATAACCCTGCGGAGCCTGACCAAATTATGTCCAATGCCTCAAGTTCGCGTCGCGAATTCGTCAAGACAGGAACCGTTGCCGCCGTGGGATTGGCCGCTTCGGGCGGTGGCGCGATTGCATCGGATGAGTCATTGCCGCGAGCGATCCAGCGAAAGGTGCTGACAACCGACGTGCTGGTTTGCGGCGCGGGCTGTGCGGGAACGGCCGCGGCCCTGTCCGCTGCGCGGCAGGGTGTTCGCGTATTGCTGATCGAGAAGGCCCCTTTCGCCGGCGGCATCCTAACCAGTGTCGGTCTTCCATATTTCGACGGAATCGCCAACATCGCCGACAATCGAATCGTGGTGCTGGAATCGCTTTGGAGCTGGCGGCCCAATCTGGGATTTGTAAGCCCGATGCCACGCATGTCGCGAAACATAATCCCACGATCGGCAACACGTTCGAGTTCAAGTTGCTGCTGGATCGGTTGCTGCAACACGAAGGCAAGCGGCTGCAAACGTTGTTCAATTCATTTGTCTGCGACGTGACCACCAAAGGCCAAAGAATTGACGAGGTGCTAGTTGCCAATAAGGACGGAGTGGTCTCCGTGCGCCCGCGCGTGGTGATCGACTGTACGGGCGATGGCGACGTGGCTGCCTGGAGCGGGGTCCAATTTGAACAGAACGCCGAAGTGCAACCGCTCACGCTCCATTTTCGTATTGGCCATGTTCAGCGCTCGCCCGATCTGTCGAGGAATTGTCGCGCCGCCCTCGCCGCGGCCCAGATGCGCGGCGAGTTGCCGATGTACTACGGGCCGGGTGTGATGTTCATGTTTGCCGACGATGAAGTCTACATCCACGGGATCCGCGTGCCGGCTAACCCGACCGATGCCGCCGATCTTAGCCGCGCCGAAATGCAGGGACGCGCCGACGCTTGGGCTATGTTTCAGGCTTGGAAACGCGACGTGCCGGGTTTCGAGAACTCCTACTTCCTCGAAGCTTATCCGTGGATTGGCGTGCGAGAATCACGGCGACTTGTGGGGCAGTATGTGTTAACGAAGAAGATCTAATGCAATGCCGCCGTTTTGATGATGCGATCGCCACGGGATGTTGGTATTTGGACCTGCACCCCAATAAAACTACGGTTGGCAGCGCGAACGATTTTCAGCCGCAAAAAGTGCAGCCTCGTCCCTACGATATCCCCTATCGGTCGCTACTGCCGCGGACTGTTGAAAACCTGTTAGTGGCAGGTCGATGTCACTCGGCTACGCGCGGAGCGCACGCCTCGACGCGTGTTTCCGTTACAGCCATGGCAATGGGCGAAGCGGCGGGAGTGGCCGCGGCATGGGCGTTGAAAACGGATTCAACACCCGTTGAAATCGACGGCGCCGCGGTTCGAGACGTGTTGACGAAAGTCGGTAGTGGGCCATTCACGGACGCGTAAACTTGCAAGGCGGGTTGCCTCCACGTCCACGGCGGAGAGGAAGCTCGGCCGCTACAAAATCCCATATTCCATGAAAGCAAGGTATGAGATACTCTTATATTGTGCGGCTTGGTATGTGCTTCGCTATTTCACAACTCGTATCGCAGAAGTGTCCATTGCCTGTTTCGGCAGAGGAACCTAGACCTCCCGCCGGCGGCATCACGGCTACGTTTTCCATCGTGGCGGTCGATCCCGAGACCGGGATCGTGGGGGCTGCCGTGGCCAGCAAGTATCCGGCGGTGGGACGTGTCGTGCCCTATGTGCGAGCGGGCGTCGGCGGCTTCTGCACACAGCATTATCATGTGCCCAAATGGGGCGAGCCGGCGCTGGACGCTTTGGCCGAGGGCAAACCGCCCGAACAGATTCTGGCCGATCTACTACGCGACGATCCACAGCGCGAGCAACGGCAGTTGGCGATCATCGATATGCAGGGCCGAGCCGCCGTGCATAATCCCACGGCTGCGCCGAAGCCAAGTCAGTATTGGGCGGCGATGACCGGACGCTTCTATTGTTGCCAAGGCAACACGTTGGCCGGCCGGGCGGTCGTGGCCGAGATGGCTCGCGCCTATGAGGACACCGAGGGCAGCTTGACCGACCGATTGGTCGCGGCATTGGTGGCGGCCGATTGCGCCGGCGGCGACCATCGCGGTCGTTTGGCCGCGGGCGTTCGCGCGGCCAAGCAGGGCGTCGATGGCCATTGGTTCGAACTGTACGTGGACGAAAGCGATGACGCCGTGATCGAGCTGGCTCCGGGAAATACGCCGAGACGAATCACGACGCCAGCGGCAATCACGCGCGCCACCTCCCTTCCAACCGCCCCAGAAACCAGCAACAAAACCGTCAGGCCGTAAAAAGCCGCGATTGCCGCGGCAGTCGGGCGCTCGATAACTCATTGACGCCACGCGACTTGTGGAAGCCGCACGACGAACTTTCCGCCGCCGAGCGGCCAACTCTAGGTTTTGTTCCAGCGGGAACGGGTGCTCAACTGAAAGCAGAACAAGAGTCGGTTCCAGCGGCATGTTTACACTCGTTCCGGGGGAACGAGCTCGTTCCAGTGGAACACGATACGGTTCCGGCGGTATGAACACTGGTTCGCACGGACCGAACGTCCGTTCCAGCAGTCCGGGCATCTGTTCCGACGGTCCGAGCATCTATTCCCGTGGTCTGAGCCTCCGTTCCGCTGGGGCGGGATGGTTCTGGTGGGACGAGCGTGGTGCGTTCCGCATCGCCCACAGTCCGTTGAGTCTGACGGGAGATTGCGAGCCTCGACGCATCGCCCACCGGGCGCGATGAGCGGTCTGTTGGCTGGGACGGGCGGCTTTGTTAGCCAAACTCCGCTATTCGCAAGAGTTGACGCATATGATGACTAGTCTTCCCAAAACACCGAATGCCAAAACAACAACGCCTAGCGACATTCCACAGTGCGTGCACGCAATCGCCGCTCATAGTGCGGAAAAGTGCAAGTCGTTCGAGTCTCGCAGTGATACATCGAATAAACATTTAGTCGCCTGGGACCTGACATTCATCCAGCGGACAAGCAAGCTGTCCGTAGTCGGGGCGGTCGGCTGAATAGCGGTGGCGGTAGAAACGACGATGCGGGCCGTGATGGAGAAAAGCGCCAGGCATTTGGCTGGTCGCCGGCAATCATGCCGAAGCCATGACGATGGACGATCGCGGCCAAGAGGCCTGCCAGAAAATAGGGCCGCCGAATAGATGCCAGATCGAGCCTCGGCGAAGTCTTCGAACGCTTGATATAACAATCGACCGGGATCGGCGAAACGGTCGACATCCGCTGGTTGGTATCGTTCAATCAATGGCAGCAGGATGGATGCTTCGGGGCTGAGATACACCGTGCCGCGAGCGACGTGCCTTCTTGCTCTAAGCTGTAAGTGCTGCTGCCGCAAGTCTTCCGCGCTTCGCGGCACCACAACCGCTGTGACGTAGGAGCACGACCAACGTTGGAAGGCTCGTCGGACAAAGACCTCAGTGTGCAGCCATGCTGGCTGTGATCGAGTCCAATGCCTTGGCAAACGATAACGGATCGTGTTGAGAGACTTCGTTCATTTGTTGCGCAATGTTGCTGGTTACGTTGACTGTTGGTTTAACAACCTATCCGAAACCCAATTGCTAGAGAAAAGCGGACCTCCCATGAGTTGGCAATCTCTACCTCACCAAACCCATTGGAGGGTCTGCTATGGATGGGTAACGGAGTTTTGATGATTATCGCATGCCAGATGAGTTGTGGGAGCAGATGACGGAACTGCTTCCTCGAGTATCCAAGTAGCCCAAAGGGCGACGACCTCGTGCAGATCTTTCGTGTGAAATGCTGATGCGATCTTCTATCGTCTGCGAACAGGATGCCAATGGAATGCAATTCCACCGGAACTTGTTTCTGGCAGCACGGCTCACGACTACTATCAGCAGTGGGCTCAGTTGGGCATCTTCGAGCAACTTTGGATCTCGCGGTCAACGTTTACGATGATCTAATTGGCCTGGATCGAGAATGGCACCGGTCGACGGCATGATGATTCGCCGCCACTAGGTGGCGGAAAGACCGGCAAAAACCCAACGGATCGTGCAAAACTGGGCACGAAACGATTACTGCAAACGGAAGCGCCGGATTCCAATCGGATTGGCTGTGGGCGGAGCAAACATCCACGACACGAAGCTACTACAGGAGACCATCGAGGATAGTATCGAGCGAGCTGTTAGTGAGGTGAGTGGGAGCAAGAGTGCACTGTGCTCGACAAAGCTTAGCGATTCCGCAGCAACGCGAGAGATGATCGTTTCAAGCCATAAGTACACAGCACACGTACGAAGTCGCGGTGAAGAGCAGCGAGAACCTGATCGAAAATCGGGGAACGCCCACGACGTTGGGTCGTGGAGAGAACTCATGGCTGGACAACCGTTTCGAGCGATCCTCATACGATGGGATTAGAAAGTTGAAAACCATATCGCATGACTTCACCGCGTTAGCTTACTTCGTCTATAGTCGAATCGGGGTTTTCGGATAGGTTCTTAGTGCTTCAAGCGAGTTCGCGTGTTTTCGTTCAACAACTAACCTCATGGGCTGTCGTCCCTGGCTTTTCTATTGCCGAAGGCAGCGAAGATTCCTCGGCATAAGGTACCAATGGTCGCTATTCCGATGAACACAGAGAGACAGTGGTTCGGGTGTTGACCATAGTACCGCTGCGTACACCATGTATAGAATCATTATGATGGCTGCCGCACCTTGACGGAACTGCGAGCAGTCGTTGAACTGTCGTTCCATGTCGTAAGCAGTACGCCAGTCGCGACCGCGCACGATTCCAGCAAAACGGAAAGAATCGCGATGGCGTGATCGCAGCGTTGCAACGCTCTCAACATGCCGGGCGACGCCATGCAGGTGCTCACGCGCCGATCGTAACCCATACAATTAAGAAACCCGCTATCGGAACTGCTGGAAGTAAGCGTATACGAAACTATTAGGACAGTGAACGTGATTGATCTGTCTTTGAAGTCGGCTGCTAACGAACTGATAGTCGTTGGGCTTTCATGCGGATTCGATGTCTGTTTCGTCATTTGACTATTAGGCATCGATGAGCTCCACTCGCAGTTGAATGTCCTATACTGCCTAAACGGTGTCATTGATTCGGTTGCACCAATTGCCAAGTTGGCAACTCACGGAGAATCCCGAGGAGCGAGTCGCCGCAGTTCAATTCAACCCCGCCAATGATCCTACGCCGTCGATCTCTTGCGGCGGTACGATACGGCACTTTGAAGGAACTTCCGTCTCACTAGCGTGTCCAAACCCAATTGCCGCTCTTGTCAATGTAACCGGCCTTTCTTGCCAGACACATCTTTGTTCAACCCACGCTAGGCCGTGCCGAAAACCGTGACTTGTACAGATTCGGAAGGTGGATCTAAGCGTGCCGGACTTGTCGATAAAGCCCGGACTGTTGTGGATCAACCGGGACAATGACTGGCAAGCCCCTCCTTATATGGAAACGCGTCCTTGAACTGATAGGATACTCCACTCGCCCCCAGATTCGCAAAGCAGAACCTTCAAGCCCGTGTCTAAACTTTAAGGATGCGCTAATCCTTCTGTTGCATAGATCCGATAGCTCGGCCATAAGCCGGAAAATGGCGTATCACCTAGTGCCGCGACCTTTAAAAATGGTGTTGATTGAAAACTGGCTTTGCCGCTATTCTTCCCGAATCATCCAAGCCACCATTTGTAAGGAGTGTCGCCGTGCCAGGAAGGCTGCCAGAATCGAAGTGACCGGAACGCCAATACGAGTTGCTCGGAGAAGATCGTCGCTTCACGCACCGCATCGGTGCGGTTGGTGCAGCGTGCCAAAATTGTATTGCTGGCGTTTAAGCGTCTCAACAATGAGGAGATTGGCGAACTGGTCGAGCTGAACCCACAGCAAGTCAGTGGTGTGGCGAAAGCGATGGCGGGACGATCACAGCGGTTGATTTCGGTAGAATGCACGGAATCGCTGGGAGAATTGAAGAAGCAGATCGACAGTTGTTTGCCGGGATCGGCCTCGAAGCGGTAAAGCTTCACGGTTTAGTACGGAATAAAGCAGCGATCGTGTCGATCGCTTGCGAGAATCCTGATGCCGAGTCGCAACGTCCGATCTCAATGGTCACCGCTCGTGAGGTTGCCGACGAAGCCACCGGCTGGAGGCGTTGTCGAATCGATTTCCGTATCCCATGTGCGGACTTTTTAAATCGGGCCGATGTTCAACCACATCGAAACAAGTATTGGCTGTTCTCAAAATCGATGACCGCGAATCCTGGAACGCTCAAGTTCTTGGCGTCTGCCAGGCCTATCGCGACGCGATCAGTCTTCATACCAACGGCAAGGTCTTCATACCGTTTCGATCGATGAGCAGACGATTCAAGCTCTTCAAAGAATCGCAGTCGATTTGCTACCGCCCGTGGTCGCACGCGCGCCGCGAGTATGAGCATTCGACATGGTACGCTCGGTCTATTTGGTAACCTTCATATTGGTTACTGGTCAACCATCACCCCTAATTCGCCACACTCGGACCGAAGAAGATTTTCTTGAGAACATCGACGGTTGCGTCGACCGGACCCGACCGCGACTTGGCGTTTGATAACCGACAATTTAAACACGCATGCCAGCGAATCAGATGGTTCGATACGTTGCCGCCTCATGCGAATTGGAAACCGACCTTGGGGTCAAAGGCCGAACTGGCGCAGTGTTGAAGTCGTTGGCATCACGCCAAGCCTTCTCAGTGACCAGAACCATCGCATCCACTCTATACTCCGAAGCATTGCAGTTGGCTGAACCAAATTGAAATCTGTCTGAACATCGAAAGCTGACGCGATTCGGATCTTTCCATTCATTGGATGACTTGCAGGATCGCATCTGCGCTTCATTGACTACTAAGCAATCAATCAATGGCGAGACCGTACCGCTGACGTGCGACGGAGCCGTCTTGTGTAAATAGGTGGAGTCCCGGTTTACGAAGCATCAATCGGAATTCGCGGCACTAGCGTTACGCCCTTCCTATTGATAAAACGCGACGTATCTGTCTTGTGATCGCCAACTAGCGCCACGCCATTAACAAACGCCGCTGGCGCGTGAAATTGCGGTTTAATGACCATGTTTCCTCCGCGATCTATGAATCCCCACTTTCCGTTAAGAAGCACGCACGCTAGACCGTCCGTGTACGGCAGAGCCGCTTCGTAAATCGGCTGAATTTTCACCGTGCCCTTGCGGTCGGCAAACCCGAATAGGCCTAATTCCGATACAACAAGTAAGCCTTCAGACAGCTTCTCGTGCGGAACTATGCCGAGTGGCGGATTCCACATTCCGTATGGATCGTACACCGCGCACGGCGAAACGCCCGCGTATTGAGTCCACGGTCGGCCACGCAGTTCGCCGTACGAATCGAGAGGCTCCGTCGTCGTGCATTCAATACCAAATAGCGACTCGCCAAAGTTGAACACTCCTCGTACGTCCGCGACAACCGGCTTCACACGGTAAGCCCCCTGCGACGTTACATAACACCATCCGCGCGGCCCAGTTAGCAATGCGCCCTGTTGCCCCGTTTCCCTGACAAGGTGCGGTAAGATGTCATGACAATACCCGTACGACGCGTTATCGTAAGACGGTTCGACAATGATATTTCCTTGACTGTCGATTGCTCCCCATAAATCGCCTTTCTTGATAGGGTAAACCGGTTGGGTTCGAGCGGATGGAGGTGGCACGCGCGCGCCGCACCCCATGAACACGCCATAGAGGACACAAAGCAACCACGCTCTCGCAAGTTTCGTCGTATTGTTACTCATCGTCACCTTCATTCGGGAACACAACTTGTTCGGTCGTTTCTCGATAATATTGGGTGGAACTTGGGACGTGGATCTCGCGATTTAGCGGCTTTCATCCAGCGGACAAGCAAGCTGTTCGTAGTTGGGGCGGTCCGCTGAATAGCGGTGGCGGTAGGAACGGACGATGCGGCCGTGATGGAGTAGAAAGGCGCCAGGCATTTGGGCTGGGTCGCCGGCGATCATGCCGAAGCCATGACGATGGACGATCGCGGCCAAGAAGCCTCGCCAGAAAATAGGGCCGCCGAATAGATGCCAGATCGAGCCTCGGCGAAGCTCGAACGCTTGATATAACAATCGATCGGGATCGGCGAAACGGTCGACATCCGCTAGTTGGTATCGTTCAATCAATGGCAGGATGGATGCTTCGGGGCTGAGATACACCAGCGCGAGCGACGTGCCTTTCTGCTCTAAACTGTGGCGTTTCTGCCGCAAGTCTTCCAAGGCTTCACGGCAGAACGTACAGCCGCTGTGACGCAGGAACACGACCAACGTTGGGCGCTCGTCGGACAAAGACCTCAGTGTGCGGCCATGCTGGCTGTGGATCGAGTCCAATGCCTTGGCAAACGATAACGGATCGTGTTGAGAGGCTTCGTTCACTTGTTGTGCAATGTTGTTGGACATGCCGATCGTTGGTTTAAGTACGAGTCGCACGAATTGCCGGCCGGTCGCAATTCGGCTTGAAAAAGCAAACGGCCGCTCATCCAGGATGAACGGCCGTTGCGCCCAGGAGAAAACTTCCAATGTCGCTGCCTTAGGGCAACGCAATGGTTTGAAGATTGGCGACGCCGTCTTTCTCAATGATGACGACCGCGTTTTGATCATTCAATCGATCCAGTTGCGTCACGCCTTCCAGGCTGGCGATGGTCTCATAAGTTTGGCCGGCCGTTCCGCCACCCTTCACCGGTTCGCTGATGCCTTCCGATCGCTCGATGTTCTCGGTGCTGATTTTCATCACACCGCGAGCGCTGTTGGCCATTAGCAAATAACGCTTTCCGTCCTTGTTATAGACAATCATGTCCAGCGGACGATTTCGATTGCCCAACTCGGCGACCGTGGTGCCGCGTACCTTTTCACCTTTGGTCAAGCCGCTAACCGGAAACTTGACCAGCGGTGTGCAGGTGAATCCGGCCAGCACGATTGGTTCGCCATCCAAATTGAACGGCACCAACGTTCGCACGGCGGCGTAGTCTTCATAGCGACCATGAGCCCCATGGTAGATTTCGACATTCACGCCCGGCGCGGCTTCGAGGAACGGGAAGACCAGTTCGCGCACGGTCGATGGCGAATCGGAATTCGACAGTCCGGAAACGATCACCTTGCCGTCGACGTAAGCCAGATCGGTGATCGACTCGTCGCGGCGATTTTGGCGGCGGCGTCCATTTTCAACCACCTTATCCTCCGGCGCGTCCGGCAACACCGACTTGGCATACAGAATGTCCTTTGTCGCGACTTGGCTCAATTGGCCGTTGGCGTCGATGCGAACCAGGGCGGGCGATTGTTTCTCGGCCGGGCCTTGCGACACCGACAAATACACGTTGCCGCTGATCGGGTTGACGGCCAAGTCGTTGATCGTCACTTCCTCGGAACCGACCTTTAGTAGGTCCGCTACCTTGCCTTTGATGCCTTTCACTTGGATCGAAACCTTGGCCGGTTCGCCCGCGTGATCTTGGGTATCGATGGCGAAAACCGTGGCGGATTTGGTGTCGCCGACAAACAAAATGCCGTCCGGGCCAAACGTCAGCGGGCCAGCGGACTTTAACTCTGGCGAGCCTGGCTTGAGTCCCCATTCGGCGGCCGAGGCGGTCGCCGCGAGGCAGCAGGCTACGGCGATCGCGCTTAGCGCGATGGCTCGAATTTGCATGGTCTTGCTCCTTGGTCAAAGAAAGTTGGGAAGGGTAGCCTTGCGGCTGTGGCTGCCATTATCTCAGTTTCGTTCGGAAGTGCAACGAATTTCTTCGGCCTGTGGGGCGGCGAAGCGACGCGGTCGCGGAAACTTGATGCAGGCATTGGCGGGCAACATCGCCGAACGATCGACCAACCTTGCTCGACCGACGACAGCCCGATACTGTTGCCCGAAGCTTGAATCCACCGAGGCCACTTTCCGAACGATTTGCTCCGCCATGGCTCACACCATCGTGATTTTCGGCGCTTCCGGCGACCTGACCAGCCGCAAGCTGATCCCCGCACTCTACCAGCTCGATCAAAAGAACCGCTTGCCCGCCGATACGCAGGTGATCGGCGTCTCGCGGAGCGAGTTCACGGACGACGCTTGGCGAGCGTCGCTGGCCGAATCGACTCAGAAGTTCGCGGCTCGCGATTTCAATGAAGCCGCTTGGAGCAAGTTCGCTCAGCGCGTGTTCTATCAACCGGGTGACATCGGGACGCCCGAGGACTTCACGGCGCTGGACGATCGGCTGCGGCAGCTCGAAGGCGAATCGGCGGCCACTCGCATCTATTATTTGTCCACGTTGCCGCGGCTTTATCCCGAGGCCGTGGCGCGATTGGGCGCGGCGGGATTGGCTGGCGAGGAACACGGCCAGCGGCGGATTGTGATCGAAAAACCGATCGGCACCGACTTGGCTTCGGCCCACTCGTTGAACGAAGCGATCCATCGCGTGTTCCAAGAGCATCAGGTGTATCGTATCGACCATTATTTAGGTAAGGAAACCGTGCAGAATATGTTGGTGTTGCGATTCGCCAATAGTATCTTTGAACCGATTTGGAATCGTAACTATATCGATCATGTGCAAATCACCGTGGCCGAGGAAGTAACCGTGGGACGCCGCGGCGGGTATTATGATACATCCGGTGTGC
This sequence comes from Pirellulaceae bacterium, assembly GCA_041399085.1. Lineage (GTDB taxonomy): Bacteria > Planctomycetota > Planctomycetia > Pirellulales > Pirellulaceae > JAWKTM01. The sequence continues at coordinate 63,929 of JAWKTM010000033.1, forward strand.
TACGTGATATGTTTCAAAATCATCTCTTGCAGTTGATGATGATTACGGCGATGGAAGCTCCGGTTCGGTACGAGGCCGATTTGGTGCGCGACGAAAAGGTGAAGGTGTTGCGAGCCGTGCGGCCGTTGGCGGGGGCTGATTTCGCTCGCGATACGGTGCGAGGCCAGTACGACGGATATCTGCGCGAAAATGGGGTGCCGGCGAATAGCCAGACGGCTACGTTTGCCGCTTTGAAGTTGCACGTGGACAACTGGCGTTGGAACGGTGTGCCGTTCTACTTGCGGTCGGGCAAAGCCATGAGTTGTCGTACGACGCAGATCGTGATTCAATTTCGCAAGCCGCCTCATATGATGTTTTCCGATGGAGCCAAGCGGCAAATGGACGCCAATCGGTTGGTGATTCAAATTCAGCCGGCGGAAGGCATTCAGATGCATTTTATGACCAAGGTGCCGGACGCCGGAATGAAATTGCGTATGACCGATTTGGACTTCAGTTTTCAGCGTGAATTTTCGGGTTCGTTGCCCGACGCCTATCAGCGGCTGTTGTTAGACGTGATCAACGGCGACGCCAGCCTGTTTGCTCGCAGCGACGAGGTGGAGCTGGCTTGGGGCATCGTCGATCCGATCTTGGCGGCCTGGCAAAGTCCCGCCGCTCCGCCGCTGGAAAGTTATGCTGTCAACGGTTGGGGCCCGGACGGTTGTTCCCAATGGATGTCGGAGCAAGGTCGCCAGTGGTTCGATGTCTGCCCCGTGTTGCATTAGTCCCCTGCCCTCTCCTGTGTACAAAGTGAGTGAGTTGCCATGTTTCGTAATCAGACTCCACCGCCAACCCGTGCGTTTCGCGGCTGGCCACTATTGTTAGCCTGTGTGGTTGTTTTGTCGGTTTGTGGCGTGACATCGAACCTTTCCGCCGCCGATAACGAGCGTCCGAACATCATTTATATCATGGCCGACGAGTTGGGTTACTATGAACTCTCATGTCTCGGAAACCCGAACCTAAAGACGCCACGGCTGGATGCGCTGGCGAAGGAAGGAATTCGCTTTACGCAGGCGCTCGCCGGATCGTCGGTGTGCGCGCCGACTCGCTGTTGTCTGATGACCGGCAAACACAGTGGCCACACTTCGGTGCGTTCGAATGGTGGCGGCACGCCGATGCGCGAGGGTGAGTCCACGATTGCTTCGGTGCTGAAGCAGGCTGGCTACGCGACGGGCGGCTTTGGCAAATGGGGTTGCGGGGGCCGAGGTTCGACGGGGGTTCCCGAAGAACATGGTTTTGATGTGTTTCTCGGTTATTACGATCAGGTTCACGCTCACAGCTATTATCCGCCCTATATTGTGCGGAACAGCGAGGAAGTCGAGCTTCCGGGAAATCACGGCGGCAGCAACGGCGAGACTTACTCGCACTATGTGATTGTCGACGGCGCAAAGCAGTTCATCCGCGACCATCGGGATCAGCCGTTCTTCTGCTATATGCCGATTACGCCGCCGCATGGCATTTTTGACATTCCCGACTCGGATCCGGCGTGGGCGATTTACAAGGACAAACCGTGGCCGGAGGACGCTCGGCGCTATGCCGCGATGGTCAGCATGGTTGATCGACAGGTGGGCGAGGTGTTGGACCTGTTGCGTGAACTAGACATTGAGAAGAACACGTTGGTGATGTTTTCGGGTGACAATGGTGGGGCGGACTACTTCGCCAACAAAGAGCATCCGCGCGGCATTCACGGCGCGAACGTCGATCCCCAGACTGGGATCGAGTTTCGCGGAAAGAAAGGCAACTTGTATGAAGGCGGATTGCGTGTGCCGATGCTGGCTCGATGGCCCGGACGCATTGCACCGAATCAGGTGAGCGACCACCTATGCTATTTTCCAGACATGCTGCCGACGATTGCCGAAGTTGCTGGTGTCGCGACGCCCGCCGATGTGGATGGAATTTCGATTGTCCCCACATTGTTCGGCGCGGAATCGGCCGGCCGCGAACAAAAACGGCACGAGTATCTGTATTGGGAATTGGGCAGCCAGACGGCGGTTCGGTGGAAAGACTGGAAGGCGATTCAACCACGTCCCAATGCGGCTTGGGAGTTATATGACTTGAGCCAGGATGTTAGCGAGCAGCACGATGTGGCGAGCAAGCAAGTAGATGTGTTGGCCAAGATTCGAGCCTTCGCCGAACTGGCTCATGAACCGGTACGGGAAGGCACGTTCCACAACCGGGAAATCCACGAACGCGATCGGCAGGCCAAGTTCGGGTTCCGACAGAATCCACAGATCAACAAGGTCAACGCTTTGCCGACCGAAGGATTGATGCCGAACAAGGATTGGAAGTTGGTGCGTTACAGCAGCGAGGCGAAAGGAAACGGCAAAATGGCTCGCAATGCCATCGACGGTGATCCTCGCACCCATTGGCATACGGCCTATCAACCGCGTTTGGAGAAACACCCGCACGAATTGGTAATCGATCTAGGCGGCGAGCGAACAATTCGCGGCTTTCGTTATTTGGCTCGGCAAGACAATTCTTGGAACGGCGCTGTGGCCAAATGTGAGTTTGCGGTGTCTGATTCGCCCGAGGATTTCGGTAAGCCCATCGCGACCACGACATTTACCAAGACCAAGCAACCGCAGGAGATCGCTTGTGAACCGGTTCGCGGCCGCTATGTTCGGATGGTGATTTTGTCCGAAGTGAACGGCAATCCGTGGGCCTCGATCTCGGAGTTAGGAATTGTGGGCGAGTGAGAGCTTAACTATCCATTCGGTGCGGACCTTTGGAGTGCGGGGCCTTGTCCCCGCTTTCTTTTTGCGAGAATTGGTTGACCAACGATTGCTCGATATCGAAAGAAAAAGCGGCGATGAGTCGCCGCACTCCAAAAAGAAAACGCCGATGAATCGCTGGGGGTTAAACTATCCTTCTTCGCGGCAGACTAGCGCCGTGGCGAAGCCCAGCAGGTCTTCGCGTTGGCGGCAGAAGTCGCGCAGTTGGTCATAGCTGCCAGCCGCCTTGCACAATTCAAACAGCGACGGCGCGATGCCACGCACTCGGGCGTCGCTGGGGATCATGGTCATAAACGCTTGAACGGCGTCGGCCGAACGACCGATGCGATGCAACAAGTCCACATAGACTTCGATCGCGATCGTACCGAATTCTTGCTGATCGACTTGCTCGGCCTTCTGCCGGAAATAGTCCACTGCCTGGTCCACATTCTCGCCCAGCAACGCTTGGAAATACATCGCATGGCTGGGGTAGATGTCGGCGAACGGCTCATCACCTTGGTATTGGAACTGCTTCGATAAATGACGGCCATAGTGGGTTAAATCCAAAGCCAAACGAAGCGGCTCCGGATCGTCCAGCAGCCGAGCGATGCGAACCGTCGACGCCAAATGCGTGGTATCCACATGGTAGGAATGTTCGGTGAACAACCAATCCCGATCGGACACTAAGGTTTCCAGTGACGCGGCCGCCGGAGTTTGACCTTCCTGACGCCCGATGTCGGCCATCACGCTAGCGCTCAGTTCATGATGTAGATGTTTGACCAACAATGCGCCGGCCGCTTGTTGATCGGCTCGCGGATGATGCGGCACGACCGATTCATAGGTGGTGATCGCGTTGCAAGTGCCATAATGCTCCAGCACCAAACCATAACCGCGAGCCACATCCACACCTTCGTGCAGAGCTACTTCGACAATCTCGTCCAGGTTTTCGTCGTCGACTTCGATCCGAGCCAACGCTTCGCGCACCGGTTTTTTGTCGCCGATGGGCCGAAAGTACATCCAGCCCTCGCGAATCCGTCCGGCGGCCAGCAACCCCAGGCCGACTTCGCGGCAAGCCTCCAACAGGCCCGCTTCGAGCTGGTCTCGGCGACTCGGCTCCAAATCGTCGCCCGCGTCGCTGTACAAGGCGGACAGGCCGATCCGCCGCCGCACTTGCATCTTGCGAACCTCGAACAGTTCGTGAAAGCGACGTTCGGCAACCAGTTGTTCGGCCAGGGATTCCAGCATCCCGTCAACGCCGGTCTGTTGCAGTTGTTCGGTCAAGCGATCGAAATCGGTGGTTGTGGTCGTCATGCGGTCCTTTCCGTTGCTGGCGAAGCGAAATTTGCCGACCGACCATGCTAACGAAAATTCGCGCCGTCGGTCACACGTGCAAGTTGGGTGGGACGTGCGTAGCGCGAGTTTCGAGAAAGCTGGAAGAACGAGAATCTTGCAGCGCAAAGGTCGGGAGAACGAGGCTCCTGCAACGCGATAGTCGGGAGAACGAGGCTCCTGCCGAGTAAACGCTACGAGTAAACGCCGGGAGTAGGAAGTTGCTGACGAGTTCGCTGCCCGAAATGAAAGCTCCGACAAGGCGGAGCACTCCAAAAGCCCAACCATTCGGCTTGTTGCGCTGATCGCCGCCTGCTATAACGTGACGCGTAGTACTGGTTGGAGTGAACGACGAAGGAAGGAGTCAGGCGTGTCCTTGGATGTTGGCATCTGGCGCACGGAATTGCGGCGCGGATTAGTTGAACTCTGTGTGTTGGCCGTGTTGCGCGACGGTGAGGCGTATGGATACCAGATCGTCGAGCAACTGAAACGCGACGCTCGCATGGACTTCACCGAGAGCACCGTCTATCCCGTGTTGGCCCGACTTCACCGGGACAAGTATTTGACGGAACGCCGCGTTCGTTCGGCGGCGGGGCCGCCCCGCCGGTATTTCTGTTTGACCGAAACGGGACGCCAGCGATTGGAAGAAATGGTATGTCAATGGAACGAAGTGAGTGATCGGATTCGACATTTAATCCATAAAGGAGTGGCCTAATGACAACCGCGGTTTCCCTAGATCGAAGTTTGCAACACTTGATCGACCTGCGACTGGACTCGCTGGAACGGATCTTGATGGACAGCGGTGTGTCGCGAGCCGAACGCATGGAGATTGTGCAGGCGGTCGAGGATCAAATCTTTGAGATGCTGGAACAGCAATCGGGGGAAGCGACGAGAGAGTCGGTGTTGCAATTGCTCCGTTCGCTCGACCCGCCCGAGGCGTATCATAACGAAGACGCCCGTTTCGATTTGCTGGAACGAGTTCCGCGACGCACGCGCGCTTCGGTGACCGCGGAACGCTCGCTGTCCGACGGTCCACGTTTCTCTAACATGCCGCCGCGTGCCCCTGGAATTGCCATTACGTCCATGATACTTGGTATTGTCAGCCTGCCGCTGATGATCATTTGGCCTTTAGGACTTCCGCTCTCCATTGCGGCCTTTATATGCGGCATCATTGCTCTGCCCATGATCGCCAGATCGCAGGGGCGTCTGTGTGGAAGCTGGATGGCGATCGTGGGTTTAGTAGCGTTTGGCTTGTACTTCGTGGGCGCCGTGTGTTTGTTGTATTTCGCCAGTTGAAACGAGTTAGAGGCCTGCCCTTCCCCAAGGTCAAACCATTTGCCGTGTGCCGCGGCACTGGGGGAAACGCGAGCAGCCGAGGAATGGATTATTGGTGTGAGGGCCGCGGCGCGCGGTGCGGCGGACCATCGTGGCGCCACAAACGGGACACAGCGGCAAATCCGGTCGCGGTTGCATCGCGGGTTCACGGAAGGTTGTCGATTGGATGCGAAGGATCATTTTCTCTAGCTGTTGACCGTCGATCAACTCGATGGGATTGCGGCTCGCGAATTCGACGGCATCGGCGGTGAACGAACCCGACGTGACGACTACGCCCCCGTCGGCCGATTCGCTGGCCACGACGCCCATTAGCTCTCGCACGATCGCCACTCGGCGGATTGATAACCACGAAGGACACGAAGAGCACGAAGGGAATACATCGACTGACAATCTATGCGGAAGGATCTGCGGTACCAGCCAAGCCACTTGCCAAGACCTGCCTGGCATTCGTCTTTCGTGCTCTTCGCGTCCTTCGTGGTAGTTGTTAATTTTCTCCATCGAGTGGCATCGTGTCTCAGAAAACTCAATGCAGCTGGCACGAGTCGCAAACAACTTAGCTGCGACAGATTTACGAAGATGGGGATCGCTGCGGTCGACTATGCTTGTGTATCTGCCGTCGACGCTCGAACGCTTTCGGGATGGATGGATGATTTATTGTCCGCAATCTGCCGCTCTTCGTTCCCGCATGATTTCGGTCATGGCACTACTTAGTAGTCCGTGGGTACGGCGACCATTCCGATGCCCGTAAGCATGATGATTGAGGCAACAACCTTTCCGGCAGGGCTGGTGGGATAAGCGTCGCCGTATCCAACCGTGGTCAAGGTAACTATTGCCCACCAAAGTGCCGCGGGTATGCTCGGATAGATAGCAGGTTGTGCCTCGTGTTCGGCGTAGTAAAGCCGCGATGGCGGAGACGTAAATGACAATGGCCGCGATGAATCCGAACACCAGCAATTCCGAGCCTGTTCGTCTAAATGCTTCGGCGAGCACTCGCATCGCTTCGCTGGCCGACCAAGCTTCAGGATACGGAAGATTCGCAGCAAGCGAATCGCACGAAGTCCTCGCAGGTCCGAGTCCGAGGGACAGATAGAATGGTAAGACTGCCAGGAGATCAACCACAGCCATGGGCGTGAATGGATAACTTAGCTTCCGATAGCTAGGAGACCAACGGTAAAGATATTCCAACGTGAAAACGATCACGACCGCGATTTCGAAATGACAAAGAAACGATGCCAGCGAGCGAGTTCAGGCATCGTTTCCAAGGCCATCGTTACCATTGAATAAAGGATCAACGCTTGCACCGTTAGTTCAAAAGCCTGTTTGAGTGAAGCTTGTGCCATTTGCATTGTCCGACAGTGAAGCCGGTGTCTGAAAATACAATCGGGCTAGAAAGGTGGTTGAATGCCCTTGATCGCCACTTGTGTCTGTCCATTCACGAAATTCAAGCCATGGGTTCGTATGTGGATGGAGGGTCGGTGGGTGGTGTGGAGCCGTGGCCTCGGTCGTAGATGTTGCGGGCGGCGGTCCAGGATTCGGCGAAGGCGACGCCGGCGGGAGTGGTGCGGAAGGCGTCGATCAGCTTGTCCATGCGTTCGAGGTGTCGGGCAATATCGATGAACCGCTCGCGGAGCATTTTCGTCATAGCGGCTCGGCCCGCGGTGGACGTTTGCGGAGCGGAGACGATCGCTACGTAGTCTTGCAATTCTTTTTCCATCGCCGCAGCCGAGGCGGCGGTCAGGCCGTAGTCAGCCAGCGGCGCGGCGCGGCCACGGGCGGGTCGTTGGTTGGGGCTTCGGTCACGGTCGTCGTGCCGATACCGTCGCCTGACGTCGGACTGCCGTCGCTGGCCAACGCCTCTTGCAAGCGATTCAATACCGTTGGCTGCGGGCGATCAACTGCTCGTCGCGCAGAAGTTGCCAACTGGACGGCGGAAAATCGACCTGGGCGGCCGTTTTTGGTGTCGGTCGAGATAGTACTCCGACAAGCCGCTCTGGTCCGATAGGCGATCGACTCCAGCTCCTGTTCCTCGCGTCGTTTCTGTTCGGCTTGGCCTGCCGATTGGGCATCGCACGGAATCCACCGGCGATTTGGATTGCCACAGAGGCACAAAGAGCACAAATGGGAAAGGGAATGGCGGTTGGGTTTCGAGCCGTTTTGGCAGCGAATCGAGGTGGGCCGGCAGCGTGCCGAACCGGGCAGTGCGAGAGCCTGCTATAGCCATGAAAACCTCGATTAAATCCGTTAGGCCAATGGTTTAACGGATGCGAGATCGGCTTTAAATGGTGGGCAGTCGGATTTTTTCAATGTTCGCACGGGCTGGGGGAGTGACGATTTACCCAGAGAATTAGTGAGCCATCCATTCCGACTTGAGTCATCCGTCAGTGTAGCCGCGACTAACTCGGCAGGCTTGGTTGCGGCTGGAAGATGCAGGGTAGAAGTCTGGCGGGCGGGTCGTTCCCAGGCTGGCTGCCTGGGAACGACGAGGTGATTGGGACCCGCAGTGACGATCGCTGGTCACTTGGATGTCAGACGGAAGTCGACACCTTCATCACCGCCGTCTGGCACGTCGTAGGTGATCTTCGATTTGGTGGCGTCGCTATAGTCGGCAGGAATAGTTTCGCCGCCGACCGCTTCCGAGGGATTGGATATTCCCATCGCACGAAGCTGTTCTTCGTCCATGCCGGCTTCGGGATCGATTGTGAACGATCCTTTCTTCACCTTGCTGAAGGTGATTTTGTTAAGTCCAGGAACGGCGCCTTGAACCAACTCGTATTTGCCTTCGGAGTTGGTCTTGCCGTACCCCGAGAACTCCGCGGTATCACTGATAAAGCTAACTTCCACGTCGGCGGCCGGTTGACCATCTAGGAAGACGGTGCCAGAAACTGGGGCTGTCTTCGGCTTCTTGCGACCGCCGCCTCCGCAGCCGACCAAGAGAACCACAATCAACGTCCAGACCAATCCACTCCTAACTAACCATTTCATCGCGGATGTATCCTTCAGAGTTTCAAACAAGTAAGCAAGAACTGCGAGCGAGGCAGGTGCGAACGCAACTCTGCCTTGCTCCTTAAAGAATGAGTTTGCAAAGAGGTGCTATGGAAGGGTAACCGCTTGTCCGTCGTGAATATAAGCCAGACGAACGAGAATCCCGTAATCCATTGTTTCCGGTAGAAATCGTGTGGAACCATCACAAAGCGCGAATTGGGCTCCGCCCGGATGTAGGCTGCCCCAACCCCATGCATATTGGCGTCCTAGCGTGTCATTGTTATAGGCGGCATTAATATGCCAATCGCGACTCTCCGTTGCCGTGGGCGTCGGGACATTGGAAGTGATGGTTGATACGGTTCGACCATGACAACATGTATGGGCGCCATTTAGCCCCCAGGGGCCATAGCTCGTGGAGGTTTTGAATCGACCACCGGCGGCTTCACCCGTGGCGATGGTATTCGAGGTTCCGTCCGTCAAGGCTGCCATGTTTGCGGCTCCGTCGTTGCCGAAGGTACCTTGACGCATGTCTCCGGACAAGTTTTGCCAGGGCTGATCATAGTCGGTGAACACACCGGTCGAGAAGAGATAGCTGGTGCGAACGGCGTCGTTGCGCGAATAGAAGTCGGCCGAGTTCCCCGCGCCGCTGTTGACGATTTCGCCAGCCTGCGGGTGAGACGGGCACAGCAGCATTTCGATTTTGGCGCTGTAAATCGCCTTGTTAACCGTGTCGGGTTGCCCGTTCGCTATCGCGGCTCCGTAGGGGCTGGAAACCGATGAAGGTGCGCCGAAATTGTAATTGTCGTGCAGTGGGCCTTGTTCGTAGAACGGAGCCAGCAGAATCCAACCAGTGGTGTTCTTCACGCCGCCGTGGGCCGTGTGATAGGCGGCATTGTTATACCTCCCCGATGCAATGAGTGCGGGAGGGAAAACTTTGTATGTATCGTGATAGTTTTGTATTGCCAGGCCCTGCTGCTTAAGGTTGTTAGCGCAACTCGATCTGCGAGCTGCTTCCCGCGCTGCCTGAACGGCAGGCAAAAGCATGGCCACTAAAACGCCAATAATGGCAATCACCACCAACAATTCAACGAGCGTGAATCCGAGTCGACGAGATCGAACCATGACATGCTCTCCAGAAAGAGAAAAAGAAGAAGATACACGGTGTAAACCCCGAATGGGGAAAAACGATTCGCTCGATTTTGATGAGGTTGCGGAATTTTCATTCCAGCGATGTGCCATGATTGGAATCGAGAACGACAAAAATTGCAACAAAGTCCGTGGCGGATTTCCGTAAAGTCTCTTCCTGGATGGCGTTGGGGACGAAAATATTTTGGCGTTCGCACATCTTGAGAGAGACGTTTTGCGATGAATTTGCACGTCGTTCCCCAATAGCTTCGAAGATTGGACGTCGCTAAGGCCATCTCCGTCATGTGGTTTGCCGAAGCTGGTTTGGGCGGTATTGCGGGTCGCCGGGTGGTTGGAGATGTCGCTAGCTATGCCCGGTTGCCGATATCCGCCTCTAATTCAGGCACGGTCATCAGCGATAAAGACGGTTGCGGGCAGACTGTCGTAAGTTGGGGATGCGCGATCAACGCCGCCGAGTTGCGTTAAGCGTCGGCTGGAAGCGGTGGACGTGAGGCGGCGGGCGGGTTGCGGAAGAATTGGGCGAGGATGTGGACGTCGACGGGCTTGACCATGTGGACGTCGAAGCCGGCGGCGAGGGCTTGGCGGCGGTCTTCTTCTTGGCCGTAGCCGGTTAGCGCGACCAGCAGCAGGTCGTCGGGGATGGCGGCGTCCGAGCGAAGTTGGCGGGCGACTTCGTAGCCGCTCATGCCTGGCATGGCGATGTCGAGGAAGATGACATCCGGGCGATAGTCCAACGCGGCTTCGATCGCCGAGCTGCCGTCGTTCCGCGTTTCGACTTCGTGCCCCATGCGTTTCAACACCATGGCCAGCGTCCGCGCGGAGGCTCGCACGTCGTCGACCACCAGCACTCGGCGAGGCGGGACTTCCCACACGGACGGCTCGCTGGCGACAGCCGGAGCGGGATGAAGCCCCGCCGGCGGATCGATTCGCAGCGTGTCGTCGGCGTGAGCCACTTCCGTATCGTGCGCGTGTTGCGGTTTCGATGTGGATGACGAGGAGCTGGCGGCGAGCGGTTCGACGCGCGTCAGCGGGAGCGTGACGGCGAAGTCGCTGCCGAGATTCGGACCGTCGCTGGTGGCCGAGACCGTGCCGCCGTGGGATTCGATCAGGCTGCGGACCAGTGTCAGTCCGATGCCGAGTCCGCCGTGGGCTCGTTCCAGGGATTGATCGACTTGCGTGAACGGTTCGAAGATGCGTTGCAGGTATTCGGCGGGGATTCCGGGGCCGTTGTCTTGGACATGCACGGTCGCCAAGCCGTTGCTGGCCGCGGCGGTCAGACGAATGCGGGCGTTGTCGCCGGCGTATTTCGAGGCGTTGTGCAGGAGGTTATCGAAGACTTGTTTGAGGCGGACCGGGTCGCCTTCGACGATCCAGCGTTTGTCGGGCAGGTCGGCGTCGAGCGACTGATTCGCTTTGTTGGCCATCGGACGAATGCAGTCCACGGCGTCTCGCAGCAGTTGAACGAGATCGATCGGCTGGCGACGCAGTTCGACTTTGCCTCGCGAGATGCGATTCACGTCCAGCAGTTCGTCGACCAGCGCGAGCACATGGCCGAGTTGCGATTGCATCATGCCACGCAGCCGCTCTTGCTCGGCCGGGTCGTCTTGAAGCGCGGGCCAGACGGCCAGGGCGTTGCTGATCGGGGCGAGCGGATTGCGGAGCTCATGGGCCAGCACGGCCAGAAAGTGGTCCTTGCGCTGATCGGCTTCGGCCAATTGACGCGTGCGTTCGGCGATGCGGGTTTCGAGGTCGTCCGCGGCGGCTTGCAATTCGTGCATTCCGGCGGCCAGCACCAGAAACGGCACGGCGGCCACGGACAGCAGGAACTGGAGCGCGAATACTTGTTGGGCCACGGGCAACCCGGCTTGCGCGATCGGCCCGCGGCCGTGCAAGGTGTTCCAGATCGCGACCAAGGCGATCACCACGATGGCCAGCGAAACGGATTTGGCACAGAAACGCAGGGCTGGCCACAGCAGGATCGGAATCACGGCGAATGTAAAGCCGAACACGGGATGAACGTCGCTGAACACGATGTGGGATAGCAACGCGGTCGAGGCCAGCATGGCGACGAGTTCGAAGCGGCGGGGCCAAGAGAGCAGACGGAGGTTGTCCCATTGCTGGCGCAGCGCGGCGACCACGAGCGGACCGACCAGCAGCATTCCCATCACGTCGCTGGACCACCAGACGGCCCAGGTGGGAAAGTAGTTGGCCGTGGGTTGCCAGAAGCAGACGATCGCCGCGCCGATGGTGGCTCCGCAAGCGGCGGCGAGTGCGGCCAGGGGCATGCCGAGCAGCACATGCCGGCGGCTGCGAAGCGTGAAATGTGGCTCGCGAAATCGCTGGAGCAAGTAGGCGCCGACAACGGCCTCGACCGAGTTGGCTAGCGTGAAGCCAAGCGAGACGAGCGGTGGTTTTTGGTGCCAGCCAATATCGGACACGAGATTCGCCGCGATTGCCGCCGCGATGAACCAAGGCCAGCGACGTGGCGGAACAAAAAACAACACGCCGACGAAGATGCCGCTGGGGGGCCAAAACGTGGCGATGCTGGCTTGTTGGAACGACAAAGCATGACCGACTTCGGCGGCCAAGAAGTAGGCCAGTCCAAACGCAAGAGCCGAAAGATACGGCCGGAGTTTGAACATTGCTGCCTCGCTTCATTCCCTGTCTCGAAGCCGCTTGTCCCCGGCGGCTGCCCGGTTTTCGAGTCTAAGACAACGTGTCTCGTCGAGCAATTGCCGACGGTTGTTGATGACAACTGTGACGCATCGAGTGGTGAAGTGTTAGGAAAAGAAAACAGGCGTTGCCTCCGCCGTGGATGGCAACGCCTGTTGGTAGTTGTGGGGATGGAATCGCGCGGTGCGAATTGGTTCGATGTGGGCGGGCTTAGACCAGTTCGCTAATCGGATCGCGGAAGTCCAGCAGATACTGGGGCCGGCCGTTGGGATCGGTGATCGTGGTGCTGGCCGGATCGATGCCCATGTTGCGATACAGCGTGGCATGCACTTCTTGATAATCGACCGGTCGGTCCTGGGCTTCTTCGGCGTAGCGGCTGCTGGTGCCGATCGCTTGACCGGTTCGCATGCCGCCGCCGGCCAGCCAAGCCATCGACAGCTTGGGCCAGTGATCGCGGCCGGCGCTCTTGTTCACGCGTGGCGTCCGACCGAACTCGCCCCACACGACGACCGATACGTCGTCGAGCATGTCGAACCGCTGGAGGTCGTCCAGCAGCGCGGCGAGGCTTTGGTCCATATTCGTGAGGTTCTTCTTCAGCGTCACGAAGTTGTTGCGGTGCGTATCCCAACCGCCCCACGAGGCGTTCAGCGTCACGACTCGCACGCCGGCTTGGATCAGCCGCCGGGCATACAGCACGTTCTGGCCGGGGCGGCCGTAGCGGTCGACGATCGCCGGATCTTCTTGCTTCAGGTCCAACGCGTTGGCGACTTCGCCCGACGTGACCATGTCATAGGCTCGTTGCGTGTAGCTGTCCAAAGCGTCGAGCTGGCCGCTGCCGTCGATATCGCGGCGGATCGTGTCGAGCGAAGTGAGCAGGCTTGTGCGGTCGGATAGACGATCGACCGTCATGTTGCCATTCATACGCAGGACCTTCATCGCCTCGCTGGGCGAGAACGGTGAATAGACCGGGCCGAGGTAGCCGGGCGATCCGCCGTTGTACGAGACGAAGGCCGGTGCGCCGTTCGGCGAGCTGCCGTGGAGCTTGGCGATGACGCTGCCGATCGACGGTCGGCCGCCGACGTTTGTGAGACTCTTGGTATTGAAGCCCGTGTGCGTTTGGAAATTGCTGTGGCCGGCGTTGGATCCGACCAATGAGCGAATCACGGCGAACTTGTCGGCCATCTTCGCCAGTTGGGGCAAGTGCTCGCAGATTTCGAGGCCGGGCACGTTCGTGCGGATCGGATTGAACTCGCCGCGGAATTCGGCCGGCGCGTTGGGCTTGAGATCGAAGATGTCTTGGTGCGAAGGCCCGCCGCTGAGATGGATGTTGATGATGGCTTTGTTCGAGGCTCGCACGCCGGAAACCGCTTCGGCTCGCAGCAAGTCGGCCAGCGTCAGGCTGCCGATGCCCAATGCCCCGATTTTCAGGAACGAACGTCGCGAGACGCCATCACACGTTTTGTGTCGATCGCCAAACTTAATCGTCAACATCGTCTTGGCCCTCCCAGATCTAGCCAGAATCCAATCGCGAGCGTCGACCTTCGACCGCCCGGTTCTTCCATGCCGATGTCGCCGC
>JAWKTM010000034.1:0-74925 GCA_041399085.1 Pirellulaceae bacterium
TGTTTCCAAGAGATCGACTTACCGGGGCTCGCGAAGCCCCGTGAGAACCCACCTTGAAACGCTTGTCACCTAGGGACGGAAACGATGCAGCGATTCCTCAACGCTTGGCTGCCGCTATTGATTTTGCAACTGGCGGCGATCTCGAATGTTGTTTACGGCGAAGACGATCTAACGCTCAATCAGGGCGACCATATCTCGATCATCGGCAACACGTTGGCCGAGCGGATGCAGCATGCTGGCTGGCTGGAAGCGCGGCTGCAAGCTCGCTTTCCCGAGCATGAATTGTCATTCCGCAACCTCGGCTTCTCGGGCGACGAACTCACGCTGCGACTGCGTTCGGCCAACTTCGGCTCGCCCGACGATTGGTTGACTCGCACCAAGGCGGACGTGATCTTCGCCTTCTTCGGCTACAACGAATCGTTTGCGGGCGAAGCGGGCTTGGACAAGTTCAAGCAAGACTTGGACGGCTTTATCAAACACACGCTGAGCCAAAAGTACAACGGCCAGAGTGCGCCGCGACTGGTGCTGTTCTCGCCGATTGCCCACGAAAACTTGAAGAACCGCAACTTGCCGGACGGCAGCGCGAACAACGCGCGGCTGGCGATCTACACGGCGGCGATGGGCGAAGTGGCACGGGCCAACCAAGTTCGCTTCGTCGATCTGTTTCATCCGACGCGCGAGTTGTTCCAAGCTTCGCAAAAGCCGTTCACGATCAACGGCATTCACTTGAACGAGTTGGGCAACCATTTACTGGCATCGATCATCGACCGCTCGCTGTTCCCCAGCGGGCCGTTGGCGAAGTACGACGCGGCGGCGATCGAGCGAATTCGCACGGCCGTGAAGGAGAAGAACTTCTATTGGTTCAATCGCTATCGCACGGTCGACGGCTATTCGATTTACGGCGGGCGAGCCAGCCTGCGGTTCGTGGACGGACAAACGAACTTCGAGGTGATGCAACGCGAGATGGAAGTGCTGGACGTGATGACGGCCAATCGCGACGCCAAAATTTGGGCGGCGGCTCAAGGCCGCGAGATCGAGGTGAGCGACGATAACACGCCGGACTTCATTCCCGTCGTCACGAATCGGCCCGGCGCGGGACCGAACGGCACGCATCTGTTCCTCAGCGGACAAGACGCCGTTAGCCGCATGCGGGTCCACAAAGACATGGCGATCAATCTGTTTGCCAGCGAGGAGATGTTTCCCGAACTAATCAATCCGGTGCAGATGGCTTGGGACACGCGGGGCCGATTGTGGGTCGCGGCTTGGCCGACGTATCCGCACTGGAAGCCGAAAGAGGAGATGAACGACAAGCTGCTGATCCTGGAAGATACGGACGGCGATGGCGTGGCGGACAAATGCCAGACGTTCATCGACGACTTGCACAATCCCACGGGTTTCGAGTTCTGGAACGGCGGCGTGCTCGTGGCGATGGCGCCGGACATCTTGTTCTTGAAGGACACCGATGGCGATGACGTGGCCGACGTGCGCGAGGCGATTCTGCACGGCATCGATTCGGCCGACACGCATCACACGGCCAACAGCTTCACGCTGGATCCGGGCGGAGCGATGTATTTTCAAGAGGGGACGTTTCACCACACGCAAGTCGAAACGCCTTACGGGCCGGTCGAACGAGTCGCGAACGGCGCGGTGTTTCGATACGACCCGCGGCGGATGAAGTTCGAGGTATATGTCTCGCACGGCTTCGCCAATCCGCACGGCCATGTGTTCGGGCCTTGGTCGCAAGAGACGGTTCACGACGGAACGGGCGCGGTGCCTTACGACGGCGCGTTGTTCTCGGGGCGCGTCGAGTTTCCGATGAAGCACAATCGACCGCCGACCGTTTATCAACAACGCACGCGGCCTTGCCCGGCGACCGAGCTGCTTTCGAGTCGACATTTCCCGGACGAGATGCAGGGGAATCTGCTGGTCGCGAACGTGATCGGCTTCCAAGGAATTCTGCGATATAAGTTGGGCGAGAACGGCGGCAGCCACACGGCCGAGGAACTGGATCCGATCGTCTTTTCCGAGGACGCGAACTTCCGCCCGGTGGATGTCGAAATGGGGCCGGACGGCGCGATCTACTTTACCGATTGGCAGAACCCGATCATCGGCCACATGCAACACAACTTGCGAGATCCCAGCCGCGATCGCACGCATGGCCGCGTGTATCGCGTGACGTACAAAGGTCGGCAGCTAAGCAAGCCGCCGCAAATCGCCGGCGCGCCGATCGACCAATTGTTGGACGTGCTCAAGTCGCCGGTGGACCGCGAGCGGTATTGGGCGAAGCTGGAGTTGAGCGGACGCGATACGGACGAAGTAATCGCGGCGGTCGAACGGTGGACGAAGCGGCTGGACTGGAACGATCCGAACTACGAACACCATTTGATGGAAGCTTTGTGGGTGCATCAGCATCACAACGTGGTGAATACGACGTTGCTGGAGCAGATGCTGAAGTCGCCCGAACCGCATGCGCGGGCCGCGACGGCGCGCGTGCTGTGTTATTGGCGCGACGACGTGTCGAATTCGTTGGAGCTGTTCCGGCAATTGGCGGCCGACGAACATCCACGCGTGCGGCTGGAAGCGGTTCGAGCCGCCAGCTTCTACAAGGTTCCCGAAGCGATCGAGATTCCGATCATCGCGGCCGAACAGCCGTCGGATCCGTACGTCGATTTCGTGCGTGCGGAAACGATGCGAACGATCGAAGGCTACTTCCAAGCGGCGTTGGCTCGCGGCGACGAGATTGCTTTCGCCACGGATGCCGGCGCTCGGTTTCTGCTGAAGAACATCAGCACCGACAAGCTGCTGGAAATGGAACGCGGCCGGGCGGTCTTCTTGGAGCTGCTGTACCGCGCGGGCGTTCGTGACGAGTATCGCCGCGAGGCTCTGGCCGGCTTGGCCAAACTGGAAAACAAGTCCGAAATGCAAATCCTGTTGGACGCGATTCACACGATCGACGCTCGGCAGCAAAGCCAGGACGAGTCGGTCGTGTTCGACTTGGTGCGGCTGTTGTCGATGCGCAGCGCGAACGAGCTGACGCAGGCTCGGGCGGAACTGGAGAAGCTGGCCACCGGCGCCGATCAGCCCGTGATTCGGCAGATTGCGTTCGTCGCGTTGATGTCCGTCGACAACTCGCCCGAGCCAGCTTGGCAACTGGCGACGCAATCGGTCCACTCGCTGCGCGACCTAGTGAACTCGATGCCGCTGATCCCGGACGGCAGTTTGCGGGCGGCGTTGTATCCGCGCGTCGAGCCTCTGTTGAACAAGCTGCCCGAGAATTTGGCGGCGAAAGCTGGATCGGCACAGGGCGACTACGGCCGCTACGTGCGGATCGAGATTCCCGGTCGAGCGACGCTGACGTTGGCCGAAGTCGAGGTCTACAGCGATGGCCGCAACGTGGCTCGACGCGGCAAAGCCACGCAGAGCAGCACCGCTCACGGCGGCGATGCCAGTCGTGCGATCGACGGCAACAAAAGCGGATCGTATGGCGACGGCGGGCAAACCCACACGCCCGAGGACAATCCTGATCCCTGGTGGGAATTGGATTTGGGCGAAGCGTTGCCGATCGACAAGATCGCGATCTACAACCGCACCGAAGGCGACTTGGGGAATCGGTTGAACAATTTCACGATCAAGGTGTTGGACGAAAGCCGCAATGTGGTCTTCAGCCAAGAGAAGAACCCGGCGCCGAAGCCGAGCGTCGAGTTTGCTTTGGAAGGCGGCGGGCCGGCGGGCTTGGTGCGACGCGCGGCGATGAACGCGTTGACTTCGGTTCGCGGCCAAGAGACCCAGACGTTTGAACGTCTGTCGTCGTTTGTGACCGAAGGGACCGATGCGTTGGCGGCGATTCGGGCCTTGCGACGGATTCCGCGTCAAGCGTGGCCGGCCGAACAGGCGCGCCCGCTGCTGGACGCTTCGATGGCGCTGGTGCGCAAGATTCCGACGGCCGAGCGGACGTCGCCCGCCGCGCTAGACGTGCTCGAATTCTCCGAATCGTTGGCGACGCTGCTGCCGGCCGAGGAAGCCAAACAGGCTCGGGCCGAGCTGCGGGAATTGGGCGTGCGCGTGATCCGCGTCGGCACGCTGCTCGAACGGATGTCTTACGACAAGGAAACGATCGTCGTGGCGGCCGGCAAGCCGGTGGAGTTTCTGTTCGAGAATTCCGATTTGATGCCGCACAACTTTGTGATTCTGCAGCCGGGCGCTCTCGAAGAAGTCGGTTTGCTGGCGGAAGCCACGGCGCAGGATCCGAAGTCGGCCGAGCGTCAGTATGTGCCGCCGTCGAATCGCATTTTACTGGCCAGCCGATTGTTGCAGCCTCGCGATTCGCAAAAGCTTAGCTTCACCGCGCCCAACCAACCCGGCGTGTATCCGTATGTTTGCACGTACCCAGGGCATTGGCGGCGAATGTACGGCGCGTTGTATGTCGTCGAGGATTTGGACGGATACCTGGCGGATCCCGATGGCTACTTGGCCACCGCGAATCTGCCGGTCCGGGACGATCTGCTGAAGGATCGCCGCCCGCGTACCGAATGGAAATTCGACGACTTGGCCGCGTCGCTCGACAGCCTCATGGAGCTGGGCCGCTCGTACGGCAACGGCAAGCAAATGTTTACCGTCGCCAACTGTGTCGCTTGTCATAAGCTGAACGACGCCGGCCAGTCGATCGGACCGGACTTGGCCAAACTGGACGACAAGTTCAAACCGGTCGACATCTTGCGTGAGATGCTAGATCCGTCGGCGCGGATCAACGAGAAGTTTCAGACTTACGTGTTCGTGACCGACGAAGGCAAAGTGATTACGGGCTTGATTCTGGAAGAGACGCCGGACACCGTGAAGGTGATCGAGAATCCGCTGGCCAAGACGCAGCCGATCGTGTTGAAGAAATCGGAGATCGATTCGCGGCAAAAGTCGCCGGTGTCGATCATGCCCAAGGGACTGCTCGACAAGCTCACGCGGGAAGAGATCATGGATCTGCTGGCCTACGTCGTGGCTCGCGGGCAAGCGAAGCACGCGATTTATCAAGGCCATCACGATCACGGACACAATCACTAATCGCCGCGCCCGATTCGGGCGGCGGGAATTGGGAGCAGGCGAGTTATGCGTGGCCCTTACGAGCGATTGAAATACGATCTGCGTCGAGTGTGGGAATGCCCGGTCTGCCAGCACCGGGAACGAGCTGGCGGCCACGTCACGTGGATGGTTTGTCGGTGTCAGCGCGAATTGCCGTTGCACGAACAGCAAGTCATGCGGCTGGTGGACGATCGCATCCGCCGTCAGCCAGCCGCCGCGGCCGAACGGCCGGCAACCGATTGATTCCGCCCGGACGCTATTTGGCGCCGACAAGCTGAGCTTGCTTCTTCTCGGCGATCACGTCTTCTTGGATGGACGGCGGCACGCGACGGTAGGTATGCAGTTCCATTGTGAACGTGCCTTGACCTTGCGTCATGCTTCGCAGATCGGTGGCATAGCCGAACGTTTCTGCCAACGGCACTTCCGCCACGATCTTGGTAATGCCGTCACGCATGTCGGTCGCGGCGATGATACCGCGACGGCTGGTGACGTCGCCCACCACGGAGCCTTGGAAGTTCTCGGGGCATTCAATTTCAACTCGCATGATCGGCTCGAGCAGCACCGGCTTAGTGCGCGGGAACGTTTCGCGGAAGCAGTCTTGGGCCGCGATCATAAACGCGCGATCCGAGCTGTCGACTTCGTGATACGAGCCGTCCTCCAACGTAATCTTGAGGCCGACCACCGGGAACTGAGCCAACGGGCCCTTGTCCAAGCAGTTGCGATAGCCTTTCTCGACCGAAGGAATGTATTGCTTCGGAATGCGACCGCCGACGATCTTTTCCTCGAAGACAAACATCTCTTCCGCGTCGTGCGGCAGCGGCTCGAACTTGCCAACCACGTGACCGTACTGACCGGAACCGCCGGTTTGCTTCTTGTGCTTGTAGTTGTACTCGGCGACCTGGGTCGGCGACTCACGGTAGCTAACCTTCGGCGCGCCGACTTCGACTTCCACGCCGTATTCGCGACGCATCCGCTCGATGTAAATGTCCAAGTGCAACTCACCCATGCCGGCCAGCACGATTTCGCCGGTCTCTTCGTCATTAAAGACGCGGAACGTCGGGTCTTCCTTGCGGAAGCGTTGCAACGCCTTGCCCATCTTGTCCGCTTCCGAGCGACTGGTCGGCGAGACGGCGATCTTAATCACCGGCTCGGGCACGAACATGCTTTCCAGCGTGCAGTACTTGGCTTGTGACGAATAGGTATCGCCGCTGGCGCAGTCGACGCCCATGATCGCCACGATGTCGCCGGCTTCGGCCGAATCGATTTCCTCCCGCTTGTCGGCATGCATCCGCACAATGCGGCTGAAACGTTCCTTGCGGCCGGTTCGCTGATTCAGATACATCTCGCCCTTGCTGACCTTGCCTTGGTAAATCCGCATGAAGGTCAACTGGCCGTAGGGATCTTCCACGATCTTGAACGCCATGCCGACGAACGGCTGCGCGGGATCGGGCGTCAGTTCCATCTTGACTTCGGGGTTGGCGAAGTCGTTGGCGCGGATCTGGCGTTCCATCGGAGACGGCAGATAGCGAACCACGGCGTCCAGCAACGTCTGCACGCCCTTGTTCTTGAAGGCCGAGCCCACGAAGACCGGCGTGGCGTCTTGCTGCTGCGCCGCCATCTTGGTCACGCTGTGGATCAAGTCGATCGAGACTTCTTCTTCCGACAGCAGCAACTCCATCATCTCGTCGCTATACATCGCCAGCGATTCGAGCATCTGCATGCGAGACGCGGCCGCCTCGTCGGCCATGTCGGCCGGAATCGCGTCCTCGCGAATGATTTCGCCTTCTTGCCCCTCGAAATACAGGGCCTTCATCGTGATCAGGTCAATGATCCCTTTGAAATTATCGCCAGCGCCGATCGGCAACTGCATCAGGATCGCGTCCGCGCCCAATTTATCGCGAAGCTCCTGGCAAACTCGCTTGGCATTCGCGCCGGTGCGATCCATCTTGTTGATGAAAGCCAATCGCGGCACGTGATAACGCTTCATTTGGCGGTCGACCGTCATCGACTGCGATTGCACGCCACCGACGGCACATAACACCAACACGGCGCCGTCCAGCACCCGCAAGCTGCGTTCGACTTCCACGGTAAAGTCGACGTGGCCCGGCGTGTCGATCAAGTTAATGGCGTGATCTTTCCAAGTGACGCTGGTCGCGGCGCTGGTGATCGTGATGCCGCGCTCGCGCTCCAGCTCCATGTGATCCATCGTCGCGCCGCCATCGCCACCGCGAACCTCGGCCATCTTGTGGATGCGACCCGTGTAGAAAAGAATTCGCTCGCTCAACGTCGTCTTGCCAGAGTCGATGTGAGCCGAGATACCGATGTTTCGCAATTTGGCCAGGTCCATAACCTTACCTACAACCAGGAACTAAAAACGTGTGTGCCGAATGTGGCGATAACAGTTCACACAATAACTTGCTGCCTCCCGGCGGCAATTCACCCATCCGAACAGGGCGAATCGGATGATCTCACCAGGGAGAAACCGCAGCGGGAACGATCGACCTTCGTCAGCCGCGCATGTCGACGGTCCAACTGTATCAACATGCGGGAAAAAGGCGGGAGAGAGCCCCGCCCGGGCGGGCTTCCAGGCAACATAACCAGCACGCATGGTGCCAGCCGGGCCGTTAGTGCCGTCCTATCTTACTTCAATTCGACCCACCGGGAAGGTCAATTTAGCTAAGAATTTACCGTCCCACCGTTTTTCACGTTTTCTTGACGCAGAACCGCTCTAAAGGTTCCGATTTCATCGTTAGCCGCCGATCCTTCTCTCCGAATCCGATCAGAATCCACGAGCCAAGCGAGCGGACAGTTTCGCCGCACCAAAATCACGCGGCTAAGGAAGCGTCCATCGAGTCGGAAATCTGATGCTGGCGCCTAACGGGTCCGCGTCCAAGTGTCGTCTGCGTGGGGCTTGAATTACGATGAGTGCGGAGGGCTCATGTCGAGCCCGATTCGACGATATTCGTTTCTCGAACCGCACGCATGATTCGTACAAGCTTTTCTAGCCGCCGCCACCGCCCGGCGAACTCGGCCGCTTCACGCTTATCCCTTGCTTTGGCAATCACCGTCGTCTGGCTTTGCTCGCTGCTAGCGTCCGATCGAGCCGCCGCGGCGGACTTGCGTCCCGTGGCGCCGTTCATCCGCCAACACTGTTTGGACTGTCACGAAGGCGATGCGGCCGAGGCCGGTTTGGATCTCACGCGGTTGGGTACGAAACTCGACGATCAAGCGGCCTTCGCTAAGTGGGAACGAATCCACGACCGAGTCGCGTCGGGTGAAATGCCGCCGGCCTCGATTGAAGCGCCAGCCAAAGCGGAACGCCAAGCTTTTCTGGCTTTGTTAGGCGGCGAGCTGACGAAGGCGCATCAGGCGGCCAAAGGCACGGTGCTCCGCCGGCTGAATCGGCGCGAGTACGAAAACACGATGAACGATCTGTTCGGCACGAATCTGAAGCTGGCCGAGCGGCTGCCGGAAGATAGCCGCTCGCACGAGTTTGACAATGTCGGCGCGTCGCTTGGCATTTCGATGGTCCAGTTGCAGCGGTACTTGGAATGTGCCGAGGACGTGTTGGACGAAGCCACGGCGAAGAACGCGGACCCGCCCGAGTCGAAGATCACGCGGGCCAGCTATGCCGACACGCGCGGCGCGGAGCAGTGGCTCGGCAAAATTTGGCTTCACCGCGACGACGGGGCGGTCGTGTTCTTTAAGTCGTTTGGGTATCCGTCGGGCATGCTGCGCGAAGCCAACGTGGCTCGCGACGGCTGGTACAAAGTTCGCGTGACCGGCTACGCCTATCAATCGGATGCCCCGATCACGTTCGCGATCGGAGCGACGACATTCGCGCGCGGGGCCGAGATGCCAACGTTCGGCTACTTTTCGATGCCGCCCGGCAAGCCCACAACGGTCGAATTGAAAGCTTGGATCGGCGCGCGATACATGATCGACATCACTCCGCAAGGATTATTCGATCGCGACAACGAGATTCGCCGCGATGGAATTGCCGGTTACAAGGGGCCGGGCTTGGCGATTCAGCACGTCGAAATCGAAGGCCCGCTGACGGACGAATTTCCCACTCGTGGACACCGCTTGGTATTCGAAGGGCTGGATCGCCGCGAGATCATGCCTCGCAACCCGAACGAACGAAAGCGGCCGAATTATGTCGGCAAGTTTGAGATTGCATCGAGGGACCCGGCTGCCGATGTGACGCCGGTGTTGACGCGGGTGGCTTCGCGAGCGTTTCGACGGCCCGTGCCAGCCTCGCAAGTCGAAACGTATGTCGAGCTGTTCAAGTCGGAACTGGCTAAAGGATCGACGTTCGAGGAATCGCTACGAGCCTCGGTCATGGCAATTTTCTGCTCGCCCGACTTCCTGTATCTGAAAGAGAATCCGGGCCGGCTGGACGATTTCGCACTGGCAACGCGACTGGCCTACTTTCTGACGCGGACGGCTCCCGACGACGAATTGTTGGCCGCGGCGGCGGACGGCAAACTCACTTCGGACCGGGCCGTGCTGCTGGCTCAAACACAACGGCTGCTCGACGATCCGCGGTCGGATCGCTTCGTCACGGACTTAACCGACGCTTGGCTTAACCTGCGAGAGATCGATTTCACGAATCCCGACAGCGCGTTGTTCCCGGAGTTCGACCGCTATCTCCAGCATTCGATGGTGGACGAGACGCGGGCGTACTTTCGCCAGTTGGTCGCGGACAACCTCGGCGCTCGAAATATCGTCAAGTCGGACTTCGCGATGTTGAATGATCGGCTGGCCGAACACTACGGGATCGACGGAGTGACCGGACCGGAAATACGCGCCGTGACTTTGCCGCCGGATAGCGTGCGCGGCGGTTTCTTGAGTCAAGCGAGCGTGCTGAAGGTTTCGGCCAATGGCACGAACACTTCGCCTGTCGTGCGGGGCGTGTGGGTGATGGAACGGATCTTGGGGCAAGCCGCCCCGCCGCCGCCGGCGGGAGTGCCCGGCGTCGAACCGGATATCCGCGGCGCGACGACGCTTCGCGAGTTGCTGGACAAGCATCGCAGCCTGGATAGCTGCCGCGGATGTCATCGAGCGATCGATCCGCCGGGGTTCGCATTGGAAAGCTTCAACCCGATCGGCGGCTGGCGCGAACGCTTCCGCAGCCTTGGCGAAGGCGACCGCGTGGAGACGCTGGTGAATGGCGGCAAGGTACGTTACCGCTTGGGGCCGCCCGTCGACTCCAGCGGTCAGTTGGCCGATGGCCGGCCGTTCGCCGACTTCCGCGAGTTCCGCGACCTGCTTGCGAGCGACGAGCGTGGATTGGCCAAGTCGCTGCTGACCAAGCTGTTGACATTCTCCACCGGCCGGGAGATGGGATTCTCGGATCGCGCCGAAATCGAGCGACTAGTCGACATGGCGGCAAAACGAAACTACGGCGTCCGCGACTTGATCTTGCTGACCGTCAACAGCGAGATATTTCGTCACAAATAGGCGGGCCGCTGGGCACGCGCCAACGTCTGCCAGCGCGTGCCCGACCAGTGCTCTAACAAGCTGACGCGCGAGCCATCTCGGCGGGTGCGATACGTGCAACGAATCGCACCGAGTTCATCCGTGTTAAACAGCGAGGCTCCGTGTTGGGCAAACGCCTGACGTAGACGGGGATCGGTTGGCTCGCCGCCACTTACGACCACCCATTCGGGACGAGCCCAGCTTCCAAAGGAGTCCGGCGAACTACGGATACTTCCATGATGAGGCGCCATGACCAATTGAGCGTGAGTCGATGGTTGAGCCAACACGCGTCGCATTCCATCCGCCTCCAAGTCGCCCGGCAATAACATTGTTTGTCCGTCGCGCCGGATTCGCAGCACAATACTGTTCGCATTGTCGGTGGAGTGGCTTGTCTCCGAGACGGGATGCAGCACGTCGATCGACATCGCGTTCGACGTTGATTCCCACAGAATGTCTCCCGCGTCAATTTCCTGAAACAGCGCGCCCTGCTGTTCGACGGCCCGCTCGAATGTCGACAACGCCTCCGACCGCTCCGTGAACATCCAAGGCGACACACATACTTCCGCGACGGGAACGCGCTGCATCAATCCAGGAAGGATGTTGTAATGATCCGCGTCGGCATGTGAGATGATGGCTCGATCCACATGTTGAATTCCCATCTCCCACAGTGATTCGGACACGATGCGTTCGCCGGTATCGGGTTGCCCCAATCGACCGCAGTCATACAGCCACACTTGGCCGTCGGGCAATTCGATCACTACACAACAACCATGTCCCACCGAAAGAAAGGTGAGCCTCATTTCGTCATGGGTTGCCAGCCGCCACTGTCGCATTGCTGGCGGTGACGTTGTTAGCCCCACGGCGAGCCAGGCTATTAGCAGCAGACATAATATTGACCCGCGGGGGCGATATTGCGACAACACATACCACGCGCCGAGCAGCAGGTAGGTGATCACAACCCAGGACAAGGCAGGGCCGGCAGTCCACACATGGCTATACGGAATGTGGCTGGCGAGCACTACGATCGCTTCCAACGCCGCGAAAGAACGGTCACATATCCAGCCAAACATTTCGGCCAGCGGTGGCGCTACCGGGCCGGACAGCAAGACTCCGAAGCCGGAAAACAGGGCCAACGTGATTGGTATCCACACAATGGGATTCGCGATGATTGCCACCAGGGACACCAAATGAAAACGCTGCGACACGAGTGGCAGGGCAACCAGCCATACAAGCACGCTCGTAAGCCACAGTCGGAAACTCCAGCCGGCAATCGCGCGTAGTGAGCGCGACCACCAGGGCCTCACCGATTCGATAAGTCGTTCGATCGGGTCTTCCGTCGGCCTAGGCAGCAGGAGCGGACCGCAGGCGGATAAGGTTGCCACGGCGAGAAACGAGAGTTGAGCTCCCGTTTGGAACAGCGAATCGGGATTGAGGGCCAGCACCAACAGACCCGCAGCGGCCAAGGTGTTGAATCCCAGCGTGGGGCGACCGAGGCAACGGCCGACGCAAATAACGCCGACTAACACGGCGGCGCGCATCACTGGCGGGCGAGCGTCGGTAAGCAGCGCGTAGGCCAGCACCAACCCCGCGGCCGCCATCCACGCAATACGGCGATGACGCAGGAAGAATCTGGCCGCGAACATTAGTCCCATAGCCAAAATCCCCACGTGCAATCCCGAAATCGCCAGCAGATGGATCGTTCCAGCTTGCATGAACGATTCCGTGCGATCGCGATCGACTTGTTCGCGAAGCCCTAATAACACAGCGGCCGCCAATCCGGCTTGCGTGCGACCCAGATAACGCCACAGCATGGAATTCCCACCAGCCCGCACCGCTTGTAGCCATCGCCAGGGAGACCAGGGACTGCCACGTTGGACTACTTGCACGGCGTCGGCCGATGTGGCGCGCAGCAAGAACAATCGCCGCTGCCCACGGTGAAATTTCGCTTCATCGAATTCGCCGGGATTATGGGAACGAGATGGACGCCGCGCAAAGCCGGCAATGCGAAGTCGGTCGCCCGCTTGAATATCCAACGACGCGGCGTCCACGATCAGGCGAGTGCGTCCCGAACAACTTTGCCACTCGTCTTCTTGGCGAACGGCCGTCACGCGCAGGTCGACCGAGCATCGTTCTTCCGACTCGCGTGTCGCCAGCGGGTTCGGCGGTGGCGCGGGCAGCAATCGAGGCCCACTCAACGCGACGCCTTCGATCATCGCCGGTTGGGAGTGCTCGCTGAGAGACCAAGCCAAGTCGTCCTTAGGAAACCAGCGCCAACAAAGGTGATGCCAAGTCGCCGCCACCGATAACGCCACACATAGCAGCAGGAGACTGTTATAGAGTTCGCTATTATCAATCGTGTTATGATGGGATCGCGTATGGTTCCACCACCATACAAGCAAGCTGATGGCCGCCATAAATTGCCATAAGAAGAGTGGTGGCGTGAGAAACCGATCCACCAGCATTCCCGCCGCCGCGGCGCCAAGAACGACGACCAAAGGCTGATAAAGCGGTCTCGCTGCTACGGGTGACTCGGTATGTTCCGCTAGCACTTGGCTCATGACAATTTGTTCCCGGCGAAGCTACGATCTACCCTTCCATCGGGCATCAATTAGTTGAACGCCCCCCATGTCGCCAGTCAAGGGAGCCGGGAATCGCGGGCAAAAAGAATGTATTGATGTGCCTTCATCCGTTGCGTCGTGGGAAGAATTGGAATTTTGTGAGTAGGTCGATCTTTGTCTTTGACAATCGGATTTGAGTCCGATACATTCACGGCTGAATTTAAGCGCGGACCTGGGGGCTGGTGCTTGGCACAAGCGGCATTTGCAAATCGTACGGGCGAGTTCTCGCCGGTTTTTTGCCTCGCTTTCGCTGAAGTAACTCGCTACCGCGCAATTCGCTCTTTTCCTACGGCGGTTTCGGCCGCCATTCATTCTGGCGGGAAGTTCAACGATGCGCAAGCAAAACCAAGCGGGCCGAAAGTCTCGGACAGCAGGTCGACAACAGGCACTTTCTCAACGGGCGCGTCGCCGCACGATATTCGAACCGCTCGAAGATCGGCGGATGTTGGCGAGCGACGCGTTACAGTTAGCCTACGCGCCGGGCACAACGAACGAATACATCGCGGCGAATCCCGATGCGATCGCTCCCGCAAGCGAGGCGGATTTCCATAGCGACGACGATCACGTTCACGCGCACGTTGTGTTCGCGCCGGATACGCCGCAGGAGTACGTGGATTCGATTGAAGATCACGTGGGCCACGAATCCGAGGGCGATCCGAGCGTTGCTTCGCCGTTCACGCTCAGCGGACGCTGGAGCACAACGGCTTCCAGCGGCGGCGGTTGGGGACAAGGCGATCCGATTACGCTGACCTGGAGCATCGTGCCGGATGGCACAGCGATTCCCGCACTCGGCGGGATCAGTGGCGAATCCGCCGATCCAAGCAACTTGGTATCCTATCTCGGCTCGATTTACGGCGTGACGACGGCCAACAGCGACTACACGGACGAGCCTTGGTTCACTCACTTTGCCAGCGTTTTTGATCGCTGGAGCGAGGTGACGGGGATCACTTACGTTTACGAGCCGAACGATGACGGAGCGGCATTTACCAACATCAGCAGCAGCGCGCCAGGCGTAGTGAACGTACGCGGCGACGTGCGTATTGGTGGGCATCGCATCGACGGAAACTCCGGCGTTCTCGCCTACAACTTCTACCCCAATCATGGCGACATGGTGATCGACACGGCGGACAACTTTTATGCGACGACCGGCGGCAACTCGATTCGTCTGCGAGACGTTCTGGCTCACGAAGCAGGTCACGGAATCGGTTTGGCGCACGTCGAATCCAACAATGCTGGCTTTCTGATGGAGCCGTTCATCAATACGTCGTTCGATGGGCCGCAATTCGACGATATCTTGGGGGCTCAGCGGCATTACGGCGACGCCTACGAGAAGACTTTAAATAACACGGTCGCCGGGGCCACGCCGCTGGGCGCGGTCGCGTCTGGTTCGACGGTCACGATTGGCAGCAACGGCACGACCACGGCTGTCTCGCCGAGCGCCAATGATTTCGT
The DNA here is from genome assembly GCA_041399085.1 of Pirellulaceae bacterium. Taxonomy (GTDB): domain Bacteria; phylum Planctomycetota; class Planctomycetia; order Pirellulales; family Pirellulaceae; genus JAWKTM01. The sequence goes on from JAWKTM010000034.1 coordinate 14,622, forward strand.
CAGCATCGACGATGAACAGGATGTGGACGTCTTCAGCTTTAGCGTCGCTTCGGCTTCGACCGTGGATCTGACGCTGACGCCAATCGGACCGACCTACAACCAAGGTCCGCAGGGCGGCACGCAGACAAGTTTCAACGCGGCCGCGCAAGGCAACTTGAATCTGGAACTACTCGACAGCAACGGTACGACCGTGTTGGCATTGGCGAATGTCAATGGAGTCGGCTCGCCCGAGGCAATTACCAATGCCAGTCTACCGGCGGCCGGAACTTACTACGCCCGCGTAACGGGAACAACCACCAATGCGGTGCAGATGTATCGGCTGGATGTCACCAATCAGACGGCGATCGTTCCCGAACTGTCGGTAAACGATGTGACGGTCGACGAGGACGCCGGGACGATGACCTTCACCGTGCAGTTGAGCGCGACGGTCGGCTCAAATGTGACGTTCGACTACGCCACCAGCGACGCGTCGGCTTTGGCCGGCAGCGACTACACGGCGGCGAGCGGTTCGGCCACGATTTCGTCCGGTTCTTTGAGCGTGCCGATCACGGTCAGCATTTTGGACGACGCGGTCAGCGAGCCGACCGAGACGTTTCAATTGACGTTATCGAACGTTGTTGGCGTAGCGGTCGCGGATGGCGTCGCAATTGGAACGATCAACGACGACGACGCTCCGGCTCTGACGCTCACAATCGCCGCCGGCTCGATTTCGGAAGCCGCCGGTGCCGGCGCTACGACGGCCACGGTCACTCGCAACACCGGCACATCGGGTCCGTTGACGGTGAATTTGTCGAGCAGCGATACGAAAGCGAAGCGACCTCGCCTGCTTCGGTGGTCATTCAGATGAAGCGCCAGCTTCGGGTTACGCCCGACATTGACGCCAGGATGACTTTATCGCCGATGGCACTCGATTGTCACGATTTCGGCTTCCGCCACGGGGCACGCCGGGGCCAGCGACACGGTGGACGTGACAGACAACGATGTGGCGGGCGTCGTCGTCACGCCGACATCGGGTTTGCAAACGAGCGAATCGGGCGGCACGGCCACGTTCACGGTGGTGCTGACTTCACAGCCGCAACCCGACGTGTTGATCCGCATGGTCAGCAGCGATGTTAGCGAAGGAACGTTGAGCGCCAGCTCGCTGACGTTCAATGCCTCGAATTGGAACATCCCGCAAACCGTGACCGTCACGGGCGTGGACGATCCGATTGTGGACGGCGATATCGCGTACACGGCGATTTTGTCGAATGTCGTCAGCAACGACTTGGATTACAGCGGCTTGAATCCGGCCGACGTTTCGTTGACGAATCTGGACAACGATACGGCGGCGTTGACGTTGTCGATCGCGGCCGCGTCGATTTCGGAAGCCAACGGAGCGGCGGCGACGACGGCCACGATCACACGCAACACGCCAACCACGAGCTCGCTGATCGTGACGCTAACCAACAGCGACAGCAGCGAAATCTCCGTGCCGGCCTCGGTGGTTATTCCCAATGGGCAAAGCTCGGTGACGTTCAATCTCGACGCCGTGGACGATCTGTTGGCCGATGGAACCAAGACGGTGACTCTGACTGCTTCGGCCGCCGGGCATGCTTCCGCCAGCGACACAGTGGACGTAACCGACAATGAAGTTGCGGCGCTGACCTTAGTGATCAATCCGTCGACCGTTTCCGAAACAGCCGGCGCGGCGGCGGCCACCGGTGTGGTGACTCGCAATACCGAGGACGTCAGCCAACCGCTGGTGGTGACGCTTTCTAGCAGCGACACGAGCGAAGCCACGTCGGCCGCGAGCGTAACGATACTTGCCGGGCAAACTTCGGCATCATTCGCGATCGACGCCGTGGACGACTTGTTGGACGATGGCTCGAAGGACGTCACATTCACGGCCGAAGCCAGCGGTTTCGATTCCGGTTCGGACAATCTTCAAGTGACGGACAATGAAGTTCCCACGCTGAGTGTTTCGATTCAAGCCGCTTCGATCGTTGAATCGGCTGGCTCGGCGGCGACGACCGTTACGATCAGCCGCAACAGCGAGAACATTTCGAGCCCGCTGATCGTGACGTTGACCAGTGACGACACGTCCGAAGCTACGATCGTCGGTTCGGCGACGATCCCGTCCGGCGCGAGTTCCGTCACGGTCGACCTCGACGCCGTGGATGATGCGATCGTGGACGGCGATCAAACGGTTACGATCACCGCTTCCCAAGCGAACTTTACCTCGGGTAGCGATACGTTGATCGTGCAAGACGACGACGTGAAGACGTTGACGCTGACCGTTTCGCCAGCGACGTTCTCGGAAGCGGCTGGCTCGAACGCGGCTCTCGGCACGGTCACTCGAAACGATGGCGACCTGAGCAGCTCGCTGCTCGTGATGCTGACTAGCAGCGACACGAGCGAGGCGACCGTGCCGGCGACGGTGACGATCGACGCCGGTCAATCGTCGGCGACGTTCGCAATCGCGGCGGTCGATGATTTGATGGTCGACGGGACACAGCAAGTCACGTTCACCGCTTCGGCTGGTTTGACAGCGCCGTCGCACGTTTCGGGCACGTTCACGGTCGACGTGACGGACAACGATGGCCCGGCTCTGACGCTGGTTATCAACTCGGCGTCGATCGGCGAAGCGGACGGCGCGGGCGCCACGACCGCCACGATCAGCCGCAACAGCAACACGGTGAGCGCGCTAACCGTGACGTTGACAAGCGGCGACACGTCCGAAGCTGCCGTGCCCGCGACCGTCGATATTTCGGCCGGCCAGAGTTCGGTCACATTCGCGATCGATGCGATCGACGACTTTATCGTCGACGGCACGCAAACCGTCACGATCCTGGCTGAAGCTGCCGGTCACACCAGCGACAGCGGCTCGCTGGACGTCACCGACAACGACGTGGCGGGAATCGTCGTTTCACCGACAACTGGATTGATCACGACCGAAGCTGGCGGCACGGCGAACTTCACGGTCGTGCTCACTTCGCAACCAGCGGACGATGTGACGATCAGCTTGTCGGTCGACGATCCGAGCGAAGCGGCGCTGAGCACCGGGTCGCTCACGTTCACGGCAGCCAATTGGAACACCGCGCAAACGGTCACCGTCACGGGGCAGGACGATGCGATCGTGGACGGCGACATGCCTTTCGTGGTGAACTTGAACGCGGCGGTCAGCAACGACGGCGACTACAACGGCATCGATCCGGATGACGTGGCGGGAACGAATCAAGACAACGATACGCCGACGCTGATCGTCACACTGGCCACCGACACGATTTCGGAGACTGGCCCCGGCAGCACGACGATTGGCACCGTCACTCGCAACACGGATACTTCCGTGGCGTTGACGGTCAATCTCTTCCGCAGCGACGGCAGCGAAGCCAGCGTGCCCGCCACGGTCGAGATTCCGATCGGCGCTGCGTCCGCAACATTTATCGTTACGGCCGTCGATGATTTGATTGTCGATGGCACGCGCGACGTGATCGTCGGCGCTTCCTTGCTGGGATACGACGGCGTCGCTTCGTTGTTGCATGTGACCGACGATGACTTGCCTGGATTCACGATCACGCCCACCGACGGCAACACGACGGTCAACGAATCCGGATCGGCCGACACGTTCGACGTCGTGCTGTGGGCCGCGCCGATCGACGACGTGGTGCTCAACATCTCCAGCGGCGATGTGGGCGAGGCGACCGTCGGTCCAACCACGCTCACCTTTAATTCGACCAACTGGAACGTGCCGCAAACGGTCACGGTCACCGGCATCGACGATCCGGTGGACGATGGCGATCAGCTCACGTCCATCACCGTTGCGGTCAATACGGGTCTAACCGACGACGCCTGGGACGGCTTGGCGGCGCAGTCGGTCAATGTCACCACCGTCGACGACGACACGGCCGGCATCACGGTCACTCCGACCACGGGACTGTTGCTCAGCGAAGCCGGGCAGACCGATACGGTCGACATCGTGTTGAACAGCCAGCCGACGGCGGACGTCACGATCAACGTGTCGGCCTCGCCCGTTGGCCAAGCGACCGTTTCCGTGTCGAGCGTCACGTTCACGCCGGCTAACTGGAACGTGGCCCAAACCGTGACGCTCGCGGCGATCGACGACGACATCGACGAGGGAGCGACCGGCGTGGCGCTCATCACCGATCCGGCGAGCAGCGCCGACGCGAAGTACAACGGGCTGAACGCGATCGACGTCAATGGCTCGATTTTGGATAACGACACGCGCGGCGTCGTTGTCTCGGCGATTTCCGGTCCGACGACCGAAAACGGCGTGACGGCCACGTTCACCGTGGTGCTCACGAGCCAACCGACCGGCAACGTTTCGATTCCGCTCGCCACCAGCGACGCGTCCGAGGGAACCGTGTCGGCCGTCTCGGTCGACTTCACGCCCGCGAATTGGAACACAACGCAAACCATCACGGTCACCGGCGCGGATGATTCGATTGTCGACGGCGACGTCGCCTACTCGATCGTGACCGGCGCGATCGGCGGCAGCAGCGACTATGCGGGCATCGACCCCGATGATGTGGCCGTCATGAACGAAGACGACGACGTGCTGACGTTAACGCTGAGCATCAATCCGGCGTCGGTCTCCGAAGCCGACGGCACCGGCGCCGCCACCGGCACGGTCACTCGCAACGATGGCGATCTCGGCAGCGAGTTGATTGTGACTTTGACCAGCAGCGACGCTTCCGCTGCCACGGTGGCGACGACCGTCACGATCGCGGCTGGCGAAACTTCGGCCACCTTCTCGATCGACGCCGTGGACGACGCGCTGATCGACGGCACGCAAACGACCACGATCACCGCCGCGGCGACGAACTATGTTTCGGCCTCGGGCGATCTGGATGTCACGGACGACGACGGCATCGTCAACACCGCGCCCGAGATTCTCACGTTGGCGGCGGCGGGCTTCGACAACAAAGCGTTGCCGGGCGAACCGGTTGAGCTGACCGGCAGCTTTTCTGATTTGGATGTCGGCGACACGCACACGGTCATCGTCGCGTGGGGCGATGGCACAACGGAAACGTTGACGGCCGCTCAAGTCAACCAAGCGGATGATACGTTCGCCGCTTCGCACGTCTACGCGACCGGCGGGCTGTTCACGATCGAGGTCACGGTCGTCGATTCACAGGCGGCTTCCGATACGGAGCAAACGGCGGCGGCGGTCACGGGTTTGCGTGTGACCGATGGCGGTGTGCTGCAGATTGTCGGCACGAATGAACGGGACGATGTGGATGTCAGCTTGGTGCTGGTCCGCGTGCCGCAGACCAGCAACTCGCGCGGTAACGGCAACGGGCGCGACGACGATGACGACGATCGTGGCCGAGGGCGCGGTCGGGGTCGCGGCGATAATTTCACTTACGAGTTGAAGCTGCAAGTCGTCGCCGTCTTGGGCCGCGGTCGCGATCGAGTCGAGATTGTCGAGTACTTCGATCCCGAAGCCATTACGGCGATCGAAATCTATCTGTGCGACGGCAACGATCGGGCGACCGTGCTGGTGGATGATTGCGACGATTCGGTAGCGGCGATTCCCACGACGGTCGATGCCGGAGATGGCAACGATCTGGTCTGGACCGGAGCGGGCAACGATCTTTTGATCGGCGGCGGCGGCAACGATTGGTTGCTCAGCGGCGACGGTGACGACGTGGTGCTGGGCGGCGCGGGCAACGACGGCATCGACGGCGGCGACGGCGACGATGCGTTGTCGGGCGGCGAAGGAAACGACGACATCTACGGCGGGCGCGGCAACGATCTGTTGATCGGCGGGCTCGGCCGGGATTGGCTATCGGGCGAACGAGACGATGATTTGCTAGTTGCCATGCGTTGGACGGGCGAGGAGGACGAAGCCGCGCTGCTGGCGGTGCTGGCCGAATGGACTCGCACGGACGCCAGCTACGCCGACAAGCTGGATCATCTGACCGGCGTCGCTCCGGGGTTGAACGGCAGCCACGTGCTGGACGATTCGACGCTGGAGGACGACGGCTCGCGCGACAATCTCGAAGGGGATTCGGGCCGCGACCTGTTCTTCGCCCAAATGGATGGCCGCCGTCGCGATCGGCTGCGAGACGACCGCTGGTACGAAGCGGTGTTTGACATCGACGGCTAACGTCGCCGGCCGACCGCTCGACTCGGCCGCTTTCATTCCGCGCGCTTGGGCAATTCCGCCGCCCAAGCGCGCATCGACACCGTGCAGCCGCGCATCGACACCGTGCAGCCGCGCATCGACATCGTGCAGCCGCGCATCGACACCGTGCAGGCGCGCATCGGCACCGTGCAGCCGCGCATCGGCACCGTGCAGCCGCGCATCGGCATCGTGCAGCCGCATCGGCATCGTGCAGCCGCGCATCGACCATCGTGCAGCCGCAAACATCGGCATAGTGCCGCGCATCGACATCGTGCAGCCGCACATCGGCATCGTGCAGCCAAACATCGACATCGTGCAGCCAAACATCGGCATCGTGCAGCCAAACATCGGCATCGTACCGACGGGAAACGCCGCGTGTCGGCCAAAATGACGCGACGCGACGAACTGAATGCGACACCGCGACGCATTCGGTCGATCTTGAGAATTCCGAATCGCGTGGCTAGGGTGGAACTTGGCTCGGACCGGCAAACGCCTCGGTCCGCCGCCGGCCTGCCTTCCCCGCGGTGGCGAACGCTTTTCGACACGCCGCGTTCCCCTTCGCAATTCGATCGAACGCGGTCGCCTCGGAATTCGCCGCGCCGCTTCGCTCCCACCGATTTTTCCCGCTCGTCACGAGGTTTCGATTCACGATGAAGGTTCGTTCCCTACTCGGCCGTTTCGCTTTCGGCATTCTCCTAACGTCAACCGCCGCGGGCTGGGCCATCGAACCGCCGCCAGCCGGTGATCCGGCGCCGCCGTCGATCGCGGCCGCTTCGTCCGAAGGCCAAGACGCCTTGCAGGGTTTCACGTTGCACGATGGTTGGAAAGGCGAGCTGTTCGCGGCCGAACCGGTGACGGTGAATCCGGTGGCTTTCTACGTCGACGATCAAGGCCGGGTCTACGTGTGCGAGTCGTTTCGCCAGAATCGCGGCGTCACGGATAATCGCGGCCACGATCAAGCTTGGTTGAACGACGACCTCGCGGCCCGGACGGTCGAGGATCGGCTGCAATATCATCTGAAACATTTGAAGGACAAGGTCGGCGAGTACACCAAGTACGACGACCGGATTCGGTTGCTGGAAGACCGCGACGGCGACGGCCGAGCCGATCACGACACGGTGTTCGCCGATCACTTCAACCAGATCGTCGACGGCAGCGGAGCGGGCGTGCTGGCTCGCGGCGGCAACGTGTACTTCACCTGCATTCCGCATCTGTGGTTGTTGCGCGACGACAACAACGACGGCCAGGCGGACGTTCGCAAATCGCTGCACAACGGTTATGGCGTGCGAGTCGCCTTTCGCGGGCACGATCTGCACGGACTGACGATCGGCCCGGACGGCATGTTGTATTTCAGCATCGGCGACCGCGGCTATAACATCACGACGCCAAACGGCCAGCTCGTGAATCCCGAATCGGGCGCGGTGTTTCGGTGCGAGCTGGATGGCTCGGGCCTGGAGGTCTTCGCCACCGGACTGCGAAACCCGCAAGAGCTGGCTTTCGACGATCACGGCAACCTGTTCACCGGCGACAACAACTCGGACAGCGGCGACAAGGCCCGCTGGGTCTATGTGGTCGAAGGCGGCGACACCGGGTGGCGGATGGCGTATCAGTATCTCAGCGATCGCGGGCCGTTCAATCGCGAGAAGATTTGGCACCCGTATCATCCGGGCCAGCCGGCTTACATCGTGCCGCCGATCGCGAATTTCGCCGACGGGCCTTCTGGGCTGGACTACTATCCCGGCACCGGTTTGTCCGACGATTGGCGAGGCACGTTCTTTCTGTGTGATTTTCGCGGCACTCCGTCGAACAGCGGCGTGCGAACGTTGCGAGCCAAGCCGAAGGGAGCGTTCTTCGAGGTGGCCGATGCCCAACAGCCGATCTGGAAGGTGCTGGCGACCGACGTGCAGTTCGGTCCGGACGGCTCGATCTACGTTTCCGATTGGGTGAACGGCTGGAACGGCGAAGGCAAGGGACGCATCTATCGGTTCTTCGATCCGGCGGCTCGCAACAGCGACGCGGCGAAAGAGACGGCGCGGCTGTTGGGCGAAGGGATGAGCGGCCGCACGTCGGGCGAACTGGTCGCGCTGCTCGGCCACGCGGATCAACGCGTGCGGCTGGAGGCTCAGTTCGCGTTGGCCGACAACCGCGATGTTCAATCGTTGTCCGACGCGGTTGGCGATTCGTCCGCCGAGTCATTAGCGCGGATGCATGCCGCATGGGGACTGGGCCAGATCGCTCGGCACGCGGCAAACTCGTCGCGCGAGGAAGCCGCCAAGTCGCTCGCGGCCGTGGTTGCTTTGTTGAATGACGGTGACGAGGAACTGCGTGCTCAAGCGGCCAAGGTCGTGGGCCGAGCGGCGTTGGAATCCGCGACGCCGAAGTTGATCGAGTTGTTGCAAGACGACAGCGCTCGCGTTCGCTATTTCGCGGCGATGGGTTTGGCCAAAATCGGCGATGCGGCGGCCGTTCCGGCGCTGACCGCGATGCTGGCCGAGAACGACAACGCCGATCCGATCTTGCGACACGGCGGCATCATGGGGTTGGCTGGCGTGCAGGATCCGAAGTCGCTGGAAGGGTTGGCAACGCATCCCAGTTCCGCCGTTCGCTTGGCTGCGGTCGTGGCGCTGCGCAAGCGACAAGCCGAGTCGGTCGCCGACTATCTGAACGACGCCGATCCGCTGGTGGTGCTCGAAGCGGCTCGCGCGATTCACGACATGCCGATCCCCGCCGCGCTGCCGCGCTTGGCCGCGCTTGTCGTGCGGCCTTCGCAAGACGACGCGCTGCTGCGTCGCGTGCTGAATGCCAACTTCCGATTGGGCGGAGCGGAACAGGCCGCGGCGGTCGCCGAATTCGCCGCGCGGGAGAGCTCGCCCGCGGCGATGCGGCTGGAGGCGCTGCGAATGCTGGGCGATTGGGCCGAGCCGTCGTCGCGCGATCGCGTGCTTGGCATGTGGCGTCCGCTCGACTCGCGCGATCCGCAGGTGGCGGTCGAGGCGCTGAAGCGGTCGCTGCCGAGCTTGCTGACCGCGCCGGACGAAGTTCGCAACGAAGCGGTGAAGATCGCCGCCGCGTTGGGCATTCGCGAGATCAGCCCGACGCTGCATGCGATGGTGGCCAACGCGGATCAACCGCCGCGCGTGCGAGCCGATTCGCTCGGCGCGCTGACGGCGCTGAAGGACGCCAAGCTGCGCGAGGCGATCGAACGGGGCTTGGCCGATCGCCAACCGCTGGTTCGCGACGCGGCTCGACGCGCGCTCGCACAAGCTTCGCCAGCCGAAGCGCTACCGCTGCTGGAGAAAGCGATCGAAGCGGACAACACGGTCGAACGCCAAGGCGCGATGGCAACTCTGGCCGGCATGGAATCGGACGGGGCGGCGCGAGTGATTCTGGGTTCGCTCGATCGTTTGCTGGCGGGTAAGGTCCCGGCCGACACGCGGCTGGACGTGTTGGAAGCCGCGGCGACTCGCTCGACGCCGGCGATCGCCGAGAAGCTGGCCGCCTACGAGGCGACTCGCAAAGACGATTCGCCCGCCGAGCGATACCGCGAAACGCTGGTCGGCGGCGATGCCGAACGAGGCCGTCGGATCTTTTTCGAGCGTACCGAAGTCTCCTGCGTGCGTTGCCACAAGATCGACGAAATCGGCGGCGAAGTCGGCCCGAATCTGTCGAAGATCGCGACGGATAAGAAGCGCGACTACTTGCTGGAATCGATCGTCGATCCGAACAAGGCGATCGCCAAAGGCTTCGATTCCGTGATGCTGCTGGACGACGACGGCAAGGTTCACGTCGGCATTCTCAAGCAAGAGTCCGACGACGCGATTCAAATCATGACGGCCGAAGGCAAGCTGGAGTCGATCCCCACCGACTCGATCGACGTTCGCCGCCAAGCGAAATCGGCGATGCCGGAGGACTTGACCAAACACCTCACTCGCCAGGATGTGCGCGACTTGATCGAGTTCCTCTCGGGGCGAAAATAAATCGCTAGTAGCGGCAGGATAAAGTTGGCATACGTTAGGGTCTTATGTGGCTGCCGCTCTCTGAACGATCACACTCCCACTGCTGTTTAACTGCTTGCCGCTATGTCCGACGCCGGCGATAACATCGAAACCGAGCAGCGCGGTGGGTTAGTTGGTCGGTTGTTGGTACTAGGCATCGTCTTGATTGTTGCTGCCGCGGTGTATTGGGCGTTCGGCGATTCGCTCACGCTTTCGGCTTTGGCCGAACGAGAAACGCAGCTTCGCGATTGGCGGACGCAACATCCGGTGGCGGTGTATGCCGTGGCGGCGTTGGTGTATGTGATGGTGACCGGGCTGTCGTTGCCGGGCGCCACGGTGTTGACGCTGTTGTACGGTTGGTACTTTGGCTTGCCGCGCGGCGTGGTGCTGGTCAGCTTCGCATCGACGGCCGGCGCGACGGTGGCTTTCTTGGTCAGCCGGTTTCTGTTTCGCGAGGCGATCGAGCGGCGATTTCACGAACGCTTGCAGCGATTCGATGCGGCTTGGCAAAGCGAAGGACCGTTCTTTCTGTTTGCGTTGCGGTTGGTCCCCGCCGTGCCGTTCTTCGTGATCAACGCCGTGATGGGGCTGACTTCGATTCGGGCGCGAACGTTTTGGTGGGTCAGTCAGCTCGGGATGTTGCCTGGCACAATCGTGTATGTGTACGCCGGGTCGAGCGTGCCGAGCCTGCGAACGCTGGCGGACGACGGTATCGGCGCGGTATTCTCGCCCACACAGTTGACGCGGTTGGTGTTGGCATTCGCGCTGCTAGGCCTGTTGCCGCTCGCCGCGCGTTGGACCCTAAAATGGTTCGGCCGTTCACCCACGGGAGCCCAAAGCTCCCGCTGAGGTCCCATTGCGGGAGCACGAAGCTCCGGCTGAGTCGTGCCCAAAGCTCCCGCTGAGTCCTCCCGACGCCCAACCGTTCACCGCGCGCGAGAAAGCCCCACACTGCCATGAGCGACTTTGCCTCGCTGATAACGGACGACGAACACGATCGCCAACTGATCGCCAACGTTCATCCGTCGAACTGGACCAATCCCCGGCCGACGGGACGCTACAACTTGGTGGTGATCGGGGCCGGCACGGCCGGTTTGGTGACGGCCGCCGCGGCGGCCGGATTGGGCGCCAAGGTCGCATTGATCGAGCGATCGTTGATGGGCGGCGATTGTTTGAATGTTGGCTGCGTCCCGTCGAAAGGGCTGCTCAGCGCGGCTCGCGTCGTTGCCTCGGTGCGCGACGCGGAACGATTCGGGATCCGAGTTCCGGCTGGCGTGGAAGCCGATTTCGGCGCGGCGATGCAGCGGATGCGTCGCTTGCGAGCGCGGATTAGTCCGGCCGATTCCGCCGATCGGTTTCGGCGCCTGGGAGTCGACGTGTACCTGGGCGAAGCCGAGTTTGTCGATTCCGGCGCCGTCACGGTCGCGGGAACTCGGCTGGAATTCAAACGAGCGGTGATTGCCACCGGAGCTCGCGCCGCCGCGCCGCCGATCCGCGGTTTGGACGACGTTCCCTATCACACGAACGAGACCATCTTCGCGCTCACGCAATTGCCGCCGCGGCTGGGAGTGATCGGCGCGGGGCCGATTGGCTGCGAGATGGCTCAAGCGTTCGCGCGCTTTGGATCGCAAGTGACGCTGATTGAAAACGAACACGGCGTCTTGCCGCGCGAAGACCGCGATGCGGCGGAGATCGTCCAGCGATCACTCGAACGAGACGGCGTGCGGCTGCTGTGCTGCGGTCGCAAGTTGGAGGTCTCGCGGAGCGAGCCAGGGATTCGGCTGCAACTGGAATCGCACGACCAGACGCATGACGTAACGGTCGATCAATTGTTGGTGGCGACGGGACGAGCGGCCAACGTCGAGCGACTGAACCTCTCGGCCGTGGGCGTGGTTTGCGATCAACATGGCGTGGTGGTCAACGATCGGCTGCAAACCACGAATCCGAGAATCTACGCGGCGGGCGATGTTTGCTCGCGGTACAAATTCACGCACGCCGCCGATTTCATGGCCCGGATCGTCGTGCAGAACGCGTTGTTTCTCGGCCGGCGCAAAGCCAGCCGCTTGATCATTCCGTGGTGTACGTACACGTCGCCCGAATTGGCGCGCGTGGGAATGATCGAGTCCGAAGCGGCCGATCAACGAATCGAAGTCGAGACCTTCACCCAGGAATTCCGCGACATCGACCGCGCGTTTGCGTGCTAGCGGGCGAAGACGACGGTTTCGCGAATTCACGTCCGCCGTGGCTCGGACAAGGTCGTTGGGCGCCACAATCGTCGGTTCCCATGCCGGCGAAATGATCTCCGAGATCTGCTTGGCGATGACCAACAATGTCGGCCTAAAGAAAATTAGCGCCGCGATTCACCCTTATCCCACGCAAACCGAGGCCATCCGCAAGCTGGGCGATCAATATAACCGCACGCGATTGACGCCGACGGTGCAATGGATGTTTGAAAAATGGTTGCGGTGGACTCGCTGAGTTTCCTTCGCCGACGAAGTTTCAGATAGGCCCCGCTCCTTTTTGGCAGCGGCGGGTTACCGCAGTGGTCCCTCTTGCCTCGCGCGAATTGTCCATTAGACTCATCCCACTTCTACTCGGGATACCTCCCGGGGCAGGGATGGGGCAGGATGCTTGGACATCAGGGAAGTGACTTCGCCGTGCGTCGCTGACGCGGTGAATTCTCGGGTCGGTTCAAGCTCCGTAAATGAGTCAATTGAGCCGGGTCGAAACCAGTATTCACTGGGATTCGACAGCGGTTGAGTTGGCGGACCGCGCAGTCAGCGCGGTTCTTGTTACATTCGCACGCGCGGCTAGTTCGCAACGGATGGAGCATTCATGAGCAGAGACCTGTCCGAATCGGGTTCGATTGACGAACTCCGTACGGCTCCGGTAATTGTGGCGGTGGGGATCCGCATTGGCGAAGTCGCCGAACTGCGTTCCTTTTTCGCCGATCTGACACAGGGAACCGAAGTCGCTTTCGTGTTGGTCGCGGACGGCGACACGGCTCATCCCGAATCTTTGGCGACGCTGGTATCGCCCCATGTCGATCTTCCGGTTGTCGAAGCCGAGGAAGGAACGTTGATCGAGGCGGGCCGGCTGTACACGCCGCCAACGGGTCGCGTGGTGGTCGTCAAGGGACGGCGATTCCGGCTGCAACCGTCACCCGCGTCGGACGATCATGTGGGTCCGATCGATCGATTGTTGTTCTCATTGGCCAAGGACCAGCAATCGCGAGCGGCGGCGGTTTTGCTATCGCCCGGCGGAGGCGACGGGACACGCGGATTGCAGGCGATTCGCGAAGCCGGCGGCCGCAGTTTCTTGCGAAAGCGAACGACCGACGGTGAATCTGGATCGGATCGGGAGCGAGCCTCTAACGGCGTTGCCGATCACGTCTTCCCGCTGGATCGACTGATGACGGGGCTCATGGTTCACATCGACCATGTGCTGGTCGCCGAGCGGAATGGGCTTCAGTGGCCGTCCTCGGCGGTTTATGCAGCGGAGCATTTGCCCACTTCCGTGCTCTCGCACGGGCTGGACATGGACCGCGACGCGGCTCATTTTCGCGCCGTCATCGACAGTGCGCCGGTATTGATCTGGGCCAACGATCGCCACGGCAATGTGTTCTTGAACCGAGCTTGCCGCGATTTCTTCGGCGCCAGCGAGGCGGACTTTCGGCATAACGGCTGGAGCAACTTTATCCATGAGGAAGATCGCGAAGCGTTCATCGGGGCCTATCGCGTGGCGGTGGATCGGCAAGAAGTGTTTGAAGGGCAATGCCGAGTGCTTCGCCACGACGGCATGTATCGCTGGATGCAAAGCATCGCTTTGCCGCGATTCAGCGACGAAGGTTGGTTGGTAGGCTATGTGGGCAGCTCGTTCGACATTAGCCGCATGAAAAGCTCCGAGCGGACTTTGCGGGAGAGCGAGCAGTGGTTCAAGAGCGTCGCCGATAACGCGCCGGCCATGTTGTGGATTACCGACGAGCATCATCGGTGTACGTATCTCAGCCGCGGTTGGCTGGAGTTTACGGGACAGACCGAAGCCGAAGGTTTGGGACTAGGTTGGGCCGATGCGGTTCATCCCGACGATCGCGAGCGGGCGATTCGCCACTTCCTGGCGGCCGCCGAACGCCAGCAGCCGTTCACGTTCGACTATCGCCTGCGAACGGTCGACGGCGAGTTTCGGTGGGCGATCGACGCCGCTCGGCCGCGCTTCGACGATGCGGGAAAGTTCGTCGGCTATATCGGTTCCGTGATCGACGTGGACGAGCGCAAGGGCGCCGAGATGCAGTTGGCTCGCAGCGAGCAGCGATATCGGTCGCTGTTCGATAACAACATCGACGGCATTGTCTCGGTCGATCTCAACGGCTACTTCACGGCCGCCAATCCGGCCGCGCTGGAGATGTCGGGCTACTCGATGGACGAGCTGCGGTATTTGAGCTTCATTCATCTCTGTGCGCCGGAATCCGTCGATACGTTAATCCAAGCGTTCCAGCGTGGCTTGCGGGGCGAAGCGCTGTCGATCGAGTTGACGATGATCCGCAAGGACGGCAAGACACGCGATCTGATTGTGCATGGCGCGCCGATCTACGTCGACGGCGAGCTGCGCGAGTTGTTCGGAATCACGGTCGACGTGACCGTGCGCAACGAAGCAGTGGCCAAGTTGCGTGAAAGCGAAGAACGATTTCGTGAAATGGCGAATGGCTTGCCGCTGATCGTGTGGGTGCATGACGCGACCGGCAAGCAAGAGTTTGTCAACGACACGTTTTGCGAGTATTTCGGCATTACCCGCGAGATGCTGCGGAAGGAGCGCTGGCGGTTGTTGGTGCACGACGAGGATGGCGCTGCCTATTCCGAACAATTCATGGCCGCGGTCCGTGAGCAGCGATCGTTTCATGCGGAAGCTCGCGTGCGACGAGCGGACGGCGAATGGCGCTGGATGGAATCCTGGGGCCGGCCGCGGCTCAGCCCGAATGGCGAATTCCTGGGACATATCGGCACCAGCGTCGACGTTACCGAACGCAAGCTGTACGAGCTGTCACTCGAAGAACACGACCGTCGCACCAACAGCTTTCTGACGAAATTGGCGCGTGAGCTGCGCAATCCGTTGGCGCCGATTCGTACCGGTTTGGAGTTGTTGCAGCAAGTGCAGGACGACGCGGCCATTCGCGAAGAGGTGCGGGGTACGATCCAACGTCAGACGCGTCAACTCATCAAGCTGGTCGACAATTTGGTCGACATCTCGCAAGTCTCGCGAGGCCAGTTGGAGCTGCACAAACGCCCCACGCGGCTGGACGACGTGGCCCATATGGCGGTCGAGATGACGCGACCGATGATCGACGAGGGTGGCCATCATTTGACGCTGGAGCTGGAACCCGAGATTGAAATGGAAGCGGACCGCGAGCGGTTGGCACAAGTGCTCGCCAATCTGCTGCACAACGCGGCCAAATACACGCCCCAGGGCGGACGGCTCACCTTGAAAACGGCGCGGCATGGCGACGAAGTGGTGCTGATTGTGCGCGATTCGGGAATCGGAATTCCGCTGGAGATGCGCGAGCGCGTCTTCGATGCGTTCGCGCATGGCGATCCGACCGCCGCCGACGGCGATGCGTGGCCGCACGGTCATCGCGGGTTGGGAATCGGGCTGACGATGGTGAAACATTTAGCTGAACTGCACGGAGGACGCGTGGAAGTTTTTAGCGAAGGCGCGAACCGCGGCAGCCAGTTCACCGTACGACTACCTGCGCCGATCCAGCGCGCCGCCGATGCGGGTGGTGAATCGCAGGCTGAGAGGTCCGACGCGCAGTGTGGCCTCGTGGCGTGTGGCTTGGCGGACAGAATCCGGGAGACGGCGTCGAGTACCGTCGACGCTCCGCGACACGTTTTGGTGGTCGACGACAACTTCGCGGCCGCCAAGCTGCTGGAGATGTCGATCTCGCTGTTGGGGCATCAAGTGCGACTGGCCAATGATGGAGTCGAAGCGGTCCAAATGGCGGCTGACTTTTTGCCCGACGTAGTATTCATGGATATTGGAATGCCTAACATGGATGGCTATGAAGCGGCTCGTCATATTCGTCAACAACCTTGGGGCAAAGCCATGCGATTGGTGGCGCTGACCGGCTGGGGGCAAGACGAAGACATTCGGCAATCGCGAGAAGCCGGCTTTAATGAGCATTTGATCAAGCCCGCGGAATCAGAAACGCTACGACGATTGATCACGGGAACTGACTCGGTTGACTAACGGTCCATTGATCGCAACAAGGGGACGCGATGCATTCAAAGCCAGTGATGGAAGCAGGCGGGGGAGAGCAGCTCCGGCATTTGGCTCACGAGCTCCACGGCCACCTGTCCGTTGTAACTTTGGGCCTCGAGTTGCTGGACGGAGTGCGCGATGACGAAGATCAGTTTCGCGAAGTCCTGACCATGATTCGCAGCGACGGCCTGGGACCGCTTAAGGCGACCGTCGCCGCGTTATTAAAGAACGCGCGAGAAGTTCAGCAAGTCTGAACGGTTGACCGGGCGACGCGACGCTGCCCAATCGCGACGCTGCCCAGTCGAGCGCCCGGTCGAGCATTCGATCTGTTGCGAACTACGCCGCGAACTACGCCGTCGCTGCCCAAGGATCGATTTGACGCAACTGTTTCGTGGCCAGCTCGCGATAACAATCGGGCAAGTCGAATTGCTGTAGCACACCCGGCACAAACGACGAAAGCGGCCAAGCGTATTGTTCCGACTGGGCGATATCCGCATACGAAGTGAGCGAGTTTTTTAACGTCACTTGGGCTACCCGCGGCGACAACAATGCGGCGAACGTGGCGGGAATCGCGCCCCATCCCTTGGCCGCCAAGTGAACTTCTTCGTGGCCGCTGTGATACAGCCACTGCACGACTCGCAGGAGATCGTGCGTTCGCTGGCCCACATAGGGATAGTCGAGCATGATCGAATGGATCGCGTAAAAGTAATCGCTGCCGTAAGGCGTCAAATACGAATCGGCGTTGCAAGTATCGGGTTGTGATTCGCCAATGCCGCGCACGTCGCAGGTGTAAAAGGCGGCCTCGGCTTCGCTGGCCAACAGCTCGGTGATCAACGATTCGGTCCGGAGCTCCGCATCGCTCGACTGATGCGCCACGTACAACACCGCGCGACGCGGTCCGCGCGGCGGTCGGCTGTAGTGCGGTTCGTTGCTTAGCCGATACACGATCGCTTGAATGCCCGGCTCGGTTTCGACCGCATAAGCCGTCGCGTGAGGTCGCGGATACTTCCGTCCCGAACGAGGCCGCAGAATGCGAAAGTCGGGGACGCCGTCGCTGGGCGGCAATCGCAGCGTGGCATGAACCACCTTCCGCAACGCCTCGCCTTCCAGTCGCGGACGCTGCTCGGCCAGCTTCCGCGACTGCTCTTGGGTGAACGAAAACACCGTCCGCGAGTTCAGCTCGGACACCTGCCCGCGCGGCGTACACCACAACGTCTCGTCGTCTTCCATCGTCAGCGCTGGTTCGGTCCGGGCGTCCGAAACCTGTGTGGCTCGATTGAACCAGCGATACATGGCTTCACGGTTCTCTTGCGAATAGCCGTGGTAGGTCGGGCCGATGAACATCGCGATTTCATCTTCGCGGCCAAGCAATTTATACAGATGCCGCAAACGTTCGTACGCTTCCTCGACGCCCCGCGCGTCGAAGTAGTCCTTTTCCTTGCCGAGAATCACCACCGGTTTCGGCGCCATCGCCGCTAGGAAGTCGTCGTGATCCAATCCGAGCGCCAACGCGCGGGGCGGACATTGTTCCGTATCGGCCGGCAACTCGTTTTCCAAATTGCGACGGAACGTGGTGACGAAGCAACTGGGCGCCGCCATCGTCCAACGCGATTCGACTCCGCACAGCCAAGTGGTCAACGTACCGCCGCCCGAGTTGCCCGTGACGCCGATGTGTTTCGGATCGACCTCCTCGCGCGTCAGCAAGTAGTCCAACGCGCGGACCCCATCCCAAGCTCGCCAAGCGCCGAAGAATTCGCCGGTGAGAAACTGTTGGTTGCCCGCCAGCAGATGCTCGCGCACACCAACGCCGACCGTCGACTTCAGATGTTCGTCCGGGTACTGAAGCCGCTCGCCTTGCCCAATCGGATCATAAATCAGCACGACGTAACCTTGCCGGGCCAAAGCCTGCGCGAACGACTGATACGCCTTCTCCGCCTTGCCATTGGACGAATGGCCGCACGTGCCCACGACGCCGGGCAGCGGCAACGATCGCCCCTTCGGCACGTACAAATTGGCCGTGACCAGAAAATCCGGCCGGCTCTCGAAAATCACCTTTTCGATGTTGTACGTGTCCCGTTCGACGACGCCAGTGACTCGCGCATTCAGCGGCGTTTTCTCGGGCTCGGGTCCAAAGCAGTCGCGGATTTTGCGTTGAACCTGCTCGACGTACTGGCGAGCTTCGTCGGCCGTTTGCAGGGCTTGCTTACGCCGAATTCCCCGACGCTCGATCTCCCGCACGCGATCGACAAAATACTCCTGCACCATCCGGGGAAAACGATTCAGCGGCGCAAGTTGCTCGCCACCCGACGATGGATCCGCGGCGACCGAGAATCCGCGCGTCGACTCGACCGATTCGACTAGGGCGGCAGCCAGCAAGCTCATGCCGCTGGCTTGCAGCCAATGGCGGCGAGTAAATCCAAATGGTTCGACAGAGCGCGAGGCGCGGCGCATGGGAAGCTCCTTTACGGCGAGTAACAACGGCAAGCGGCCGACGAATTCGACACCGAAGATGATACCGCGCTATGCCGGACGCCGCTGTTTCGTGGCTTCCAAAATGGCGGCTCGCAATTGGTCCAACGTCGTCGGCTTGGTCAGCACCGTGTCCGGCCGTTCCGAATCGTCGCAGTCTTCCAGCGCCGTCAGCTCGGACCAACCCGAGACCAGGAATACGGGCGTCTCGGGCTTCAGTTGCTTGATCGCGTGCGTCACGCGTCGCCCGTCCATGCCGGGCATGCCGAGGTCGGTAATGACCAAGTCGTAGTTGCGTTTCTGGAACAAATCCAAGCCGCAAGGGCCGCTTTCGGCAAGGTCGACGCGCTGCCCGAGCGAACCCAGCAGCGCGGCCATCGACGGCCGCACGCGTTCGTCGTCGTCGATATACAGAATCTGCAGGAAGGGCAATTCTTCGTCATCGTGCCCCGGCTCGGCCGACGCGCAGGAGGCACTGGCGATCGGCAACGTGATCCGAAATCTCGTGCCGCGCGAGGGCTCGCTTTCTGCCTCGATCCGTCCGCCGTGCGACTTGATGATGCCGTGGCAGACGCTCAAACCCAAACCGGAGCCGGTCGGTTTCGTCGTGAAGAACGGCTCGAAACACCGCTTCAATTCCGTTTGGGACATGCCGTAACCAGTATCCTCCAGCTCGACGGTTACGGTGTCTCCATCGCGGCGCGAACGCAGTCGGATCGAGCCGCCAATCGGCATCGCATCGACCGCGTTAAAAATCAAATTGATAAACACCTGACGTAATTCGGACGCGACGCCATGCACCGGCGCATCGTCCTGGATATCCATTTGAAAGTCGATCGTGCGGCCCGTGTTGCAGGCTTCGTCGCGCCATTTCGGCTGAGTCAGCGGCCCGAGCTCGCGCAACAAATTGGGCAGCAACACCAGTTCCTTGGTCAGCTCATACGAATGCGGCCGATAGAATGACTGCAATCGACGCACGATTTCGGCGGCATCATGAGCGCCGGTCAAAATCCACGCGATGCCCTGATGCACCTCGGGTGTGAGGTCGGGACTTCGGAACAGCACTTCGCCATGAGCCAGTACGGGCGCGAGGGCGTTGTTCAAATCATGAGCGACGCCACTGGCCATCTGCCCCAAGGCCCGCAGGCGTTCCTGCTGAATGACTTGCTCCTGCGTTTCATGCAGTTCGCGCAGCGCGATTTCAAGCTGGCTGTTGCTGTCCCGCAAACTTTCCTCGATGCGCTGCCGCCGTACCGCGCTGGCGAACAGGTGCGAAACCAGCTTGAGCTGACCTTCCAGTTCCTTGTCGAACTGCTGCTCGTTCGACAGAAAATGAAAGCTGACCAGCCCCATCGTTTTGCCGCCGATCGACATCGGCAATCGGATCGCGGCCTTCGTCTGAACCCGCTCGAAGAACCGCCGCTCGGCGATCTGCATCTCGGGCAACCGCTCGACATCGGGAACGAAGACCGCCTGCCGTTGGCTCAGCAAAGCGCCAATCGATCCGAACTCGTGCAATTCAACCCGCTGAAGTCGCTGACGGATCGAACGCCGCGGATCGGCCACCCATTCGTATTCGCAGTAATAGAACTGGTCATCCTCGGCCAGCAACAACAACAGCGCCCGCTCGGCCCCCAGGAATTCGGCCACCGTCGCCAACGCGCGGTCGAAGGTCTCGTCCACTTGGTCGACCGCGACGTTGATAAAATCAGTGGAAATCTGCGAGATAATCTGCTGAAACCGCAACTGAGCCGCCAGCCGCGATTCGGTCCGCTTACGGCTGGTTATGTCCCGCGTGGTTCCCTCGATCGCGATCGGTATGCCGTCGATGCCGCGTGCGAAATGACATTTCACCTCCGTATGGATGATCGTGCCGTCCAAGCGATACTCGTCCAGCTCGAATGTCTGGGGCCCCGTCTGATGGCCGGCCAATTCCCGCTCCAACTGCCGATACAGCGATTGATACGAGCGGCGCAAGGACTCGGCGGTCATCCCATCCGCAATCGGCTGCGCGCACTTGTCTTCGGGCGACATGCCATAGACTTGCCAAGTGGCCGGGCTGGAATAATTGACGCGCATCCGAATCTTGGGCTCGGCCGACAGCAACGCTTCTTCCAGCGAATATTCGCCACGACGAATCGCCCAAAAAGCCTCGGGCATCCCATCCAGATCGACGCGCCACAAAATGTCGGGGCAACTGGCGATCAGTTGTTGGTAGCGAGTCGCCAAGCGCGAAGCGGGATCGGAGTCATCCGCCTCTTGATACGGACCATCCAAATCGACGGTTACGGCTTGGGTAAGTTACTCGATCTGCCCTTCCAATCGAGCGATGGTTTCTAGCAACTCGTGGCGAGTTGCGTTGTCCTGATAGTGATTCATATTGCTACGCGCGAACCCACGCGGCGTCGAAATTGGTTGCGGCTTTGACTATGCCCCTGTCTCTTCCCGCATGGAGCCGATGACGAACGCCTAATGCAGAAGTGGTTGCCGCAACCAATTGTGGCGAAATCATCTTAGCATCCACAAGAAAGGCGCGACAAGTCAACTTTGGCAACATGCGCGCGCCCGCGAGCTCCCTGCTATCGCCGCGCGTCAAACGCCGGTTCCGCGAGTCCGTTCGCGCCAACATGCCACGGTGTCCAGACCAACGCCACCTGCTCCACGGTCAAGTCCGACTTGCGCGGCTTGATCGGCAATTCGGCGATCTCCAGCGAATCGCCGTCGAAGCTGGCTTTGAGCGTTTCCGTGTCCGTTTGGAATTGTTGCTCCAGTTCGGCCAACTGCTGCCGGAGCGTCTCGACATTCTCCTGAGCTTGCGTCACGTCGCTCTTTTCCTTCGCGATCTTGGTCGCCGAACGAACGGAGGTGGCGGCTCGCGACATATTCGTGGCGCTTACCATTTTGCGACCGAGCAACGCTCCCAACAACGTCGTGCCGATTGACATCGCCGTGCTCAGCGTCTGGTGCGAAACCTGCTCCTTCTCCTTCTCGACGCGCTGCTCGGCTTTGCGAATACGTTCCTCCAAGCTGGCCAACTTCGGCGCGTACTTCTGCCGCAGCTTCTCGACCTCGATGTCGCGAGTTTCAAACGCCCGCTGCTTCAACCGCACGCGAAAATCGCCCTCGGTCTCCCCCGCCGCGGATTTCTCCTTGAGCGCCTTGCATTCATATAACGACAGCGACCGGTCGCGATACAACGCGTTCTTCAACGCCGTCTTCCACGACGAATAATTTCGCGATTGTGTCAGCTCGCTCGGCAGATCCGCGAACTGGGCTTCACCAACCGGAGCGGGCTCGAACGACAGCGAATCGTAGTCCAGCGAATCGGCTTCGGCCCACACATCGTCGGGCAAGCCGTCCGCGGCACTAACCAACATCGCGGCCGTCTCCCACGAATCCACATTGGCCGGCGAACTCACATAATGCACGCGAGCCAGTCCGAACAACGCGGGCCGATACATCAACGGCCCTTCGCCGACCGTGCGGCTTGGCGCCAAAAACAATTCTTCAATCCCCGGCGGCACGACGGGCCGAATGCCTCCCGAAGCGCCGGCAGTCACGGCCGCTCGCGAAAATGACGCGGCGCCTTCTCCTAGCTCGGCCGCTGCCGCTCGGCGCGATTCCATTAATGTTTCAATCTGAGCTCGCGTGAGCGGCCCACGAAGATAGGACAGCGCCCAGCGAGTTTGAAACACGGTGGGAGCGTCGTCGTGGACGTTGTTCATCAGAAATACGCGATTCCCCAATCCAGACAGAATCGCCTCGGTGCGCTGCCGATCGAAGGTCACGCCGGCCGTGGACGAGGCGCCTTCTAGTCCGTCCAACACGCGCGCCTTGTCTCGTTCCGTCTGCAACCGGCCCAAAAACCAAGTGCCCGCGTTCGAGAGACCCTTGTAGTCCAAGTCCACCGGGTTCTGCGTCGCCAACACACACCCCAAACCATAAGCCCGAGCTTGCTCTAACAGCGTCAGCATCGGCGTCTTGCTCGGCGGATTGGCCGTGGGCGGAAAGTATCCAAACACTTCGTCCATGTATAACAAAGCTCGCAGACTGCTTCGTGCCCGGCTGGTGAACGCATCCACGCAATCACTTCGTTCAACAGCGTGGTTACAAAAAGAACATTCGCTCGGCGTCGGATAGATGAGCAATCGAGATGATGGATAGCCGCGGCCGTCCCTCGCGTGTGTGCAACAGCCGTTGAATGTCGAGCGGTTCTCGAGCCATGCACCAAATCCCGGTGAGGCCATTACATTGTTCAGACGCATCGACAATTCAAAACGATCGGCCGCCGGAAAGATCGTCTCCAAATCCATCACGCAAACGGCATCGAGTTCAACTGGCGTGGAGTCTGGATCTCGCGAATCAGACCACCCAAATCCAGATTACGTCCTTTCGCGCCAAGCCCGATCCAACAGCGAGCTGACTAAGATGTGTTCGCGGCTCCGTAGCGGGTCCGCTTGGATTCCTAACAGCGCTAGCAACCCGCCGGCCGCCGACATGATGCATTCGCGCAGCGCGTCGGCGTCGTTCAACACGGCGGGCGGCGGCGCCGAGAATGACCGTAGCACGGTCAGCGGCAAGCCCGCGTTGCTGCCCGGCGTGTAGATCGATATATCCGCGGACGAACGATAACGCTCGATCCGATCCGGCGATTGCCCCCAATCGGCCAAACCTTTTCTCCACAAGTCGGCCGTCCGCTTGGCGAACTGGTCGGGCGTCAAGCCATGTCGAGCGGCTTCATTGGCATCCACCCAGGGCTGAAAGTCCGCAGCCTGAAGTTGTGGAACGTTAGCAGCAGATTTCCTAAGTCGCCCTTGGGGTCGATTGCGATAGCCGGGATGCCGTCAATGGCGGCTTCCTCTAGCAACGTCAGGCACAACCCCGTCTTGCCGCTGCCCGTCATCCCCACGCAAACGGCGTGCGTCGTCAATCCTGGAGTCATATAGCAATTAATTCGTCACGAACCGCCGCTCGGTCCATGCTTTCTGGCATTGTTTGCCGCCAAGATAAAAAGCTCCCAGCTTCCTCATAGTCTTGCATCGTCATGATCTCAGTGTCGTTCTTCGCTTCGAGTAGGGTCAGGTGCTATATTTGTCCGGCTTTCGGCAACTCTATTTTTCAGTGTTCCGCTTCAACGTCCCAAATCATTCGCTCGCACATCCGCCAACTTCTTAGCCACAGCTTCTCGCGAAACTCAACCACCAGCGGTTGATGCTCGGGCATTTCGGCCAAGTTCGTGGCTGCCGATCACCATGTCAAACAACTCGCTGCCCCCTGCGCCATCTCCGCTGTACTGAATGTACGCTCAACGGCACTCCTCACGCAAAAGATAGCCTTTGCCGTTCACGGAGAAAGCGTTTCAGCGCACCGTATGGTCCAAGTCGTCCAACATGGCGGAAATATCGCGTCCCTGCAATCGTGGAGCTGGAACTTCCAACCCGCATAGCGTGGCGGTCGTGGGATACAGATCCAACAACTCGACCAGCGAATTGCAGACGGCCGTTGGCTTTCCAGGCACGCGGATAATCAGCGGAACTTTCGCCGATTCCTCGTGCAAGCCTTACCTTGGCCCAAAATCGTGCTCGCTCAAATGATACCCATGATCGCTGGTAAAGATCACAATCGTGTTGTCTTCAAGCTCCCGCGTCGCGCAGCGTCTGAAGCACCTGCCGACTTCTGTGCATCCATATAGGCGACTCGAAGCGTAATAAGCTTCGACAATGGCCTTCCGTTGCTTCGGCCTGTCCATCTTCATGTTGACGCTGGTCTTATAGTTGATCCCGGCCTTGGGGATATCATCCCAATCGCCAGCCACCTTTTCCGGCGCAACATCATCTCCGCATGAGGGTAGCGCGAAGCAAATCTTGGGAGCTACAAAACGCACGTGAGGACGCACGAACCCACGCCCAGAAAGAAACGCCGATCCTTGTTTCCTTTGGCGAATCAACTCGCATGCTGGCGGTTCGGCCATCCGAATGAACCAGATCGTCTCCGTCGGCTTGGACATAAACGAAGGTGTTGCCGCCAACCACTGGTTTCTTGCCGTCGGGGTTGCCTTCCAGCGTCTCGCCCATGCCGGCCGCTTTCCATTCCGGCCCTGGACTGTTAAATCGTTCGCTCCACGAGCGAGGATCGTCCTCGCCGTCCGTCCCCGCTTCGATGCCGCCGGGCACGCCCATGTGGAATATCTTGCTGACCCTCGGTTTCGGGAAATCTCAGCATCTCTTGAAATGTTCGGCCCAAGTCGTCGGTCGCCGATCGCCTTCCGCGGACTCACATATCCTAGGACGCCGGTCGCGTGCGGATAGTAGCCCGGACATGAACGACCTTTTTTCGCGCGAAGCGCGCCCGCACAGGTGCCTTGGCAATAGGCCTGTGTAAAACGCGTTCCACTTTCCGCCAAGGGTGGATGTTCGGCGTGCGACAGACGGCGGTGTTGCCGTAGCAAGACAATGCCGTCGGTGTTAGATCATCGGAAATAATGAACAGATGTTATAGGGATGGCCGTCTGGACTTCGGCCCGCACGACATTCGTGACACAAGCAAGAACAAAGCTTGCCAAGGCCGTCACACAGAACGGTCGATTGGCCTATTAGATGCGTATCATTCGATTTCACTCCGACTGAAGGATTCAGCTCGATGAATGGGTAAACCTCGCTACGCTTTTCGAGCAGTTGCAGACTTCAAAAATCTTCCGTCTTCTTTAGTGTGTCGAGATACAATTTTGGCGGTCGAATGATCGATATCCGTGCTTGCCTCCATCGTGGATGTCCAGTTCGCAGCGATTGCCGGCCTGCAACATGGCCTTTTGAAAAGCCGTCGCCGCTGAAGGAGTGACCGTCGCCTGTCCCGTGAAAGATTAGCGTGGCGGCAGTCTGCCACGTGTACTTGATGCACGGGCGACAGCCGCGCCACCGTTCGCCGATCTTGCTAAGTTGCCATAGCCTTCTGTGGAAGTGTCGATCACCGGGAACAGCAACACGAGCTGCTGGGTGGGACGCACGAGACTTGCGTGTCCTCACCTGTTCATCCACTCCGCCGAACAACGCGGTTCCCACGGCCACATGTCCGCCTGCCGAACCGCCACTGACGATGATCTGTTAGGATCAACGCCGAACTTGTCCGCGTGAGCTTTGACAAAACGAACTGCCGAACGTCCATCTCGCACACAATCAAATACCGTGACACCCTGTTGCTTATTCAGCAAGCGATGTCGAACGCTAATACCAACCATGCCCAGCTTCGCGAAATGTTCGGCGAAAGGATACATCCGCTGCGGCTCGCCACCAGTCCAGCCTCCGCCGTGAATCACAAGGAAACAAGCACGGCGGTCACTCGATTTCAGCCAGTCGGCTCAAACATGTGCAGATAAAGTCTACGCCCATCGGCCTCTTTATATACCACTTGCCGCGAAGGCTCCAAAACGGCGGCGATCTCGCCTACGGGATCCATGCCGAGTGGAGGGCTTGGGCGCTGTATCCACTGGCTGGCGTGCCGAGCGATAAACTCCACGATTGGCGATGGATCATCTAAACCATGGGGATGATGCTCGACACCCGGCTTGGCGATCAACTGGATCGTCCCGCCCAATTGCCTATAGCGATCGGCCAACAAACCCGTGTTCTCATCCCAAGGCACGACGGAGTCGGCATCTCCATAGACATGCAGCAGCGGAACACCCGCGGCCTTCGCCAAGGGGGCGAGATTGTCGACCGATTCTTATCAAAGCCAAAGCCTCGGCATCATTCTGAAAGCCATAGCGTTCCAGTACCAATTGCCAATCGCGAGGGCTTCCTGCTCTCTTTGCCTTTTCCGCCCGGCCAGCTCTTAAAGTCACACACCAGCGCATCTCCATAAATACAGGCGACTCGATCGGGATTGGCGGCGGCCCAGTTATAACAGTATACAGCCCGCCGCGACTGAGTCCCACCAAGGCCGGCTTGGCTGACAGGCCGTATTTGCCTGTTAGCTCGTCGTAGAACCGATTCCAATGAGCGACCGCCTCGGGACAGCCAGCAGATCGGGCACACGTAAGTACGCGGGATGTGAAAGCCAGCGATGCAGCAAGGCGATATCCGGGCGCCGGCTTGTGCCCGAAGAACTCGCCATGCCAAACCCAGGGCTTGCCAGCGGCTGCCTCTTCGGGCGCCAGCCTCACCAAGGCCGGCTTAAGGTCGACTTCTTGAAAGTCATACCGCGTGAACTCCGTTCCACTCGCTCGTGTGGCCGGGAAATTGCTTCCGGGCCTCCGCGGCTTCAAGCCCCAAAGCGGTCACGAAAGCGGCCAGCCGCCACAAGCAGCGGAACACGAAAGTGGATAAACATTTTGTCGCTTTTCGTTGGCGAGGAATTAAAATCCGGGCATAAGAAGTCTCGTCGAGCGAACCATCATAACTCAAACCTGTTGTCATGGTGGAATCGTGAAGTCTGGTTCATGTCGTGAGAAAGCTGCGCCAATGCCGCTCTCGAACGTTTCGCCGTTGCTCAAAAAGTTCCTCCACTCGCTCCGCGTCGCCATCGTGATCCGGCCAACGATCGGCAGTGCGCGCGACATCGCCGTTTGCTGTTCGAGCAATTCGAGCCTCGGGTGATGTTGGCATCCGATTGGCTCAATCCCGGACAACTGCTGGACGTGAACGACGACTTGATCGTCTCGCCGATCGACGCCTTGATCGGCATCAATTCGCTGAATCTGAACGGTTCGCGAACGTTGGAGCCGCAATCGAATCGGAGTCTCCGCCTCCGTACTACGATGTCAACGGCGACGGCGAACATTCGCCGATCGACGTGTTGTTGGTCACGAATGTGTTGAACGCGAATAGCGCCCGACCGTCGCGGCCCGTTTAGCAGAAGACTCGGCCGCTTTCGAGGCAGCAATCGCGATCTCATAACCAGCGATGCGCGAATCATCGGCGCCGCGCGGCTCGGCGAATCGGCGGTCGAGTACACTTTGGACGGCGGCTCCTTCACGGCGGTCAACGCCGCGTCGATGGCGACTTCCAGTTTGATCCAGGTCTCGCCCGCGATGGGACCAGTGACGGCCAGCACACCGTGCGATTCCGAGCACGTGATCGAACTGGAACCATCGCGTCCGAGTTCGAGTTGACTTTTCTCTTGGACACGATCGCTCCGTCCGAACCGGTTTGGAATTTGGGCGCCGCTGTTCGACTTTCGCCGCCCTGGGCGACCGACAACGACGCTGGAGTCAGTAACCCTGGTTGCCGGACAACGTCCGCCGGCTCCTTGGTGCGACTGATCGAAACGCTGCGACGACTTCGGCAAACGCTCAGGTGGCGAATTCGCCTTCGACTTGGTCGCGCTGCGATTGGGCGTCAACGCGTTCACGATTGTGGCGAGCGATGCGGCGGGGAACAGTACGCAGTCGACGGCGTCGTGACACGCGCCGTTGCTATCGACGCTGTGCGTGCCCGAGATCACGCTGGATACACCGCCTTCGGAGATTCGCACGAATGCGAATCTGACCGTCACGGGGCAGGTGACCGATAGCGGCTCGGCGGTCGAATCGCTGCTGGCCTGCGGTCGATCTAAGCGACGTAGTTCAAGTCGTTCTCGACACCGAGGGACGCTTTACCTTCACCACGTCGCTGCCTCTGGATGGAACGGCCGACGGCCAGCATCTGGTTCGGTTCCGAGCGACCGATACGGCGGGGAACCTGTCGCCGTTGGTAAGTCAAAGCTGGCGTCTGGAGTTACCCTGTCGCCGACGGCTACTAGCGAAGCCACCGGCACGCTCTCATCGCAGCTCGGATCGTTTTCGATCGAGTTCAGCGAATCGATGAACGACGCGACGTTTGACGCAGCCGCCAACTACATGCTGGTCGCCACGTCCGGCTCGGCCGCTGGACAAGCGTTGCCGATCGCATCGGTCTCGCGAGTCGCCGACAACATCGCGCTGGTCACGCTTGCCACGCCCATGGAGAATGCCGGTTATCGCCTCACGCTGACGCCGCCAAACATTGCAGATCTGGCGGGCAACGTGGTGACGCCAACGACGTTCAACTTCGACGTACTACAACCCACCTCGCGTAATGGAGTTGTCGCCCGCCGATGGTGAAGAGTTGGTCAGCGTCACCTCGCGAAACGATCGTGCGATCGACAATCCGCTGGTGGACCCGGCCACTGTCAACGCCGATACGTTTTATTTGATTGCCAACAGCGAACGAGTGCCGGGGAGGATACGCGTGTCGTCGACGGAACGGTTTGCGACGTTCTTCTACGACGAGCCGCTTTTCCGCCTTCAACCGCAGTCCGTGTGATGTTGACGGCGATCACATTATGGGCCGCGATGGATTACTGGTCGACGCCGACAACGACGGCACGCCTGGCGGCATCAAGCAAGCCGACTTCCGCACGCTGCCGCTGACCTTGATACCCGGCACGGAAGTGTGGGGATACATTTACGACCTGTATAACAAGGCCCCAACGGAAACATTACCGATCCAAGTACCAAATGGGGATCCACAGTTCGACCCAATGGCAACCGGCACGCAGACGATTCCCTTCACGTGGGCCGAATTCTTTCCGGGGACGGGAACTGCCGCGAGCGATCCGCGGCTGCAATCTCCCAATAAGATCAGCAGCTTTATCGACGCCAGCATGGTCTACGGCAGCAACGAGACAGTGGCTCGCGTGCGTTGCGGCGGATCGATGGTTCGGGAAAGCTGAAGACGAGCGAGGGGGAACTGCTGCCGCTGAACGACGAGGCGACTTTTCCGAACGGGACTTTCGCTCCAACGATAACAACGGACCGTTCGCCGCTGAACAATTGTTCGTGGCGGGTGTGCGTTCGCAGGAGAACCCGCTGCTGGCCGCAATGCATACGTTGTTTGTGCAAGCGAGCACAATCGGAAGCTGGGTGGACGAGATCAAAGCGACTCAACCGAACTGGAGCGACGAGGAAATCTATCAAGAAGCTCGCCGCTGGTCAGCGCGTTGATTCAGCACATCACCTATCAAGAGTTCCCGCCGACGATGGTCGGTGCCAATCCATTGCCGGCTTACGGCGGCTATCAGGCGAACGTCGATCCCGGCATCAGCACGCTGTTTTCCGCGGCCGCGTTTCGCGTCGGACATACGATGCAGACTAGCGAGATCGCCCGGCTGGACGCGACCGGAGCTTCAGCTTGCCGGGCGGCCCCATGTCGCTGCGGGATGTATTCTTCAACCCCGACCCCCAAAAAAGCCGACGGCATCGGGATCCCCACGCGTGCGGCTTGATCGTGACACCGGCTCAAGATGCCGACCTGTTTGTGCTGGACGATCTCCGCAATTTCCTGTTCGGTCCGCCGGGGCTGGAGGCATGGACCTCGCGGCGGCGATCAACATCCAGCGAGGACGCGACATGGGCTGCTCCAGCTATAACCAAGCTCGCTGCGACATGGCCCGCTGGCGGTCGCCTCGTTCGACCAAATCACCCTCGAACGCCACGATCGCAAGTCAGTTGGAGATGGTCTACGGCGATGTCGAGTCGATCGATCTCCGGGTCGGCGGTTTGGCCGAGGATTATGTGCCCGGAGTGGAACAGTTGGTTCGTTTTCGCCGCCATTATTAAGGACCAGTTTCAACATGCGCGACGGCGATCGTTTCTGGTATGAGAATGGCCAGCTTTCTCTTCCGATGAGTTAATAGAATTGCGTGGCACGTATGACATTGGCCGATGTGTTGACACGCAACACTGTGCGCTGTCCGATCTACCAACCAAGGGGCGCCACATCCCGTCCGATCAACGCCGGCCCGGCCGCGGGTGGCAGCGACGGTTCGCCCGTCGACGTACGCACTTACGATGGCTATGGCAACAATCCCGCTCAACCGCGGCGAGGACGCGGGCGAGGCTCTATTGGTGGATTATTCCGTCGGCTATGAGGACGGAATCAGCACTTCCGGCCGCCGCTTTCTTCGCTCGTCCCAACTGGCGCGCGATCAGCAACGCTCTGTTAGCACAACCCAGCATGATGCCCAGCTCGATGGGGCTGACGCAAATGTTCGTCACGTGGGGCCAGTTCATCGACCACGATATGAGTCTCACACCATCACAATCTTCAAACGGCACGGACATCCCGGTCATCATCAATGCCACCATCACACTCGATTTGGCTGCTGCCAAACATCTCGGCTACACAACCGACAAGTTCGGTTATTTTAACCTCACCAGGCCCCGATGGCCTCCCAGCTCCTGACTTCTTCTGTCCACATCGACGGCAGCACGGCAATTAATAATCATTTTGTGGACGTGTCCACAGGGTTTTATCCCGCGATCGGCAAACCGTTTCACAGTGTCCCTGGAAGCGTCGATGCCGGTTAAGAAGGATGACCGACAGTTCAGCATCTATCTGCCTCTGATCGCCAATGAAGCGATGCACGACGTCAGCCCGAATCAAGCGGATGACCTTGACGCTCCCGCAGTCTCCAGATCGACGCCGATCCGATGATGGCGGAAGTGGAGCTGACGATTCCCCAAACAGTTTGATGTTGCCGGATGGCAGTCCGGCGAGTCGCGCGGGAATTTTTCGCGTCGATTCGACCCGCCTTCCTTTGCGCCCCTTCCCTGCAGGAATCAATCATGCCTTGACATCACCATTCAAACCGAGCCGGCTGCATTCTTTGATATCCCCGCACCGGTCAGCTCGCCTACCGGAAGGAAAAACTGCCTGGCGACAAAATGTTGTTGATGTCGTTCGATCATGGCCAAGCGCGCTTGGATCGTGGTCGGTTCCATGACTGTTTCGGAGGATGGGCAGCGTATTGAAACGGACGCAGGCGTTGGCATTGTAAACCCTGGTTGGCACGCGCAAGATGGCGGTACTGGGGATGGCGGACCGCCCTCGGCGGTGCCCGCCTACCTTACCGCCACGTCCGGGTACGTGGGGGAGGGTGCTTGATGCGCGATGTTGCAAACGCAGTCGCCCCGGCCTTTGGCGAATGCTTGGAGGTGCGGCTGGAGAGGGCCTGATGGTGTAACGATTATTGATATCGAAGAGATTGAAACGAAATCGCAGGCGGTCAGGTCATCGCCTCCCCACCGATCTATCCCAATCTGTTTTTAGCTTATTCAGCGGAATTGTCGACGCGATTCCCGCTCACACTAACCGCATTAGACACTTCATCGTTTTTCGACTATTTGAACCTCTTCTTCTTCGGAGATGTTCCGGCCATCAACAATTTGACAGTGATCTTTCGCCGCTAATGTCGTTCGCTCAAACATTAAGTATCGGTGAACAAACACCTTCGCTACGACTTATCGATGATTTCCTGTCTCTTTCGTCATTCTCTATTGGTCCGTGAGACTTTAATATCACATTTGGAAGCATTCTTGGGAACCGAGAGTTTGTAATTGCAAGGGGCAGGCGGCCTCAAGAGTTGATTCCGCAGATTACTTCGGTCGTGCAAGCGACCGCCCCCCCCAGTTCCCCGGTGGTACCGACATCGATTTAAGTGAGCGAGAGTCTATTTTGTCAATGCGTTCGCTTGACGCAACTGACCGCGATTTCATAGATACGTTCATGGCAAGAGTTCAGGCCTCGATTGCGGCTTTCGAGGTTGGGCAGTTCGATGCAACAGACTCATCCGCGAATCAAATCGACTCATCTCACTAGTTAATTCTGCCAACGACTTAAAGCAACGAATTGATGAATAGAAGTGTTAGCCGGGTTTGTTGACCCCTTTGAAAGGCTATCGAGTAGAGTCGCATTTCTGTCCGGATTCACTGTCTGCGTGGTTCAACAAGCATTCGGATCCTGTCTCGAAGAAGTTGCGTTTGGTTATCCAGTCTGGGATCGCACTATCGTAACCCGCGACACTATGCCGGACGGGTCGGTTTGGGGAATTGTGTTGCCGCCAAATCAGCCATTGACTGCTTATTGGCTCGACTTAGAGACGCTTGACATAGCCGACGGGAGTTTTGGACGGCATCCGCTGGAACCGAGGTTGTGATCCCAGTGCCACACTTCGGCCAGCGATGGGGCCAGACTCCGATGGTGACGGATTGCGTGGATGAATCGAACGGGATACTAGAACCGACCCTCGCCGAGCGGATCTGAATACGGACGGGATCAACGATCTGACGGCTCTCAGACAAGGATTGAACCCGTGGAGCCGCCGTTAGTTTTCCTACCGGAGTCGTTGGTTCGGTGATTGCCCGAGGAGAAGTCGTGCGCCGTCGCCAGCTTCGACGAGGTAAAGCTTTAGCGGCAAAAAGGGTTGCTGTTTTGGCAACAGGTTCTTATGGCTTGGCGGTTGTTGATTTATCACAACGACGAGCCCGTAGTGCTTGGTCAATTGGCCGTGAACGGAGACTCGCAGGATGTGGCAGTGGACGCTCGAACATCGGTGGCAGTTGTGGCTTCTATGATAGCGGATTGCATTTTGTCGACATCTGGAGCCAATGATGCCGAAGCCCATGTGCACGGCGAATATCAACGCGACGCATGCGTCGAGTTGTTGGATGGAGTCGCATACGCGGCGGCGAGCGGCCGGATTCAGGCTACGACCCGGTTTCTGGCGACCTGCTGTCTTCATACGTGGTGCCCAACGCTGGCGAGATTACGGGGCTGACTCACGAAGATGACTATCTTTACGCGATGGATGCCAATGGCACACTGCATATCCTTGAGGTTTCCGCTTCCGCGTGGACAAACGAGCCGAGTTAACGCTACCGATTGGAGGCGGTCAAATCTCTGTCTCGAATCAGATCGTCTACGCGCCCGGCTAATGGCGGCGAACAGCTCTTTCCGTGGTGTGGATTTGCCACGGTAGATGTGCGGAATTCAAGCAGCCCTGTGCTCATCAGCAGTCTCGGATGTCCCGGCCCCTTTCCAAGCTGCCGGAACATACTTGGCCCCCGAATGGATCCGGATTGGGGCTCCTCATTGGACGCGCAATGGTTTTCAATCCGCTGTCGAGTTGGTTGATATTCGGGATCCCAACAATACCTATGAGTTTCTTACGCGATTTCCTCTTCTGCTGACCCGGCCAAGCGCTGTAATCGCCTCCGGCATCGGTTATATCGCGGACGGCACGGGCGGGTTTGTCGTCGTGGGAACTATGTGCCGTTCGACAATCGCGGGCAGCGCCCGTGGTGACGGCGACCGGGCCGGCGGGTGCGACCGTGCAAGAGGGGAGCTTCGTTTCGATTCGCACGCGTGACCGACGACGTGCAGGTGCGAGACGTCGAACTGCTGATGAACGGCGCGGTCGTGCCGCGGGACGTGTCGCTGCCGTGGATCTGGCGAGCGGTGACGCTGCCGCTGGCTTCGGGGACGACGACTGTCACGTTCCAGGTCCGAGCCACCGACACGGGCGGAAACGTCGGGCTTTCGGATCAGTTGACCTACACGCTAACACCCGATTACTCCGCCTGAGATCATTGGTTCGTCGCCTGCCGACAACGCGGGATTCCGCGTGAGTGCCGTGACGCTCCGGTTCGACGAGCCGATCAAATGGATACCACGCGACTTGCCCTGTCTGGTTTCACGCTCACGAATCTCGCTACGGGCAGCTCGCCCGGCGGCGGCGACGACACGCCGGTCGCGCTCGATCGCATCGAGGCCCTCTCGCCGCAACGCGTCGTGATTTACACCACACAGCCGCTAGGGCGAAGGCCGCTATCGCTTGACGGGCGACGCCAGCGTAATCTCCGACGTGCAGGCAATCGGAGTCGCTCGGGCTGATTGGCATCACATTCACGAGCTGACCTGGACGAACAAACGCCGTCGTGTTGATTTCCGACGGCGACGGCGACTGGAACTCAACCCGGCAACTGAGCACTGGCCAAGTGCCCGCCCAACGACGCCGTCATCATCGACCGCAAGACGGCCAACCCCACGATCACGCTCCCCAACGGCAACATCCGCATCCGCAGCCTCGTCTCACGCGAGCAGTTCATCATGAACGGCGGGTCATTGACCGTAAGAAGTGAGCCATCCGAGATTCAAGCCCGCTTCTGAGATTGGCAACGGGTCAGTCCTAACCGCCGTGATAGCCGCAAGGCATTATTCGTCGCGAGCGGGGACACCAAGATAGATGGCGGAAGCTTTATCGCAACCAATGGTGGAACGATAAGACTGCTCCAAGCAGACGCGATTAGTCAACCGACGTTCACGAGTGGGACCAACATCTGGCGAGCACATGGCCTGGGAAGTCTGATCGACTTTGGCAATCTCACGAGCATCGACATGGGACCGGCTCATTTGGTCACGCTTCAGGATCGAAAGCCGCTCAGCGGCGGCCGCGTCGTGCTGCCGAACGTGACTCAGATCAGCGACACGGCAGACAATGCCGCGGCAAGTGGACTTACTTGCCGACGGTGCTGGAAGGATCATCCTGACGCGCTGACGGTCCGCCACACACAGAACTCGTTGTGGAGCGAAATTGGCGTTCGAGTCTGACGCGCGCAGCGCGCGGAGCGATCGAGTGCCCATCTTGAACACGCTTCGCCGGGTCGACGTGACGCTGAACGGCACCGGCATCGTTACCTGTTAGCACTTGGCAGCAATTGAACGACGGCGTGGCGACGCGCGCCGGGCGCGCGCCTACGCGTTTAGTTCGTTAGTGAATGCGGGGATGACACGAAGCTGAATCGCCACCGGCGGCAGTTTGAATCTTCCGTTGTTGACGAGCCTGGTGGCAGGCCAGTTGTCATTGGCGGGTGGGCGCGACGGCGTCGGTTCCGCTGCTTTCCAACATCGACGCGCCAGTCTGATAGTCGGTGGCGGCGTGACATTGCGGTGCCTTCCGCGACCAGCTACAGCCAACCCCCGCGACAGCAACACCGGAATCTTGCGAGCCAGCGGCACGGCTAGCGTGCTTTGACTTGTCCGGTGTACCAGCATCGACATGGGGACCGGCCCATGCGGTCACCCTGCAGATCGAG
The DNA here is from genome assembly GCA_041399085.1 of Pirellulaceae bacterium. GTDB lineage: Bacteria > Planctomycetota > Planctomycetia > Pirellulales > Pirellulaceae > JAWKTM01. Next base: position 50,353 of record JAWKTM010000034.1, read on the forward strand.
CGGGCCAGCGGCGGCCGCGTCTTGCTGCTGAACGTGACTCAGATCAGCGACACGGCAGACGCCGCCGGCGGTAAGCGGGACTTACTTGCCGACGGTGCTGGAAGCCAGATCATCCTGACGGGCGCTGACGAATCTCACACAGAACTCGTTGTGGAGCGAAAATTGGCGTTCGAGTCTGATCGCGCGCAGCGGCGGAGCGATCGAGCGCCCATCTTGAATACGCTTCGCCGGGTCGACGTGACGCTGAACGGCACCGGCACGTTGCCGGTCAATACTTGGCAGCACTGGAACGACGGCGTGGCGACGTTGCTCTGGGCGGCGCCTACGCGTTTAGTTCGCGCTGGTGAATGCGGATGACACGAAGCTGAACGCCACCGGCGGCAGTTTGAATCTTCCGTTGTTGACGAGCCTGGTGGCAGGCCAAGTTGTCATTGGCGGGTGGCGACGGCGTTTGTTCCGCTGCTTTCCAACATCGACGCGTATGCCAGTCTGATAGCGTCGGTGGTGGCGGCGTGACATTGGCGGTGCCTTCCGCGACCAGCTAAGCAGCCAACCCCGCGACAGCAACAACACCGGAATCTTGCAGAGCCAGCGGCACGGCCAAGGATAGCGTGCTTGACTTGTCCGGTGTGACTAGCATCGACATGGGACTGGCCCATGCGGCCTACCCTGCAGATCGAGCTGCTTCAGCGGCGGTCATGTCTTGCTGCCGAACGTGACTCAGATCAGCGACACGGCAGACAATGCCTATGGCAAGTGGACTTACTTGCCGACGGTGCTGGAAGCCAGATCATCCTGACGCTGGACGAATCTCACACATTGGCAGAACTGTTGTGAGCGAAAGTGGCGTTCGAGTCTGATCGCGCAGCGGCGGAGCGATCGACGCGCCCATCTTGAATACGCTTCGCCGTGGGTCGACGTGACGCTGAACGGCACCGGCACGTTACCTGTTAGCACCTTGGCAGCACTGGAACGACGGCGTGGCGACGTTGTCGGCGGGCGCCTACGCGTTTAGTTCGTTAGTGAATGCGGATGACACGAAGCTGAACGCCACCGGCGGCAGTTTGAATCTTCCGTTGTTGACGAGCCTGGTGGCAGGCCAGTTGTCATTGGCGGGTGGGGCGCGACGGCGTCGGTTCCGCTGCTTTCCACATCGACGCGCCAGTCTGATAGTCGGTGGCGGGCGTGACATTGGCGGTGCCTTCCGCGACCAGCTACAGCCAACCCCGTGACAGCAACACCGGAATCTTGCGAGCCAGCGGCACGGCCAGGTGCGTTTGACTTGTCCGGTGTGACCAGCATCGACATGGGACCGGCCCATGCGGTCACCCTGCAGATCGAGCGCTCGCCGCGTCTTGCTGCCGAACGTGACCGATCAGCGACACGGCGGACATTGCCGCGCGGCAAGTGGACTTACTTGCCGACGGTGCTGGAAGCCAGATCATCCTGACGGGGCGCTGACGAATCTCACAGAACTCGTTGTGGAGCGAAAAATTGGCGTTCGAGTCTGACGCGCAGCGGCGGAGCGATCGACGCGCCCATCTTGAATACGCTTCGCCGTCGACGTGACGCTGAACGGCACCGGCACGTTACCTGTTAGCACTTGGCAGCACTGGAACGACGGCGTGGCGACGTTGTCGGGCGGGCGCCTTACGCGTTTAGTTCGTTAGTGAATGCGGATGACACGAAGCTGAACGCCGCCACCGGCGGCAGTTTGAATCTTCCGTTGTTGACGAGCCTGGTGGCAGGCCATGGAAGTTGTCATTGGCGGGTGGGCGCGACGGCGTCGGTTCCGCTGCTTTCCAACATCGACGCGCCAGTTCGATAGTCGGTGGTGGCGTGACATTGGCGGTGCCTTCCGCGACCAGCTACAGCTAACCCCGCGACAGCAACACCGAATCTTGCGTGAGCCAGCGGCACGGCTAGCGTGCTTGATTAATTTGCTGGTGTGACCAGCATCGACATGGGATCGGCCCAGGTGGTCACCCTGCAGATCGAAGCCGCCGCTCAGCGGTCGCGTCTTGCTGCCGAACGTGACTCAGATCAGCGACACGGCAGACAATGCCGCCGGGCTCATGTTCTGTCGGACGGTGTGGGTAGTGATGGTCCTCACGTCGGGTCAATCCTGTTCAGACCCGAGTTGAGTGGTTGGGTTTCCAGCAATACGGCCTCCTCCAACTCAGCCAAGTCACGCTCAACGCGACGCAGACCGTTCTGGTAGGTGTCACGACCAGCGAGACGAATAACGGCCTGATTGTTGGGCAACTTGGGTTGCGCGTGGCGGGAGGAGAAAATATTTACGCCGCTGAAGGCATGCCGCCGCTCAGCAATGAACGATCTGTCGCTTTTGGCCGAGGCGGAGTCGCGCACGGTCGGCCTTCGGGGTTGGAGTCGAAGCGGCGACGCGATTGGCGAGCGTTGAATTCCGGGTGTTGGACCTGCCGATTCGTTATTCGGGACACGCGTCGGCAACGACGGTCTACTTGGATCGCGACGCCGCCGGTCACGGGTGGTTCGTCGACGCCACGCCGTGGGACGACGAGGAATCTGACTCGGAAGGCCGCGCGATCGTTGGCGGAGCGGCGGACGAAGCGCGTGGATCTGTTGACCGTTGCGCTCCACGAACTGGGCAGTCCTGCTGGAGCATGACGACGATCTCGACTCCCTGGATGTACGACCCGCTCGCCGTCGGGCGGCGAAGCGGCTTGCGGCGGAGGATGTTGAAGCGTTCGCGAAGCTTGATTGGGAATAGGTTGATGAATTGCGATAGCAATCGGGGAGCGTCGTGTTGCGCCAATTCGCTGGGCGAATTGGCGATTGGCCGCGGAGCAACCAACGACTGTGACGGTGCTGATAAGTTCGGTAAACTTAAGCCAAGGAGCACCGCATCCCAATTTCAGCCGATTTCAGTTCGCGACTATCTCGATGGCGAGCGAGACGCGAAGCACAAGCACGAGTACGTTCACGGTTTCGTATATGCGATGGTCGGAGAGACCAACTTGCATAATCGAATCGCGACGAATGCCACCGGTGTTGCATTCGCAGTTGCGAGGCAAGCCGTGCCAAGTCTTCAACTCCGACACGAAAATCCGTATCCGGCAAGCTCAGGGGACGCGGTTTTACTATCCCGACGCGTCGGTCGTCTGCCATCGGAATGCATCGGACGAGACGTTTCAAGATTCGCCGGTGGTCGTGATCGAGGTTATCTCCGAGTCGACTCGGCGCACGGATGAATATGAGAAGCGGGAAGCCTATTTGTCCATCGATTCGCTGTGCGTGTACATCTTGGCGGAACAGGCTTCCGCCGCGGCGATCGTTTATCGCCGCTTGGACAGCGGGTTTGGACGCGAGACGTATCTCGGCCGCGACGCCGTGATTTCGCTGCCCGAGATCGCTTGCACTTTGCCGTTGGCCGAACTGTACGAGGATGTTGAGTTCCCCGAGCCGGTAAGCGATGACGAAACGGGTGAGTGGCTTTGACGGCTCGTGATTCGGGGGCCGGGATCGAGCGGAGTGTTTTCGGAGTGAGATGAATCTCGGTTATACTTGGAAGCGAACTGACGCCTACGTAGACTCGCCGTTGCCAAGGGCCGCTCGATGCCTTGTCCCTTTCCTGGAATGGATCCATTTCTGGAGTTGCCTCCGTATTGGAGCGATTTTACGCCTAAGTTTCTCACGGCAATCAGCAATTCGTTGCTCAGCAGCCTCATGCCGAAGTACGAGGTTCGCATCGAGGAATACTTGGTGTTGCAACACGACGAACAACGATTGCATCGACTTCGCCCTGATGTCGTGATCAGCTCGCATGACCGCGAGCGTGGCAGTGTGGCGGTCGCCGTCGAAACCTCGGCTTCAACCGAGCTTGACTACCCTGAGTTTGATCCGATGACGCAGCGGCGGTTGGTGCTGGCGCATCGCGCCACCGGGCGAGTCATCACGGTGATGGAGATCCTATCCCCGGTAAATAAATCTCCTGGGGAAGATGGCATAGCGGCTTACGAACGCAAACGGGAAGAATTGCTCACGTCGGGCTGTCATCTGATCGAGATGGACTTGTTGCGCGGCGGGCAGCGTTTGCCAATGCAAGGCCCGTTGCCGCCCGGCGACTACTTTGCCTACATCGGCCGCAAGGATCGCCGCCCTCGATGTCAAGTGATCGGCTGGCCGTGGCGAGCGTTATTGCCGCAAGTCCCCGTGCCGTTGTTGCCCGAGGATGGCGAGACAACTTTGGATTTGGCGGCCGCATTTCGGACTGCTTACGATCCGTCGTTCTACGACCGACGTTTGCCCTACGATCGCCAGCTCGATCCACCGTTGACGGAGCACGACCGGGAATGGGTCCAGGAACGGTTGGAATCAATGACCAGCACTTGATGGCCCGCGGCGATCTCGGGTTTTGTTGTGGCTGAGCCGAATTTTGCTGACATCAAAAACGATCTTGTCAGCGTTGGCGAATGCGGATACTGTTCGCCCCTCTTCTCACGGACCAGTCGCTTCCAATCTTTCACGTGGGCGGATGTTATGTCCTCTTGCTGTCAAAATGCACGCCGAACGAAGCTCGCGGCCGCGATGTTGCTCGCCTGGAGCGCCGTGGCCTCGACCGGCTGCCAGTTTTCCGCGATGGGACAAAATGCGCACGGCGCGAGACTGTATCAGCAGGGTCAGTACCAAGCGGCCTTGCAGGAGTTCCAAAAGGCGGCGGCCAGTAGTCCGACGAATCCCGATTCGTATTACAACATGGCGGCCACCATGCATCGGCTGGGATCGCAGCAGAACGACAAGGCGCTGCTGGCTCAGGCCGAAACGCTTTACAACCAATGTCTGGATTTGTCGCCCGATCACGTGGACTGTCATCGCGGGTTGGCTGTGTTACTGGTGGAAACGGATCGGCAGGATCGAGCGTTCAATCTGTTGAAGAACTGGGCCACGCGGAGCCCGCAGTTGGCCGACGCGCGGGTCGAACTGGCTCGACTGTACGAAGAGTTCGGCGACATGGAGACGGCCAAGCTGCAACTGTATCAAGCCGTGCAGTTGGATCCGAACAACCAGCGAGCCTTGATGGCCTTGGGACGCCAGCGAGAAAAAGCCGGCGATCTTCAGCAAGCGTTGGCCAACTACCAGCGAGCCTACAGCTTGAACAACATGCAGCCCCAATTGGCCGAGCGCATCGCGTCGCTGCAACGCACGATTGCCGGCCAAGCTCCCGGCACGACCGCCGGCGGCACTCGGCTGGTGAACACCGCGCCAACCACGCGCTACTAGTCGGATTCAAACGTCCGCATCAACACCGCGGCGAAGGCGGTGCGGTTCACTACGCCAACGGCGACTAAGCCGACTTCGGTTCGATTCGATCCTTGCCGACGAACGCTCGCAATGCTTCGGGCACCACGATGCTTCCGTCCGCTTGCTGATAATTCTCCAGCACGGCGATCATCGCGCGGCTGATGGCGATGGCCGTGCCGTTTAGCGTGTGAACCAACTGCGTTCCCTTTTCGCCTTTGGTCTTGTAGCGGATGTTCAACCGGCGAGCTTGATAGTCGGTGCAGTTCGACGTGCTGGTGACTTCGCCATACTCGCCCGCTTCGCCGCGCCCCGGCATCCAGGCTTCGAGGTCATACTTGCGATAGGCCGGGCCACCCAGATCGCCGGTGGCCGTATCGACCACGCGATATGCCAAGCCGAGTCCGTCGAACAACCGGCACTCCAACTGGCAAAACTCTTCCAACACCGCGTCGCTTTGATCCGGTTTGGTGAAGGCGAACATCTCGACTTTGGTGAACTGATGGACGCGGTACAAGCCGCGAGAAGCTCGGCCGGCCGCGCCCGCTTCAGTGCGGAAGCAATGGCTGATGCCGCACAGCTTCATCGGCAATTGCTCGGCCTCCAACGTCTGGCCGGACATCAAGCCGCCGATCGTGATCTCAGCGGTTGCCACCAAGTTCAGGTCGCTGTTCTCGATGCTGTAAATCTGGGTTTCCGGTCCGCGCGGGATGTAACCGGTGCCGTGCAAGATATTCGTATAGGCCAAGTCGGGCGTGACGACCGGCGTGAACCCCTCGCTCATCAACAGTTGCAGCGCGTATCGTTGCAGCGCCAGCTCCAACAGCACGGCGTCGTTCCGCAGAAAGTAAAAGCCGTGTCCGGCCACGCGAGCGCCGCCTTCGAAGTCGATCAGATCGAGCCGCTCTGCCAGCTCGACATGATCGAGCGGCTTGAAGTCGAACTTCGGCGGCTCGTGCTTTCCGCGACGCACCTCCAGATTCGCTTGATCGTCGGCTCCGATCGGGGCGTCGGGATGCGTCATGTTCGGGATCAGCCGCTGGATCGCCACGACCTCCGCGTCCAGCCGATCGTGCTCGGCTTGCGCGGCGTCCTTCGCTTCGCGCAGCCGGCGTCCTTCTTCCTTGCGAGCTTCCCGTTCGTCCGCGTCCTTGGCCTTGCCGATCGACTTCGACACTTCGTTCGCTTGCCGATTCAGCTCTTCGACTTCCTGCAGCTTCGCCCGCCGTTGCGACTCCGATTCCACGAGCCGGTCGATGTCGGCCGAAGCGCCGCGCAGCTCGCAATTGCGTTTCACGGCTTCGGCATTTTCCAAGATGAATTTACGGTCAAGCATGAGTCGAAATCACGTTCGTCGGAGAGGAAGGTCTTATGAATTCAAACCGGCACTGGCCAGCTCTTGCCACAAATGGGCGCTGGCCTTGATGCCTCGATGGAAGTCAGCGAGGCAAAACTTTTCGTTCGGGCTGTGGGTATTGTCGTCGTCCAGGCCCCAGCCGAGCAGCAACGTGTCGACGCCCAATTGTTGGCGAAACGCGGTGACAATGGGAATCGAACCGCCTTCGCGGATGAACACCGGAGCGACACCGAACCCGCGTTCGATTGCTCGGCTGGCGGCCGCGATGTACGGGCTTTCCAGCGGCGTCATCACGCCCGGAGCGCCGTGCATATCGATCAGCTCCATCTCGATGCCGGCCGGACAATGCGCTCGCAGGTGAGCTTCCAGCGCGGCCGAAATCTTGTGCGGGTCTTGGTTCGGCACGAGTCTAAAGCTGAACTTGGCTCCCGCGCGGGCCGGCAGCACCGTCTTCGCGCCTTCGCCCTGATAGCCGCTCCACAACCCGTTCACGTCGCACGTTGGTCGCGCCCAGCGACGTTCGAGCGTCGAGAAACCAGCCTCGCCGCCAAGCTGCTCGACGCCCACCTGCTGACGGAAGCCGTCTTCGTCAAACGGCAACTCGGCGAACTGCTGTCGTTCTCGTTCGGTTAGCGGCACGACATCGTCGTAAAAGCCCGGCACCTGAATGCGTCCCTGATCGTCGATCAACGAAGACAGCAGTCGGCTCAAGACGTTCGCCGGATTCAATACCGCGCCGCCGAACGTGCCGGAGTGAAGATCTTGCTTCGGCCCGCGCAAACGCAGTTCGTAGTACGCGATGCCACGCAGCCCATACGTGATCGCCGGCCGACCCGGACCGAACTGACACGTGTCGCTGACTACCACCACGTCGCACTTCAACCGCGCTTGTTCGGCGACCAAAAACTTGTTGACCGCCTCGCTGCCGACTTCCTCTTCGCCCTCGATCAGAAACTTCAACTGCACGGGCAGATGGCCTTCGGTTTCCATCCAAGCCTGCGCGCTCTTGACGTGCGTCAGCATCTGACCCTTGTCGTCCGTCGCGCCGCGAGCGTAAATGTTGCCGTCGCGCCGAGTCGGCTCGAACGGCGGCGTCAGCCATTCATTCAACGGATCGGGCGGCTGCACGTCGTAGTGGCCGTAGACCAACACCGTCGGTGCGCCGGGCACGGCCGGCGATTCGGCATACACGATCGGATGGCCGGCCGTGTCGATCAACTCGGTTTGCAGCCCGATTCGCCGCAGATGATCGGCCACCCATTGGCCCGCTCGGCGAACATCGCCGGCGAATTGGCTGTCGGTGCTGACGCTGGGAATCCGCAGCAACTCGCACAGATCGTCTTCGAATCGCGTGGCGTTCTCGGCCAGATAGGCTTCCAAGTTTGGCATGGCAGTTGTTGCGGCAAGAGGTCGCGCTTCGTGGAGCTCCTAGCTACGGCGGCGAGCGACAGAAAGCTTTACCGGAGCGGCGGAGCTACAATATACTGATCATGCTTGGCCGCGGCCACGGCACGTCGGGCGTCAAGGCAGGCGTCGCGGCGATGAACTCAAGCCGGCTCGGCGGCGGCGGTTCCAGGTTCGGAAGGAGTGAGGTGAAACGTGGCGGATAATGCGAACGTAGCGGTTGCCGAACCGGTCGAGGAGACTCGCACGGCGGTCAAACAGAAACCCGATCAGAAGAAAAAGCCGAAGCGGCAACCGCGCTATCATGTGGTTCTGTGGAACGACGACGATCACTCCTACGAGTATGTGATCCTGATGATGAAGGAGCTGTTTCATCATCCGTTCGAGAAGGGATTTCAGATCGCCAAGGAAGTCGACACACGCGGCAAGGCCATCTGTCTTACGACGACTCGCGAGCACGCCGAGCTGAAGCAGCAACAGATTCACGCCTACGGCAAGGACATGCAAATCAAACGCTGCAAAGGTTCGATGACATCGACGATCGAACCCGAAATCTGAACACGGCCTCAGGAATCTTGTTTGGCGGCAAGCCAAAGGCGTCGGCGAATCCCGCCAACCGGCTCACACTTCGGCGGCTTCCCGGCCGCGATGAGCGACCCGCAGGATGACGCTCTCCGAGTCGGTTCCCGGCATCGGGTAGCTGGCCACCTTTCTCAAATCCAAATTGTGCATCAGGCCGCGATGCCGGGCCTCGCCGCGCTCGTCCACCCACTTCGGCCCCTTGATCGCCAACAATTGATCGATCGAAGCCCAATGAGGCGCGAACCAAGTGAGCATCTTCCACAGCGGCCCGACGGCTCGCGCGGTGACCGAGTGATACCGCATGTCGTCCAAGATGTCTTCGGCCCGCGCCGCGTACACGGCAATCGGCAACCCCAGCTCCGAGATCATCTCGTCCAACACGCGGGCCTTCTTCTGCACCGATTCGCACAGCGACAATTCCAAATCGGGCCGCAGAATTCCCACCACGATGCCCGGCACGCCGCCGCCGCTCCCCACGTCCAACACCTCCTCGCCCTCGGCCAGCAGCTTGCTCAGCTCCAAGCTGTCGATCAAATCGCGCGACACGAACTTGTCGTAATCCGTATGACGAGTCAAATTCAGCCGCTCGTTCCATTGCCATAGCAACTCACAGTATCGCTGTAACATCGCAATCCGGTCGTCGGGCAATTCGATAGCGTATTGTTCGAGAGCCGCGGCCAAAGTCGCGGAAGGTTGATCCGTCACCAGTGGTGTCCCTGCGTGTGAAACGTCGTACATTGAGTGTGGCCCGGCCGACAAGCCGCAGCCGACTTCGCCGATCATGGCCTCCGCGCCCGGTTCCCGCAATGCCCGCATCCGCAGGAGTTTGTTGATGTCACCCCGAATCGATCGACGCGCCTGGCTAAGCGGCTCGCTCGCCTCTGGTTTGTTCGCAGCCACGACGTGCATCAAGCCGGCCGCCGCGAATCCCAAGCCGCACGACAAGCTGCGACTGGCCGCGATCGGCGTGGGCAATCGCGGCTTTGACAACTATCTGGCTCTGGCGGACGAAGAGGTCGTGGCGGTGTGCGACGTGGACGAACGTTTCTTCCGTCCGGTCAAGGACAGCCGCCCCGACGTGGCGACGTTCGCCGATTGGCGCGAACTGCTGGCTCGCGACGACCTCGATTTGGACGGCCTGGTCATCAGCACGCCCGACCACACGCACGCGCCGATCGCCCTGGCGGCGCTACGTCGCGGGCTGCATGTGTATTGCGAAAAGCCGCTGGCGCACAGCGTCGCCGAACTGCGAGCGATGTCGGCCGCCGCCAGCGAGCGTCCGTCGCTCTTGACGCAGATGGGCAACCAGCATCATGCCAGCGACGGTTATCGCCGAGCTGTCGAATGGATTCGCAGCGGGCGGCTGGGCGAAGTGCGCGAGGTTCATGTCTGGAGCAGCCGGCCGATTTGGCCCCAAGGAATCGATCGCCCCGCCGACACGCCGCCGGTCCCCGAATCGCTGCATTGGGACTTGTGGCTCGGCCCCGCGCCCGAACGGCCTTATCATCCGGCCTATCATCCGATGCGTTGGCGAGGCTGGTGGGACTTCGCCAACGGCGCGATCGGCGACATGGGCCCGCACTTGATCGACGCCGTGCAATGGGGTTTGAATCTGCCCTCGCCAGTCCGCATCGAAGCCGAATCGTCGCCGGTCAACGACGAGACCGCGCCGCTCTGGAGCATCGTGCGGTTCGATTTCGAGATGCCGTCGACCGACCGCCGCGACGCCGAACCAGCCGCGGCCGACGCGAATCCGCCGTCGACCGTGCGGGAACTGTCGCTCACCTGGTACGACGGCGGCAAGCAACCGCCGGCCGAAGTCACCGGCGTCGCTCGCCCGCCCGCCCAAGGCGCCCTCGTCATCGGTTCGGACGCCAAGCTGTTCATCCCCGAGCTAGGCCGCCAGCCCATCGTTGTTCCGCGGCAGAAGGGCGAGCGAATCGAGCCGCCCGAACCATCGCTGCCGCGGCCCGCCAGCCACATGGACGAATGGCTCACGGCCTGCAAACAGGGCCGCTCCACCAGCAGCGATTTCGCCTACGGACGACAACTCAGCGAACTCTGTCTGCTCGGCGCCATCGCCACCCGCGTCGGCCAACCACTGGCATGGTCATCCACCGCCGCCCATTTCACCAACAATCCAGCCGCCAACCAACTCCTACAACGCAAATACCGCGACGGCTGGCAATAGAATGTATGGTTCGCGCTGTTGCTCTTGTATTTATTCTCACCAAATTATCGAATAAGGCAGCATATCATGGCCAATCTGCGCTTTTCTCGAAGTGTATTTCTTTGCTTGGTTGGAATTCTTTCCGCAACGCAAGCGGTGGTTGCGTATAGCCAGGACTCCCCGTTTAACGTGCTGTTATTTACGGCCGATGATTTGAATTGCGATTCGTTGGGATGTTATGGATGCAAGACGCCGGATATCACACCTAATTTGGATCGGTTCGCGGCGCAAGGGATGCGGTTCGAGCGGGGGCACGTGAATGTGGCGATTTGCCAGCCCAGTCGCGGCGTGCTGGCCACCGGACGCTATTCGCATCGCAGCGGTATCACGGGTTTCTATCATACTGACCGAGATATTCCCACGATCATGCAATCGCTGCGCGAGCATGGTTATCTGACCGGCGTATTGGGCAAAGTGGGCCATTCGACACCCAAGGCGAATTACCGTTGGGATCTGGCGCGCGATCAAGGCGAGCTGGGCGCGGGACGTGATCCGCAAAAGTACGCTCAGTATTGCCGCGAATTCTTTGAGATGTGTGAACGTCGGAACAAGCCGTTCTACTTCATGGTCAACTCGCACGATCCCATCCGGCCTATCATGATCCAGCAAAGCCGCCGTTCGCCAAGGCGGCCGCGACGCCAACTCGGCTGTACGCCACCGACGAGGCCACGATCCCCGGCTTTCTGCCCGATCTGCCTGGCGTGCGAACCGAGCTGTCTCACTATTTCAATTCCGTGCGACGATGTGATGATACGTTCGGGGCGGTGATGAAGGCGCTGGACGATAGCGGCATGGCCGATCGCACGTTGGTCATGTTTTTGTCGGATAACGGAATCGCCGTGCCGTTCGCTAAATGCAACTGTTATCTCAGCAGCACGTACACCGTGGTTGGTGCGTTGGCCCCAAGTAATTCGCCCGGCTAGTGTGGACCGGACTCACTTTGTGTCCGGTGTCGATTTCTTTCCCACGGTGATGGACGCTCTGGGCCTGCCGATACCTGACGGCGTCGACGGCGTGTCGTTCGTGCCGCTGCTGAGAGGCGAATCGCAAACCGGGCGCGAACGTGTGTTCACACAGTCGATCGCAAGGCGGGGGGCGATTTCGTGCCGATGCGATGTGTTCAAGACGAGCGGTTCGGTTATATCTTCAATCCTTGGGCCGACGGCAAGTTTCGCTATCGCAATAACAATGAGGGACTAAGTATGAGAGCGATGGAATCCGCCGCGGCAACCGATCCCACGATCGCCGAACGCGTGCGTCTGTTTCGCTTTCGGGATTTGGAGGTTCTATGATTTGCGAAATGATCCCGACTCGCTCCATAATTTGGTCGACGATCCCAACTACGCGGAGGAGCTCCAACAGTATCGCGATACGTTGGCCGCCTGGATATGAAGCGAACAGAAGACCCCGCCCTGGCGGCCTTCGCCAGCCGTGAGTCGCCGGCCGCGATCGCCGAGTACTTAAGGCGGGAACGAGCTAGTGGACAGAAACCGAAGAAGTAGAACATGCACTGCATGACTAGAGGCCGTTAGAACTGCCGAGTGAACCAATCACCCCGATTGGACGCGGCATGACGCAAGCCATAAATGATCCGGCAGTTGCCTTCGGTCACGAACACGACGACATAGGGGAAGCGCCGAATCATGGCTCCACGAAAGTCGCCGCCGATCCGTCCAAACGACTCAGGACGCGTCACAATCTCTCGCACAACGGATCGCACGCTGTCGCGGAAACGCAGCCCAAGCGCCGGCTCAATCGAGTCGTAGTATTCGCATGCGTCGCGGAGGTCTTCCACGAACAACGGGTGGTAGCGTTCAGTGGCCATCAACTCGGCGCCATACTTCATCCGCGTCGAGCGCGATGCTTGGATCGGCAAGCATTTCGTCGCGTCGGAGTTGCATTTCCCGTAGCTCATCTTCGGGAAGTTTAAGTGGCGATGCGGAAGCCAGATCGTCCCAAAGTTCCGTGATGATCGCCAGCTTCTCGCTGGGAGGTAAAGATCGAAGTGAATCAGTCAACGACATAGGTTTCGTCTCCATCGAAAGGTTCACCAATAGTATGGCTCGTCGGTCGCTTCGTTGTCTACATGACTCGTCGCACGCGGCGACATCGACGCTCACACTGTCTGACTTGCCGGATTCCTGCCGATCGCTACAGTAAACACCCGTCTACTCGCACGGATGGTCAGGAGAATCTCGGATGGATATCGCTTCGTTGTTGGCCAGGATGGAAGCCGACCCCAGCTATGCCGGCCAATTGAGTCATGTGGAGGTGTTGCCCGAACGGCCCGGCCAATTCGCCGAGCCGGACGAGCATCTGCCCGAGACGGTGCGGCGATTGTTGGCCGCGCGGGGAATCGAGCGGCTATATTCGCATCAAGCGGCCGCCTACGACGCGGCTCGGCGTCAGCAAGATTTGGTCGCGGTCACCGGTACGGCCAGTGGCAAGACGCTGTGCTACAACCTGCCGATTCTGGCCGAGTGTCTGGCGGATCGGCAGGCCCGAGCCTTGTACTTGTTTCCCACCAAGGCGTTGGCCCAGGACCAGTTGAAGGGATTGCTCGAGTTGCTGGCGGGAGACGCCGAAGCGGCCGGTGCGATCAAGCCGGGCGTTTTCGATGGCGATACACCGACGGCTCAGCGGCGGCGCATCAAGGCCGAAGCCAACTTGGTGTTGTCGAATCCCGACATGCTGCACGCGTCGATTCTGCCTTATCATCCGAAGTGGTCGCGGTTCTTCAGCGAATTGCGGTACGTCGTGCTGGACGAAGTCCACATGTATCGCGGAATTCTGGGAGCGAACGTGGCGTGTGTGTTGCGGCGTTTGCTGCGCGTGTGCGAACACTATGGATCGCGGCCGGTGTTTCTGTGTGCCAGCGCCACGGTGGCGAATCCCGGCGAATTGGCCAGCCGGCTCGTTGGTCGCCCGGTCCGAGTGATCGATAACGACGGTGCGCCGCGCGGCCGCAAGTATTTCGCGCTGTGGAATCCGACGCCATTAGGCCGCGATTCGCTGGCTCGTCGCAGCGCGGCCGACGACGCGGTGTGGTGGATGCGCGAGGCGATGCGGGGCGATTTGCAATCGTTGGCCTTCACGCGCACTCGGCAAGCGACCGAGTTGATTAACCGTTACGTGCAGGAATCGTTCGCTCGGGAGAACTCGCCGTTGGCCAAGCGGATGCGAGCTTACCGTGGCGGCTACCTGCCGAACGAACGTCGACAGATCGAACAAGACCTGTTCAGCGGCGAGCTGCGAGGAGTCGCCGCGACCAACGCGCTGGAATTGGGGGTCGACATCGGTTCGCTGGATGTGGTGTTGTTGGTGCAGTATCCGGGCACCATCGCCAGTGCGTGGCAACAAGCCGGACGGAGCGGGCGGCGTCAGACCGAAAGTTTGGCCGTGCTCTTGGCGGGGAACGATCCGATTGACCAATACTTGTTGCGGAACCCCGGTTACTTTTTCGCTCAGTCGCCCGAACACGCGGTGGTCGATCCCGAAAATCCGTATGTGCTGGCCAAACACTTGAAGGCCGCCGCGTTCGAATTGCCGTTGGACGACGCCGCGGTCGACCGGTTCGGGCCACTGGCCGCTCCCATTGCCGAAGTCTTGACTGACGCTGGCGACGTTTCCATAGTCGCTGGCCGCTTTTATTTTTCGGGCGGCCAAAACCCGGCCCAAAAAATCAGTCTGCGTCACATGAGCGACGAAACGTTCAGCATCATACTGTGCCCGAACCATCAAGAGTCGCCAAAACGTTCCGCCCCAATCGACGATCCCGCCGAGCGAAAGCATCCGGGGCCGGAGCCTCATGCCAATCATGTGATCGCGAATGTGGATGCCATCAACGCGCCGGAACTGATCTATCCCGAAGCGGTCTACTTGCACAACGGCGAAACCTACTTCATACGGGACCTGGATTTGGAGAATAAGGTCGCCTATGTGGAGCGTCATGAGATGGACTATTACACCCAGGCGGTTCTGGAAAGCAACGTGAAGATCACCGGCGAGCGATACTGACCGATTCCTGCCGACTTGCCAACTAGCGTTTGGCGACGTGGATGTGAGCTGGAAGACCGTGGCGTTTAAGAAGATTAAGTTCGGCACGCGAGAATGTTGGCTATGGACAAGTCGACATTCCCGAGCAACGTCTTCCCACAACTGCCTTTTGGTTGACTCCTCATGATGGCGTTCGGCAGCAACTGAAGCAGGCGGGGCATCGGGCCAGCGAGGCGAATGCGGGGCTGAGAAACTTGGCCGTCGTGGCCTTGCCGATGATTGCCATGTGCGACAGTCGCGATGTGAGTGGCGTCGTGGATAGCCAGAATCTCGGGGTAAGCTCGGTGATTATGTACGACCGCTATCCAGGCGGATTGGGATACTGTGAAAAAGGATGTCAGTATATCGGGCAGCTTTTGCAACTCTGTTATGAGATGGTGCAAGGGTGTGAATGTGAAGAAGGGTGCCCAAGCTGCGTGGGCCTGCCCAACTTGCGACCGGCGATTCATAGCGATCCGGATTTGACTCGCGGCTATCCCATTCCCGATAAGGCGGCGACGCTGCGATTGCTGGAGCTGCTGCTGCGAATCAATGCGACCGCGACTCGAACGTACTGGCCGAGTCGCAATAGCCAGACCAACGAAGCCGGCCGATTACGTCGGCGGGAATCCTCTCTTTTCAACATTGGGCCTGTTGGCCGCAGCGTAAAGATCATGGATGAGCTAACCGCGTATCATGAAGCGGGCCATGTGCTGGTGGCGTTATTGCTGGGCGCGGAAATTCACAGCGCCACGATCGACCCGGACCGCGACGACGGGCCCGAGCGGCATGGCGACACGCAAATCGTCTGGCGAAATGATGGTAGCTCGCCACGAGAAATGGCCGAACGAGCCGTGCAAGTTGCCTTGGCGGGGCCAGTAGCCGAGCGGCTCTACGGCGGCGAGCCGTTTCACCCGGGATTCGTGGCAGAATGGGCGGACGATTGGCGACTGGCTTGGGATGCGGCGGCGACTCTCATTGCCGATGAACGACGCCGCGTCCACTATTTGGAGCAAACCACCCTGCGCTTGCATCGTCGCCTGGACCAAGAGCCGTACTGGTCCGCACTCGCCGCCTTGGCCGACAACCTACTGGCCCACGAGACGCTTGAGGGCGAGCAGATCGACGAGATTGTTGCCGAGTGGCTCAGTTGAGGATTCGTTTGGCGGGGCGACTATTTCGGGTCGGTCTTATAATCGGCTCCCGTGAGACTATGCAGCACGGAGGCTTGCCAGTCGCGCATTTGACGCTGCAATCGCTCGGCCACTTTCGGTTCCGCCTCGTACAAATTGTTTTCCTCGGCGGGATCGGCCTGGAGATTGAACAACTCGCGCCGAACCGCGCCGTTGCCTCGTTCGTGAATCACCAACTTGTAATCCCCGTCGACGATCGCGCGGGGGCCCAAATAGTCATCTTCGGACAGATCGGGGTGTTTGAAATTGGTAAAGTCGCGCGTGGCTTTGCCATTCATGAATTTGACGAGCGGCGTTGTGCCAACCTGGAACTTGGGGTCGACCCACGGTTGGAGTTTGCCTTTGGCAAGTCCGCTGGTGTTGTACTCCCAGAAGTACAGTGGCGAAGGGCGCTCGACGAGTTTGCCGTCCATCGCCGCGGTCACGTCAATTCCATCCAGTGGTCGATCGGGCAGCGGTTGGCCCACGATGGAGCAGATTGTGGGCAGCAAGTCACTGGTGCTGGAGCGTACATCGGTAACGCGGGGTTGAGGGATTCGTGATGGCCACTCAACCAGCCCCGGCACCAGAATGCCGCCTTCATAAACCTGGGCCTTCGCGCCACGGTGAGGATGACCGAGTGCGCTTTCTGGCGAAGTGCCGTTGTCGCCGCAATAGAACAACAGTGTGTTGTCTCGCACTCCGGTGTCGGCAAGATGCTTGCGCAGTTGGCCGATGGCGCGATCCATGGCCGTGATCTCGGCATAACGTTCGCGTAGCACTTCGCCCTGTGGCCGTTTGGTTGGACGCCCCGTCTCGTTGGATGTCAGCCCTACCAGCTTCTCCGCATGCTTCGCGGGAAGATCATCATACAGTGCTAAGTCCGCGGGCAATCCACTATAGGGTTCGTGCGGCGATCCAAACCAAATGATCGCGAAGAACGGCTTCTCGTTCTTCTGATTGCGGTCGATGAATCGAGCGGCCTCGCGAACGAGAATCTCCGAACTTTCGCCTTGGATCACTTCCGGCGAAGCGCCGTTGCGCGAAAGCGAAGGGTTCAGCTCGAAAAAATTGTCATGCGATAGCCACTCATCGAATCCCATCGCCCCTGGATTCAATGGCGAGCCTGCCTTGACCGTTCCCACATGCCATTTTCCAAAATGGGCGCACTCATAGCCGGCTTTGTGCAAGATCTGGGCGATCGTGATTTCCTCGGGGCGAATCGACCATCCCGGTGCGAATGTGCCCATGCGGTTGGGGTGGCGGCCCGTGAGGAAGCTGGCGCGAGTGGGCGAGCAACTTGGATGGGCCGCGTAAAAGCGATCGAAACGCAAACCGGTGGCGGCCATTTCATCCAGCACCGGCGTCTTCACATAGGGGTGGCCGTTGTAGCCGGTTTCCTCCCAGCCATGATCGTCGCCCATCATCAAAATGATATTTGGCAACTCGGCAACCGCCGGCAATGGAGCGACGAGTGTGAGTCCAATCAACAATGCCAATGATAAACGTCTCATGTGCGATTCTTTCGGTTTGGCCTTTTGAGGCGTTGGGGTTTGTTGTCTGGAGATGAGTTTTGATCGCGGCGGGCTCGCGGCATCCGTTCCAGGGCGTTCATTTCCGTCGCTTGTCCCTCGTCTCCTTGCTGGTTCATCCACGTCTCCAGCTTCGCTCGCAGTCGATTACGCACTTCCGCGAACGCCGGATCGTCGATCAAGTTCGTGCGATTCCACGGATCGGTTTCGCAATCGTAGAGCTCTTCGGCCGGGCGATGTTGATAATCATGGACAAGACGTTTTGCGTTCTCGTCGCCATCCGCGGCCATCCGCTGCCAAGTCTTAAACATTGGATCCTTGGTCGCGGCATTCTGAAAAGTGGCTTCGGGTGTGAGGTTCAAAATGTATCGGTACCGATTATCACGCACCGTGCGAATCCCGAAATGCTCCGACCCGTTGATAATGCCGCGCGTCGTTTGCAAACCGAACACATACTGTTTGTGAGCGATCGCTGGGTCGAGTAGTGTGGGTAGAAAACTGCGGCCGTCGAGCACTTCGGGTCGTTCGACGCCGGCGGCTTCCAGAAACGTCGGCACGACATCCACATACTCGACCAGCGAGTCACTGTGACTGCCGGCTTCTACTTTGCCCGGCCAGCGGACAATGCAACCACTTCGCAAGCCCACTTCATAACATGTCCATTTCGCGAAGGGAAAGCTGTTTCCTTGTTCGGTCAACACCATGACCAGCGTGTTGTCCCGAAGAGGCGATTTGTCGAGCAACCCAATCAATTCACCTACCTGTGAGTCGAAGTAGGTGATCTCGGCCAAGTACTTCGAAAAGCCGTCGCGGGTGTCGGGCGAATCGACGAGAACCGGCGGCAGATTCAATGACTCAGGGGGATAGGCCGAAGCATCTCCCTTGTTCCACGGCGAGTGTGGTTCGTTCGAGCAGGCGATAAACAGGAACGGCGTCCCGGACTTCTCGCTCGACGCCAGCACCTCGGCGAACACAGCGGGATCGGGGTTGTTCGCGCCGCTGTATTGAAACGGAAATACCGATCGTGGATTGATATGCTTCTTGCCCGACAGATGGGTTGAGTAGCCCGCCGCCTGCAAATAATGCGAGACGCTTTTGACCCAGTCATACGCCATCGTGTGATTGGGATAGGCGCCCGATTTCACGGGAAACAGTCCCGTGTACAAACAATGCCGCGTCGGAGAACACATCGGCGCGGCTTGAAAACAATGCGTGAACTTCATCCCCTGGCTGGCCAACTGGTTCAAATGCGGCGACTTCGCTTGACCGCCGTACACTTCCAAATCGCGGTAGGTACAGTCGTCCGCCATGATGAGCAGCAGGTTGGGCGGCGCCGCGTCGGCAATCGAAGCGAATCCAAGGCAACAGGCCAACAACAGCAGAGAGAGTCGAATCATCGGAAGGCGTATCTCACAGTTAGAAGCTCATGCCAGCCATTCGGCCAGCGGGCCATGTTGATCGATATCTTTCAACATGGGATCGGGAATGCCGAAGCTGTCGCGAGTGGATCCAGCAAGTTGCAGCAAGGTGACATAGAGATTGGCGGTCGTGCGATGTCCGGGCTGACCGTAACCTGGATAGTCGAGATAGCGGCCCGTTCGCAATTTGCCGTCGATGTTGCCGATCACCACCATGGGCCATTCCCAGCAACGAGAGTGATGCGATTCGGCGCCGTCGCTGAGATACACAATCACGGTGTTGTCCAGCATCGTGCCGTCGCCTTCGGGAACCGCATCCAGCTTGCGAACCAAGCCAGCGATCAACTCAAAATGGTAGCGGCGAATCAGGTTGTACAGCTCGGCCCAGTCTTTGTCTTGATAGCTCTTGCCGTGACCGATCGAATGTTTGTCGATGTGCAGGCCGAGGCCGTGGAATGTGATGTCGAAATCGCGAATGCCGGCGGCCGATGAAAGCGTCAACACGTTGGTGAGTCCGGCGATTAACGCGGCCGCTCCGATATCGAACTGGGCGTCGAGCCGATCGGTTTCGATTTCCGACGTATATTTGTCATTCGGCGCGGGGGCCTTCTCGCGCAACGTGTGCTCAATCTCGTTTAGTCGGCTCTGACGGTTTCGCAGCGTTTCAAAGGTTTCCAAATACGCGCCAAGCTGTTCGCGTTCGGGACCGGCCAGCCGCGACTCGACACGCCGCACGTCGTCGCGAAGAAAGTCGAGCAAGTTGTTCTTGGCGGCGAACTCCTGCCGAGCCGCCCCTTCGGCCACACTGCCAAACAGCGCGGCATAGGCTTGATCCGGCTTACACATGGTCGGCAAGCCTTTGTTTTCGGCCAATGCCGAAACGTTGTAGATGACGCTGTTCTCGAGACGCTTGGAGATGCCGAGACCGATATGGGGAAAGATCCCCGGCAGCGACTTGGCCAACGCCCCGTCGACCGTTTCGCCAGCGATTTTAGCGCTTTCGCCCGGTGTGGGAAAACAGCCGAGAGCCCCGAAGTTGTTCGAGTGACCGCCGCCGCAAATGCGACCCGACAAGCCTTCGACGATCGTCACGCGATCTTTCCACGGCGCGATTGGCTCTAGCGAAAATGGCAAATCGTGGTCGTCCAGCGACACGTCGATCATCTCCGCCGGACCGTTCAACGGCCGTTGCTCCCGCGGCTTTCGTTGAATCCCGACCGGCGCCACTTGCTCGGGCCGAACGCCATTGCTTTCCACAACGAACACGAACCGCTTGTTCCGAACCGGCAAACCGGCCGCTTCGGCTTGCATGCGAGCCAACATCGGGGAGAGCAGCACACTGCCCGCGCCGAGTGTCAGTCCCTTCAGCGCATCACGGCGGTCGATACCTCGGGTGATGCTTGAGCAACCATGCGTCGACATACCTAGGTTCCTTGTGGTGGTCGGACAATTAAGAAAAGCGGCTGATGCACTTGTTTAATCCGCAGCCGCGGGCGAGGACGAACCGCCGTTTTCACACCACCTCCGATGCGAATTGCGAGTGCCATCGTGCGCGAGCAACTTGCTCCCCATTAAATCCGACGCGACGCGGCGATACAAGAACGAAACACGGAGACCCGGCCTGGACACGAATCCGTCGGGGATTATTCGTTACGGCTGTTTAGCGTTGGGAAAACGAATGACCAGCCAGCGGCTTTCGGCGGCGTGAAGATGCTCCCAGCCGAGTTGCTCGTAAAGGTCTCGTCGCTTTTTGTAATACCAATAATTCGGCGCCGAGTGTGGCAAATAGCGATTCAGCAACGCGAGCGCTTCGCCATAGTGCTGCTTTCGCCGTTCGGCTCGAATGTGCAGCAGCACGTACTGCTGTTCGGTCGTGTCGACCCATTGAGCCAGTTCGCGAAAATTCGCCTCGAAGGCCGCGTCCAAGGCAGCTTGATCCCGGATCGGATGTTTGGCCACCACGTCGGGCAACTCCATGTATCCGAGCGCTCGGCCTTTGCGGTACAGCGTGTCGATCAGCGTCGCTCGCTGTTCGGTCATCGACTCGTGCCTTTCGCGCTCAGCCACGCTCTCGGGATCGTGACGGACGCCGAAGTACTGAGCGAGCTGCCGCGTGTTGATTTGTTTCAGCACCGCGTCGGCCGCTTCGACGACGCGCGGCAAGTGTTGTTTGCGGTGTTGTTCGTCGTCCAGCAGCTTCAGTCGCGCGACCAACACGGGCAAATGTCTGGGCCGCTGTTCGAGCAGTTCGGCTGCAAGCTGCTCGAACCCCCGTTCGTCGCGGGCCGCGGCGCGCGCTTCCAACACCCGCAGCTTGGCATCGAACACGGCATCGTCCAGTTGTTGCTTCGGCGACTTCTTCGCCCCGGTCGGTTTGCTGGTCGTGGATTTTTCCGAGGCCGCGTTCTTCGCCGAACTGATCGTGATACGTAGCGGATAGGCTTCGGGGCGGTGCTGCGAGCCGAACCGGCTGGAGTCACTCTTGCCATAACGAATCTCGCCCAGCAATTCGTCGCCAGCCGACCATTCCGTGGAACTGCGAACTGCGCTTGGCGTGGCCAGAAAGAATCCACGCTGCTGGCCGATTTCCAATGTCTCCGTGCGCATCGACGCATCGCCGGCGACGCCGACAGCCGATCCGAATAGGCCGTGATCGAAATCGTGCGGCCGATTGGCCGATCGACGCACAGCTCCAGATCACGCATCGCTTCCAGCCGTGCCGCATCGGTGGAAACGACTCGCATTCGCAACGAGTGGCTTCCCTTGTCCAAACGCTTGGCGTCCGGCCAAGCGTCGTCGTGCGCGACCTCGCGGCCGGCTTGGTCAGTCAGCGTCCAGAAAGTCGAACCCAACGCGGACTCATACAGCAGTTCGTCGATCGCCGGAAAACGAAACGTCGCCGTTCCCGCATTCGCTTGATCGATCGCGTAGTCCAGTTGTAATTCGTACAGCGGCTTCGCGTCCGGCATCGTCGCATCCAAACCGGAAACCGGCTCAACGGAGCTTTTGCTGGGACGCAGTCGGTGGCGATGCGTGGCCAGCGAAGCCGCCGGTGCCAGCGTCTCGCGAGCCACGGTCGCGGTTACCTCCTGCCAAGTGCCGGGCTCGTCGCTGGACCAAACGACCGCTCGGTCCGTCGGCTCCAGTCCGTGAAAGTGCAGTTCGCATTGCCAGTGCGTTGACGGGGCGGCTCGACCAATTCTGCGCGACGCACAGTTCCAGCGTGCCGCGACCATCCACGGCGAACGAATCCACGAACGATTCGCCCGGCGACAGCGTCGCGTATCGCTTCCATTCGCGTGCTTCGAACGAACGGCCATCGCGGCGTTCGACCGCGTGCAGAACCAGCGACGCGGGGCCTTCGTCGGAGGCGGCCAAGTCGCCGTTCGTCGACGCTTTGCGAGCTTCGTTGCCGCGTTGATTTGTCGGCGGTTTGTCGGCTGCGGGCACGGACTCGCGTCGCAATCGCACGTCCACCCAAGTCGCTCCGTGCGGCACGGCGATGAACTGCCGGTTCGCTTGGCCCGCCGTGAGCGAAAACGAGGCGCGAGCGGCCCGTCCGGCATGCGTCGGTCGTTGGGGCACGATGACGGTTACCGGCAACCGGAACAGCGGTCGGGCTTCGTCACCTTCATGAAACGCCGCATCGTCGTGGGCCAGCACTTCAGCGAAATGAACTCCTGGCTCCAGCCGCGTAGGATCGACTTCGACTTGAAAACGATGTGTGCCATAAGTCAGCGGCAAATGCGGCGATACCTCGACCCACGATTGCGTCGTTGTTAGATGCAAAAGGCGATCGAGGTTCGATTTACTGGCGTTGTCCGTGCCGTGCGGCGCGGTCAAGCGAACCGAACATCGAAACGCACGAACCGACTGGGTCTCGTGAGGCTCGCGCAGGTAGATGCCGCGCTCGTTGCGACCGTCTTGAACCCGGACCTCTGTCTTCCAAGTGTCCTCGATGCGCCGCGGTTCGCGCGTCAGTTCGTCGAATGCCCGATCCACTTGGACCAGGCCGGCCCCTTGGGCGAACGGGCCGGCGGCCGAGACAGGTCGGGCCGTGTTCTGCATTGCTCGCCGCAAGGCATACGGTGACCAAGGTCGAGCTTGTTGCTTTAGTCCCGAGATCAACAACGCCACGGCGCCGCACGCGTTGGGCGAAGCCATCGACGTGCCGCTCATTTGCATCGACCGCTGTTCGGTCCATCGCGGAACGGCCGCGACCGCGCCGCCCGGCGCGAACAGATCAACGCCCAGATCGCCGTCCCAAGTCGGCCCCAGCGACGTGAAGGTATATGCCATTTCGGGCAGCTTCGTTCGGATGGCATGTTCGGCCGCCATCATGGCCGGAGACACATACGCGCCGACACCGATCACGGCCGAAGTCGTGCCGCCGGGCGATCCGACCGTGGATAACGCCGGTCCGCTGTTTCCCGCGCTGGCGACAAATGCGATGTTGTGTTTGTCGACGGTCTCCGTAATCAACTCCGTCAACCAGCCGCGATTTGGCGAATGAGTCGGTTCGCCATAACTCATGTTGATCGCATCGCAGTGATTGCGAACGGCGGCGGCCAACCCTCGGGCGATCGATTCGGCCGTTTCCATGCTGCCCAAACGAGGATCGCCGATCTTGACGGAAACGATCCGCGCGCCGGGCGCGACGCCGTTGCGTTGTGGCGAATCCGCGTGAAAACCGGCGATGATGCTGGCCACGTGCGTGCCATGTTCGCCGCTGTCCACGACGATCGACAGCCGCTCGCCGCTCTCTTCGATGTTGATCGCGAAGTTCAACGCGACTCCGTTGGCGAACGTGCCGTACTGCCGCTCGTCGCGAAAATTCGTCAGCAGCTTTTCGTCGCGGAGATCGCCATCTTCGTCCGTGTCGATCGCGGCTCGCCACCGCGCTCCATCGTGGAATGCCACGCAATCCAATAGCGGGCCGGGATCGTCAAAGTGATCGTGGGCGATTCGGAGCTGCGCCAGTCGGGTGCGGAGTTCTTCGCTGTGTTGGCGCTGTTCTTCATTCGGCCGCGGATGCGTCTGTTCCCAAGCCGCGATCGACGTTCGCAATTCCCGTTCGATTTCTGTATGGCGTTGATCGAATGCTTCGCGTCGTTCGCGTTTCATGCGAGCGATCAAGCGTCCGGGAAAGAAGTCATAGGCTCGCTTCAGTCCCACGCGAATCGGCCGGTCTTGATCCAACCAACCGTCCGGCAAAGTTAGCTTGCGACCAGTCCGTCCTGTCAGTTGGCCGTCCTCGTCCGCTTGAGCAGCCGACAGTTGCACGTCGCCGCTGCCCGTGGCGTCGATCATGTCGACGATCTTGGGACGCCCGTCGGAAGTACGCTGCAAACCCGCCGCGCCTGGATCGACGCCCGTATCGAACACCGCCACGATCACGCCGCGGCCATCGTAGGTCGGATGCCGTTCGATGAATTCCAACGCGCGGATTTCACGCTTTGGCAGCAAGCCTTCGATCGGAAACGGCTCGGCGAACGCTGGATTCGCCGCAGCGAGCGCGAAGGCAGCAAATACAGCAGCGAAACTAAAAAACGCCAGCGAGCTG
>JAWKTM010000035.1:0-74004 GCA_041399085.1 Pirellulaceae bacterium
GACCGCCGCTAATACGGAATCGGCCGGGGGCGTACTCGCGAAACGCGAGTTGGCTGGTTGACGTATCGGCCCTTCGGCGACTGACGAGCGAGATTCTACAGGCACTTGGCCGAAGGCGTCAACCACGCCGTCGCAAATCGCGCGGGTGTGGGCAAGGGCGTTTGGTGTGCGGGCCGGAGCAGGGTGTTCCGCCGGCCGGGCAGGGGGAATTCGAGCGGCGGCCGGAATTCACCCAAATCGCCGTGGACAGACGGTGCGGCATTCGGTTATGGTCCCCGCGAATCGAAACGCTTCGGGGTTCTGACACGGATGGGGAGATGATGCGTAACAGTCGATTTCGCACGGGCTGGAGTGGTTCGCCTAGCAGCAATTTACGGAGCAACGACTGGCGGAATTGTGATTGGCGGAGCGTGGGACTGGCACTGATGGTTCTTGCGGTGGCGAGCGTTGCGGCGCGGGATACTCGCGCCGATGAATTTCGGATCGACTCGGCCGTGTATCGAGGCGAGGAGAATACGCCGCTGCTGGAAACGAAGACGCTCTTCAGCGAAGGGCTGGCCTACGACTTCATGCTGACCGGCAGCAAGGAGATTACGGTACTCGATCCGATCCGCGGTCGCATCATTCTGCTGGATCCCAAAAACGAGCGGCTCTGCACCGTGTCGACCGAGGAGATTCTGCGATTCACGGCGGAAGTTCGCAATTTGATCGGCGACAATCGACGCGAGACGCTCGATCCCGAGTTCACCGAAAGCTATGACGAGGCGTCCAAGCAATTGACGATGCGGAGTAAGTATCTGATCTACGAATCGACCGGCGTGACGCCCAAACATTTAACGGCGGTTGCAATGTATCGGGCCTTCGCCGATTGGTCCGCGCGGCTCAATGCCATGCGCCCCAACAATCCGCCTCCGTTTGGTCGTCTGAAGTTAAACGCGGCGATAGCCGAACGAAACCTGATCCCCCGCACGGTCACTCGGACCACCATGTCGGCCGCGGGACCGTTGTCGGCGATCAGCCGCAGTCGGCTTGTGATGCGGAGCGATCATTTGGTCGTGTGGTCGCTTTCGGCCACGGATCGCAAGGAAATCGGCCAAGTCAGCGACTACTTGACCAAATTCAAGCCAGTTACCTTCGAGGACTATCACGCGCCGTCGGCGACCGTGGCTAGAAACTGACGTGGCGGAACGAGCGGCGGGTCGCGCATGTTTTGTCGGGCATCGGAATCGTTGCCGAGAATGACGCGTCACTGGCCAAAGGGTACGACGCTCGGCGGGCGGAAGGTTCCGAGTGAACGCGGACGCATGACCTAGCGATAGCGGTTGATCGTGGGCGCGGTTGGCAGACGAGCGCCGCGCGTGGCGTCGTTGTTCGTCGTGGCTGGGCGAAAGCCGCGAATGCGACCTTTGGGCGTCAGGCCTTGCACATCAATCGGTTCGGTCAATTGATCGACGCCGATGTTTCCGGCCTCGTCGCGAACCTCAATCTTCAGATAGATCTGCTCGGGCAGTCGCGGGTCGGCTGGCCAGTTGTATTGGCCGTTGTTAGGCAGGCTGGCGGCGATTGTTGTCCAGGGGCCGTTCGCTTGATCGCTGAATGACAGCGTCACGGGTCGCTCGGTCAGCCGGGGATCGTCCGCTTGCCAACGAATGATGAGTTGCCCGACTTCGTTGCCTTGGCCATAGTTGGCCGAAGTCAACCGAGTCGTTGGGGCCGTGCTATCCACGCCTACCCACAAATCGGCAAGGTCGCCCGGTTGCGGTTGGCGGCTGGCCAAGCCGTTGTTGCCGATCACGACAATGCTAAAGCCGTAGATGCCGTCTCGGTCGACTTCCACGTTCAACGGACTAGTCCGATCCTTGTCGACGCCCCAGTAGTCCCACTTTTGTCCGCCGTTCCGCGTGACCCACAACTGCACATCGGCGACTCCTTCCGGGCCGACCGAATCGACGTCGTAATCGAGGTTGAAACGCCGTAAGTTGGTCATTTGCGGCTGAACGCCGGACGGCAGAACGACCATCTCCTCGACGGCCGGCTGGGATTGATTCGCGGGTGTCGCTTGATCGGCCACGCCTGGTCGCACGTGGTCTGGCATGGGCTGCTGGGCCGGAAGTCCGGGAATGGATTGCGCCGTGGCACGCTCTTGGCTGGCCGGCTGAGCGGGGATGCGTTGCGGCTGGTTCGCGCCCGTAAACTGAGACTGCGGACTTCCCGAACTCGGCGGAGTCGGTTGATTCGCGATTTGAGCCGCATGGGCCGATCCGCCGGTAGCCGGAATTGCGTTGTTGGCTGGCCAAGTCGTGGCGCCGGCGCTGGGCGGTGGTTGCCAAGCGTTGCGGTCGACCGGTGGCGCCGGCCCGGCTTCGTTCGGCGCGGCGCCGCGTGCGGCCACTTTGGGGATCGCGACCTGCCGCACGACAACCGTCGAGTTGCCGGCCTGGTCGCGAACTTCGGCTCGCACATTCACGGGCGATTCCGATTCCGGGGGCCACCACGAGGTTCGTCCGGTCAAGTTGTGCCGTTCGCCGGGTTCGGTCGGAGATTCGATGTTGACCGGCTGCCAAGGCTGGCCAGCGGACGACTGATATTCGATTCGCAACGAGCGGGGATCGAGGGTCGGGTCGAACACGCGCCACTCGGCCAACACTTCGCCCGCCGGGCCAGGAGTCGCTTGAAATTCCAAACGTGGCTGGGTGGTGTCGATAATCACCGCCTGTTCGGGACGCAGCGGTCCATCGGGAAACGAACGACCGCGTTGATCGACCGTCCGCGAGGCGAACCAGTACTCGCCGTCACCCGTGGCTCGAAACAGAAACCGGCCGGCGCTGGGCGCTTGGCGGCTATATAGATCCCATTTGGCGCCTTGGTCTTTGGAGATGAATAACTGAACCTCGACCGCTGGCGACTCCATCTGCTCGACGGAAAACCCCATTTCGAACGCTGTATATCGCGTCGTGGTCCGTGGCAATTGTGCGGCGAAAGCGCTCGCGGAGCTTGAGCCGGGGGCGTTCGGAGCAGCGGCGCCGCCGGGCATCGCCGTCGTCACGGGAGGCGGAGCGGCCGGAGCCGGAGAATTCGCGCCTCGTTCGTAAGGGCTGGGCAGGGTTCCTTGCCCACCGACTTGGCCGCGCACGGTTGCGGTCGAACAAGCAACGGCCAAAGCAACGGCGAGTGCTGTCGAGCGACGCATCGGTGAACTCCCCCCTGGAACAATGAACAACAGCGCGCAATGTGTCCGCGCTTGGGGAGGTATCGGATCAGCCGATTGCGAGGCTTGAGCGGGATCTGCCGCGCCGCCGTGCGGCGTATGTCTCACTGGCTGAAATGGCATTTCATGATTGGCTTTTCCCGACTAAACTCCGCCGCTCCGTTGATTTGTTAAGCTCCCGCAGACGGAACAACCGATACAAACGAATCAACATGTGCAACTCGACCACGCGAGAGCGCAGCGCTGCGTGGTCTACGGAAAAAGTGCCCTCCGCCGGGACGCGACGCCAATCTCACTGCCCCTCGGACCATTGCGAAAGGATTCTCATGGCCGGCTCGAAGATCTTCAGTTTCGTCGTTGGCAGCACGATGGACGCCATGCGGAAAAGCTTTCCCAAGACCGTACGGGTGGAAACCACGAATCACTGCAATGCCGCTTGCTCGTTTTGTCCTCGCGACACTATCGGACGCGAGAAGACGTTCATGGAGCAAGACTTATATGAGAAAATCGTGGATGAGTGCGTCGAGGGAAAATGTGAGGTATTGCACCTTCACAATTTTGGCGAGCCGCTGCTGGACAAACGATTGCCGGACTGGATTCAATTGGCCAAGGATCGTGGAATCCCAAAGGTGAAGATCTTTTCCAATGGGGCTCTGTTGACCGGCAAGATGGCCGAACGTCTGTTGGATGCCGGATTGGACGAGATCAAAATCAGCGTCGACGGCGCGGACGCCGAGGAGTTCAACAAGCTGCGTATCGGCTTGAAGCACGACATGGTGGTGAAGAACACCCGCGAGTTCAAGGAACTGCGCGATCAGCGTGGCGCTTCGACGAAAGTCGTGGCGGCATGTTGCTCGACGACCGACAAGGGCCAAACGGTGAAAATGCTGGACGGCGTGGTCGACGATATCGACTTCGCGCGGCTCCACAATTGGGCCGGTTCCCGCGGCGTGTTCGCCAACCTAACCGTCCGTAAGCCTTGCGATCGGTTGTGGCGTACCATGACGATTTTAGTCAACGGCGACGTGGCGCTTTGCTGCCTCGATCATTCGGGCAAGGAAGTGTTAGGTAACTGCCGGACGGACCGCATCGAAAGCATCTGGAACAACGACCGCTATCGCGAGCTGCGAAACCTTCATAAGCAATCTCGCCAAAACGAAATCTCATTGTGTGGCGGCTGCTCGAAGTCGTTCTTGATTGGCTCCGCAAAAGCCGCGTAGCAATGTGGCTGGGCTGCAATCCCAGGTCTATTCGGGTTGCGGAGGCTGGGATTGAATGTCGGCGACATCCTTGTCCGCCAACGGCACGCTGATCACCAGCGCGGCGAACCTTTGCTTTTTGTCATTGGTGCGAAGAAATCCGCCGTGGCAACTGATGCAGCCGTCATGCAGCGGGATTCGTTCGGCTCGTCGATAATGCCCGCCCTCGACCTTCTCATAATCGCTTTGCTCCGCGGACAACGCCTTGGCCGCTTGTCGCTCGAAATCCGTTTCGGGTTCGTGGTCGATACTCATGGCTCGCAAATTCACGGATATCCATCGAGCTTCGATTTTCATCTGTCGCTTCATTTCGGAAAACACGTCTTCCATTGCCCTCGCGGGTATGACAGCTCGGTCGCCGTGAAAGTAGCGATCGTGGATCACTTCCAAAGTGGTGGCGTAAACATTGTGCATCACTTTGGCGCGATCTCGCGCCGTGGCCAAAGGCACTCGGTGTGAGTCGGCTGGCTTCTCCGTGGCGGCTTCGGCGGGAGTTGCCGAGGCGGGCTCGTCGCCCCACGCTGCGTCCAGAACCAACATATGAAAGAGTCCACACACAATTGCCGCGCGGTAATACGACATGGCTGCCTCGGTGATTGATTTAGGTGGGATTGTTAGGTAGGAGGTTTGGGTAGGAAGATGTGTGAGGGCGGCCCGCTTTAGGGTCACGGACATGACTTGAGGACAATGAAGGAAGGGTGGGCGTAGAGCAGAGCGGCATTTTAAGGCGTGTTTACTTCGCACAACGGCGTGAATTTGCTGGTGGATCGCATCAATTGCCCCATCGTGACCCGAGCGTAGGCGGCTTCGGTAGCCGCGTAAGACTCGTCCAGCTCCTTGTGCAGTGGACAGAGACTTGTGTGTGACGCCAAGCCGAGCGGGCAGTGTCGAATTCTTTCGAGAGGCGACACGGCGTTGACTACGTCGAGAATGGAAATGTCGTCCGGTTTGCGTCGAAGCGAGTAACCGCCGCCTGGTCCCGGTCGCGAACGCACCAAGTCGGCTCGCACCAAGTCCTGCAGTACCTTGTGCAAGTAGCGGCGCGGCACCTTCGTCACCTCGGCCAGCACTTCGGCCGATTCCACGGATTCTGGCGACTTCGCCAAACAAGCCACGGTGCGAAGCGCGTATTCAGCGGTTTTGGGCAGCAACTTCGAATCCTCGCCTTTTCGATGCAACGGACGTAGCGCGACTCCGGCGAATGCCGATTCTACACAACGGCATGCAGAAAGCAAGTGTGTTTTCACAGGCAACTCTGCACGAAGAATCAGGGACGGTTGACGTGGAAGTTCGCAATCGGTCCCGAATGGGAGGTTCGTGAACCGAGAAGGTGCGGACGGAACGACGCCACAAGTCAAAGAGGAGCTTGACTGGTGAATCGCGTGGGCAAGCGTATAATCAACTTGAGTTGCCCCGCCGGGGACGTCGAATGTTTCAAGCTTCGTGATCGAATCTCTCGTTCTTGCATTGCCTCCTATGATCGAACGACTCTATGTCCAGAATTTTCGTTGCTTGGAGAGCCTGACGCTCGATTTGTCGGATTGTTCTTCCGCCCTACTTGTGGGACGCAACGGCACCGGAAAATCCGCAATCCGATCCGCCATGGCGGTGCTTCAACGGATTGGCCGGGGAAGCAGTCGTGTGGGGCAGTTGATTTCGCCAAGCGACTTTTCTTTCAATCGAATCGATCGCCCTATGCGATTTGAATTGGAGGCTACGGTCGCCGGTAAGCGATATCAATATGATATTTCGTTTGAGTGGCCCGATCATTTTCGTGAGGCTCGCATTCTTGATGAGAAGGTGTCGGTAGATGGGATTAATGTCTTTGCTCGCCACCATTCGCAGGTCCGACTTGGGAGCGAAGCCGAATTCGGACTTGATTGGCACGTGTTCGCCTTACCAGTAATTAACGATAGTCCCCCAACCCGTTCGCTCCAGCAACTAAAGGATTATCTGGCGTCGATCGTGCTACTGACTCCAATCCCGCGGCAGATGAACGGTTTCTCCAGCCAACCATCGGTGGAATTGGTAGAAGACGCTTCCAATTTCGCAAGTTGTCTGCGGGCGTTGTTTGAGAAAAAGCCAGCCGCCTACGGTGCATTCGACGAGGCGATTCGCGAATTGATTCCCGATTTCGAAGCAATTGAGAATGTCGAGCGTGGCAAAGACGGCAGGCAACTCATGGTTACGTTTGGTGGACCAGGTGGCGAAAACAGTTTCACGATCGAGTTCGATGCGTTGTCCGACGGCGAGAAGTGTTTTTTTATTGCCGCCTATTTACAGGCGTCAATCGCAGCGGGCTTTCCCGTTGTTTGCATGTGGGATGAGCCGGATAACCATCTTTCGATGTCGGAAATTGGGCATTTGATTGCGACACTTAGGAGGTCGTCGCGCCGCGGTGGACAGTTTATCGCTACAAGTCATCATCCAGAGACTGTACGCAGGTTTTCGGATGAGAATACAATTGTGTTAACGCGCCGTTCCCATTTGGATCCGACAATCCCAAAGCTCTTGAGTGACATTTGCTATGAAGGCGATCTCGTCGATGCCATGATCCGCGATGAGGTCGTCGGATGAGCGTTAATCGTTATCAGCCCCATGTTCTCGTAATACCCGAAGATCGCGCCGACGAGCAAATTGCCAACGGTTTTATCCAGCACGATCGAATTCAGATACGTCGCATTCAGATATTGCCGTGCGCCAACGGTTGGCCGGGAGTACTCGAGAAGTTCAAAGTCGAGTACGTCCGACATCTTTGCATGTATCCGCAGGCGCAAGTAATCCTGCTGATTGATTTCGATCGGCAGTACAAAAGCCGCCGACAAATGTTCGAAGATGAAACCCCCGTTGACCTTCGAGAGCGGGTTTATGTAATTGGGGCCAGCGACAACCCTGAATCGTTGCGCGACGCATTAGGTACAAATTTCGAATCAATCGGACTTGCATTGGCCGATGAATGCTATCGACGTATTTCGGCTATGTGGGCGCATAAGGATCTCAAACATAATGAACCCGACCGCCTGCGGTTACTCGAATCCGTTCGATCGACGGTCTTTCTCCTTTAGGTGTTGATTTCCGGTTCAGCGGAAGACAATTGACCTATTCAATGTGGAATTCAGCGCCTCACTGCGATTTCTAGCACTAACTGATTCAGGAAAAGGTCACTGATTTCCAGACCGGCTTCCGTGCCACAAGCAGTCCGCAGTGGATGAGGGTAGGCAGCATCTCGCCGACATTTAGACCGGCCTTATCGAGCCAACGGACGTATTCGGCTTGGCTGTAGGCGCGGCCTTCGGTCAGTGTGAATAGGGCGGCCGAATACAAGGCGATTGGTAGCGGTCCATCCAATTCGTCGTTCAGAAACACATCGTGGATTAGCAGCATTCCACCGGGCGGGAGGGCATCCGCACAGCGACGAACCAGCGCTTCGCAGGCTGGCTCGTCCCAATCGTGCAAGACATTGGATAGTAGGATCGCTTGGCAGTTGTTAGGCAGGGGATCCACGAACATATCGCCAGCGATCAGCGCGATGCGATTACCCACGCCGTACTCCACCGCCATTTCGTGGGCGACTTTCAGCACCTCGGGACGATCGAGAACGCACGCTTCGAGTGATGGATGCCGTTGCAGGCAAGCAATGCTGTAGATTCCGGTGCCGCCGCCGATGTCGAGCAAGCGGCGCACGTCCGCCAGCGGAGCGACGCGAGCCAAATGCGGCGCCACGTTTTTCGCCCGACCTGCGAGCGCCATGGTGAAGAAACGCGCGGTCGATTCTCGTTCCATCGCCGACTCCATGCCGTCGCGATAGATAAACGCCGCTCCTTCCTCCGCCTCGGCATTCGCCGGACGATTGGTACGCAACCGTTCGATCATCTCGCGTACCGCCGGATCGTCCGCCGCCAGCGACACGTAGCCGCTCACATCAAATTCACCGCCAGGCAACAGGTGTTCGGCGGCCATTGGCGTTAGAGAAAGGCGGCCATCCGAATCACAGGCCAACAGCCCCATCGCTCGCAAGGCAGTCGTCAAAACCACGGCGGGCCGTCGTTCCAATCCGACACTTCGGTGAAGGTCTTGGATCGTGGGGGACGTTTCGGAAACGACGCGAAACAAGTCGAATTCGGCCACCGCGGCGGTTAGCAACTGTGTTGCGTAAACGCCGCGAAACGACTCGAAAATGGGTGTGGGATCGTGAACGGGAGAAGTAAGTGCGGATCGGGGCATAAGTTCAGAGTCGCGTTATTTCGTGGCAATAATGGTTCGTCGAACTGCATGGGCGCCCAAAAGCTCCACTACAAGGTTCGTGACATTATAACAGTAGGAATGTTTGTGGCGCCATCAGTTGGCCGGCATGCGAGGTTGCGTGCCTAGGTAGCGTTCGATCGCTTCGCCTAATTGTTTGCCCACCGTGCGGTAGCCTTCCGTCGTGCTGTGAGGCGTGTTCCAGGCGGTTTCCAGGGTGAGTGATACGACGTGGTCTTGGGTATGGGTGGCGACCCAGTTCTTGCTGATGGATTGCCATTTGGGATCGTAGCTGGGGCCGCTTTCCTGCGTCTCGCCCGTGAATTGCAGGGGACCCGTGATGTCCTGGCGAGCGGCGGCGAGGAACCGGTCCAGGTTGCGTTGTCGAAGCGAACTTGTGAGTTGCCTGGGCGGCAGGTAGAAGAACGGTCGCTTGGTAGAGGCTCCCGGATTATGCAAGTCGATAAAGAAATCGAAACGCCCAGCCGAATCCCGTTCTTCGATCTGACGCATGGCGGCGGCGACGCTGGGCCAGTGAGGTTTGTTGGTCCAGTCGCGATTGTGATCTTGGGGGATTTGATTTTTGCCACCCGCGCCGATCACCACGCTATCCATATCCATGATCGGAACGATTGTAATATCGGCCAGCGACCGTAATCGCGCAGCTCGTGGTTCGTCCGAAGCCAGCCATTCGAGCAATCCGCGGCAAACCCAGCTCGATCCCGATTCCCAAGCATGTTGGCGGGCCTGAATCCAGACGCCGTAAGGCGTCGCCTCCGCCGCCGTCTGCTCCGCGTGGTTCGATTCCTTCAGCGATTCATGCACGAAACGGACTCCAGGGACCGGACGATCGTCTCGCGTGCGGCATAATTCAAACGCCCTTGCCGAATCGCATTGCCGCGTCGCTTCGGCAATCGCGATTTCCGCGTCAGCGGAAGTAAACGGTGGCCCCCAAGCGACCCAAACGATCGACGATTCTGGCCGCCATGTGTAGCGAATGCGTTTGCCGTCGCGCGTGCCCGGCGGCGTTTGACTCCACGTTCGCCCGTCGCTGCTCCAAGCCGCCCGATCGGGAGTGGCCCATGGCGCGTCGCCAACTTCCACGGTCAGCGACTCACCCATTCTCACATTATTGATCCGTACATACCACCAGCAGACCCAGCCACGTCCCTCGTGCGCGGTCGGCATCAATCGCACGAATTGCTCCGCATGGTCGATACTTAGTACCTTGCCACTGCCGCCGGGGAAATCGGTTGCCACTTGCAATGCGGCGAGGGCGGGTTGTTGGGCATGAGCCGGCGCGAAACTAAGGGCAATGGCCGCGAACGATAGTAGAGGGAACAATCTCATGACAGACCAACGATTAGGGAGAAATAGGAAGAATGACGCGCCAGTTAACAATTTAGTCGTCGCCGAGAAACATTTGGCAGTAACTCTCATATCGGCGCGCGTCCACGCGACCATCGGCTACCGCGTCCTTGACGGCACAGTCCATTTCATGGATATGAGTGCAATCGGGGTAACGACAAGCGTTCACGTACGGGCGGATGTCTCGCATTAGTCCGGCAAGTTCGGCCGGGATAATATCCCACAGTTGAAATTGCCGAATGCCAGGTGTGTCCACGATGTGGCCGCCAGATTGGAGTCGGATGAGCTGCGCGGTGGTGGTGGTATGTTTTCCCTTTTGGTTCTCGCGGCTGACTTCCTGCACTCGCAATTTTAAGTCCGGGTCGATCGCATTCAGAAGCGATGTCTTGCCGACGCCGCTTTGTCCCGACACCACGCTTTGCCGTCCCACAATCCGTCGCCGCAAACGCTCGACTCCCAAACCCGTGGCGGCCGAGACCAGATATACGGGATAGCCCATTTGGCCGTAAACGCCTACTAGTGGTTGTAAGTCGGCCGGGTCGATCAAGTCGATCTTGTTAATACAAATGATGGGCGTGATTCGAGATTGTTCGGCCGTCACGAGGAAGCGGTCGATCAAGTTCGGTTTGAGAACGGGTTCGGCCGCACTGGCGATGATCAGCAACTGATCGACGTTCGTCACAATCACGTGCTGGCGACCGCGGCTGGTGCGGCTGAGCACGCCGTAGCGAGGTTCAATTCGCTCGATCATGCCTTGGCCGTCACCTTCGGGCCGAAAAATGACCAAATCACCAGCGGCCACGACGTGACGCTGTTCCGTGTTGAGCGACTTGAGCAGTTGCCGAGTCGCGCAGCGGAAAATGGATCCGTCTTCCGTTTCGACCACACACGACAGCCCATGCACGCGGAGCACGCGGCCTTGCCGGCAGAGCGACGAATCGTAGTCGAGCAAAACCGTGAAGCCGCCCGACTGATCTTCGGTCAGCTCGGCGCCGATGACGGTCCGTTTGCGAGTCAGCTCGCCTTTGCCGCTGATACGCTCGGTCGGAGCCAGCTTGTCCAGACGGTCGGCTTGGTCCTGGAATTCGCGCGTCAAGTCGCCCGTCTTCGAGCGGCCCTGATGTTTCTTGCGAAATTGGGTGCGAATTTTGTGTTTCTGCTTTTTGCTGGCCATGCGTTTCCGCAGCTTAGTACGTGGCGGTCCAGTGCGGTCGGGTCGATCGTCAACGAACCGGGCGTGCGATCTCGGTGGCTCACAATTTAGCCGAACCGTATCGAATCGCCAGCGACACGTCCCGCGCGGGTTGGATTATCGCTCGAAAGCATCGGCAATCCAATTCACGTCGGTGGGCGCGAGTTGTTCGCGTTGCATCTTGCCACGCACCCACCACAGTGAATCGTACGGTTCGTCCAACAGCTTCAGCGGCTTGCCCAGTCCCGGCAGCCGCTCGAATTCGCCGGCGGCCAGTGCCGCTTGGATCTTGTCCTCCGCCACCATCTGCAACGCTCGTTCGGAGAACGCCGATCGATTGCTCATGTCGCGGAATCCTGACAGACGTGTTGAACACCATCCTACGGAGGGAATCTTACCCGGCCATTCGCCGCGTTGTCTCGCGCGAACGGCTGGATTCGAGCATCACGGCCAGCTCGTTTAGGAAATCGTGATTCGAGATCGGTTTGCCCAACACAAGACTAGCTCCGCAAGCTCGCGCCAAATCCACGTCGTCGTGGCGAGGAAAACTGAGCAGTGCCAGCAACGGAACATCGCCGCAACGACGTGCGAGCGAGCGCACGGTGTCGGCTTCCGCGGCAAGTCCTCCGCCACCGATCCAGATGACGGCCGCGACGTTGCGGACCCAGGCCGGATGCCGCTCGGAGTCCCAAACTGCGCCGTAGCCCGCCGACACGCAAGGATCGGCCCACGTCTCATATTCGTCAAACGAACGGGCTCGAATCACCAACGTGCCTTGTCCCTCAGCCAGCGATCGGTCGGCTTCCCACAACGCCCGTTCAGCCGGCGTGGCAGTTAATGGCGCGGGGCGATTCGCCGACACGTTCGTTCGCAACCAGGCCTTCAATCGTCCGGTTGCTTGATGCCAAGCGATACGTTCCGTGCCGAGCAGCGGTTCGCCGGAACGCGTTTCCCCTTCGCACCACGAACCGACGACGGAAACGAGATGGGCCAGCGGCGCCGCGCGGCGCAGCCGTTCGACATCCGCTTGCGAGACGCCGCCACGACGTGGTTTGGCGACGACGATCAACTCGGGCGAACTCCGCCGAACGAATTCAAGCGCTTGGCCAACCGTCGCGGCCACTTCGCAATGCGTGCGAGCTAGTAAAAAATCACGCGTCGGCCGCAACTCTTCGTGCTCCGCCGAACCTAGCAAACAAGTGGTCCGAATCCGTTCAAACATGGTTGTCGTCCGTTCCAGCGCCTTTACAAACTCAGTCGTATGCGGATCGCGTGCGTCGCATTATAGGTTGATCTCCTCGTCGTATTGCTCGACCAACTCGCGCACGGCGACGGCGTCCACCGCGTCTCGCAGATCGCTGACGAATCCCGGCGAGGAAATCAAGCGGCTTAGTCGCGCGAGCACGCGCAAATGACAACGATCGTCCGTCGAGCAAATCAGGAAGAACAAATCAGTCAGCGTTCCCCGCGCTCCGCCGAACGGAATCCCACGATCCGTGCGGCCGAACGCCAACAACGGTTCGGCCAAAATCGACGACTGGGGCCGCCGCGGGTGCAGCAACGAGACGCCGTTGTCCAGTGCCGTGGGATGCAACTCCTCGCGATCCCGCACCGCCGTTTCCATCTTGTCGGGATCCCATAGCAGTCCGGTCGCGGCCGCCAGTCGGCACATCGACGAGATCACGCTCGTGTGCGTGCGAGCTTCGAGCGGCACGGCGATGGCTTCCAACGGCAACAGCTCGACGAGCGAAATCGACTCGTAGGTTTCGCCAGCCCCGCGATCCAAGATGCTCTCGACCGCGTCCAATTCGCCCGACGTGTCCGACGCTCCGATTCGCTGTTCCAACCAGAGATGAATTTCGGCCTCGGAAAACCGCCATTCGCCGCCGATCCGCCGGCCCGGCACCTGCTCGCGCTCCGCCATCCGCGCCACTTGTGGTGGCGTCAGATGCAGATACGCCGCGAGCTCATCCAGATTGAAATCCTTGCCGGACATGCGTTTGCCTTGAACGAAGAAGGGAGTCACGGGAACCGTCGCTCGGTCGTCGACGCGGACAACGATCGTGTATTGTGACGCCTCGCGCGGGCGGCGACCAGAGCAACCGCCGGCGAATCCGATCGGCTGTTGCAAAGCGTCCGGTCGTGCGTTAGTTCTATACGTTCCAAACCAGGGTGAAGCCAGTCGAGCCGGCTGGCTCGCCTCCAGGCTGTTCCCTTCTTCGAGTAACTTCGCCGATGGCAGACGAACGCAGCACGGACGACGCAACCGAACCCAAGCGGACCAAACGAATTTTGCTGGTGGACGATGACGCGGAAATCATCGAAGCCATGCGGTTCGCGTTGGAGTCCAAGGGGTTCCAGATTCTGGTCGCTCGCGACGGTAATCAAGGGTTGGCGATGGCCGAGCGGGAGAATCCCGATTTGGTGATTCTGGATATGATGATGCCCAAGCGAAGCGGTTTTCTGGTGCTTGAGAAACTGCGTCGCAGCCGCGAAGTGCCGATGCGAATCATCATGATTACGGCCAACGAAGGCAGCCGCCACAAAGCGTACGCCGAGATGCTGGGGGTCGACGATTACATTCGCAAGCCGTTCGCAATGGACCGCTTGGTGGACAGCGTCGAACGCCTAATGGCATAGCAAGCTCGGCCGCTTGTCACGTCGAACGATTCAAAACGCAGCGCCGCGGCTTCCTGTTCGTACTCAGCAACGCGGTACTCGTGCTCGCTTCGTATCGCAACCTAACCGAGTGGATCGAGTAGGAGTGCGAGTACCGTTGCACTGAGTACGAGTACGAGAGAAAGATGGGGTCGGCTCCGCACTACTTCTCGTTAATCGATTGCGCTGTGTGATGCACAGCGTGGGCTATGAATCATTCGAGAGCCTTATTTCGGCATCCACGATCAATGGCCCTGTAAGAAATCTTGTGTCAGTGCTCCGAATCGGGCATGCCCCTGTTTTTCCTGTTTTTAGGGGACTGACGCATGGATGCGGCTTTGATGAAGAAGGCTGAGGAGTTGGCGAATGAGGTGGCGACCGATACGGCTTCGCAGGACGCTTGAACGACGAACGAATCGGCCCCTGCCAATCTCCGAACGGCTGACACCAGCGACAAAACGGCCATTGCAAGTTCTTGTAACGGCCCGCAAATCGAGTTTTCACCCAGTGCAACTTTCTGCACTGGCCGTCGGAACGATTTTTTGGCCAGTGCAACTTTTTGCACTGGCCCGCGAATCGATTTTTCGCCGTGTGCAAGTTTCCGCACTGGCCGCCGGATCAATTTTTTGCCCAGTGCAACTTTTTGCACTGGCCGCCGGATCGATTTTTTGCCCTGTGCAAGTTTCCGCACTGGCCCACGGATCGATTTTTTGCCCGCTGCAAGTTTTTGCACGGACAAACTGCCGGTCTCTCGACAAGCGGCCAATCGGTCTTCCAAGTCATACTCGTCCTTGTACTCGCATCGAATCGCAACCTAACCGAGTGGATCGAGTAGGAGACGAGTACCGTTGCACTGAGTACGAGTACGAGAGAAAGATTGGGTCGGCGCCGCACTACTTCTCGTTAATCGATTGCGTTGTGTGATGCACAGCGTGGGCTATGAATCATTCGATAGCCTCGTTTCGGCATCCACGATCAATTGCCGTTGGGAGCGACCGTCGGCAATCGCCGAAGTCCCGGCATGCTTGCCGTGCGAGGATTCGCCACGGGTTGCGAAGGCTGCTTGCCGCCACGCGCCGTTTGGAAACTGGGGGCTTCGACCACGCTGGGCCGATTGCCGTCCGTGTTTCCGTCGTCGATCGGAATCAGCGGACGCAGTGCCGTCGGCGAATTCGCGGGCGGAGCCAGCATGGCGCCGGTGGGCACGGGCGGTACGCCGAACGAGTCGATGGGGATTCCGCCGCCATCGATGGGCGACCCGCCGCCTGGCAAACCGCCCGCATCGGGCAAGCCGCCGCCGGGCAAGCTGTCGATGCCGGGGAGAGAACCGCCATCGATACCGGGCAAGCCACCGTCCGACGTACCAAATCCGCCTAAGATTCCGCCCGCGCTCGATCCGCTCGGACCGCTGGAAATGATGCCGCCGCCGGTCAGTTGCGAACGAGGCAGGCTGATCGGCGCACCGATCGAACCGCGATTGACTTGGCCGGCGGGAGGTGGCGTAATCACCTGTTCGCCCGGCACGGCTTGCTCGCCTTCCACCGCCGGTTCCGCATCGGCCGGCAGAATGAACTGAGGCTCGGCGCCGAACGGCTGGATCATCTCCGGCCCGCAGTAAGGTGGTGGTTGTGGGGCCCAACGAGCTTGATCCAAGTCGGCTTGCGTAAAGCCCAACGCGGCCTCCTGCCGCAGTGTACCTCGCGAATACGGGGTAATGATCTGCGGATTGAGAAAGACCAGCAGTTCGCTATCCCGAACCGTCGTCTTCTTATAACGGAACAGATGTCCAATCAGTCGAATGTCTTTCAGTTTCGGGATGCCTTCGTATTCGGCATTCATGGAGCGCTGACGCAAACCGCCAATGACCAGCGTTTGGCAGTTGCCAACGCGCACGACCGTGATTGCTTCGCGGGTGTCGATGATCGGCTGGCTATCGGTTGTGAAGCCGGTGAGAATGCTGAACGTCGGCGTCACGGCCATCTCGATCGTGCCGTCGTTGGAGATTCTTGGTATGACCTTCAAACTGATGCCCGCTTCCTTGAATGCCGTCGTCCCGATCGAGCCGCCTTGCAACCCCTGCGTCAATTGTTGATAGGGGATTTCGCGGACGATCTTAAACAACGCTTCCTCGCGATCGACCACCGCCACGCTGGGGTCGGCCAGCAACCGCGTGTCCTTGACCGACGACATCGCATGCACCACGGAGGTCAGATCCAAGTTGTTGCTGAGTGTCGTGAAGGTCAACGCGCCGTTGACGGTTCCGGTTGGCGGGGCCACGGCCGTGATCGTGTCCAGCAGGATCGAATCTTGGGCCACGCCGTCGCCATCGACGCCGGTGCCTTTGCCCATCATGCGCCAGTTAAACCCGATTCGGCGGATATCGTCCAAGCTGGCGTCGTAAATCAATGCCGTGATTCGCACTTGCCGGCGGGGCACGTCCAAGTTCTCAAGAGCCTCGATCATGGCCTTGACGATCTCCGGGCGGTCCAACACCACCAGCCGGTTCTCACCAGCGATCGAGGCGATTTTGCCCTCGGCCGATAACAATTGTCCCACGGCGTCGCGCAACACATCGGCATCCACGAACTGTGGATGAAAGTAGCCCGGCACCAGCGTCACTTGATCTTCGTTGGCGCCGCCGCTGTTCGTGCTCACCGGCAACGGAATCCCCGAATCGCCGCCGGCGATGTCCGAACCCGTGTTGCTGGGCAAGCTGCTCGAACTCCGTCCTTCGACGATCAGTTGTGCGCGGGAGTCCAACTCCTTGATCTTTTCGCCGATCACTTGCAGCCGATCTGGATAGTCGCTAATGACCAGCGACTTCGAGCTGGTGACGGCGCGCACGCTGCCGTTAGGGGAGAGCAGGTGTTCGATGACGCTGGTAAGTTCGTTGGGTTCGACGTACCGGACCGAGAAAATTTCGGTCTTGAACATCGGCTTGACACCGCCCACTTCATCCAAGCGAACGATGACTAAGCTGTCGCCGACTGGCCGATAACCGTAGCCTTTCGACACCAAGATGGCGTCCAGAATTTCGTAGAGCGGCGCATTGACGAACGATCCGTTAACGTCGCCTTGCACGTCGTTGCCGACCACGAGGTTGACGCCCCAGATTTCTCGAATCGTAAAGAGAGCGTCGATCAGCGTCGCGTCGCGAAGAGTCAGATCGCCGCGCTTCGAGAGCTTGGTCCGCATCTCTTCGCTGATCTGCGAACTGCCGCTGGGGGCTGGGTCCGCTGCCAACGTTTCCGCCGCCGCGATCAACGACCAACCGCAGGCTAGTAGCAGAATCGCCGCCGCGCGCCGCATCCGGTGCGCTACGCGGCGATGCCGCGCGCCGTGAAAACCATCCATGACCTGCCCCCTTAACGAATCGTCGGCCCCTCCGTGGTCCGCCTATTCGTTAAAGGCGAACTCGGGCTACGTTGCGGCTTGCGCCGCCTTTGCCAAGTCGAACAGCACCAACTCCAGTTGCAAGATGGCCGTCTTGCCGTCCGTGCTGGAGCGTTGCAGTTGAAAACTGGTTGCATGCATTAACCGGTCGTTTTCGCTCAGCTTCCGCAAAAACTGGGCGATTTCGGCGACGCTGCCGGTCAGCGACAACGAAAGCTGCTGGGTACGAAGCTCGAATGGCGTGGCCGCCGCGGGATCGGTTTGCTTGTTCGCCTCCAGCGGATGATCTTCCTTCATCCACGGACGGCTCACCGGTTCGACCACTCGAATGTGCCTCATTTGGCACCCCGACTCGCGCACCAATTGAACCAATTGATTACGCAGCCGCTGCACTTCATCCGGCGAAAACGCCTTCTGCTCGTACTCGCTCAACTCGCGCTGCCGCTCACCCGCGAGAACCACCAACCGTTCGCGTGTGTCGACTTCCTGCCTCGCCACACGCAACGAGTCCGTCAGCTCGTCTCGGCGGGCTGCTTGCGCTGTGTAATCATCGACGGCGGGCTGGAGCACAATGAGAGCAACCAATACCGTGCCGATTATAGCGATCCACCAACGCTTGGGGCTGTCCACCCACATCCGTAGAATCGGTTCAACCTTCATGTTTGTTCTCCTCCTGGGTCTCCGAGCGGGCGAGAACCAAGCGTGCCTTGACGTCGAATTTTGTCGCGCTGCCAGAACTGGTGCTTATAGGTTGCGTACTTTCCAACGCCACGTCGCGCAGCATCGGAGCCTTCTTCAACCGCGAGACAAACTCATAGATGGAATCCTCATTGTGACTGGGACCGGAGATCGCCACGCGCCCGTCGCGATCCACCATCAGTGTGTCCAGCCAGGTGTCCTCGGGCAGCGACGTGCCCACGGAAACCAAGAGATCTTGCCATTGCGGCGTCGATACCGCGCCGGCAATCTTTTTCAAATGCGTGAGCTTCTGTTCGGCATCGGTCATCTCCAACTGCATCATGCGGACCGCATCCTGCTCCGGTTCTAGCGAAGCCAACTGCGAATCCAACATCGAACATTGCATGCGCTGCCAAGCGCTCGCGGCGCCAACCAATATGGCCAGCGCGACAACCGCCGCCAAAGGCGCGGCCAAACGGGTCAACATGGGGCGAATCGGCAACCGCACCTGTTTGCGCAGCTCGTTCATCAGATCCGGGGCGTCGCCCGACGCCGCTTCGCTCTGGGCATATAACGCCGCGCCCAACGCCCCCAAATATCTCGGGTCGCCATCGTAGGAACTATCAAATTCCCAGTCCGACTTCACTTGCCGCGGATCTAACACATCGGCCGCAATCTGCGAGCCCTGTTGTAGGCTCCGGCACGCCGCTTGGACTTCGGATGACTCACCACACAGAAACACTTGGGCAATGTCGCCGCGCACGAATGTGAATTGTCGTTCGCAAAATCGTCGCAAACGGGTCAACTGCCGACTCACCAGTTGAGCCGCGTCGTGCTGCACGCGCTGTCCGCCGCCCGGCCGATAATCCAACAACAGCCGTCCAGCGTGGGAAATCCCCAGTCCCACACCCGACTCGTCGATCTCCACCAACATCACTGGCCAGGAGGTCTCGCTGGCAGGTGACCCACGGCGCGACACATGGCGATCATGAATGTTCCAATAAAACTGATCTTCAGCCCGGCGGCCGTGGCGGCGATTGCAACACCGACAACGTTTGGCGATTAACAATTGTCATCCACGCCAACGAAGTCTTCGTGTCGATCGCCTGTGTGAACGTGGTACCAACCTTCTCGCCCACGCCCAACGTCAAATACTGCCGTCCGCCTTCCAAACGCCGCAGCTCTTGACGCACCACGCTGCTCGCCCGACACCACGCGTGACGCAGAAATCGTTGCTCGCGCCGCCAAGCGGATCGACGCGTCTCGCAGGTTTTCTTCGTCCGCCAGTTTTTTCAGCGCGTCCGTCAATTCCTGCTGGCCCTGTTCGCTACGCAACGTGGCGGCTTCGCGCCGCCAAGTCGTGCGCCGCGCTTTGACCGTCGCCTTTCCCTCCGCGCCCGGTTCCACGATTACCGCCAGCAGTTCGCTGGACAGTAATTCGATCGCCACGATCCGTTTCGCGGCCGGCGAGTTCTTCGTCTTCTTTGCCATCTCAACCACCCTGTTTCAGTGTCACTTGCAGCCGGCGCGTGAACGAGCCCGCTTGTCCTTCGGCGGCGATGATAACCAGTCCTCCCGCGCCGTCGGTTACCGTCGCCGAATAATGATTGCCGCTCCCCGGCGGAAACTCGGTGCTGGAAATTCCGGTTCGCCAAGTAATATCGTTCTCCAATGCCGATAGTGCGTGTTGGATGCCACACTCGGCCAAGTACCGAGCTTGGTCATAATCCACCGTGTGACGCAGCGTCGCGTATTGCAGTTGCTGTGTATCCATGATGGCAATTACCAAGGCACTGGTGACCACCATCACAAAAAGCGCCAATAGTA
The DNA here is from genome assembly GCA_041399085.1 of Pirellulaceae bacterium. Lineage (GTDB taxonomy): Bacteria > Planctomycetota > Planctomycetia > Pirellulales > Pirellulaceae > JAWKTM01. The sequence continues at coordinate 19,826 of JAWKTM010000035.1, forward strand.
ACGCCGCGCCTCGACGCGCTCGGATTGTGAGTTGTCGTTTTACCATGATCTCACCCACACCCAAGAACGAATGCTGCGCGTCCCGTTCGTTCGCCCCGGCAGGATCACCGTGGCCGTAACACGCACGCACTGAACCTCGCCCGCATTGGCCGCCGCCGTGGTGCCGTCCGCGCGAAAGCCCGCGAAGTTCAATGATTCAATGTCCGGCGCCAACAGTTGGTCGGCCGTCCCAGGTCCAAACAACACACGTTTCGTGCCATTGTCGTGAGCCCAACGCAACGTGACGCCCGCCGAAGTCACGACGGACAAGGACCCGCTGTTGTTGGTCGACGCCGAGATCGCCGTGACGCCTTCGGCCTGACGAATCTCGCGCACAATGTGCCGCACCGTGGCATGGCCCGCCTGAATGCGCACGAAGTCCGCTTGGTTGGCTTCCCACGCTTCTCGCCCCGTGCGCATCACAATCATGACCGACGTGAGCACGGTGGCCAGCATCGTCGAGGCGATGGTCACTTCCATCAACGTCAACGCCCGCCGGGCCGTTCGACGGGTCGGAGTGCGCGTGTCCCCGGTCGCCGCGTCTTGCGAAAATACGCCGAGCCGACGACGCGGCGCGCCGAGCCAGCGGCGCGGGCCGCGCCGTCGGTCGGCGGCCCCTTCATTGTGCGTGAGTTGTGCCTGGCACATGCTTTGGCTGCCTCAACTTCCCGCGGCTTCGTGTTCATAAGCCACCACGTGCGCCAGCTTCGTCGCGAATTGCACGCGTGGTTCCGAACTGGATTCCCACAAGTTGTTATTGTTTCGGTCTTCCCAAACGGACGAGTAGATCACCATCAATCGATTGGGAGTTCCACCGAAGACCGCCCCGTCGTTGGCGAACACTTGCCATTTCAATTGGGGATACCCTTGCGCGGCGCAGTCGCCCGTGATATTCACGTTCTGCCAACTGCCACACGACAACGCCAAATACTGTTCGAGACGATCCACACAGATCGTGGACATGGCCGTGCCGGCCTCGACGCGCCGTCCGACCCGCACGCTGTCTCGCATCATTCGCAGCGCTGGCACCAAGGTGATGGCGATAATGGAAGTCGCCACCAACAGCTCGAGCAGCGTTTGCCCGCGGCGGCCGTTACGCCGTCGTCGCCCTCGCTGACGAGTTCCGTTCATGATCCGCCCCTGCCCGTGTCGGAGTTGTCTCACAACGATTGAATGTCATAACCGGCTTGTTGCCGACCATTGCTAAACGGCAATCCTTTGCGATCTCACAATTCCGTGACTTGCATCGCCCCCGTAATCGGCACCACGTTCATTTGCCAGCTTCGGGCGTTCCCGGCCAAAGTGATCTGGTAGGCGCCCAACGCTTGCCCCTCGAACGTGAATTCCATCACCGTGTGACTGGCCGTGATGGAGACGTCTTCGCCTAGCGTGCGACTCTCCACGTTTTGTACGCCGGTCGCGGTCCGTCGTCGCAACCGATAAGTGATCCCTTTCCCCGTCGTGGCGGGGAATTGGATAAAGTGATTCTCGCCAGTCGTGATCGATAGACGCTGGGCACGTAGCAAGTCCAACGACAGCCGCCGGCAGTCCGCCTGCGCGCCGAAGTTTCCTAGCAACGTGCGGCCGTTCCGCGCGATCACGATCGACGACAGAATCCCGATCAAAGTGATCACGGCGAGCAGTTCCAATAAGGAAAATGCTCGCCGCGAGGACGTTCGCATTGCCATGTCCAGGTACTCTGGGTTGGAAGGAACGTGTATCAAATCCCCGGCCTACAGAACGCGTTTCTTGGTGGCGTCCATCGCATAGGCCGCGCCGTTGGTCGGATTCACCGGAATGCCGTTCGGGAAATAGTTCACGTCCGCGCCGATGTCCGATAGATTCGTCGCCGGCCATGTCCCCTTCTCGAAATACCATCGCTCGATCGCCGAGTTGATTTCGGCTTTGTTCTGCCGATCCGCTTCTTGCTTGGCCTTCGCGCTGGACACCGACACGCGCGGCACGACCACCACGGCGATGATTCCGAGGATCGTGACGACGGCCAGCAATTCGAGCAGCGAGAAACCGCGACGACGATTTTGCTTTTTCAAGTGACGCAAACGCATGACAAACACCTCACTGTTTTCTTTGCCGGTTCGCGAGCCGGGCCACGCGCCATGCGGGCCACAGAATATCGACTCGATAAGAACCCAACCCGACAAGACCTGCCCCCATCTGGCGAGGATCTGTCGACAAGCAAACATAGCTCTGTCTAGCTTCACCGCGCCACATTTTCACTATCGCGGAAAATCTTTCCCGCCTCTCGCCATCCTCCAGGACACAACGACCGATACGTCAACTACAATCGCACCGCATGATGTCGATCCCATGCGAAATCGCAGGAATTTGCCGCGCACAACCGCGCGACATCACGTAGCGCGCAACCCACCCAGCGCGGCCTCGGGCGACAGCGACCAATCATCGCTTGGGCGTAGGAAGCTCCTGTTGAGTCGCAGTCCAACCTTTCAACCATCTCATTGTCGGAGAGCATTCATGACTTGGCGATTACTTGCGGGCCTGGCATTCATGGCATTCAGTGTTAGCGCCGGCTGCGCCAAGACCGAAGAAGAGCCACACGCCGATCAGATTCCAACCATTCCGCCGGGCCGCGCCGCCATGGCAAGCGACGTCGCCGCTCCGGTCCAGCCAGCGGCGCCCGATTCGGCGAATTAGATGCCCGTGGACGAAGAACCCGTCCGCAAACAAGTTGCCACTCAGCTCGATTAAAGCGGAAGGGCGCAAGCCCACCGGTCTAGCGGAATGGTTCAACTCGATTAAAGCGGTAGGGCACAAGCCATCCGGTACCGCTAGGTACCGGACAGCTTGCGCGTGCCGCTCCGATCAAGCGGTGCCGGACGGATCGCGCCGTTCCGTTAGGGCCTTCCGTTAGGGCCACAAGCTATTTTCGGACGGGTCCCGAGGTGCGCAAAACCCGAGCCTTCTTACAATGACCGACGGCGCCAACTGCCAGGGCGAATTTCCAGGTGGACCGTGTCGTATTCGCCGTACACCTTGTACCATAGCGACCGATCCGTCCGGACGGTCGTCCACCCAGAACTTAGCGAACCAAGGACCATGTAAGAGTTGGACGAGGTGAGTAAGCCGGAATCAACCAAGAAGTTCAGCGACGGCTTGCTGTCGTTCGACTCGAATCCAATGCACATGTTCTGGGTCGCGAGCAGCGTTGGCTGTGGGGGAAAGTCGAATCGATACCAATCCATGCCCGAGCCCACGAAGTTACCCGGCACGACTATCCCACCCAGCAACGTCTCGGGCTTGCTGTCGGTTCCCGCCGTATAAAGGTTAATACTGAAGTCGACATCCTTATCTCGTTGGCAAAACACTTCGACATACTCGACCCGCCAACCGACTGCTTCCGTGGGCAACTGAGGTTTGAAGAACTGCGCGGACCAAGTATCGTTGGAAAGTGGCCGAGTGGCGTTGACCAAGCTAAATGTTGGCTCCGAGATTCTCGAATCATGGGGTGTGGGAATGGGGTCAACGATGACTTCACTCACCCACACGGCTTCTCCCATGCGCCCGATGCCCCGAACCGTAACGGGTTGGTAGGGATCATTTGCTAGGTCGCCGTCGGCCGGATCGTCCACGATAATCGCCATCGAACCGCCGCCGAACGTGACGTTTCCCACTTCGACATTCGGGTTGATCGCCGCGCGCCAATTCGTCCGCGTCTTGGCGAACAACAGGAACATCTCAATGGCGGACTCGGCGTTCCTTCGCGCTTGCCGCAAATCGCTGTCCTGTTGCGTCGCTAGCCGGTCCAGTCGAACGGTCGTTAGCGCCGCGGTTCCCAACATCGCTACGATCATGGTGACGCTCAGCACATACACATATAAGGCCGCGCCCCGACGCCGTGAGGCCGACGTCGCCAAGCGAAACAAGGCGCCCCGGTGATAGGTTGGGCAAGTTCGGCGCATGCGCGTTTGGCTCCTATTTACCACTGCGTTCGCAGGCTCCAAGCTTCGGCCAGTGTGTGCGCGCCGTCGTCAATCGACACATGAATCCGTTTTGCGCCGGTGCGAGTCGTGGACACCGTGCTTGGTTCGCTAGCCTTGACATGTTCCACTACGACCCGACGAGTCCATCCCTTTAAATCCTCGTAAGGTTGTCCTGCCTTGCTCTCCGGCGGATTCTTACTCCAACCGTTGTAGTCGTCCACATCATCATACCCAGAGCGATTGCCGACATACTCGCTCGTCTCCGGCCCCAGATAGTCATTGTCGCTCGCCGCGTTTTCGGGGTCATGAAACGGCAACGCCAGGATCTCGTCCAACATCTGTTCCACCATCATATCGGCCCGCGCCCGATCGTTAGCCACGCCTCGGCCGCGCACCACCCCCGCCATCATATTAGTCGCGCCCAACAACACGACGCTGACAAGCAATGTGGAAATGACGACTTCGAGCAGATTAAACCCGTGTCGCGCCCGAACGGCGATTCGTACCGAAGCATTCATGGCAAAATGGCTCTTGGTTGGTTGCGCAACGGTATGAGAGTGCGGACGACCGAATCCGTCGACTCGTGGGCGACCATCGTGACGTTCACGCTAGTCAAATAAACAGACCCGAAGCAATTTCCCCGCGAATCATAATAGTGGCCGAATACCTCGATCCACAAATCGCTATCGGGGTCCAGTTCCCAAGAACCGCCGTTGTCCTTGGAACCCAACAATGCCGAACCGGGCGTTGTCTTACTCGGAGTTCCGTAAGCCAAGACCCCAGCCGTGCTGCTTCCTATGTTACGAAGTGTGATGCAGGCGCCTCGATTCGCCGCAAGGCGTCCGGTCGAAGTGAACTTGATTTGGGTCTCGGCGAATTCAGCCTGGAAATCTTGTTCGCTTGCGGAAGTCGATTGAATGAGAACATCAGGTAGAGAATGATCGTTCGCAGAATGAACATCCATCGCCAAGGCGCCATTCGTCTTGCCTTCGGAGCGCATCCACAACCGAACCCGTGTAATCGACCAAGCCACGGCCACCGTGGGCAACACGGGACGGAAGTAAACACCGTAGGCATTGTTTCCGTTCAGCTTGGCTTCGGCGAGCGGGCCGGTATTCTCTTTATTTAGGGACAGCCACTGTAGTTCGGTCGTGCCGTCCTCATTTGGGTTGTAACTATCATAGGTAAATTCCAACTTGGCGGCCTCGCCAATAGGCAATGTGTCCGCATCCCCGACGCCTCGCGCTAGTTCGCCCGTGTCGGACCACCATAAGTAGGAAATGCTTTCTTGAAGTCCGTCGCCGTCCTGATCTTCCACGGTCGCTTCCAGCATATAGAGCGATTGGACCGGCAGCGCGACGGCGTAGTTCAGGTCGGAGGTGAGCCGTTCCACGAGCGAGATTCCGGCGGCCGTGCTGGCGGCCGGAACGAGATTGGGATCGGTCGCCCGCGTGGCAATTACCAATGTGCCGCCAATCCCGCTCAACAACATCATGGCAGCGCTCATGCTGACCACGGTTTCCATTAACGAATACCCGCGGGACGGAGCGCTAGGGTGTCGTCGCCGTATCATTGGATCTCCACGGTTCCCGAGTTAGCATCGACGGAGACCACCCGCGAATAGTGTCCCCGTTCTAAGACAATGAGCCCGCCTTCGTCCGGACGGCCATGCCATGGAAACGTGATCTCGTTGCCACCCAACGTGGTCGCCTTGAATCGGACCCCATAGGGAAACTCGTTGAGAAACACGTCGTATGGTTGCCCCGGATGGTCGGGATGCTCCATTCCCATGACTCGGTAGGCCCCTCGATTAAAAGCGAACTTGATCGTTCCATTGCTGCTGGTTCGATTGGCTCGCTCGCGAGTCAGCTCTAGATCCCGTTTCAGTCGGTCGGCCGCGCAGTCGACGGCTTTCGCCGACAAGAACTGATGAAAGCTGGGTACGGTCGCGGCGGCCGTGATGCCCATGATGAGGACCACGATCGTGACCTCCACGAACGAAACGCCGCGGCGACGCTTCGCGAGGCGGCGTACGAAGGTGCGGTGGGAACTCAGCATCAATACACCCTGCCCGGTGTGGCGCGTTAGTTTAACGAGCGATCGCTCGCCCATTGACAAAGCTACGTCGAAAACCAACGGCCCGTCCGTTCCCATCGAGGAACTCGCGGCGATCGAGACGCCATGTCGCGCGGGGTGCGAAGAAAGGATGAAAATCAGGGCCGTTGGTAATCGTCGCTGGGGAATTCAACCTAGCTTTTCATGTGCGGACACATCGTGCCGACGCAAATCACGCATTCCGCCGTCCGAAGATGCCTAGGTGAGGCGTCTGGCGACCAAGTCATGAATAGGGGGCAGACAGGTGAAGACGATGAAACATCGGAGCGGTTTCTCGCTAGTCGAATTAGTAGTAGTCATCATGATCTTGGGCATCCTCGCGGCCGTGGCCGCGCCCAAGCTGCTAAACACATCGTCGGCAGCCACCGACAATAGCCTGCGGCAATCGTTGTCCGTGGTGCGCGACGCCATCGAGTTGTACGCGGCACAGAACAATGGCGCCTTGCCCGGCCAAAGCGACAATTTGCAGGCCGATTTGGCAAACTATCTGCGGGGCGGTGTGCTGCCGAATTCGCCGGTGGGTTCCAAACTGAATTCCGTCAAATACTCCACGGGAACAGGGGCAATTTCTGGCGAGAGCGGCACCGCCAGCACGGTCGCCGGTTGGAACTATAATAAGACGACCGGCGAGTTTATCTGCAATTTCAATGGAGCGACCACGTCGAATTCCTCCATCAATTACGACGACCTGTAAGAATGCGTCGGCTGTGCGTTCCCTGGCGGTTGGCTGGGGTCACTTGGGTACACTCCAGCGCTGTCAGCGCGGCCGGGTGTCGCGCAATGTCTAACGGTTCTGACGCCTTGCCGGATCAGTCGATTGGCAGTGGCTGAAGCGATATTTACCCAGCGCCATATGCGTCGAGTCCGATGATTGAGTACGGATGGAATGGTCGCGGCAAACCGCGACGCGGATCGACGGTTCAAGGCTCGCGATAGTAGAGGTCGAGCGCATGGGACGCACACAACGCCGAATACTGGTGGCCGAGGACAATCCGGCGTTGTCCAAGATCGTGTCGTTCACTCTCGAACGCGCGGGCCATTTGGTGACACGAGCCGAGAATGGACAGGAGGCTTGGCGGATCGCTCAAGCCCAACAATTCGCAATGGTCGTGACGGACTTTCAAATGCCGGGGATGAGCGGGCGTCAGCTTTGCGAACTGCTGCGTGATTGCGACGAGTACCGCCATGTGCCAATCGTGATGCTGACGGCGAAACGCTATGAACTGGATGTGGACGCCTTGCGTCAGTCCTTGTTCATTTCCCACGTTTTGGAAAAGCCGTTCAGCCCGATTCAACTGGCAGCTCTCGTCGAAGAACAATTGGCCTTGTCCAGCTAGTCCAGTACCGCGATCAACGAACAAGCGAGGGAACGCGATGTTGAACCAGGTACGCCAGTTGCGATTGCCGCCACGCACGGCCGTATTGCATTTGTTGCTGTGCCTGGTGGCTACCGCCTCGATCATGGTGGGCGTCACCCACTCCGTCGTACGCGAGCTGGAAAGTCGTTCCGACTCTACGTGCCACCAATTGCTATTTCGTAGCCTCACGGCCGCGAAGATCGCCTACGCCCGCGACGGCAAGCAAGGCGTGCAACGGATCCTAGAAAATCTTCGCACGGAAGCGCCCGTCGCCGAAGCGGCGCTGGTCTCGGTGGATGGATTCTATCTGGCTCATCTTTCGGAAGACCAAATTGGCCGGCGGGTTCCGAATGTGCCCGCCGAAGTGATGTCGTTCGGCGAATCCACTCGCCATTGTTATGTGAATGCGGAAGGCTTGCACCTCCGCGAATATCGCACACCCTTCGCGGAAGGCGAAGAACGGATTGGCGATCTACGCTTGGCGTTCGAGGATCTCACAGCCACCCAGGTGTTGACGAAGGCAGTGTTGGCCTCCCCATTGTCGGCGGCGCCGGCGGTCTTGCTGTTAATCGTGGGAGTGATGCTCACCTCACGCCATCAACCGCGCCTTTCAGCGATCGAAGTGCAGCTTAGGCGAGCCGCGGCCGCTCCCAGCATCAAAGAGGCCTCCCTACAACCGCTGGATGTTAGCGGCGCGGCCACGGTCGGCTGGAACCGAATGTTGGAAGAACTCAAGCAACAGTCTCCCGGTTCGCCGTCGTTGGACCAGCGGTTAGTGAAGTCCGCCCGATCGCTGCAAACCAATCGGATTCAAGAAGCGTTGGACAGCTTGGCCGATGGCGTGGCCATCACCGATCCTGACGGCCTGGTCACCACGGCAAATCTGGCCTTGCTTTCGCTAGTAGGCGTCAACGGAGAGCGATCCGAGCTGCTCGGACAATCCCTGACCAAATCGTTGGGATGTCATGCCGCGGAATTGTCGGGCCCGTTGTTCCAAGCAACGCAACAGGAGCGCGCCGCAATCCAAGAACTGACTCGTGACTTTCCCGGCGGGCAGCGCATTTTGCGAGTAGCTCGTCATCCTCTAACCGGCGGCCGCCGTGGAGAACCGCGCGGTCATATCTGGTCGGTCCGCGACATCACACAAGCTAAGTTGGCCGACCGGATGCTGAATGAGTTTATCGACTCGGCAACTCACGAATTGCGGACGCCCTTAACCAATCTGCGGGCCTATGCTGAGACCTTGGCTATCAGTGATGTGTTGGAAGTGGAACAACAAAAAGAGTTCTGCAACATCATCAGCAGCGAAGCCGCGCGGCTGGCTCATCTGATCGACGATCTGCTTGATATCAGCAGCATGCAAGTGGGCGCGATGTCGATATCACGGCAGAAGGTGATGGTGGAACGTTTGCTCAGCGAAGTGGTGGCCAAGGTACGGCCGCAAATGGAGAAGAAAGAACAGATTCTGGAAGTTCGACTTTCGGAGAAGTTGCCCGAATTGAATCTGGATAAGAGCAAGTTTACGGCGGCATTGGTCAACCTATTGGGCAACGCAACCAAATACACGCCAGCCGGAGGGCACATCGTGTTCCGCGCGGAAGTCATGGATGACTACCTCGTGATGGATGTCGAAGACAGTGGTGTCGGTATTTCCGCCGAAGAGCTGCCGCATGTCTTTGACAAGTTCTTCCGTAGCAAGGATGAACGAGTGCAGGCCGAAAATGGCAGCGGGTTGGGCTTGGCTTTGGCGCAAGAAGTTATCCGACTTCACGGCGGCAGCATCACCGTTCACAGTCAATTGGGCGAAGGCAGCAAATTCACCGTGAAATTGCCAGCTCGATAATACGGACTCACCCTTCCACCAATGCACAGAGTGGATTAGTAAGCATGTTTGAACGCACACGACAAGGCGCGGTTACCGTGGTGACTGGCAACCAGCCGCTCAACCAAGAAAATCAGGACGAAGCCGCGCGGCAATTGCAGGCCTGCCTGGCGGACGGCCAACCCATGGCTGTTTTTGACTTGGGAGAAGTGCCGTTGGTAGACAGCGTGGGGCTAGAAATGCTGCTCGAAGTACGAGAACAGTATCAAAGTCGTGGTGGCATATTAAAGCTGGCTCGCGCGAATCCATTGTGTCGCGATGCGTTGCATGTAACACGCGTGGATCGTTACTTCGACATTTATGACAACGTAATCGATGCCGTGGGGAGCTTTCTGCGATGATATCCACGGCCGGAACACCCAACTCCGAAGGAACGTCCAGCGCGACAGTCGTGCCGCGCGCGGCGCGCCCGACGCGTTTCGATCGTCCGGCGCGTCCGCTCGGCGAGCAATTGGTGGACGCTCACATAATCTCGCAGGCCGAATTGGAATCGGCGTTGGCGATGCAGTCGCAGCGGGGACTGCGCATCGGCGAGTTGTTGATGGAGTTGGGAATCGTCGATGAAGAGACGCTGTTGCCATTCATCGAGCAGCAATTGGGAGTGCCCGCCGTTCGCTTACGGGAAGGTCTACTGGACCCGACGGCGGTTAAAGTCATTCCGCGCGCTTTGGCGGAACGTCTGCATGTTGTGGGAATGTTTCTGGTAAGGGACACGCTTACGGTCGCCTTGTCCGATCCCCAAAATCTGCAGAAGTTGGACGAGATCGAGCGGTTGAGTGGATACCGCGTCAATCCGGTGTTTGTGTTCGCGCCGGCGCTCGCGCGGATGCTTAAACGATGTTATGAGGAAGACTTTGAAGTCGACGCGGTGACGGCCGATTTCGATCGGTCTTCCGTCGAATTGCAGGCGGATATCACCGACGTCAGCATCACCGCCATCGAACGCATGGTAGATGGCAGCCCGGTCATCAATCTGGTGAACTATCTGATTTTGCAGGCGATTCGCCGAGCGGCGAGCGACATCCACATCGAGCCGGGTCGGAAATACACGGTCGTGCGATTCCGCATCGATGGCCAATTGGTAGAGGTGTTGCGCCCCGCGCGCGATATCCATCCGGCCGTGGTGTCCCGTGTCAAGGTGATGGCGAAAATGGACATTGCCGAGCAACGCATGCCGCAGGATGGTCGTTGCCAAGTGGCGGTCGAAGGCAAGGAGGTCGATCTCCGTGTCTCTACATTACCAACCGTGCTCGGCGAGAAAGTGGTGATGCGAGTTCTCGATCGACGCCGCTTGACGTTCAATCTCGACCGTTTGGGATTCACTCATGATCTCCTGACCAAATTCAAACAACTACTGGCCAAGCCTCACGGTTTATTGTTGGTGACGGGGCCGACGGGCAGCGGCAAAACGACAACTTTGTATTCCGCCTTGGAGCTGATCAAATCGGTCCATCGCAATATCGTCACGGTGGAAGATCCGGTCGAGTATCAATTGGAGTTGATTAACCAAGTGCAGGCGGACAAGCGCGATCGCTGGATTTTGCGGCGGCGCTCCGCTCGATTCTGCGGCAAGACCCCGATGTCATCATGGTGGGAGAAATCCGTGACGCGGAAACCGCCAAGGTGGCGGTGCAGGCTGCATTGACGGGACATCTGGTGTTGAGCACGCTCCACACGAATGACAGTGCCGGCGCGGTGACACGGTTGATGGATATGGGGGTCGAGTCGTACAAGGTGGCGGCGGCGTTGGTGGGCGTCGTCGCCCAAAGGTTGCTGCGTACCATCTGTCCTAAATGCCGCACGACGTACTATCCGACCGAGGATCAGTTGAACATGCTGCACTACGAGGGGGATCGCCGGCGGACGTTTTCTCGCGGAACCGGTTGTCGCGAATGTTATGACACGGGATTTCAGGGGCGAATGGGGATCTATGAAGTTCTGTTAATGGATCCCACGTTGCGTGGATTGGTGGTCGCCGAAGCTAGTCTGGAACAGGTGCGCGATTGCTATCGCGAACAGGGCGGCAAATCATTGTTGGAGAGTGGATTGGAGCTCGCGGAGCGCGAGCTCACAAGTCTGGACGAGGTGGCTCGCGTGGCCTTTGTGGAGTAATTCGGCGATGGCAACCAGCACCTACGAACGGACCGAATCGGGCAGCGCGTCGGACGAGCGGCTCTGGGGCAGCTCGGCCGGCGCGGTTGAGTATGACAACGGCGGTATGTCAAGCCTCCGGGGCAGCGGCAAGCCAGCTAACCGTCGCTTCAAGCTATCAAAACGGGATTTGGTGAATCTGACGTCGCAGATGGCGATCATGACTCGTTCTGGCGTCGATATCTGCTCGGTGTTGGATACCCTGGCGCGGCGAAGTCGACGGCCGCTGTTGCGAGACATGTTGATCTCGATTCGCGACTCAGTCGAAGGCGGCAATCCATTTTCAATTGCGTTGGAACAGTACGGTGAGGTTTTCAGTCCCACATTCATTGCCAGCGTGTCGGCCGGGGAGGCATCGGGCCGGTTGCCGGAAGTCTTGTCCCAACTGGCCCAACTGTTGCGCAGCGAATTGCGTCTGAACAATTCCGTTCGGACCATGATGGCTTATCCGATTCTACTGATGAGCGTCTCTGGCGTGGTGTTAATGGGGCTCGTTCTATTCGTGTTGCCGCAGTTCGCCAAAATCTTTAACGATTATGAGACACCGCTTCCATTATTGACACGGGTCTTGATCGCTATTGCCACCGAATTACGGACGCGATTTTGGTTGTGGCTGCCGCTGCTGGTATTGGGAATTAGCGGGTTAGCGAGTTTACGATTCAGCCAATTTGGACGCCGACTAATGGACCGGATGATGCTGAACGTTGTCTTGTTGCGTGATGTCACTCGGATGTTGTTCACGGGGCGAGTGCTGCGATTGCTGGGACTGATGTTGGAAAGTGGCGTGCCGCTGCTGGACAGCCTGCGTCTGTCGAAGTTAGCCGTGGGCAACTCGCTGTATCGGGAATTGTTCGAGCTGTTAGAGGAGGAGGTACTGAATGGACGCGGGTTGGGAACGGCCTTGGCCACGAGCACGTTCATTCCCCCAGGCGCTGCCGAGATGGTAATGACGGCCGAGAAAACCGGATCGTTGGCCACGGTTACGCGGGATATGGGCGAGTTTTTCGAGGAGGAAGGCGAGGCAAAGCTGAGGGAGTTAATCACCTTTATCGAGCCGCTCATTACGGTTGTGATGGGAGTTCTCGTTGCGATTGTTGTGATGGCTGTGATGTTGCCCATGTTCGACATGTCGTCTCTCGCCTCACGGGGCGGTTGACGGAATTCGGGGAGTTGCACGTCCCAACCTGTTGGCATATTGGACATTCCCGCGATACGCAATCATTGGATCGTGCGCACTTGTGTAGAGAGCGCCTCGCGACGCCACAATGGTCCGAGGCCGTTTGGAATGGAAGAAGGGATGCGGCTTACCTTGGCATCCACGACGTGCCGAGATAAAGGGCGAGGAGCGAAAGGTGGGTTCGACACTCGCCCAACTTGAGAGCGATGTCGAAGTCGCCCCAACAGCTCGACCGGGCCCTCTATTTTCTGACGCCGCGCACTCGGCGTCGCTAGGCAACCTGGGGCATGGAAGGATGGATTCGAATGATTCGCGGGAATCGAACGGGATGGATTGGCGTGGATATTGGCACACACAGCGTGAAGCTGGCTCAGGTCGAACGTCACGGTTCGCGATTGGAATTGCGCGACGCCGCGATCGTGCCCAGGCGACATCCTTGGGCCAAGGACGCTGGCCTGGAGACATCGCCGCGCGAATCGCTCGAAGAGTTGACGGTTGGTAGATCACTCGGATGTCGATTCACAGGACGCTTGGCGGCTTGCACCGTGCCCATATCCATCTGTGACGTGCATGGGATAACCCTGGGTAATTGCAAACCCGCGGAGCAACGTCGGCAAACGGCGCGGGAGCTGGCGGCCTTGTCAAAGAATCCGAATGTAGAACGTGAGTTCGATTTGTGGCCCGTCCCCGTGGATGTATGGGGGAACCGGTCGCCACAATTCGATACAAACGTGGTGTCTTTGGCCAGCGATTGGGCAAAGCGAGTGGCCGACGATCACGCTCGCGCGGGGCTCGCTTGCAGAGTTCTGGATGGGCTGCCGACCGCTTTGGGGCGCGCCGTGGCGCTCACCGAATCGGATCCTCACCAACCGCAGGCGGCATTCGATTGGGGATGGAGTGAGGCGACGTTTTGCATCGTGTTACGCGAACAGCCGGTATACATTCGCCGGATGCGTGAAGTGGGATATAGCCAACTGGTGCGGGTAATTTGCGAGCAACTGTCCGTGTCGACGACTGAAGCCAGGTTGTTGATGAGCGAACATGGATTGCCTCATGGAGAGCAGTCGAGTGACCTGCAACATGTAATGGCCGACGTATTGGACGAGGCGTTGTCGCGTCTGTCCGAAGAATTGGATCGTACTTTGGACTTCGTGCGTGGCCACGCGCCGCGACTCGAACCGGTTCGGTTGTGGCTGTTCGGCGGTGGAGCGACGATTGGCAACAGTGCTGCTTGGCTGGAATCCCACACCCGAATCGAGACAAGCGTGTGGCATTTGGGCGAACAATCCAACGCCACGTGTGAGGGCGTCGCCTTGCCAATGGCGCTGTTCGGCCCCGCCGTGGCTTTGTCGATGTTGGCCTGGGACGTGAATTAGGAGGTAGGCGTGTGTATATCAATCTACTATCCCAAGAGTATCAACGACGGCAGATCGTACGCGCGCGAACTCGGCAGTGGGTGGCGGTGTGGCTCATTTTGCTGCCGGTGTTCAGTGCCGGTGGGCTCATGGAGTGGTCTCGGTATCAAGCCTCCGTAACCGAGTTAGCGACGGCCGAGGCACGGTACGCACCATTGGTGGAATTACAAGATCACAACGACGCCCTGCGATCTCAGTTGAATATGCTAAGGCAGCGCGAGCAATTGGTTTTGGAGGCTTCCGGCCGTCGTTCGCTGCTGGATGTACTGGGTTATGTGAGTCGAGCGGCCGCCAATGCCGATGATCGACTTTGTGTGCAACAACTGCTAGTTGGCGGAGCCAAGCAGCGACTTGGCGCGACGAACGACTCGGCGGGCGAACCGCTAGGAGTTGTGACCATGCAGGGTGTGGGAATGGATAACACGGCCGTCAGCCACTTTGTGAACGGCCTCCGCTCGACCCAGGCGTTTCGACAAGTGCAGTTAAAATCCACGACGCCCACGGAAGTTGCGGAATTGTCCGTGCGTGGTTATGTGGTGGAGTGTACTTATTAAATATGCGACGCGAAGCCTTGCACAATCCTGGGATGACGATTGGGTGGACGCTGCATGGCGCCGGCCTGTTGTCCGTGATTGGCGGTGTGGTTTTGTTTTACGGACTGTTTTTCGCTCCCCTGGAATATTTACGAAGTCGCAACACGGTTCGGGCTCGCGAGTTGGAAACGACCTTGCGAGAGTTGCCGGGCGAGCGAGCCGCGAACGAGCGGTTGCGTGGTCAGTTGAAGCAATTGGAGAGTAGCGCCGAAAAGTTGCGGGCTCGCATTCCGGATCAGCCGTTGGAGGCCGAATTCTTCGATGACTTGACGGAATTGGCTCAGCGCGCGGACTTAAGAATTAGCGATTATCGACGGGGAGAAACGTCGCGCAGCGAGCGTCTCTCCAAGATGAACGTGCACTTGGTGGGAAATAGCTCTTACGAAGGCATTTGCCGATTCGTGGATGGTTTGTATTCACTAGCAAGGTTAGTGCAAATTGAGGACTTGGAAATCCGAGCGGAGGGAGCCAGCGACGATTATCCCATCACGATGACGCTGTTGTTGTTCTACCAACCGACGTTGGGAACGGTGGGAGATGGCGGCAATGGCTGAGGCAAGTTGGCTGGAACGCAACGGCGTGACGCCGGGGAAGCTGATCCTGATTATCACATTGGGATTCGTTCTCATTGGGATTGTCGTTTATCAAGCTGTGACTCTCATGGGAAATGGGAACTCCGTCGGTGAAGGCCTGTCGCCTCGGCGACGCGGAGGATCGTCTGCTACGCGGGAAGTGAATGGGACGTCACGATCAACAGAAGGAAGTGAATTCCCGAGTAACAATCCGGGGGCTGAAGTTCCGCGAAAGAGCAACAATGATGTTTCGATGGCCGGCAAAGCCGTGAGCTTGCCACTGGCCGTGGTGTTGCGACACAATCCGTTTCGTTTACCCGAATCGTTGCAGCCGCCGCCGCCAATCGTGGAGCCACCGCCGAGTGATGCGAATCCTAACGCCACGCAAATGACGGAAAATGAAAAAGACGAGGTGGATGGCTCGGGGACCAAGGAGTCCGGATGATGAGACAGCAACCGAGGGTGATGGAAACGTTGCGGAGACCGATCCGGCCGACGAGGAGCGGATGCGAGTTGGAGCAGCAGCGGGTGGAAGCCGAGCAAGCGAGGTTGGCTGACGCCGCGGAACGAGCGGCGGCAGCCGACCGACTGAAGACAATCGGCGTGGCCGTGGTTTTGACCAGCGGCCAAGAAGCGATGGCGGCTATTGGCCAAAAGTTTGTAAAGGTGGGTGATGTTATCGATGGGTGGAAAGTGATGGCCATCCAAGAGAATGGCACTGTGTTGTTGAAACCAGCCGAGTAGCGGGCGATGTTGGAATGCGGACAGTTGAAGTGTTATGCGGAGATGGGATTGGGGCAGAGCGCTGAGCGGCGGTAGGAATTAACAGCATCGTCGGAGGCGACAACACCGCTGAATGGCGGAATTTGTGCATGAGGCAGGGGTACAGCGTTCGGCGGCCGATGGATCGACGCTTGGGCGAGAATGGAGTCGACACATGTGGGGCAGCGGAAAACATGCGATCCGGGGCGCGCGGCGCTGGTGGGGCGTCGTTGGCGTCGCGGTGCTGCTCGCCTCGCTCTCAGCGTCTCTGAGCGTCGGGCAGGTTGGGTCAACGCGTGCCACGGTTCCGCGACCGAATGTGAGAGTGCGGTTGTCACAGAATGTAGCTGTCGTTGAAGGCGACGCCGCCGAACCAATTCGTGCTCCGTTGCCGGGCCAGGAACCGAGTCCGCCGAGTCGGACTTTGCCAGCTTTGCCTTCAGTGAATGATTTCTTTCGATTCGTGGATGACTTCGTCAGTGAAGAGAGCGTGCCTGGACGCGGGGAGGAACAGGATTCGTCACTGCCTCCATCCATGAATGAGAACGTGCGGAGTGATGAGTTCGCGGACGAGTCGGAAGGCAACAGCCCAGCGGTAACGGGGACGGACTCCAATAAATCCGAAACCAGCGATCTCCCTCCCGCTTCGTCAAATGATATATCCGTGCCACTGATAGATGTGACGGCCGGTGGCGGCAATGTCGCGGTCGATGACATTCCGGTGGAGGCATTACCGGAATTAGCTTCGCCGATCGGGGATCGCGACCGGACAATGAGTGAGGACTCAGGAGACACTTTGGTCCAGGAGTCGGCGGCGAATGAAAGCGTCGAGATGAGTGGACCACGTAACTCAGCGACTGAACCAGCGGTCGAGGAGTTGCCGCCGGGCGACAGCGAACCGGTTGAAATACCGTTGGCGGGCAATACGCTTGGCGACGCGATTCGATTGGAAAGTCATCAGGGGCGGATCACCCTGATCGCTCGGAACGCGCCGCTGAAGGAAGTGTTATCGCTGTTGGCTCAGAAAGAAGGGTTGAATCTGGTCTGTGCCGAGGATGTGATTGCCAATGTCTCGATCACTTTGCCCAACGCTTCGTTGCGCGATGCCTTGACGGCCATCGTTTCGACGGGCGGATGTACGTGGGCCGAACAGAATGGAATTGTGTATGTGACGAGCGTGGCGACGACGACGAAACTGGCGCCCGAAGTTCAAGATCGACAGGTGCGGGTGTTTCATTTGGATTATGTGACCGGCGCCGCCTTGGACGAGGCAGTCAAAGGGATGCTGTCGTCGACGGGAACTTCGTATGTCATTGCCGCGGATCCCACGGACAATCGTAAGACGCAAGAAACGCTTGTCGTGGAAGACATGCCCGGGTTTGTGAGACGCGTGGAACAGTACGTTCGTCAGGTCGACGTCCCGCCTCGACAGGTGCAAATCGAAGTGCATGTATTAGAAGTCGATCTCAAGGATGACTTGCGAAACGGCGTGAATTTTAAGGACGTCATGAATGCGGCGGGTGGAGAGTTCCACCTGGACATGCTTGGATTTGCGAACACAGCGGCCACGCAGGGCATGATGTTGCGATTGAACGGCGCCGACATTACGGGATTGGTCGAGTTGTTGCGTACGACCACGGATGCCAAGACGCTGGCTTCGCCGAAAGTGGTCGTGGTCAGCGGTCAAGAATCGAAGATTCAGGTGGGCCAGCAACTCGGCTTTAGCGTGATTCAGCAAACACAAACCAGCACCATCCAAGACGTGCAGTTCCTGGACGTGGGCGTGGTGTTGACCGTGACACCGCGTGTGGGAAGTGACAATCGAGTGCTGCTGAAGGTGAAGCCAGAAGTCTCAACCGGCGCGATCAATCCACAAACTGGCTTGCCGGAAAAGGGGACATCGGAAGTGGCGACCGATGTGTTGCTGGACGATGGACAAGGGATTGTGATTGGTGGACTCATTCAAGAGCGCGACAGCAACACACAGAATAAGCTGCCTTGGTTAGGTGAATTGAAATATGTGGGACACTTATTTCAGCGTCGGGAGTTGGCCAAACGCCGGACCGAGGTGATCTTTGTGCTTATACCTCGTGTGATGCCTTGGGGTTATTGTGCGTGCGACCGAGACGCGCATGACATTGAAAGGGCGACGACGCCTTTGTTGCATGGACCGCTTCATCGCGTGCCGCGACCTTGGGAACCACGGTTGCCCGATCCGGCCGACAATCCCACGCCGGCTTGGCCGATCGTTCATCCACTTGCCACGCCGGAGTATCCGACGGCTGCCAACGCCTTTGCGCCGACTCGAGCGATACCTTCGGGTGCGATGCCTTATGAGGGCCAAGTCATACCAGCGGATTCGTTTCCACCGACGGCAGCTCGAATGCCGCGGCTATCTCGACTGCCGCCGGTGAGTTCGACGCGGCGGTAGAGAGGAACCTACCGGCTTGCAAAACTTTGGACGCGAACACTTTCGGATGCTCATAAACTTGTAGGAGTGCGGCCGTCATGCCGAATTTCATGGACATTCCGCCGGAACTGCAACATCTGATCGAGAAACGCGAGGTCGAGGATCGGAGAGGCGGCGAGCGAAGGTCGAAGGACGCGCTACCCAACACGACTGACGGCGAATCGTCCTCGACGCAACAACGTCGCGGGAAAGATCGTCGCGGCAAAGCACGACGTCATGAGGATCGCGAGGAACAGTCATAGAGGTCGCGAGTAGTGAGAGTGAGCGCATTGGACTCTGAATACAGAATGCATGGGGGAAGCTTGTCTATTGTTGAATTGTGACGGGAAGCCGAAAGCAAATGTTGCCTGGCGCGTCATTTGCGTCGTCTAAGGGTGAGAGCTAACTTACCCCGACAAGATTTCTTTCCACGATGTCGCTACCTGAACCTCAATCGCGAACGACGCTTGCCGACCAGGGCTATTCGAATGTGGCTGCGGAAACGTTGCTGTTAATCTACCGCGATCGCGCGGATGAGCTTGCCTTCAACGAATTGGTACATCGGTTCGAACGCGAGATCTTCAACTATTTGTATCGCTATCTGCGAAACCGGGAGTTGGCCGAAGAGGCGTTTCAAGCGACATTCTTGCGGCTGCATGAGAAATGCCATCTGTATGAACCGGGGCGTCAAGTGCGACCGTGGTTGTACAGCATCGCGACGAGCCAAGCGATTGACCTGCTGCGACGCGAGGGGCGGCATACGAACGTAAGTTTGGACGAGCAGCGTGGCGGTGCCGATTCCGATATGTCGATACGTCAGATGTTAGCGTCGGACGAGCCGGGGCCGTTGGCGGAAATTCAGCAACTGGAAGTTCGCGAGTGGACACGTCAGTCGGTCGACAAGCTGCCGACTCACTTGCGTGTTGTGGTGCTTATGGTGTTCTTTCAGGGATTGAAATACCGTGAGGCCGCCGCAGCGCTCGACTTGCCGGTTGGCACCGTCAAATCGCGAATGCATAAGGCACTCGTGCAACTTCATTCCGCTTGGAAGCAGGACCATCCCGATGCCGAATTGGAAGACGAAGGCTCCCTCTATGACGCATAGCGATCCAAATCGCGGAAGTCGCGACGACTCGAATCGGTGGCGGCGGATGATTGATGTCGAGGAAGATGCTCGCGCGGAGTTGCAGCAACTGTTGCGCGGGCTGACTTGCCTCGACTCGGATCGGCCGATGATTGATCCGCCCACCGGGCTGGCTCAGCGGACCTGCGAATCGATTCGAGCGTTGCGGTCCCAGCAGCAACAGTCTCCGGCGAACTAGCGTATTGAACCATCCGCACGACTGGGTGACAATAAACCGGCTCCCAGATATTCGAGAGGATGGTGCTATGCGTTGTCGAACCGCGTCCGGATGCGCGTTCCTGTTTTCCCTCAGTTTGATCGTTCAGGCTGCAATTGCCGCCGAGCCGATGCCGCAACCCGCGACCGAAGATGTCGCTTTCTTTGAGGCGAAGATTCGGCCGGTGCTGGTCGAGCATTGTTACGAGTGCCACGCGGCGGATTCGAAGATCGTTCACGGCGGATTGCGAGTCGATACGCGCGAAGCGTTGGCGGTGGGCGGCGATTCCGGGCCCGCTGTGATTCCTGGGAATGTGGAAGAAAGTTTGCTGCTGTCGGCAATGCGTCATGAATCGTTCGAGATGCCGCCCGAGGGAAAGTTGCCGGACCACGTCATCGCCGACTTCGAACAATGGATTCAGCGCGGCGCGGCGGACCCGCGCGAAGGTGAGCCACTCGCCGCGGCGCCTAGCTACGACTGGGAACAAGCTCGGCAGTTTTGGGCCTATCGCCCACTGGTTCCGGTGACGCCGCCCGATGTCGGCGATAGCACGTGGCCGCGCACGGAGATGGATCGCTTTGTCTGGCAAGGATACGAATCACAAGGCTTGTCGCCGGGCGAGGATGCTTCGCGGCAGACATTGGTACGGCGGTTGTATTTCGACTTAATCGGCTTGCCGCCGTCTGAAGCCGAATTGGCCAACTCGGACGAGCCAATCGAAACGCTGGTCGATCGCTTGCTGGCCTCACCGCGATTCGGCGAGCGATGGGGGCGACACTGGTTGGATGTCGCGCGGTTCGCCGAGTCGACTGGTGGCGGGCGGTCGCGCGTGTTGCACGAAGCTTGGCGGTATCGCGACTACGTGCTGGACGCCTTCAATCGCGACAAGCCGTTCGACGAGTTCGTTGTCGAGCAAATCGCGGGCGACTTGTTGTCGAGTGAGTCGAACGAGCAGCGGGCCGAGCAGCTTGCGGCCACGAGCTTCCTGGCGCTTGGGCCGATCAACTACGAATTGCAGGATAAAGAACTGCTGCGGATGGAAGTGATCGACGAGCAAATCGACACGATCGGCCGCGCGCTCTTGGGGCAGACGATCGGATGCGCTCGATGTCACGATCACAAATTCGATCCGATTCCGACGAGCGACTATTACGCGCTGACCGGCATCTTTCGCAGCACAAAGACGCTGACGCCCGGCAATGTTTCGGGCAACGTCATGCGCAGCTTGCCGCTGCCGCCCGAGCAGCAGGCGTTACTGGACGAGCATCTCGCCGCGGTCGATCAACTGCAAGCGAAAGTGGATGCCGCCAAGCAGCAACTGAAGGAGCTGGGCGGTCAGGCAACCAGCAACGTGAAGAACGTTCGCTCGGAGAAGCTGTCGGGGATCGTGATCGATGACACGGCGGCGGAAGTGATTGGCGAGTGGACGAAGTCGGCGTCTGTCGCGGGCTATGTGGACGAAGGTTATCTGCACGATCTTGCGTCAAACGATGGACAACGCCGCGTGATCTATCGGCCTCGCGTGGAAAAGGCGGGGCGATATGAAGTGCGAGTTAACTACACGATCGGTACAAATCGGGCGGCGGCGGCGCCGATCACCGTTTGGCACGCCGACGGCGAAACGATGATGCGCGTCGATCAGCGTAAGTCGCCCAATGTGGACGGCGTGTTTCACTCGCTGGGCGAATTCCGGTTCGAGCCCGACGGGCCCGCCTCGATCACGATCGCTAACGATGGGGCCAAGGGGCATGTGATCGCGGACGCCGTGCAGTTGTTGCCGGTCGGAGGAGCGACGAACGACGCGAAACGAGTGGCCGATGCCTCAACAACCGAGGCGGACTCGGATGCCGGGTCGGAATCTAGGCCGAACAAGCGAGCGGCGCGGCGCAAACAAGTACAAGCGGAGCTTCAGAAGCTGGAGACGGATTTAGCCGCACTGAAGAAGCGAGCGCCAGTCGAAGCGGCTCAAGTGATGTCGGTCGAAGAAGAGGCCGAGCCGGGCGATTATCACATTTGCATTCGCGGCAATGTTCATAAGCTCGGACCGGTCGTGGCGCGCGGTGCGTTGACGGTTGCCAGCGCGACACCGGCGTTGGAAATCTCGCCCGGCGCCAGCGGTCGCTTGGAGCTCGCCCGATGGATCGCCAGCCCGGACAATCCGTTAACGGCCCGCGTCTACGTGAATCGCGTCTGGCGGAATCTGTTTGGCGCGGGAATCGTGAGAACACCCGACAATTTTGGCACGACGGGCGAAGCGCCGACACACCCTGAGCTGCTCGACTACTTGGCCACGCAGTTCATCGCTGACGGTTGGTCGACCAAGCGACTTATTCGGCACATTGTTTTGTCGCGCACCTATCAGTTGGCTTCGATCGACGCCGCTACGGACGAGCAGTTGCGCTGGCTGACGCATCACGCGCGTCGACGATTGGATGCCGAGGCATTGCGGGATGCGATTCTCAGCTTCAGCGGTCGGCTCGACGAGACTTATGGCGGGCGAGTGTTTCCGCCCAACATGAACGCGGAAGTCGGGTTCGATTTCAGTTTGGAGCGGCGGGCGGTTTACGTTCCGGCATTTCGCAATTCACTGGATGAGCTGTTTCAGGTGTTCGACTTTGCGAATCCGAACATGGTGACTGGCAATCGGAACACCAGCACGCTGCCAACGCAGGCTCTGTATTTAATGAATAGCCCGTTCGTCATGCGGCAGGCCGACCAAGCCGCCCAGCGACTGTTGGAGGATCCGACGGCGGACGATGAACGGCGGATCGTGCTGGCTTATCGCCGAGCGATTGGTCGCGAACCGACGCCGGGCGAGCTGGAGTTGTCGCGCGAATTCCTCGCTGCGGCCGGAGCGTCGGGAGATGCCGCGCCCGGACGTGCGTCGGCGGGCTTGGAGCCAGTTCTGCCAATCGCTGATTGCGTGCGTCGACTTTCGCTACCTGCGTTAGATGATGCGATGCTAGCGATGGCCGTTCGAGGCCCGATGCGAGCTAGCATCGCCAAACTCCGTTCTCTGCGTGAGCCCAGCGAAACCAGGCAAACTGGGGTCACGCTCGTTGCCAAAAATCTTTCCGGAATTGGCAAGTTGCTCAAAGTTTGACGGTCGCGTCGTCGATATCAATGTTGCCGATTGCGCCACTCGGAGGCTCGTGCCAGCACGGGCGCCGTGTCCGCGATCGTTCAGGGGGGAATTTACTTGGCCGGCGAACGACGTGTCCGCGCATCGATTGGGTGCGGTGGAGACGCGTCGTCGCTGGTTAGGTAATTCAAAGTTGAAAACTTCGTGCCGGCCCATGCGGCAAGTCCGACCTGACCGATCGCGCTCACGCGCCCCGACTCGAGCTTCCGGGAACGTCATTCCATGACACGGCAACTGACCACTCATTTGGCGCTGATGCTGACATTGCTGTCGCTTGTGACCGGCTGTCATCCCACGCAGCCGTTCTATTTGCAAGAAGACGGCGACCTCTCGCATTATCTGGACACGGCCCAGCAGATCGAGCAGCCGGATTACGATCAGGCCAGCTTGGACGAAGTGGTGCAGAGCCACTCGCCGTTCATGCTCAGCAACTTCGAGATCGACGAGACGTGGGACTTGTCGCTGGAAGAGTGCGTCTCGATCGCCTTGCAGAACAGCAAGATCATCCGCACGGTCGGCGGCACGCAACAATTGCGTGGCAACTTTGCCGCCACGATCATGTCGGCCACGTCCGAAGGCAGCACGTCGGTCTATGATCCGGCGATTGTGGAAAGCACCACGAACCCGACCGGCCAAGTGGTCGATTCCCAAGGCAACCGTGTGCAGCAACGGGGTGCGGCACGAGCCAATCAAACGGTTGGCGTCGAGGATGCGTTGGCTGAGTTCGACGCTCAATTCTTCAGTGCGTTTAACTACAGCCAAACCGATCGGCCGCGAAATACATCGAATCAGAACCCGTTTAACCCGCTGATTTTCCAAGCCACGGACGCCAACTTTTTGGCGGCCGTGTCGAAGCGAACGGCGACGGGCAGCATCTTTACGTTCCGCGGCACGACGGCCTACTCGCGAAACAACATTCCGATCGGTTTGGGCCGGGCCTTGCCGAGCGACTGGACACAAACGATCGAAGCCGAGTGGACGCAGCCGTTGTTGCGAAACCGCGGCACGCAAGTGAACCGGATCCCGGTGATCTTGGCTCGCACGAACGCCGACATTTCGCTGGCCGACTTCGAGACCGCCGTCCGCAACTTGGTGCTCGACGTGGAGAACGCCTACTGGGATCTTCACACTTCGTACCGATCGTTGGAGACGGCCAAGACGGGCCGCGACAGCGCTCAAGTCACTTGGAAGAACACGTATCTGAAATCCGAAGCGGGAGCCACGGGCGGCGACGCCCAGGCGGAAGCTCAGTCGCGCGAACAGTATTACTTCTTCCGCGCGGCGGTGCAGACCGCCTTGGCGGGCTCGAACGTCCAAGGACAAGATCCCGGTCTGTTGGGTCGCGAACGTCAATTGCGATTCCTGAGGGGGTTGGCTCCGTCCGATGGCCGACTGATTCGACCGATCGACGAACCGACGATGGCTCCGGTCGAATTCCAATGGCACGACGTGCAAGGCGAAGCTCTGTTCCGAAGTCCGGAACTGCGTCGTCAGAAGTGGCGAATCAAACAACGCGAGTTGGAGTTGATCTCGGCTCGCAATCAATTGTTGCCGGAATTGAACGTCTCGGGTGTGTACCGCTTCGTCGGTGTGGGTGATGAACTGATCGCGGCCGAACGCAACGGCATCATCTTCCCGAATCCAGGTTCGCGAGCTTGGGAAGTGTTGACCGGCGGCGATTTCCAGGAAGCCGGCCTACGCGTGGATTTCACGCCACCAGCCTTCGGGGCTCGTCGCGAACTGGCACGCGTCCGCAATGTGCAACTGTCGATGGTTCGCGAACAAGCCTTGTTGGAAGATAAGGAACTGGCTCTCACACACCAATTGAGCGACGCCCTCGTGGGCCTCGACAGCCACTATCACCTAGTACAAACGCATTTCCAACGCTGGATCGCTTCGACCAAGGAAGTGAACGCCGCGGAATTGTTAGTAGATCGTGGCAAGGCGCCGATCGATATCTTGCTGGACGCTCAACGTCGCCGAGCTAACGCTCAGATCGACTATTACCGAGCTCTCAGCGAATACAACAAGTCGGTCGCTTATGTGCACTATTTGAAAGGTTCACTATTAGAATTCAATAACATTGTGCTCGACGAAGGCCCGTGGCCGCAGAAGGCTTACTGGGACGCCTTGGGGCGGGCTCGCGAACGCGACGCCAGCTACTACCTGGATTACGGCTGGACTCGGCCAAACGTCATCAGCCGCGGACCGACGCCCCAACATGGTGGCGAGATGGGCTTGTCGCCGCTGGGCGAAGAGATCGACACGCCGCTGCAACCGACTCCGGCGGGCCCGGCTTCGGAAGGCGACGATAACTTCCTGCCAACGCCAGCTCCGCTTCCGGCTTCGCCCGACGATTTGTTGCCGCCGGGTGGATTCGAGGAAGCTCCGCTGCCGACCCCGATGCCAACGCCGGGCGGCGAAGGCGGCAATATCACTCGCCGTCCTGCCGGTCCGGCGCTGAACGCACCCGGCAAGCGGGCCGACGCCGGTGCCGTGCGAACCGGCACGCTGGCTGGCGGCAGCGGCGACAAGGCGTTCGATTGGGGATCGGCGTCGAACGTCGTGGGCGGTCAACCGGCTCCGGCCACCAACAACGCGGTTCGCGCGGCAACGTTCACGCAACCGACCGCTGGCCGCGCGAATCCCTTGCGTTCCTCTAAGTAGCCTCCGGCCAACGTCCAAGACTGTGGGGCGTACTAAGCGATGTGTGTGTGAGATGGTATCTTAAACCTCTGATCCTGCATAACTGTGAGATTCTCATGTCCGATCCACGAACAACTCAATTAGCTCGCGAACAAGCCGCCACACTGTTGGCACAGCACGGCGCGCCGGACTCCGAGCCGTTTTATGAGACCATTATGATTCGGGACGGAGGCTATATCGGACGGCGATTCTCGCGCGGCCATCTGTCCGCTCTATGGACGGCGACGGACAATGAGATTCGTGTGATCGACGAAGAACATCACGAGTTGGGGCACGTTCATGTGGACGCGCCTCAGTTGCCACGCGCGGCTTAATCGTTTGTAGCCATCGACGCTGATAATTTGGAGTGCTCCGCCTTGTCGGAGCTTTTTCCACTTTACGGTATCTGCTCGTCGCGCATCCAGGCACGCAGTTCCGCGAGCTCGCGCACGAAGCCGCCCGAGAGAATCGGAAAGCGACACCAAGTTTTGGGATCCAGATTCTCGTCGTCCAAATGAAACGACGGCGCATAACGCTCGCGTTTCCATTGGTTGCGCGACCAGAGTTTGAAGAACCGTTCGATCCACTGCGCCAGTTGCTCGGGTGGCGCGGCGTCCGGTTCCGCTCGCAGCCGCTGGTAGACTTCCAACGGCGTCAGCTTATCGCGAATGGCCGCTCGTTCGATCGCATCGAGTACGTCATAGGGCATCAAATCGGCTTCGTCGGTTTGGCTGGCCGCCGGCGGCCGCAATTCGGCCGTGGGTGGCAAGGCATTGATAAGACCGAGCGACGGCAGTGGACCATGTTCTTCGGGCCCGGTCGTTTCCATCCATCGAAGCCAGCGGCGTAAAAACGCTTTGTCGATCCCGGCGATCGGCGACAGCCCGCCGCTAGTATCGCCATCCATCGTGGCGTATCCGACGGCCGCCTCCGAGCGATTGCTGGTCGACAACAACAACGCGGATCGCAAATTGGCCAACATCCAAACGCTGGGGGATCGCACGCGGGCCTGGATGTTTTGTAAGGCGATGTCGTCTTGCTTCCAATCGAGCGGCCGGCCAATCGCGGACTCGATCAACTGGCAATAGCCGCGAAACAGTGGGTCGACGTCCAAAAGCAGGAACTCCGCGCCCAGTGATTCCGCCACGCCACGGGCCGCCTCGCGCGTTTTTTCGCCGCTGTTCGAAGTGGCTTGGTAAACGCACAGCAACAACCGCCGCGCGATCGCTCGCTGATCGTTGGCGTCATCCCACGGTCCGGCGTGAGCCAGCTTTTCCAGGAATCCGTCGCGTCCGAGCTGCGAGACGCCGAGCGAAACCAACAGTGCACACAGGGTTGAAACGGCAGCGGAATCGGCGCCGCCGCTGAGCGACACGACGAATCCGCGCGAGCGGCTCTTCCGCATATAGTCGAACAACGCCAGCGACACGGCTCGCGCGAACTCTTCCTCTTTTACCGTCGAACCGGCTTCCCATGCCGCCGTGGTCAAATTCGCCGGTTCGGGAGCGATGACGGGGAAGTCAAACGCTCGCCGGACCACATCGGGCTGCTCGCGAAGAATCTGCGGCACATAGCTGCTGGTCCGAGCCCGGCTCATCCGCGTGGCATCGATGTCGATTACGGCCGTTGTGAGATGAAAATCGGCAAATGAAAACCGCGGCCCAGTCGCCAACATTCGGCCGTCCGCCGCGATCATCGCGTCGCCGTCGTAAATCGCTCGACCGGCTTCGTTGCCCAAGAGATTCGCGTACACATAGCTGACGTGAAACGCGCGGGAGCCTTCGAGCACGAAACGCTTGCGGATCTCGTGTTTGCCGAACGCGAAATGGCTGGCGCTGGGATTCAACAGCACATCGACGCCGCGCCGAGCGAACTCCGCCCCCGGGCGACTGCCGACCCAAGCGTCCTCGCAGATTTCAAACCCGATTCGCACGCCGCCAATGTCGAACATCAGGTCGCCCAACGGATAGGCCGAGCCGCCGACTTCCACGGTCGCTTGCAGATCGTTCGGCCACGGTTTGAACCATCGCGGTTCGTAATGGATTCCGTCGCCCGCCAAGTTCTGCTTGCCAACAAAGCCCATAATCTGGCCGTCGGCGATCAAGCACGATGTGTTGAACACCGCTCCGCCTTGCATCACCGGCAAGCCGACCGAAACGATCAGCCCCGCGGTTTCCGGGACGATCTCCAATAGCACGCGTTCGGCCAACTGATGGACACCGGGCGAATGAAAAGCGTCCTCGCAGCCGTAGCCGGTAATGCACAACTCGGGCAAGCACAACAGCGACACGCCTTGCCGCCGAGCGGTTTGGATCGCCGCCAGGATGTTTCGCTTATTCCCGTCCCAGTCCAACGCGGTCTGGTTCAATACCGCGGCGGCGACCTTCACCAATTTCATGCGAACGATTCCTGCGGGCAAAGTTGGAGAATTGCCAAATGAAACACCGCCCCCGCCAGAATGCAAACGCCGGGACGATGGCTACCCATCTTAGCCGTGCGAGGGAAATTGCGAACAAGGGTGTAGTTGGCGTCGTCCAACAGAAAATGATCGCTTGATCTGGATGGACGGTGGGAATTGCTATTCGCGCAACCGTTTGGCGGGCGAAAAACGCCAAGTCGGGCGCGGAAGCCGCTGAATCCTGGCCACGAGGCAACGGCTAAATGGCGGCCTCGGACTTTTTTCGCGTGGGTGCGTCTGGGGTTGAAGATGCAGACGGTAGTGTGATATTTCATTTGCGACACCCAGTAAAGTGTGATAAACTTCGGTGTCGTAGCCGATATCCACGAGGTGCCGCGTGTCCAATTTGTTCGGAAGCTACTACGTCAAGCCAACAGCGACCGCTTGTCGACAAGCGATGGCATTGTGCAACAACAGCATGCGTGACTTTCAACTCTTGCGTCGGCACGCGCTTAATTTGGCTTTTTGGCCGAGCGAAGCGGATTTGGACTGGTGTTGGATTAAATCGTTAGAGGCGAAGCGCGTTGGTGAGTTGCGAGTCCATGAAGTAGTTGCTCAACACAACAACATACGCATCATCTTCTTCAAGTCCAATAAGATTTTGCCTTCCGAGCCGTTACCCAGAATTTGGACACTCACTGTTTTTCAGAAGAAGCGAGACGACTTTAGCGGCAAGGAGATCGCTGCTTTTCGAGTAATGCGGGACATTGTCGTCAAGCGGTGGTATGCGGGTATCGCAGGGGCATGATAGGGCTAATAAGTCCAACTCTCGCCGTATTAAATATATTTAGGAGTAGCAGGCGATGACCATACTTGTTGAGAATAATTCTGACACTCGTGGAGATAAGACGGCGGGTCTCGAAGCCGTTCGTTTTCTGCAAGCATTCGTTGAATGTGGCGCCGATGTTCAAGAACTTGTGTTGGAAATGGCTGCAATTGTGTCTGACGATTCGTCGACTGAGGATGAACGTCTTCTCGCCCTCGATGCCATGACCGAGGCATTGTTTCCAGGGACTGCCGCGGATGTGATTGAACTTCACAAGAAGTGTGTTCACACTTCTACTGCCGTCGAGGCCGCGAAGGAAATTGAAACTGAGGAACGAACATTTGCGGACAGAATTCGCGACCTCATGGACGAGAAGGGCGTCACGCAACAAGATCTCGCTACTGCTGCCGGAATTGGACAACCAGCGGTTTCTAATATTTTGAATCGCCAGTGTCGGCCTCAAGGCAGGACCGTCCAGAAGTTCGCCGAAGCACTGGGGGTCGAACCGACGGACCTATGGCCGAGCTATCGACATATCGACTAGCCGGGGCGACGTTCCGCCGCCTGAGTTAAAAAATTCGACCGGCTGAGCTTCACGCGGCTTGCCGTCGTTGGCCGCTAAGAGGGATTCGCTTCGGAATCGCATTCGCTGGGAATCGCAGCCCCAAGATGAGCTAGCGGGTGCGGTAGAGCTGGCTGGGGTTCGAGGCGGCGGGGAGAAGTGGTCAGGGCCGGGATCGAACCGGCGACACCAGGATTTTCAGTCCTGTGCTCTACCAACTGAGCTACCTGACCAGCGTTGAATCCTCAACGAGAGAGCCATGTTACGAAGCGGCTGGGAAGCTGTCAATCGACCGTGGTTCGCTCGAAAATCGGTGAGGCGTTTGTTGCGAGGCGACTCCGCAGCGAACGAGCGTTTCTTTCGGCACGATGGTTGCGTTTCTTCAATGGAAAAGCAAACAACTGTCATTTTGGCAGAAGCAAGGCGCCGAACTTGGAACAACGGCACTTGCTTACACAGCTTGGCTCAGTCCATTGGATGACCAGTGCATTGGATGGTCAGTGCCGTGGATCCGAAGAGGGTGGCAATCATGAATTCGTTACAAGGTTCTCTGTTAGTCGCGTCTCCGCATCTGAAGGACTCGCCCTTCAGTCGCTCGGTCGTGTTCTTGGTGCGTCACGACGAACAAGGGGCGTTTGGCGTGGTGTTGAATCGTCCGGTTCGCGGAGCCATTCGAGAATCGTTGTCGCCCGAAGTGACCGGCGCGGCGGATTGCGACGTGCAGGTCAAGTTCGGCGGGCCGGTAATGAATTCGATTGTGGCGCTCGAGCAGCAGGCCACGAACGTCGCGGCTTGCACGGAACCGGCGGCTTGCGAGGCGGCTTTGCGGCGGGCTTTTCAATCGACGCCGTCCACACCCAGTCGTGCGGTCCGCATCTTTATCGGCCATGCGGGTTGGCAGGCCGGGCAGTTAGAGTCGGAGTTGGCTCAGGGCGTGTGGATGACGACCACGGCCACGCCGGCTCATGTTTTCGGCGACGACGAACAACTGTGGGCCTCGACGGTGAGGGAAATTGGCCGATCGGTGTTGCGCGAGAGTCTGGGCATCGCTCGCTTCCCGGCGGATCCAACTGTGAATTGAGGTTTCTGGGATGGTGAGTGGATTTGGGCGTGGCTTGGTGTGCCGTTTTTCCTGCGGGAATTGCGTGGAATAAGAAAGGGAGCGGGATGGCGGGGCTGGCTGGAAGAGGGAATGGGGAGAGAAAGCGGGGATGAATCCCCGCAGTCCCAAAGAGGATAAATCCCCGCAGGCCCAAAAGATTGAATCCCCGCAGTCCCGAATAAGAATGGCGGCGGTTAGGTCCGCCAGACTCGCAGGTCGTGGCTGCCGTCGGGGCGGGCGAGTTCGTAATAGATGAACCGCGAATCGCCGAAGTCTAGGACGTCGAAATACCGCAGAGCGGATGGGCCGTGCGCGGGTTGCATCAGCGGCCCGGCTTCGGTGACTCGATGAAACGTCCGCAGGTCAGAGCTGTAAGCCAAGCCAACGCGTTCCTCGTAGTTCTCGCTGACGTCGGCCGATCCATCGTAGAGAGCCAGCCATAGTCCGTCGGCTCGAAAGACGCAGCCGATTCGGGCACAGTAACGATCCCAACCCTCGCGGCTCGGTTCCATCACGGTGCCTTGCCAACACCAATTCAGTCCGTCCTCGCTGGTGGCCAAACCGGTTCGCGATCGAATCAGGCCCGTGTTGTAGGCGTCGTGCGTGCCGTGCAGCGCATTGGCTTCGGCGTCCGCCGCGACCGCCGTCGCAAAGCTAACGATCATGTGGTACTGGCCGGCGACTTGGAACAGAAACGGATCCTTCACGCCGTCCGCGTCGATATCGGCGGCCGTCAAAATCGGGCGGCAGTTTCGCAAATCGAACTTGTCCGGCGAGGCAGCTTCACAAACATCAATCCGCCAGCGACCGTCGGCCGGGTCGACGTAGCTGACATACAGGGCCCAACGATCCGGGCCCAGTCGTCGCAAACCGCAGCGTTCGATGCTGGTCGTGCTGAGTTGATCTTTCGTGCCGCTCCAGATCTCTTCAAATTGGACGCCGTCGGAGCCGCGCAGCAGATGGATTTCCGCGCCGCGGTCGGGCTGCACGCCGCGCGGGCGGCGGACTCGGTAGATCAAATAGAACGATCCGTCCGTCGCGTCATACATGGCTCC
The DNA here is from genome assembly GCA_041399085.1 of Pirellulaceae bacterium. GTDB lineage: Bacteria > Planctomycetota > Planctomycetia > Pirellulales > Pirellulaceae > JAWKTM01. The sequence goes on from JAWKTM010000035.1 coordinate 51,408, forward strand.
GGGCGCTCCGACCCAATAGCCCGATCCGGCGGCGGGCGGCGAGCAAATGACGGTGCCTTGTTCGGCGGGAAAGCGGCTAAACTGGCCCCAATGTTGCGGATCGCGACGTGTCACTCTGATAAACTCCTGCGAAAACAAGTGCGTTTTGATCGTCAACTGTTTTAAGTCGCCGATCCGATTTGGGCAACGCGGGCGGGGCCGGGCAGACGTGATTCGCGGGCTAAGGAACGAGGCCAATAAATGACCATTGTGTGGGCCATTCTGTTGTTGCTGACCGCTGTGATTGGTTGGGTGCTGACGCTGTTCGGCGCGCCGGGCAATTGGATCAGCGTCGTGGCCGTGGCGATTTACGCTTGGCTGATGCCGAACGAATTGCGAGTGTCGATTGGTTGGCCGATTGTCGTGGGAACATTGTTGCTGGCGATTTTGGGCGAGGTGCTGGAGTTCGCGGCCGGCGCCTTAGGCGTGGCGAAGACCGGCGGCACTTGGCGCGGCGGGGCTTTGGCGATCGTCGGTTCGCTGATTGGCGGCGTCGTGGGGATGTTCGTCGGACTGCCCATTCCGTTGATCGGTTCCGTCGTGGCGATCCTGTTGTTCGCCAGCGTCGGAGCATTGGGCGGCGCGATGCTGGGCGAAGTCTGGGCCGGCCGAACTTGGGAAGAAAGTTGGCCCGTGGGTCATGCCGCATTTTGGGGTCGATTGTTTGGTACGCTGGGCAAAATCATGGCGGGCAGCGTGATTGTGGCGTTGATCGCGATGGGATTGTTGCTGAAGTAGGCGTCGACAGTCGTGCTCATACGCAACGGTCGTCGCGACTTGTTCCTCCCCCAGAAAAACTCGGAGAAATCAGATGTCGACAAGATTTGGATGCGGTTCGACTTGCTCAAGAAGTTTGATCGTGCGAGCCAGTTTGGCGATGGCAATGTTCGGCTTGATGTGGTTGCCGACGCTGGTTCGGGCCGAGCTTACTCTGCCCGCGGTGTTCAGCGACCACATGGTGTTGCAGCGCGACAAGCCGGTGAAGATTTGGGGCTGGGCGACTGCCGGGAAGGAAGTGACTGGCCGATTCGCTTCCCAACAATTCGCTACCGAAGCCGATGCCGAAGGCCGCTGGACGGCGATCCTTGAACCGATGAAAGCCGGCGGGCCGTTCAGCTTGACGGTCGCAGGCGATGGCTCGACGGCGAAGGTCGAGGACGTTTACGTCGGCGAAGTCTGGCTCTGCTCGGGCCAATCCAACATGGCGATGACCGTGAACCGGGCGGCGAATTTCGAGCAGGAAGCGGCGGCGGCCAAGTTTCCGCAGATCCGCATGTTCAAGGAATCGTCGGCTCACGCGACCGAGCCGCAAGAGAAGCCGGCCGGATCGTGGACCGTGTGTTCGCCGGAAACGGTCGCCGGCTTTTCCGCCACGGCCTACTTCTTCGGCCGCGAATTGCACCAGGAACTGGGAGTGCCCGTCGGGTTGGTGAATTCGTCGGTCGGCGGCACTTCGATCGAATCGTGGACCAGCATGCCGGCTCAAGTGAACGCGCCCGGCGTCCAGCCGCGATTGCAAGCGTGGCGATCCGACGATGAGGCATTCGACGCAGACGCGGCACAAGCTCGATATGAACAAGCATTGAAAGCCTGGGAGAAGCGTCGCGACGCGGCCAAGGCGGCCGGAACGCCAATCCCACGCCGGCCGGCCCAGCCGACCCAACCGCGCCAGGATCGCAACTATCCGTCGAACTTGTTCAACGGCAAGATCAACCCGTTGGTTGGCTACACGATTCGCGCGCGATTTGGTATCAAGGCGAGAACAACGCGGGACGCGGCTACGCTCATGTTTACGAGCGCAGCTTCGCACGCTGATCGGCGATTGGCGAACGCGCTGGGGACAAGGCGATTTTCCGTTCGCTTGGGTTCAGTTGCCGAATTTCCGAGCCGAGCAGCGCGAGCCGAGCGAGACGAGCGGCTGGGTGTTGGTGCAGGAAGCGATGCTGAAGACGTTGGCTGTGCCACACACGGGAATGGCGATCACGATCGACATCGGCGAAGCGAACGATATCCATCCGCGCAACAAGCAGGACGTCGGCAAACGGTTGGCGTTGTGGGCGTTGCACGATGTGTATGAAAAGGATGTTGTGGCCAGCGGGCCGGTATTCAAGTCGGCTCGCCGCGACGGAAATCAGATGGTCATCGAATTCGATCACGTGGGCGAAGGGCTGAAGTCGCGCGAGTCGGAACTGACTGGCTTCGCGATCGCGGGCAAGGATCGCGAGTTTCATTGGGCGGAAGCCAAAATCGACGGCCCGAATCGCGTGATTGTGTCGAGCCCGTCGGTGCCCGAACCGGCTGCGGTGCGATACGCCTGGGCGGCGAATCCGCGGGCCAGTTTGTTTAATTCGGCCGACTTGCCGGCCTCGCCGTTTCGCACGGATGACTGGGACGAAACGGGGCGGCAGTAGGCTGCGACGCCGAATCGGCACGTTGGCGTTCGGGCATGTGAAGTGGGAGAATGCGGGAAACAACGGGCCGGCAAGGTTTGGCTTTGTTTACGCGATGGGTAAAATAGAACTCGCCGGTCCGACCGGTTCTCCCGCCTAATTTTCCCGCCCGATTCACCAACGCTTGGTTCCGCATGAAGTTGCTTTTCACCTCGTTCGGTCGCGTTTGCGCTCGCTTCGCGAACCGACTTGCCCACACGCCCGCTGATCGAATGAGCGGGCGTCGCGCTTTACCAACCGTGCTGATCGCCGGGGCGATGCTGAGTCTGGTTGGACCGATCGCCGTTCATGGGGCGGATTCCGCTAAGCCGCTTGGCGATTACCGCACGGATGTCGCGCCGTTCATTCAGAAGTACTGCGCCGAATGTCACGGGGCGAAGTCGCCGAAGGCGGACGTGTCGCTGCATTCGATACGCGATGCGGCGGGCGTGATGGCCGACAAGGCGACTTGGGAATCGGTGCTGGAGATGGTCGAGTTCCGGGCGATGCCGCCGGAGGACAAGCCGCAGCCGTCCGAAGAAGAGCGGGCTCGCGTGGTCAAGTGGCTGGAGGCGACGTTGTTCCATGTCGACTGCACGGCCGGTCGCGATCCGGGACGAGTGACGATTCAGCGGCTCAATCGCAACGAGTACGACAACACGATTCGCGACCTGATCGGGCTGGATTTGAAGCTGTCGAAGAACTTTCCATCGGACGACGTGGGCGAGGGCTTCGACAACATCGGCGACGTGCTTTCGCTGCCGCCGCTGTTGATGGAAAAGTATCTGGACGCGGCCGAAGCGGTGGCTCAGGCGGCCATCCTAGTTCCGGGCGCCGAGAACGCGCCGAAGCTGGTTCGCGCGGGGCGGCGACTGCGCGGAACTCAGTCCGCCAGTCGGGGCGATTCGGGCTTCTGGAATATGTATTCGTCCGGTTCGGTGCTGGGCGAATTCGAAGCCGCTCGTGACGGTCGCTATTTGATTCGCATCGAAGCGATGGCCAATCAAGCGGGCGATGAGCCGGCGCGGATGGCCGTGCGACAAGACCAACGCGAGCTGCAAACGGTCGATGTGAAGGCCGAATTCGACTCGCCCGAAGTGTACGAGATTCCGCTGACGACGAAGGCCGGTTCGTTCCAGATCGAAGCCGCCTTTACCAACGATTTCTATGTGGAAGGCAACGGCAATACGCCGACGCAAGATCGCAACCTTTATGTCTCGCGGATTGAATTGATCGGGCCGTTGGACCTGGATTCATCGGCGTTGCCCGAGTCACATCAGCGGATCGTGGTGAGTCGTCCCGAGAAGGGCAAGTCGGTGCGTGATGCGGCGAGCGAAGTGCTGTATCGGTTCGTAAGTCGCGCCTATCGCCGACAAGCGACGCGAGAGGAGGTCGAGCCGTTCGTCGGGCTGGTCGAAGCGGCCGTGAAGAACGGCGAAAGCTACGAACGCGGCATTCAGATCGCCGTGGCCGCGACGCTGGTCTCGCCGCAGTTTCTGTTTCGCATCGAGCACGATCCTCGGCCAAACGACGCCGACACCGCTCATGCGCTGAGCGACTACGAACTGGCTTCGCGGTTGTCGTATTTTCTCTGGAGCAGCATGCCGGACACGGAGCTGTTCAGCTACGCGCGGGCGGGCAAGCTGAACGAATCGGAAACGCTGCGTCGCCAAGTGAAGCGAATGTTGGCCGATCCGAAGGCCGAAGCGCTCGTGCGAAACTTCGGCGGTCAGTGGCTGAATCTGCGGAATTTGGACGAAATCCAGCCCGACCCGCAAAAGTTTCCCGGTGTCGACGAAAAGTTAAAGCAAGACATGCGGCGCGAGACGGAAATGTTCTTCGACGCCGTGATGCGAGAAGATCGCAGCATTCTGGATTTCTTGGTCGCGAACTTCTCGTACGTGAACCGGCGGTTGGCCGAGCATTATGGTTTGGAGAATCGTCCGGAACGGAGACGAATTCCAACGTGTCGAGTTCACCGACGGCCGACGCGGCGGTGTGCTGACGCAAGCCAGCATTCTTACGCTCACGTCCAATCCGACGCGCACTTCGCCCGTAAAGCGGGGCAAGTGGATCATGGAAAACATTTTGGGCACGCCGCCGCCCGAGCCTCCGGCCGATGTGCCGTTGTTGGAAGCGACCAGCGAATCGAATCCAAATCTGTCGCTGCGCGAGCAGATGGAGCTACATCGTCGCGATCCAGGGTGCGCCTCGTGCCATCGCGTGATGGACACGCTGGGCTTCGGCTTCGAGAACTTCGACGCCGTGGGGCGTTGGCGCGACAAAGACAACGGAGCGGCGATCGATCCGTCGGGCGTGTTGCCCAGCGGCGAATCGTTTCGCGGTCCGGCCGAATTAGTGCGGACGCTTTCCCAAAGCAAAGATGATTTCGCCCGCTTGCTGACCGATAAAATGCTAACGTATGCGCTGGGCCGCGGGCTGGAGCCTTACGACAAGTGCGCCGTCGACGAGATCGTGAAACAAATCGCCGACGACGAGTACCGTTTTTCCACGCTGGTCACCGGAATCGTGCTCAGCGAACCGTTTCGGATGCGACGAGGAGAGGAAGCGAAGCCATGACGATGCGACTGCCACGACGAACGTTTCTAAAGGGAATGGGACTCAGCGTCGGTCTGCCGTTGCTCGAAGCGATGCGGCCGGCCACTTTGCTGCGAGCGAATCCGGCTCACGCCGCGCCGACTCGAATGGCGTTCGTGTTCTTTCCCAACGGCGCGATCATGGACGCTTGGAAGCCCGAGAAGGCGGGCCGCGATTATGAGTTGCCCGAGACTTTGCAGGCGTTGGCCGAATACCGCGGCGACTTCAATGTGATTACCGGACTGGCTCAGGACAAAGGCCGGGCTCACGGCGATGGACCGGGCGACCATGCTCGCTGTGCCTCAACGTTCTTGACCGGCGCTCATCCGGTGAAGACATCCGGCGCGGATATCCGCGCGGGGATTTCGGTCGATCAAGTGGCCGCGCAGCAGGTGGGCGGGATGACCAAGTTGCCATCGTTGGAGTTGGGCATCGAAGGCGGCCGGAACGCCGGCAATTGCGATTCGGGCTACTCGTGTGCGTATTCGTCGAACATCTCGTGGAAGACGGAATCGACGCCGATGGCGAAGGAGATCAATCCGCGGTTGGTCTTCGAGCGGATGTTTGGCGGCGGCGGCCAGGAAGCGGCCGAAAGCCGGGCTCGCCGGGACTTCTATCGCAAGAGCATTCTGGATTTGGTGGCCAACGACGCTCGCCGATTGCAGGAAAAGCTTGGGCAGACCGACCGCCGCAAGTTGGACGAGTATTTCACCAGCGTCCGCGAACTGGAACAACGTATCGTGCGAGCCGAACAGCACGGAACGCAGGAACGTCCGGACTTTCAGGTTCCGACCGGCGTGCCGAAGGACGTGGCCGAGCACATTCGGTTGATGTTCGACTTGATGACGTTGGCTTTTCGCACCGACACGACGCGGATCGCCACGTTCATGTTGGGCAACGCGGGCAGCAACCGTTCCTATGGCATGGTGAACGTGAACGAAGGCCATCATCAGCTTTCGCACCACCAGAACGACAAGGAAAAGATCGCCAAGATCAAGCGGATCGATCGGTTCTTGGCCGAGCGTTTCGCTTACTTCCTGGGCCAGTTGAAAGAGACGCCGGACGGCGAGGGTACGCTGCTCGATCACTCGATGATCTTGTACGGCAGCGGCCTGAGCGACGGTAACCGGCATCGCCATGATGATCTGCCATTGGTGATGGCCGGTCGTGCGAACGGCACGATCGAGACCGGTCGCCATTTGAAGTTCGATCGCGAGATTCCGATGAACAATCTGTTCCTGTCGATGTTGGATCGCGTGGGCGCGGATGTTCGCGGACTAGGCGACAGCACCGGCCGATTGGACGGAATCGGCTAGCCGGCCGACTCGCCTTGGTCGCTTTCTGGAAAACGGCGGCCCGGTCAACTAACATCGTTTCGGTGATGGGTGCTGCTCGTCGTCATGGTGCGACGGGCAGCACTTTGTTTATTGGCGGACGTCGGCTCGGTGAGACCGCCGGCTGATTGTTGCCGCCATCTTCCCGCCACGCTTCCCTCCTGAAAACAAGGTTGTTGGCCATGCAGAAGGCAGTATTTGGATTGGCTCTTTGTGGGCTGTTGACGGTGGTCGCCGCGAGCTCCGCGCAGGAGTGGACTCGGTTTCATGGTCCCAACGGCCAAGGCGCGGTGGAAGGCGTTGACTTGCCAGGCACGTGGTCCGAATCGGATTACAACTGGAAAACCAAGCTGCCCGGGATTGGCCATTCATCGCCGGTCGTGTGGGGCAATCGCGTGTTTCTGTTGAGTGCCGATCCCGAGACGGCCGAACGATATGTGTTGGCGATCGACGCTCAGTCTGGCGCGATCGTGTGGAACAAGAACTATCCGTCCGAGCCGCATCGACTGCACGCGCGCAGCAGTTATGCCAGTTGCACGCCGGCCGTCGACGCCAAGCACGTGTACGTCGCTTGGTCGACGCCAAAGCAGACGTTGCTGAAGGCGTTCGACCACAACGGCAACGAAGTCTGGAGCAACGATCTGGGGCGTTGGCAAAGTCAGCACGGCTTCGGAACTTCGCCGATTCTGTACAAGAACATGGTGATCCTGCACAACTCGCAACAAGCCAATCAGTTGGAAGAAGGCGAGAAGCCGGGCGAAAGCTTCATGATGGCTTTCGATCGCAAGACGGGCGAGGAAATCTGGCGGACGCCGCGAGCCAGTGTGAATGTGTGCTACTGCGTGCCGTGCATCTATCAGCCCGAGAACGGGCCGGCCGAATTGATTTGCGCGAGCACGGCCGATGGCATGTTCAGCTTGGATCCTGAAACCGGCAAGGAGAATTGGCGGTTCGTGGCGTTTGATAAACGCGTCGTCAGCTCGCCAATCATCGCCGGCGGTTTGATCTTCGGCAGCACCGGTTCGGGCGGCGGCGGAAACTCGGTGGCCGCGATCAAGCCAGGCAAGTCGCCCGAGTTGGCTTATCAAGTGAAGACGCAAGCTCCCTACGTGCCCACGATGGTGGCGAAGGACGATTTGATCTTTCTGTGGTACGACAAGGGCATCGTCTCCTGCTTGGACGCGGCCACGGGCAACGTGCATTGGCGCGAGCGAATCGGTGGCGATTTCTCGGGCTCGCCGATCCGTGTCGGCGACAAACTGTATTGCCTTGACGGCGACGGCACGGTGGTGGTGTTGAAGGCCGACAAGACGTTCGAACAGATCGGCCGCAATCCATTGGGTGAAGACAGCCGCTCGACGCCCGCCGTGGCGAACGGCCGAATCTACTTCCGCACCTACTCGCATCTGATCTCGCTGGGCGGCAAGTCCACTTAGGCGACCGGCAGATGAGAATATACTGAAATACGAGCACGACGCGCGAGCGAGTGTGTCGGCGAATTCGCTGCTGCGCCGCGTGCTGGTATTTTGTATCTGCCGGTCGCCTTGGCGAATCGCGATCGGAGCTCCCGAGGTAGCCACCATGCCAAGTCCGTTTCCAGGAATGGACCCGTTTATCGAAGCCGGCGGCTTTTGGCCAGACTTCCACGCTGGCTTCATTACTTACATGCGGGAGTGGCTCGTTGAGGCTTTGCCGGACGATTACGACGTGCGGATCGATGAGCGGATCAACTTCATCCATGTCGAAGACGATCGGTTGCAACGATTCAAGCCGGACTTGGCTGTCTCGGTGAACGAGCCGCGCTTGCAACGGGCGAGCGTGTCGCCGGGCGCTGCCACCTTAGAGCCGATCGTGCTGCCGGAGACGGTGGAGGAAGAGATTCGCGAGGTCTACATCCAGATCATCAAACGGTCCGAGCAGCGGTTGGTGACGATCGTCGAGCTGCTGTCGCCCACGAACAAGAGCGAGCCAACGCGCGGCCAGTTCTTAGCCAAGCGAATGTCGATCATCCAGCAGCCGATTCATCTGGTCGAGCTGGATTTGTTGCGAGGCGGACGACGGCATCAGTTCGGCCGCGCGTTGCCGCCGGGCGATTTCTACGCGTATGTATCGCGAGTCGAGCAGCGTTGGGACTGCCAGGTCTACGCTTGGTCACTGCGCGACGCCTTGCCCACCATTCCAATCCCGCTGGCCGCGCCCGATCCCGACGTGCTGCTGGATTTGCAGTCGGTTTTCACCCTGACCTTCGAACGCGGGCGGTATCAACGCTGGTTGCGATACGATCAGCCGTTGACGCCGCCTCTGTCGCCCGGCGACGAAAGCTGGATGGCCGCGGTGCTGAAGGGCTAAGTCAGCACTCAATACGCCGCGTCCGCACTCAATACGCCGCGCCGACGGCTTCGGGCAGGTTGCCGGCGATAGCCTGCTCGGCGACTTCGCGGATCGTTTCCGCGGCGCGGGTGACTTGCTCCCGGTTCACGTCTAAGTGCGTGACCAGTCGCACTTGTTGCGGGCCGATGGCCAACGAGCGGACGCCCTGTTGCTCCAGCGCCGCGACGAATCGGACGGCTGTTCCCAACTCCGCTTCGACGCGGAAGATCACGATGTTGGTGTCGACGTGCGGCGGGTCGAGCGACAGGCCCTCGGTGTCGCGAATCGCAGCGGCCAGGATCTGGGCGTTGGCATGGTCGTCGGCCAGACGTTCGAGGTTGTTCTCCAACGCGAACAGCGCGCCGGCCGCGATCACACCCGCTTGCCGCATCCCGCCGCCGAACAGTTTGCGATGGCGGCGAGCTTCCCGCATCATGTCGGCCGGGCCGGCCAGAGCCGAGCCAACCGGAGCGCCCAACCCTTTGCTGAAGCAGACGCTGACGGTGTCGAAGTGCAGCGACCAATCGGCAGCGCTGATGCCCGTGGCGGCCACGGCGTTAAACAGCCGAGCGCCGTCCAGATGCGTTCGCAAGCCAGCGTCATGAGCCCACTCGCAGATATCGACCACATTCTCGTAAGGCTGGACGCGACCGGCCCCGCGATTGTGCGTGTTCTCCAAGCACACCAGACGAGTGCGGACCAAGTGTTCGTTTTCGGGACGAATCATCCCGCGCAGTTGGTCGACGTGCAGCACGCCGGCGTTGCCTGAAACGGTGCGAGCCACCACGCCGCTGAGCTGAGCGAACGCCCCTTGCTCGTAGTTATAAATGTGACAGCCCGATTCGCAGAGGAATTCGTCGCCCGGCTTGCAATGAATCCGCACGCCGACTTGATTGGTCATCGTGCCGCTAGGCATGAACACAGCCGCATCCTTGCCGAGCAGCTCGGCCGTTAAACGCTGCAAGCGATCGACGGTCGGATCGACGTCGATCACGTCATCATCGACTGGCGCGTTGGCGATGAACTCGCGCATGGCGGCCGAAGGTTTCGTCACGGTATCGCTGCGGAGATCGACGATCGAAGTTGGCATGGCGGTTTCGTCGGTGGGAAGTGTGTTGGTTGGTAGGCGGCGGGAAATGTGTGGGCACGATCCTGCCGGACGAGTCGCTCGTAGCATCGCATGCCGCGCAGCGCATCGCAAGCGGCTTGCGGTCGGTGCGTTGTTCTCGAATCGTGAAGCTGATTCGGGCGAGTCACCGTGCTCGTCGGGCGGCGTAGCGCGACAGTCGCGATTGCTTGGCTTGTTGTTGGCAAGATTGAATGCGGTGATGAAGTTCGGCCAGCAGACGATCGTCGTCCAGTTGCTCGATCTGTTCGGTCGAAATGGGCTGGCCGACGACCACTCGAATGCGAGCCGGCCAGGGGAAGCGGGCGTCGCGAGGCCACGCGTCATATGCTCCGTCGATGCCGACCGGGATCAGCGGCACTCGGCCGCGACGAGCCAGCGAGACGATGCCCGGCTTTAGCGGCTGCACTTCGCCGTCGGGCGTGCGCGTCCCTTCGGGAAAGATCAGCACCAGTTCGTCGCGGCGGAGACGTTTCAGCGTTTCCTTGATGCCAGCCAGACCGAAGCCCTCGCGGTCGATCGGAATCGCGTCCAGAAATTCGATCAGATGGCGAAAGCCGCGTTGTTTGAACAGCGTTTGCCGAGCCAGATAATTCATGCGTCGGCGGCAAGTCAGGCCGACCAGCACCGGGTCGAGCGTGCTTTGATGATTCGAACAAACAAGGCCGCCGCCGGTGTCGGGATAGTTGTCGCGGCCTTCGCACCGCAGATTGAAAAACGTGACGCCAATCATGCGGCTGATCCAACGCAGGGCGTCGTAGCCGATTCGTTGGGCCAAGGAGCGTTGCGTCATACCGGTCGACTAAGCCAAGAGGTCCGTCACAACTCGGCCGCCGATATCGGTCAGCCGAAAATCGCGGCCAGCTTGGCGGAACGTCAGCCGCTCGTGATCCAAGCCAAGCAAATGCAGGACCGTGGCGTGCAAGTCGCGCATGTGGACGCGGTTCTCCGCCGCTTGATGCCCGAACTCGTCGGTCGCTCCGTAAGACACGCCCGTCTTCACGCCGCCGCCGGCCAACCACACGGTAAAGCCCTGCGGATTGTGGTCGCGGCCATCGTTGCCTTGCGACGAAGGCGTGCGACCGAACTCGCCGCCCCACCAAACCAACGTGTCTTCGAGCAGCCCGCGTTGCTTCAGATCGGCCAGCAGCGCGGCCACCGGTTGATCGATCGCCACCGCGTGATCGGCGTGCTTCTTGATGTTCGAGTGCTGATCCCAGCGCGGGTTCGAGCCGTTGTCGCTGTAGTTCACTTGGATGTATCGCACGCCGGCTTCGGCAAAGCGGCGAGCCATCAGGCACTGGCGGCCAAAGTCGTCGGTCGTCTTCTCGCCGATGCCGTAGGCTTGCATCGTCGCTTCGGTTTCGTTCGACAAATCCATCAACCCGGGCGCGTGATTCTGCATGCGGAAACCGAGCTCGAACGAGGCGATCGTGGCTTCCAATTCGTCGTCGCCGGGCGTTGCTTGCTGGCGATTCAACGCCTGCAGAAACTCCAACTGACGCCGCTGCTGGTCCAGCGGCAGGCGGTCGTTCGTGATGTTCGCGATGCCAGATTGAGCGACCGGGATGCCCGCTCGACCGATCGTGGTGCCTTGATGAATCGTCGGCAGAAAGGCATTCGAGTAATTCCGCGGACCGCCGTTGGCCGCCGTCGGGCAGATCGTGACGAAGCCCGGCAGGTTCTCGTTCTCCGTGCCGAGCCCGTAGGTGACCCACGAGCCAACCGATGGCCGAATCAGATTCGTGGCTCCCGTGTGCAGGAACAACGTGGACGGGCCATGAGCGACGCCTTCGGTGTGCATGCCGTGGATCAGCAGCATGTCGTCGACGTGTTGAGCCATGTGCGGGAAGAGGTCGGAAACCCACGCGCCGCGCTGGCCGTACTGGCGAAACTGCCACGGCGATTTCATCACGGGCTCCGAGCGAACTTGGCGGGCTCGGGCGTTGTAGAAATCGACCTTCTTGCCGTCGTGTTGTTCGAGCGCCGGTTTGTAGTCGAACGAATCGACGTGACTGGGCCCGCCCTGCATGAAGATAAAGATGACGCGTTTGGCTCGGGGCGGAAAATGCGTGGGCTGCGGCGCCAGCGGATTCAGCGTGGCGGCTTGCGTTTCGCGGCACAAACCGGCGAGCGCCAAATAGCCGAACCCACACGAAGCGGTCTGCAGCAGCGAACGACGTGACAGTTCCGGTTGGTTAAAGCCTGCGGGCATCTTCGTCTCCTGGATCCCGAAATCGTTCCGCTCGTTTGCGAGCGGATCACCTTTGTCCGAACGGTTCATGCGTCCGAATGGTTCCTGCATCCGAACAAAACATCGTAACATGATTCATCGGCCAACCCAATCGGATTCATCCACCAGCTTGCGCCTCGGCGGCCGAACATTCACCGAGAGAATGAGGCTCTCACCGAGCCATCCCGCACAAGGGACACGAAAATACCGGCTCGGCAGGAGCCTCGTTCTCCCAGGACGCTTGCTCGGCTCGGGTTGTGTAAAATCGTGGCGGTTCATCGTCGGCGACTCGTCGAGTTCCCGGACAAGTTGTGTTGCCGCACGAGTCGCTCGGCGTCCGCTCTACTCTCTCGCTGCTCAGGATTTCTCGCATGCCTCGTTCCAAATCCCACGAAATCAATACGGCCCACGCAGTCGATCGTCGTCAGTTTTTGGCCGCCGGAGCCATTGGCGCGGCGGCGACCATCGCGGCTCCGGCCATCGTGACAGCCAGCAAAACCGACACCAAAACGATTGTCGGCGAAGGCGACTATCGCTACGAAGTCGAACACGCTTGGCCGCAATTGCCCGACAAGTTCACTTGGCAGACGACGCACAACGTAGCGATCGATCGCGATGGAAACTTGTACGTAATTCACGAAGGGCAGGAGAACCAGAAGGATCATCCGTCGATCTTCGTGTTCGACGCCGAGGGGCGATATGTGCGTTCGTTCGGCAGCCAGTTTCAAGGTGGCGGCCACGGGTTGGAAGTGCGGCAGGAAGGGAACGACCAGTTCCTGTACGTGTCGGCTTATCAGCAATTGAAGACGTTCGCCAAGCTGGATTTGAAGGGCGAAGTCGTTTGGCAAAAGTACGCTCCGATGCAGTCGGGGGTGTACGCCGACGGCGAAGACACGAAGCCGCAAAAGGTCTGGGGACGCGATCGTTTCATGCCGACGAACTTCGCGTTCTTGGACGACGGCGGGTTTCTGCTGGCCGACGGATACGGCTCGTATGTGATTCACCGTTATGACAAGGACGCGAATTGGCAGTCGTGTTTCGGCGGCGCGGGCAATGGGCAAGGCAAGTTCGCGACGCCGCATGGTTTGTGGATCGACCGCCGCCCCGGTCGCGAGCCGGCCGTGGTCGTGACCGATCGAGCTCACCACACGCTGCAATATCTGACGCTGGACGGTCAATATATGGAGACGATCGAGGGTTTTGGTCTGCCGGCCAACGCGGACACCTGGAACGATCTGTTGATGATCCCCGAGCTGCTCGGTCGCGTGACGCTGCTGGACGCCAAGAACCGCGTGGTCGCGCGGCTGTGCGACGACGCGGACCGCGTAAAGGCGGACAAGGACCGGGCTTTGCGACGCACACCGGCCGATTGGCAAGACGGCCGCTTCGTTCATCCGCACGATGCGTGCTTCGATGCGAACGGCAACATCTACGTAGCCGAGTGGGTCGCCACGGGCCGCGTCAGCCGACTCAAGCGATTGGCGTAGTGCAAATCGGCAGAAGAGCCCGCGCTCATGCCGTAAGACGACCGGCAGATGAGACTATACCGAAATACGAACACGACGCGCCAGCGAAGTGTGTCGGCGAATTCTTACAAACATAGGAGCGGCAGTGCGCCAGCACTCCGGTTTCGGGCATCCATCCGTTGCCGCGTTACCGGGCAGCTCGCGCTGCTCCGCTACAGTTCGCCTGTGTCACCGGACAGCTCGCGCTGCTCCGCTTCAATTCAACCGCATTACCGGGCAGCTCGCGCTGCTCCGCTTCAATTCCAACTGCTCCGCGCGAACCGCGTCTCGCTCGTCGAGTTGCACCGTCTTGAACATCTCGCTCGCGCCCGCCGTACCAAATTCTGACCACACGCCGACTGATCGAGATACGACCGAGCCAACTTCGGCCGACTTGACTTTCGCCCGCTAGGCGCGAACGATCAAACTACGGTCGGCGATTGCCGGTCGCTCTTTTCTCAACGCGGGTTCCGGGACGGAACAAAATCGCTCGTTTGTCGCCAACGAGTGCCATGAAGGCTGAATGGTGTTTGCCGTGCCAGGTGGGCTGACGAGGAGTCACGACCAGCCCCGACACGGTCAATCGTTCGATCGCCGGAAATGGAGTACCGTCCGATGCAACGCCCCGCGGTTGCCGCTTTGCTGTTCGCGTTTGTCGCTTCGCCGCTCGCCTCGTTCGCACTGCCGTCGCTGTCGTCGGCCGATCCGCCACGCGTTTCGTTCGACGTCACGGAATTGGTGGAATGTCACGAAGTGACGCCGCCGGAATTTGCCGCCGTGCATCCCAACGAACGGCTAGTGGACGCCGTGATTCGCGTGTCGTCGATCTTCGGCGGCGGGAATCCCGACGATTTGGTCGAATTCCAATACCAATTGGAAAGCGTCGAGCAGACGGCGTTGATCGTGGATTACGACCCGAAAACGGAACTGGCCAGCGACATCGCGGGCAACATCACGATCGAACGCAAGGAGGAAGGCACGAAGGGAATCGGACTGTCGCTGTCCGGTTCGCACGAAGCCTTGGCCAAGATCAACGGCTCGGCGGACTTCACCAAGAAGACGCTGGAGAGCGTTCGCTATGAACAGTTGCCCAAGCTTCAGCCGGTGTCGTCCAGCGGAACGTTGCAGCGCGGCTACGGCGTGTATTTCAAGCTGAAAGCCACCGATCGCACGTGGCTGGAGGGCGAGAAGCTGTTTCGGCTGACGTTGCGAGTGCCGGTGTCTTGGCGGGCCGATTATTTGCGGATCACGGGCCAAGCGATCGGAGTAAAGCGGGGGCTCGTGCGGCAATTGGATGAACGCGTGGTTTGCGGCCGAGTCGATTCGCTGGTGACGATGCACTTAGTGGGCGACGTGGAAGCTCGTCGGGCCGCGGATTGGATGATTGATCGCCGCCGGCAGTTGGTTTCGGCGGCCAGCCAACAACATTCGGACATCGACCGCCGACGCTATCCGACCGTGTTTCACAAAGTCGGCGCGGCCTTCGACGTGGTCGATCCGGCGATTGCCAGCGATTGGTTGCCTCGGCTGCTGAACACGCCGGCCGGACATTTCCACTCGGCTTTGCCTAATCGTTTGCCGGTCGATGTTCGTGTGGCCGCGTTGGACTATTTGGAAGCCAAGAACGATCTGCATCAACTGGCGTTGGCTCGGCATGTCGTGGCGAAGCCGGTCGCGCCGGCTGAGTCGGCGGGAGACAAGTTCACTTCCGCCGCCAGCGTATCGGCAAACGCGGAGACGGCCAGCGTCGCGGTCAGCCAGTAACGGCCGCGTCTCGCAGGTAGCAACCTCGGATCTGTCGTGACGCCCGAACTCGCGGCCCACACGAATGTTGCTCTCACTTTCGCAGCCGCTTAAGATATCGACTCGCGTTGATGGATCGCGTCGAATCATTCAAGCTGCCTGCGAAAGGGAACCGGCATGACGGCCCGCCTTGCGAATCAGACGTTTGCCAACCGCCGATCATTCTTAGTGGCCTCAGGCGTCGGATTCGCCGGATTGGCTTTTGGCCGCCCCGGAATGGCCGCGCCGGAAACGGTTGTCTCGCCCAGTAAGCCGGCCAAGTCCACGATTCTGTTCTTCTTGTGCGGCGGCGCATCGCATCTGGACATGTGGGATTTGAAGTCGAACGCGCCGGACGATTATCGCGGCCCGTTTCAACCCATCGCGACTTCGGCGGCCGGCGTGCAAATCAGCGAACATTTGCCGATGTTGGCCAAGCAGGCTCATCATTTGGCGATCGTCCGCTCGGTGCGAGGCACGGTGAACACGAACGATCATCACGCCGGTTATTACTACAACTTGACCGGCCATGCTCCCGATCCGACGTTCGTTTCGCTGGGTAATAATCGGACGCCGTTTCCCGACGACTGGCCGTTCATGGGATCCGTCGTCGCGGCCAAGCGTCCGGCTCATCCCGAACTGCCGAACGCCATCACATTGCCCCACAAACCGAGCCGCTTGCCGTACACGCGTCCGGGCCAATTCGCCGCTCGATTGGGCGTCGAGCACGATCCGTTGTACGTCGATGGCAGCGTCGATGAGCCGCCAAGTTCGTCGCTCCGGCCTTGTCGCTGGACGGCGATACCACGGCCCAGCGGCTGCTCGACAAAAGGATCTACTGCGGACGATCAACACCGCACGAGGCGAGTTCGAGCAGTTCGGCATCACGCAAACTTGGCGGCAGCAACAGGAGCGAGCCGTTTCTTTTGTTGTTAACGGCCGGTACGACCAAGGCGTTTAACGTGGCCGACGAGCCGGGTGAAGCGCGCGAGCGATACGGTGAGACAGTCAACGGAATGAGCCTGCTGCTCGCGCGGCGATTGGCCGTTAAGCCGGCGTGCCGTTCATCACGGTGTTTTGGAAAGAGAATCAGCAGTTGGCCAAGAAATGTCGCAAGCGCCGGCGGCTGGGATACGCACGGCAATAACTTCAATTGCTTGAAGGAAGGTTTGCTGCCCGAGTTCGATCGCGCGTTCTCGGCATTGATCGAGGATTTGCACGACCGCGGGATGCTGGACGAGACGCTGTTGTTGGTCAACAGTGAGATGGGACGCAAACCCAAGATTGGCGACCCGCGATCCGGCGGCGTCAGCGGCGCGGGGCGAGATCACTGGACACATTGTTTGAGCGTGGTGATGGCAGGCGGCGGAATTCGCGGCGGTCAGACTTACGGCTCGACGGACCGCTTAGGCGAATACCCGGCCGATCTGCCCGTCACTCCGGCCGACATCGCCAAAACCGTTTATCGCTCGATGGGCGTCAACAACTTGGAAGCCTACGACCGCGAAAACCGCCCGTATAACTTGTTGGCCGAAGGCGAAGCGCTGCCGTTGTTTTGATCGAGCGGGCTCGATTTACCGTGCGACAACCAACTGGTTCAAAACGCCTTCAACGCCTCAGCTTCGGTCTCGCGGATGTCGAACATTCGGACTAGTCGCGTGATGACGAAGACTTCGTGAATCTCGGGGCGCAGGTTGCAGATCTTCCAGCGACCGCCCGCCGAGCGAACTTTGCGATCCAGTACGACGAGCATGTTCAGCGCCGCGCTGGACAGGAATTCAACGCCCACGAAGTTCAACAGCAAACTGCGGCGGCCATCGACTTCCACCAAATGCAGCAACTCGTTGCCAAGCTGCTGGATCTTGTCGGCGTCGATGATCTTGCGGTCGACAAAACGGACGATCGTCACCTCGCCGACTTCCGAAATCACGATTCGTTCAAAATTGGCCATGAAACGTCCCACGAGCGCGGACCGACGGGCGGCGGCGGTAAAGGGATGAGAAGAAACAAGCGGGGATGAAAGGCGGGAATGGTCGTGAGAATTCGGCCGGTTTGGCCCGTCCGCAAGCCTCGAAAACCACTCGATCCAGACTAGTTTGACTGGACGGTATTGGCAACGGCCAACGGCATCCGTTGAACGGTGTCGGATATCGAACAGTGCCAGATGAATGGACGCAAGTTGTCCGCCGTTAGTTCACGAATGGATCGGTTGCCGAAACGACACGCGTTTCGTTTTGGAAACAAGCGTCGACTATTTGCATCTTGAGTTGCTTGCTTGCCGTTCGACTCGCATCCGAAACTCTTCAGCAAGTCCCTGCTGATTCACGGTTTACGTGCCTCAGCTCACTCAAGCACGGCAAATTGGCCCTCGCTTCGCTTTAGGTCCAAGCACACTTGGCACGACCGACAGCAAGTTCCTTGGGGCACAAGTTCATGACTCACACTCGCACGATTCTTTTCGCCGTCGCCACGATCCTCAGCCTCGCTCCAGCGGTGGCCGCAGCCGAAACGGTTACTTCCACGACCTTGGTCCGGGTGACGAGCCGAGATGGCGGGATCGTGGCAGGCACGATCGACGCACGGTCGAACGGCGACACGCTGTACGTTCGATGCGAAGGGAGTTCGACGGTGTTGCTGCGGCCGGTTGCCTGGACCGCGATCGACTCGTTAAAGACCGGGGCGACTCGCCTGAGCAGCGATCGGCTGCGACAGGCGGTTATCCGAGGTGAATTTCTACGCCCAGGAAACAATCGAACGGTCAGCGAAGCTTCGCGAAAAGCAGACATCATGCTTGAGCCAAGCCGCACGATGGCCCAGGAAGCTCGCTATCTGCTGGGTTTCGACGCCGAGTAGCGGCTCGAGTGCGATTGCGGCTCGAACGCTCGCGGCAAACCGGCTTTAATCGCCCGACTTGGGCATCGCGAGGCTGTGCAGGACGAGAACAGCTCCCGTGGATAACAACGCCCAACCCAACCATTTCGGCGGCGTCAAAGATTTGCGAGGCGGCGGAGCGACGGCGCTGTACAGAGCCGGGAAGATGTTCGTCGACGCAACTTCCGATTGCCGCATATGTTTGGCCAGCACCTGCGTCGTCTGCTCGTTCAGCACGTAGGTTTGCACCATCCGTAGCTGAATCCCAAGGAACAGCACGATGATGCCTGCCATAAAGACTTGATTTCGTTTGATGTCCACCGTTGCATCCTTTCCGAAGGACTCGACATCATGGGGCCTGTGTCGCCAATCGGCGCAGCCAAACGCCGGAGAGAGCGCTCCGTCTGTTTCATCGTTCCGCATGCGTCTCGAGCCTCATATGCACCGGAAAATGATCGGTTGCAGCGAATGCTGGGAAAGCGACGCCGGTGCCGAATCTGTGGAGCGGCTCGGCGGAACCGTAACTTGGCCGTTGCAACGACCGCGCGGGTGCCGTAAGATGAAACGAGCGTTAATGAGATAGAGTCTCATTCTATTTAGGTTGTGCCGCCCGTGCATGATTTGCTGCCTCTTCATCTGCTGTCGCCCGGTCAGATTGCGGAAGTCTCGCAATTGATGGGGTCGACCGAACACGTCCGGCGTCTCGAAGAAATGGGACTACGGCGCGGGGCCGAACTAGAGATGGTTCAGCCCGGTACGCCATGCATCGTTCGCGTGGGCGGCCACAAGCTCTGCTTTCGCGAAAGCGAAACGCTCAGCGTACTCGTGCGAGCCGTACAAGTAGCATGAAGACGATCGCCGAAATGCAAATTGGGCACCGTGGTCGTGTCGCCCAAGTGGACGGAAACGATTCGCTGGCGGCTCGGATCATGGAGATGGGGCTGGTCCCCGGAACCGAAGTGGAAATGATCGGCGTCGCGCCGCTGGGCGATCCGCTGGAATTGCTGATCCGCGGATATCGGCTCAGCTTGCGTCGCTCGGAAGCCAAACGCGTCGCCTTGGAAGATGACTCGTCGAATTGACGCCCTGCCTGCCTCGCCGCACTCGCCCGCCTCACGCCTTCCAACTTCTCACCCACCGGCCAGCATGACAACGGCGTCCACACTCCCTCAAACCATTACCGTCGCCTTGCTGGGCAATCCGAATACTGGCAAGTCGACGCTGTTCAACGCGTTGTCGGGCGTACATCAACGCGTCGGCAATTATCCAGGCGTCACGGTCGAGAAAAAGGTAGGCCGCCTGCGTCACGAAGGCCACGATTTTCAGCTTGTCGATCTGCCGGGAACGTATAGCCTGGCGCCCCGATCACCGGACGAAATGGTCACGGTCGACGTGTTGCTCGGACGCCGCGGCGATGTGCCGCCGCCAGACGTTGTGCTGTGCATCGTCGACGCCAGCAACTTGCAGCGCAATCTGTATCTGGTCAGCCAAGCGCTCGAGATGGGGCGGCCGACCGTGCTGGCGTTGAACATGGGCGACGTCGCTCGCGAACGAGGCATCACGATCGACGCGGCGGCTTTGAGCCAACGACTTGGCTTGCCGGTCGTCGAAATCCAAGCCAATCGCAAACGGGGATTGGCCGAGCTGAAACACGAACTGCTGCTGGCCGTCGAACAGAAGTTTCAGCCGCCGGAAAGTCCGTTTCCCGAAGCGTTTCGTGACGAAGTCCAGCGGCTGAGTGAACACATCAACTCGACATCTTCACCGTCCGCCGACGGGCCAGCGGAAACGCCCCGGTATTTGGTCGAGCGACTGCTGCTCGACACGGGCGGCTATCTGGAACATTCGCCGTGGGTCACGCGTTCGCCCGGCTTGTTGGCTGAAGTGAAGTCGGCTCGCGAACGCTTGACGGTCGCCGGCGCGCCGGTTCCGGCCGTCGAGGCGATGAGCCGCTACGGTTGGGTGTCGCAGGTTTTGGATGGCGTCGTCACCAGTTCAGGCGAACGGCGAGTGACGTTGTCCGACCGTATCGACCGCGTGCTGACGCATCGGCTGTGGGGCAGCGTCGTGTTCTGTTTGCTGATGGTCGTGATCTTTCAAGCCATCTTTTCCGGCGCGACGGGAGCGATGGATGCCATCGAGTGGATCGTCGAGCAGTGCGGCGAATGGGTTGGCGGTCGCATGGCCGAAGGAACGCTGCGTTCCTTGATTGTCGAAGGCGTGATAGGCGGCGTCGGAGGCGTCATCGTGTTCCTGCCGCAGATTCTGATTCTGTTCTTCTTCATCGCGGTGCTGGAAGACTGCGGCTATATGGCCCGAGCGGCCTATTTGATGGACCGGCTGATGTCGCGCGTGGGCTTGAGCGGCAAGTCGTTCATTCCGCTGCTGTCGTCGTTTGCCTGTGCGATTCCCGGCATCATGTCGACGCGTGTGATCGAAAATCGACGGGACCGGCTGGTCACGATTCTGATCGCGCCGCTGATGAGTTGTAGCGCTCGGTTGCCGGTTTACACACTGTTGATCGGTGCGTTCATCCCGGCGCGAAGTGTGTTGGGCGGTTGGCTGGGGCTGCAAGGTTTGACGATGTTCGGCGCCTACTTCGTCGGAATTTTTCGCGGCGATCGTGGTGGCGTTGGTGTTGAAAAGAAAACGGTGCTCAAAGGAAAACGCCGCCGTTCGTGATGGAGTACCGAGCTACAAGTTTCCCTCGCCCCGGACCGTGCTGCTGCGAATCGTCGATCGAGGCTGGGCCTTCGTGCGGCGAGCCGGGACGTTGATTCTGGCGGTGTCCGTGTTGGTTTGGGCGGCGGCTTACTTCCCGCGCGATCCGAACATCGAACAGCAAGTGCGCGACAAGTACGCGGCCGAAGTCGAATCGCTGGAGTCGTCACTGGCCAGGCTATTCCCCGAAGAAGAACGGCGGTCGACGTGGACGAAGCGACGGGCGAGCCACGCCGCTGACCGAAGCCGCTCGGCGTCAGCTTGAGTTCGACGCGCTAGCCGCATCGATCGATCGCGAAGTAGCGGGCGAGAACCTCCGTCACAGCTATCTCGGCCAAGCCGGACGTTGGATCGAGCCGGTCGTGCGGCCGCTGGGTTGGGATTGGCGAATCGGATGTGCCGTGATCGCTTCGTTCCCGGCTCGCTTGAAGTGGTGATCGGAGCGATGGGCGTGATCTACAACCTGGGCGACGAACAGGACGAAGAATCCGAGCCGCTGCGCGAACGGCTTCGCGAAGTGACTTGGGACGGAACGGACCGCCCGGTCTACAACGTGCCGGTGGCTCTCTCGATTCTGGTGTTCTTCGCTCTGTGTGCTCAATGCGCGGCGACACTCGTCATCATCCGTCGCGAAACGAACAGTTGGCGTTGGCCCACGTTCACGTTCTTCTACATGACCGGCCTGGCTTATGTGGCGGCGTTATTGACGTATCAAATCGGAATGGCGATCGTTTCGTAGCTCGCCATTTTTGACACGACACATTCCGGCCGGAGCGCACCGTGAGTTTGCCGCGAACACAGACGCCTCGCTTCATCTATTTCGACCTGGGCAATGTGCTGCTGAACTTCGACCACGAGATCGCTTGCCGGCAAATGGCGGCGATTGCCGGTGTCGAGCCGCGTGTGATTCGCGAGCTCGTTTTTCAGAGCGATTTGCAGTGGCAATATGAGTGCGGCCAAGTCACCAGCCGCGAGTTCTTCGACCATTTTCGCGAGCAGACGCGTAGCGAGCCGGAGTTCGCCGAGTTGCTGCACGCGGCTAGCGACATCTTCACGTTGAATCTTTCCATCGTGCCGCTGGTCGCGCATCTGAAGGCCGCCGGGCATCGGCTGGGCATCCTGTCGAACACCTGCGACGCTCATTGGCAATTCGTCACTGCCGGTCGGTACTGGACCGTGCCGGATGCGTTCTCCGTCCACGCGCTCAGCTTCGAGTTGGGCGCGATGAAACCCGATCCGAAAATCTACGAGGCAGCCGCCGAACTAGCAGGCTGCGAACCGGGCGAGATTTTCTTCATGGACGATCGAGAAGACAACGTCCAAGGCGCATTAGCCGCAGGCTTCGACGCCGTACTGTTCCGCGACACTCCCACACTGGCTCGCGACCTACGAAAACGCGGCGTCATCTGCAATTTCTAACCACCCGCCGCGCAAACGCAGCACAACAGTACCTGGCTTCGAGCGAAGCGAGCCCCAAAGGCTGAAAGACCACAAAGAAAACAACCTTCAACAATCAAAAATCATCAATCGCCAATCATCAATCCTCTTCCCTTCGTGCTCTTCGTGTCCTTCGTGGTTGTAATCTGCCT
>JAWKTM010000036.1:0-70766 GCA_041399085.1 Pirellulaceae bacterium
CGATCGACGTGTCTAAGCCGATGGCGATGTGATCGCGAATGTTTTGATAGGGCCGAGGGATCGTGAACCGCGACTCCAAGCCCGATTGCCGGACGTCGTTCAACCACGATTTGGCTTCGTCGTAAGTCAAGTCGGCCAGGATCATGGCGTCGTGCAACAGCATGTACTCGTGCCGCAAATTCGTGGCGAATGTGATCGGGTCGTCCGAGCCAATGCAAATCGAAACAGGTGGCAAGTCAGGTGTCGGGCGGGGCGGACGCAATCGCCATAGCGGATGCCGCGTGAGATCGCCCAGGTTGCCGATCAGCAAGTTGGATGTCGGATTCACCTCGACGCACAACCCCAGCGAAGCGATGCGCTGCCGCAAATACGACTGTAACCGCTCGATCGCCGGCGCTTCGCTAAACGGATCGACCCACTCGATGGCCCGCCCCGCGCGAAACAAACGGGGCGAAGTGAGATAAGCTCGCGCCCGACGCTCGGCCCGCTTCCAATCGTCGGCGTCATCGGCGGCATCGTCGGTGGACGAAAACGAATTGCCCGCCGGAAAACCGAGTCGCCGCAACGTGTGCTCGCGATGCAATTGGCTGACCAAGCATTCGACGTCGTAAGGCGTCAGTCGCTCGCCGAACATCACGTCCGACAACCGCGGCACTTCGCGTTCGATCCAAGCCAGTCGGTCGACATCGGCCGCGACTTCAAATCGGCTGTAGCAAGTCCACTCCCAGCTCAGGTCCAGCAAACGTTCCTCGCGCATCACGGGCAAGCGACCGGCGGCTCGGCACCATCGCGTGGCGTCGATGCCCAGCGCGACGCCGTGGCCGATGCGGTCGCCTTCGCACAATCCCAGGTAGCGGACGGCTTCATCCACCCGCCGCAGGCCGCCCAGCAGATGCACGAAATCTTCGCCGGCATGCACGCTCGTGCGCAGCGGCGGCGCTTCGATCCCCAGCTCACTGAGATGCAGCGATGCCGCATTGGCCGCTTCGCGCACATACCGAAACAGCGGAGCGAACACCCAGGTCGGAGCGGCCAGTTCGTCCGTGCAGACGTCCAAGCCGCGAACCACTCGCAACGACAATGGGAAACGCGTGAGCAACGCGACCAGCGCCTGGGCTTCGCGGCGTTTGTCGGCGTAGAACGCGGCGTAGCGAAAGCCGCTGGCATTAGCGTCGCGCGACGAGCCGGTGTCCGAGGCGTCGCGTGGCGATGGGTCGGCGTGGCTGTTGGCCCAATGAGCTCGGGGCACGCCCTTCTCCGCGCCGCCACCCCGCGCTTTGGTAAAGTGCAGCACGACGCCGAACTCCGGCGGCTCGATACACGGATCGACACACGGGCGAACGGCTGCCTCGGCCGGACGGTTCCACGTTGCCGAATTCGACAGATCGTTTGTTGGCACGGCCGACGCCCGGCGTTGCGATTGCCGCCCGGCGAATGCGAAGAAGCTGGTGTCGAAGTCCGCGATCAGCTCCAACAAATCGCTGGCGTCGGCATCCGGCGAAGTGCGAACTTCCAGGCTTCGCAGCCCTTCTCCAAAGCCGCCCAGCGTCGCCGCGCTCTCGACCAACAGCCTTGAACTGACGCGCCGCCGCCCGCTCTTCAGCCGTCCGTAAGTGCGAATGAACCACTGCAAACCGGGCGTCAAAGGCCGCTGGACAACGTGGCGATAAAACATCACCCGCAGCCGCTGCGTCTGCCAAAACAGACCGCGAAACACCGGATCGGCGGTGGGCAATCGTTCCAAGGCCGAGGCGATCAGGCGCATCTCGGCGGTCATGGTCCGCGTGACGCTCGCGTCGATCAGCGACGCAATCGGGTCGCTTGCCGCCACGTCGTCCAGTTGATCCGGCAGCGGCACGGTCGTGATCTGCGTGGCTCGCGCGTACAGGTCTCGCAATTCGTAGAAGGCCGGCGACTCGTCCGCGAAACGGCCGGCCAACATCTCGCGCACGATCATCCTCAGATACACGTGGCTGGCCGCGCCGCACCATTGCCGCACGTTCGGTTCGACCAGGTCGCAAAGGAATTCGGCGAACGGTCGCGAATCGCGCGAACCGAGATACATCGCCAACATCCAACGGACCAAGGCGGCTCGCACCAGCCACGGGGCAAAGTCACGTCCTTCGCCGAACACCGCTCCAGGTCCGCGAAAACTGTCGGCCTTCATGTTCGTGTCGGCCAAGGCATGTTGCAGCGCGACCCACAGCGTGGGAAAGTCGAGCGCGGCGCCGATGTGCAAATGCGTTTCGGCAAAGCCGTGGGTCATCAGCAATTGAGCCACTTGCGGCGAGAGCAGCTCGACTCGCGAAGGCTTCTGGCGACCATCGTGCAACGCCGCCAACAACATGTCGGCCGGCAGCGCGAACGACAGCCACCGCCACGCTTGTCGCCAACGCGGATCGTGCAGCGGCCGGCCTCGTCCCTCAAAATCCCGCTCGGCTCGCAGCGTCGGCCGAGCGATCGACGCATTGGCCGCCAGAAACTCATCGGCCAGATGTCGCAGGTATTTTTCCAGCGTGATGCGGCTGCCTTCGTCCCAAAACCACAGCCGATCACGCAGCGCGACCAACTCATCCAGCGACATCGCCGCTTGGCCTTCGGTCATCCGTCGTTCGGCCGCGCGCCACAGACGGCGCATCGGTTCAGCCCGCTCGACCGCCGGATCAAGCTGCTCGATACCCGCCGCGAAACTCTCCTCCGCGGCCAATGGGAACGCGGCCAGCTCGGCGATCACATGATCGAACGGAACATCGCTGACTCGGAACGTGCTCATGGCTTGCTCAGCCGGCCAATCCAAGCTTGAATCTCGGCCAAACTCGGGCACAGAATTCCGTCGCCCACGTTGTTGATCGGATGGTTGGCCGAAGACTTGGAGGCTTCGAGCTGTGCGAGGTCCGCCTGGAGTTCTTGGGACAGCAAGTCAAGTCGCGCCTTGGGTGGCGTGCCGCGAAAGACATCGGTCAGTCGTTCCCACCAACTTGCCTCGGACTCCGACGCGCCCAATTGAGCGCTCAGCCGCGACAGCAATTCGACCAGAACCTCCAAGTCGTCGGCTCGCAAAGTTCTCAGCTTCTGGCGGCGGCGAATCGTGTCTAAACGCTTCTTCAGTTCCGAGGCTTCGGCGAATTCCACTTGGCCGAGGATTTTGTCCAGCCAGGGTCGTGCGCCGAGCCGATGCGGTTTTGCAATTGAGACAGAAACGTGTGCGGCGAAACCAACCGCGTCGCCAGAGACTCTTGACCAGCAAGGAAGAATTTGGCCGCCTCGCGCGCCCGCAGTTCGCGAACTCCGACCACGTTACCTGGCTGAACCAGTGTTTCCATGAGTCCGCCGACGATGCGCGTCCACGGCGACTTGCGCTCCTTGGTGTAAACCTGCGACAAAGTCAACTCAGATAGCCAGCCCGATTCCGGCGCCATCAGCAGGGTGAGATGGCGTAGCCATTGGCGACGCGACGATTCGTTCGTCGAGTGTGGCGTGGCTTGTTGCAACTGCTGGGTCACGAATTCCAGTAGCGATTGCCAGTCGTTGTCGCTGGGCGATTCCCCGAAGTCCGATGTGAACCGCGGCGCCGGTTGGTTGGTGACCATTTCCGTGTTCAACGCGATCCAGCCGAATCCGAGCCAAGCCTGCGCAATCTCCGGTGTACTTAGCGGAAGCAGTTTCTGAAATCGACGCCACGATTCGCTCAGCCGATCGTATTTCCAAAATGTGCGAAACGGCGCCGGTAGCCAAGGCACTTCGACCGAGTTGCCGCCGACCGTTTCCCAGCGAGCGGCGACGAGCGGCGCGTCGTGAATGTCGATCGTCCGGTCGGCGACCGTCGGAGTGACCGCGTCCGATAAGTCATGCAGCAAGACAAAGACGTTCTGAGCCGCATCCGGCATCGCAACCGACTCGGCGGTCGCGCCGGGCATGTTCCACGCGAGTTGCCAACCCACGCCCCGTCGCTGAACCAACGACAATTCATGCGAAACGTGAATCTCCGCCTGATGCCGTAGCGACGGACGGGCCGCGACGGCTTCGGAATTCAACTGCCAATCGCCGTTGGCGTCCGTCGTCAAGACGGCATTTGCCAACGCGACCGATTCCAAGCTTGCCTCAATCTCCAATTCGTCGTGCAGCCAGGAAGCCACCATCTGCACCACCTCGCGATTGACTTGTTTGGCCGTTCGTCGCGTGTTGTCGGCCAACTTCTGCAACCCGAACCAACGATCGGAAACCACGCGCGGCGACGCCGAAAACGCTCGCAGCCCCGAGTAGAACGACTCTCGCAGTCGCTGCCGCAGCGAGGCGGCATCGATTCGATCTGGCTCGTCGGTCCCCGATTCCGTCGTGTCGGTCGCGCCGAACAAATCCAATGGCTTCATCAACAGCAACTCGCCCAACGTGGCGTTGTCCATGCCGATCAACGAGTCCGGTAACCTGATGCGAATTCCGTTCAGTAGTTCGATGGTCCGCGCGTTGTGTCGCGATTGCCGGAACATCATCGCTTCCTCGACCGTCATGTTGCGTATCTTCACGCGTTGCCCCGGCGGGATCAGCTTGCGCAGGGCGTGGACCGCGATGCTGCGATGTTCGCTGTACAGCCGCGTCTCGTACAACGTATCGGCTTGCAAACGCACGGTGGCAATCGCCGCCATGTCGCCGGCCAACTTCAGATTCACGACGCCCTGAGCCAGACTCGCGTCGCCCAACACCAACGTGAACAGCCGCGGAATGCTGATCGCGCGAATCAGCCGCAGCAGTTCCAAACATCGCACCGGGTTCAAATCGAAATCGTCGACCGGCAGCACGAACAACGGATCGGTAATCGGATCGGCCCACGTCACGGACTCGGCCACTTCATCCAGCACGCTGCCCAAGCGTTGATTGATCTCCAGCCGCGCTCCTTCGGCTCGCATCACTTCCGTGGCATAAGCGTCTGGGTCCAAGCTGGCGGCGCGCTGGGCGACATTGCCATCCCAGGCGAGCGACGCCATCGTGGTCAGCCGTGTGAGCTTCATCAGCGCCGCGTCGGTCGGGCTGCCTTGCAAGATGCTGTTGATCGCCGACGTTTGGTTCGTTCGCGAACAGCCCGATCCCAATCGCGCGACCACTTCGCGCACGCGAGCCAAGATCGCCACCAACAAGTTCGTCGGTCCTGGCAGCGCTTCCATTTCCAGCGGATCAAGCCAGATCAGCCGGCGACGCAACTCGGGCATGTGCGGCTGCACTTGGCCCTCGTACTGGGATAACGACCGCTCTTCGCGCGTGGTCGCCGATCCGTCTTGGGCAAGTTGTCGACGATAGCTGCCGACCTCTTCGTCCCACTCGCGGCTTTCAAAGATCGACCGTTGCAGTGTCATCAGCAGCGTGGTTTTGCCCGTGCCGCGATCGCCGGACAGCAGCATGATGTTGTTCGAGCGGTTGCGGCCAAGCAGATATTGCCGGCGCGAATCGCGCCGCACTCGGTACGATTCCGATTGCGTCTCCGCCGCGGCTTCGCTCAGCAGCGCGACCACATCGGCAAAGGCGTCGCGCTGCGACTCGTCGAGGTAACGCCACAACAGCGGGCGAGCTTCGCGGCGGATACGTCGATTCTGGATGGGCGAGGTTTCATCGTCGCGAGTAGGCATGGCGGCTGGTTACCTTTGCGGACAGAGGAAGCGTTAGCTGGCGGCGCGCCGCAGCGCCGATTGAAAGTCGAACCCGAGTCGCGCGAGCACCACGATCCCAGCCAGCGTGCCGACGACTCGCAGCAGTCCCGGAGCGGGCGGGTGGTCGAACGGAAACGCCAGAATCAGCAGTGTCAGCAACAGCGCCACCGAAAGGTTCCAACAAGTGGCGCGGAGATACCAGAAGTAGAACGCCAGTTCTTGTCGCGGTGAGACGGCGTTTTGCGTCTCGTACCAGGATTTTGTGGGCCCGTTGGGCGATGTTCCGAAGAGGCGTTGCAGATACGGCTCGATCCACCGCTGTACGCCGTGACAAATCAGCCCCAGTCCGTAGATCGTGGCGATGGCGAACAACACGGCCAACGTGCCGCCGGCCGTGCCAAGCGGTTGGTCCAATCCGCCGTCAGGCAACCAGCGGGCTTGCCGCAAGGCCAGAAACAGCACCGTGCCAGGTGCGAAGAACGCGATATCGAAGACGCGAAAGAACAGCGAAGCTTTGTCCATGCGGGCCGGGCTCCCAACCTAAAGCGAAACCTTGCCCCACACAGGCAACCATAGCACAGCCAATTCGAGTGGGGCTGGAAAGAATAATTTCGCTTCGCAGGGTAGTTCGGCCCGATCGCAAAGTCCAACTCGCGCGGGACCGATTCGCCGAGGCCGAACTTGGGCGCGGTTGCGTTGCGATAGAGGAGAGTAGGTATCGGCCGGTCGGGACTTGCCGGCGATTGGCTAATGAAAGCTCCGACTAGGTGGAGCACTCCAAATGAAACGCTGCTTCAACAAAAAAAGGCGTGTCGACACAGTGGTCGGCACGCCCCCAAGTTGCTTTCGCGTTATGAAGACAACGCTATTTACGGTAGAAGTTGTAATTCGGATTGTGCGGATCGAAATCCTGGTCGGTCAGACCCACGTTCGTCTTGATATCCAGGTACGTGTACTCTTCCAATACGCCGGGCCGGCCTTCCGGCGTCTCTGGCCAATCGTAGGCGGCGTAGCGAACCGGCAGATTCAGCTCGTCGTCGATGAAAATCTGAGCGACGAAGAAGTCATACGTGGGTCGCTTCGTCGGGTGCTTCACTTCCAGCAAAGTGCATTCGCGGCCGTTGATCTTGGCGCCCTTCCGGAACTCCACCTGCACTTCGGTGCTCGTCGCGACCGACTTCTCGCGCTCGCCACGTTCGATCAACTTGATCACGAGGTTCTCGATCCCGATTTCGGTGATCGGATACAACTGGCCTCGCATCGCTAGCATGCTGTCCGGCTTGAGCCAAACGGTCGGCAGCAACCGACCCTGCAAACCGCCTTCGTGAGCGCACATCTTGTCGTTGTTTTGGCCATCGACGTAAATCACCTCGCGGCCCTTCACGCCCGATGGCTTCAGGAAATACAGATAGACGCTTAGCGGCGTCGTGAGCTGCCCGTTGTCGACCTTTCGGTTGCGGACCTTGGCGAACATGTATTCATAATCGTTCAACGTCCCGTTTACCCGCTCGCGTTTGACGATCGTGCAGGTGTAGTCGGTCAGCGTCGTGCGAATATTCTGCAGGGTTGTCGTGGCGTAGTCGAGCGCCGGGTCCAGCGGATGGGCCGGCGATTTTGCGGCTCCGTTGTTATTGGCGACTCGGAAAACCGGTTCTCGCAATCGAGACGGCATCGGGTCTTGAGCCAGCACGTTCATGGCGGGCCAAGCACACGCGCCGCCAACCAGAGCCGAGAGTACGCTTCGACGAGTGAGTAGATAACGTGACATGTAGCGATTCCTCCCAGTCCTTGGAGACAGCGGGCCGTTCCGAACGCCACGGCTCGGTCCGCGTGATTTCATCCTTGAAGATCGTTGTGGCTGAACCGCATTTGGTCCAGCCCCGGTTATCGCATTGGCCTCGCGGCGAGAGACTTACGGTTTGCGAGGCTTCGAGCGATCGGCCACCACCGACGCCGATTGGCGGTCCGACCGCCCTACGCTACTATCGCCGCTTCTCGTCGTTCAAATTTACATTGTCACCCGCAATCGTTGATCTTTACCTAACCGAACGGTTTTGCGTCGCAACGGTTTCAAAGTGTAACGCAAGACCGTCGCGGGCGCGAAGCGGAAAAGACATCTAATCCCGCGAGCCGCACGAGTCGGATTCCCGCATGTTCGACCAAATCCTGTTTTGGGCCGCTGCTGGCACGCTGCTGATGACTATCGCAGTCGCCGGCAGCCTGATTCGAGGAGCTCGACAGATCACCAAACTGGATCAATTCGAGCCACCGGCCAACTTCGCGTGGCCCAGCGTCTCGGTCATCGTGGCGGCACGTAACGAAGAGCGGAACATTGCCGAGGCGCTTCAGTCGCTCTTGCACCTGGACTACGACGATTTGGAAGTGCTCGTCGTCAACGATCGCTCGACCGATCGCACGGGCGAGATCTTGGAAGCGATGGCCGCCGAGCCACGCTATGCCGAACGATTGACCGTGCAGCACATTGCCGAACTGCCGCCGAAATGGCTGGGCAAGAATCACGCTCACCAGATCGGCGCCGATGCGGCTCGCGGCGAATGGCTGTTGTTCACGGACGCCGACATCGTGATGCAGCCCTCCACGTTACGCCGAGCGGTCGCTTATGCCGTGACGCACGAGATCGAACATCTGCCCATGTTGCCAGCCGTGCATGTTCCGGGGTTTCTGCTGCAGTCGTTTATCGTGTTGTTCACGATTTATTTCTCGGCGTACTTCAAACCGTGGAAGGCAAAGGACCCGAAGAGCAACGCTCACGTTGGAATTGGGGCGTTCAATTTGGTCCGCGCCGAGACGTATCGGGCAGTCGGCGGACATCAACCGATCGCGATGCGGCCGGACGATGACGTTAAGTTCGGGAAGCTCGTCAAGAAGCTCGGGCACCGACAGGAAGTGGTCGATGGCGTTCGGCTGATTTCGGTCGAATGGTATGCGTCGCTGGGCGAGCTGATCCGTGGATTGGAGAAGAACGCCTTCGCCGGAGTGGACTATCGCATCGACATTCTGGTTGGATCGTCCATCGTGGCTCTGCTCGGCAACGTCTGGCCGTTCGCGGCGATCTTTGTGACTCACGGAGCGACGCAGGCGATGTACGGAGCGTCCGTCGCGGGCTTGCTGTTGTTAGGGATCGCGACCTCATGGGGTCTGCGCGTTCGTCCCTACGTGGTTTTGGGGTTTCCCATTGTGATGCTGCTGTTCATCTACATTCAATGGCGGACGATGATTCTGACGCTGGCCACCGGAGGAATTCGCTGGCGCGGGACGCACTATCCATTGGCCGATCTGAAAGCGAACCGCGTGTGAATGTTATGGTCCGCGATTTGGTGCGAGCGAGATGCGGCGAAGCTTCGTTATCGCGAATACGCCGCGGTTAGCATTTCGTCCAGTTCCGACAAACGCCGCAGCAGCACCTCGTAAACGCCGCACGCGCCGACCGGCGCCATGTAGTTCCGCGTGGTGTGGCGGATTTCCCGCAGCTTCGCAAGGCAACGAGACGTGTCGACCGTCAGGCCAGGCGAACCGGCGGGCTGCGGCGCCGACGCCTTTTCGCCCAACAGCGATCGCAGCTCTACGAACTGGGTGGCCAGCGTCTGCAAGTTTGCGTATCGGAATCCTCGCAGCTCAACCACCCGCACCATCGTCCGCTCGACGATGGCCAGCAAATGCGGCAGCGTGTAACGCGAATCGCTCGGCGGAACGGAGCCCACAACCGAAGCGTGCGTGGAAGCTGTCGCCACGTCTCTCGGTCCGAGGTAGGAAGCCGGCATGCTGGGGCTCCTTGCTGCAAAAGTTCCGCCTGATTGGAACGCCACGATAAGCGACGCAATTACGGATGTCAATATCCTTTTGGTGTTTATATGTTAGATTTGCGTGCGGCAGTGCGGTCTCAAAGGATCAGCATCGCGTCGCCGTAGCTATAGAACCGGTACTGTTCTTGAATCGCGGCCTCGTAAGCGGCATGGATCAGCTCGTCGCCGCCGAACGTCCGCACCAGCACCAGCAGCGTGCTCTTGGGCAAGTGAAAGTTGGTCAGCAGCGCGTCGACGCCGCGAAATTGGTACGGCGGCCGAATGAAGAGCGACGTTTCACCTTCCCACGCGGCAAACCGACCCTGCTCGTCAGCCGCCGTTTCCAGCACGCGGACGCTCGTTGTGCCGATCGCCACGATTCGCTTGCCTGCTTCCCGCGTGCGATTCAATGCTTCCGCCGCGCTCTCGGATAGCTCGCCCCATTCCGCGTGCATGGCGTGCTCTTCCAAGTTTTCCGAAGAGATCGGGCGAAACGTGCCGAGCCCCACGTGGAGCGTCACGGTTTGCAGCCCGACTCCCCGGCCGTGAATCTCTTGCAGCAAGGCGGGCGTGAAATGCAACCCGGCGGTCGGCGCGGCGACGGCGCCGGGCTGCGACGCGTACACCGTTTGGTAATTCTTCAGATCGCTGTCGAGCATCTCGCCGCCGCGAATATACGGCGGCAAAGGAACTCGGCCGACACGATCCAGAATCGACCACGTTTCCTCATCGGATTGCGGCGAAGCGGCCCACACGCCGCCGGGCAACTTAGCGATCATCGCCAGTTCGACCGCCGGATCGGAGTCACGATCCTCAAGCACGATCGTTTCGCCGGGCTGCAACTTGCCTCGGGTTTTGCTGAGCACTAACCACAATCCGTGTTCGTCGCTCCGTAGATATAGGCCGTGCCAGCGACCGCGCGTGGTGGCTCGTCGGCCAACCAAACGAGCCGGCACCACACGCGTGTTGTTGACGACCAAGCAATCGCCCGCGTCCAGCAATTCCGGCAAGTCGCGTACATGCAGGTGCTGCAACTCGCCTCGCCGCCGATCCACGACTAACAGCCGAGCATCCACGCGGCGGCTGAGTGGTTCTTGGGCGATTAATTCCTTCGGCAAGTGATAGTCGTACTGTGAGATATCCGTCATAAGATTCCGTTCTTGGATTGGCGATCCGTGTGCCTGGGTCAAACCTCGGGAACCGTAGATCGTAGGCGGGCGGCCGAAGTGTGGGAACGCCCGCCGGTTCGACGAGCGCCGGTTCATCGCGGCCTCCGCGCCGGCGTACTTGCGCTATCGAAGCGAACTTCCTACATTGGGTCGCAGCAGCCGAAGACCACACCGCCTATGGCTGCCAGGCAGGCCGCCGCTCTCGCTCCATCATCCCCGAGATTCGACATGACGCACGATTCGCAAATCAATTCCGCCGAGGCCCTGGAACTGCTCGACACCGCCGCCCGCGACGGCAAACTTTCGCCGGGAGCGGTCGAAAACATTCGCTGTTGGTTGACGCAATCGCGTTACGCCAAGTACGCGCCGGAAGTCCTGCGTCACATGCAAGAGGGAATGTGGAAGCAATTGGACGACGTGTTCTTTACGATCATTCCGTTCGGCACCGGCGGCCGGCGAGGCATGATGTACCCGATCGGCTCGAACGCCATCAACGACCGCACGATCGGCGAAAGCGCTCAGGGATTGGCCGAATACGTCAAGGCAAATCAAACGGGCGAGCTGTCATGTGCGATCGCCTACGACACGCGACACAACTCGCGCCACTTCGCCGAACTGTGCGCCGGAATTATGGTCGCCAACGGCTTCAAGGTTTACTTCCTGGACGGCTATCGCAGCACGCCAGCGTTGTCCTTCACCGTGCGGCAAAAGAAGTGCTCGTGCGGCATCATGGTGACGGCCAGCCATAATCCGCCCAGCGACAACGCGGTCAAAGTCTATTGGTCGACCGGCGGCCAAGTGATGCCGCCTCACGACAAGGAAATTATCGCTCGCGTGATGGACGCTGGAGAAATCGCCGAGACGCCGTTTGCCGAAGCGGTGGCTCAGGGGCGCGTCGAATTCTGCACGGCCGAGATCGACGCGGCTTTCACCGCAAGTTTGAAAGGCCAAAGCCTGGGCGGGCCGCGAGCGGTGAAGATCATTTATTCGCCGCTGCATGGTGTGGGCGAAGGCGCCGTTTGCCCGGCGCTCGAAGCCGATGGGTTTGCCGAAGTCGAGGTGTTCGAGCCGCATCGCGAGCCGAGCGGCGATTTTCCCAATGTGCCGGGGCATGTTTCCAATCCCGAGAACCGAGCCGTGTTCGACAGCATCATCGAACGCGCCAAGCAAACCGGCGCCGACGTGATTTTAGCCACCGACCCGGATTGCGACCGGTTGGGAATCGCCGCGCCGACGACCGCCGGCGGCGACGAGTGGCGGACGTTCACCGGCAATCAAATTGCCGTTCTGTTGTGCGATTATGTGTTGGAGCAACGTGGCCGAGCCGGCGCGTTGTCGCCGGACCATTATGTGGTGACGACGCTGGTAACGACCAAAATGATCCGCCGCATCGCCGAATCGTATAACGTGCGGACCGAAGACAATCTGCTGGTCGGATTCAAATGGATCGCCGGCAAAATGGACGAATGCGGCGCGGACAAGTTTGTGTTCGGCTGCGAAGAATCGCACGGCTACCTGGTCGGTCAGTACGCTCGCGATAAGGATGGCGCCGTGGCCGCGATGTTGGCGGCCGAGATGACCGCCAAGGCCAAGGCGGACGGCCAGTCGCTGCACGAGAAGCTGGATTCGTTGTACTGGCAACACGGCTACCACGCCGAGGATTTGCAGAACGTGATGATGCCCGGTTCCGAAGGCATGGCTCGCATGAAGGCACAATGCAGGCATTGCGTTCGTCGCCGCCGAAGTCGTTGGGCGGGATGAACGTGGTGCGAGTCCGCGACTACGAGAACTCCGTGTCGCTGGATCCGTCCGGCAATTCGCAACCGCTGGACGGGCCGGTTGGAGACGTAGTGATTTTGGACTTGGCGACCGAAGGCAACTACGTGGCGATTCGGCCATCCGGCACGGAGCCGAAGGCCAAGTTCTACATCTTCACGTTCACCCCGCCGAGATGCTGCACGATCTGGACGCGACGAAAGCCGAGACGGCCGAGCGAATCGCCCAGATTCGAGCGGACGTCAAGCCTACGCCGACGCGGTGTAACCAGCCCTCCACTACCTTTCGTACTCAGCGAAGCGGTACTCGTACTCAGCAACGCGGTACTCGTACTCAGCAACGCGGTACTCGTACTCAGCAACGCGGTACTCGTACTCAGCGAAGCGGTACTCGTACTCGTTTCGCGTTGCGAATTACTGGATCCGGTCGAGTAGGAGTACGTGCGAAGAGTAGGGTAGGAGTACGAGGACCGTTGCAATGAGTACGAGTACGAGATTGGGGTCGGCTACTCGCGGACTTGTTGGAAGTAGTGGACGCCTTTTTTGTTGGATGAGATGATGTCCAGCAGGCCGTCGCCGTTTACGTCGGCCACTTCGAATTGAGTGCCGGGGCCGCTGTCGTGGTCGAATTGGTGCGGGATCCAAACGGGGCGGCCGTTTTCGCGTTTCAGTTCGAACCAGAAAAACACCGCCGGGTCGTTGCCGCCAGGATCTCGACCGCCGTGAGCCCACCAGCGCTTGCCGGTCACGAAATCGGGCAAGCCGTCGTTGTTCATGTCGGCGAAGCAGACGCCGTGGGTCTGCGAAAAGCTCTTTTCGATTTCGTGGCTCTTCCAAGCGCCGTCGGCAAGCTGTTCGTGCCACCAAATGCCGTAGGCGTGCGGGCTGCTGCTGAGTACGTCGTTGTCACCGTCGCCGTCAAAATCGAACACAAACATTTGAGCCGCCAAATTGCCGAACGGCGCGGCGTGGAATTGCCAAGTCTCGGCGGACGAGTCGGCCGGCGAC
This sequence comes from Pirellulaceae bacterium, assembly GCA_041399085.1. Lineage (GTDB taxonomy): Bacteria > Planctomycetota > Planctomycetia > Pirellulales > Pirellulaceae > JAWKTM01. The sequence continues at coordinate 13,395 of JAWKTM010000036.1, forward strand.
TCCCACCAGCCCTCGCCACACACGATGTCGTTGCGGCCGTCCTTGTTCACGTCGCCCACGCCTAAGCCGTGCGAATACTTCATCGTGCCGGGCGCGGCGGCCGCGGATACCGCGCGAATCTTCCATTCAGCGTTCGGATCCGATTGTCGAGTCATGAACGCCATCTTGCGTTCCGGGCCGTCGGATTGCTTGGGGTCGGGCGAGAAGGCCGCCACCAACTCGCGCTGGCCATCGCCGTCGATGTCCAGATACGTGGGGCTCTCGTTGTTCGTGACCGGAGTCACCACGTGCCGAGTCCACTCGCCGCCCGACTTGCCAGGATTTTGGAACCACCAAGTCGGCGTGCCGGGGAAATCGACGACCAGCAGATCGGCCCAGCCATCGCCGTTCAGATCGTCGGCGAAATTGCAGAACGAGTTGCTGTAGCCTTTCGGATCGTAGTGCGGCGGGTTGCCGACCAAGGCTCCGCGGGTGCCGGGCGGCGGATCGTTGGCGATCACGTGCATCTTCCAATCGGGAGCTTCGTACCACACAAAGCCCGCGGCAATATCTTGCTTGCCGTCGTTGTTAAAGTCCGCGACGGCGACTCCTTCGCTGCGGAAGTTGGCGTCCAGACGAGTCCGTTCGAATCGAACTTTCTCGCCGGGGACCGCCGAGGGCTCGGCGGCCGACAAGTTCACTCCCAGTCCGAACATCACAGTCAATACAACTCGACGCCAACGCGATTTCAACACGGCCGAACCCTTTACGTATGGGAGAGATTTGGTGTTTCTGTTTGCTGAGTCGCTCTATCGTAACCCGAGCGATGCGCGAAGGAAGCCTCGGCGCTGGCGAAAAGCCGTGTGTCGGCGGGCGGCGTGAAGTTCGCGTCGCGGGCTGCGTTGAATGAGGTAACTTGCGAATTGAGTTATCATCGATTGTCGACGTTGAGGTTTGCATTGAGTTCGATTCCAAGCGGCGAACAGAGCAGCGCGGATCAGTTTGGGCGTCGAGAGCGAGGTTGCGATGCGAGCGGGCGAGAGTTGGGTTGGCGAAGGTCTGGGTGGATCGGCAGGAGTGGACTCGGCAGGAGCCTCGGTCTCCCAGGTGCTCGGCGGGAGCCTCGGTCTCCCGGTGGGCGACGTCGCGGCGGGATGCGATGCGGATGCTTGGCGGCGGGATCGGGTCGTTGGGATTAGCCAGCTTGATTTGTCAGCCGGCGAGCGTGTCGGCCGACGAGGTGAGTCGCGCGCATTTTGCGCCGCGGGCCAAGCGGGTGATCCATCTGTTCATGAACGGCGGGCCGTTTCAGGCTGATTTTTTCGATCCCAAGCCGGCGTTGGAAAAATATGCAGGGCAAAGGCCGGAGGCGGTGAATCTGCGCACCGAACGAGCGACGGCCGGGCTGCTGCCGTCGCCGTTCAAGTACACGGCACACGGAGAATCGGGCGTGCCGGTCAGCGAGCTGCTGCCAAATTTGGCTCGGCATGTCGACGACATCTGCGTCCTGCGATCGCTGCATACCGACAATCCGAATCACGGCCCGGCGCTGCTGCTAATGAACAACGGCTCGATCACTCCCGCTCGACCCAGCATGGGCGCGTGGTTTCTTTACGGCTTGGGTTCCGAGAACGAGGACTTGCCGGGCTACGTGGTCTTCTGCCCCGGCCGACCGGTGCGTTTTTCGATCTTATGGAACAGCGCGTTTCTGCCGAGCGAGTTTCAGGGGACTTACATCAACCATTCCAATCTCGATCCGCGGAAGATGATTCCCTTTCTGGAAAACGCACGGACCACGCCCGAGCGGCAGCGGCGGCAATTGAATTTGATGCGGACGCTGAACGAGCAGCATTTGGCCGAACGCTCGGCGGACCCGGCGCTCGAAGCTCGCATTCGGTCGATGGAGACGGCGTTTCGGATGCAGTCGGCCGCCAGCGACGCGTTCGACTTGTCGGGCGAGCCAAAGTACGTGCGCGACGAGTACGGCAGCGGGCACTTTGCCAACGGCTGCCTGCTGGCCCGCCGGTTGGCCGAACGCGGCGTGCGGTTCACGCAGGTTTACTACGGCAACGGCCAGCCGTGGGACACGCACAACAATCACGATCAGTCGGTGCGAAATCTGGCGAAGGATATCGACCAACCGATTGCGGCGTTGCTGAACGACCTTAAGCGACGCGGGATGTTGGAAGACACGCTGGTCGTTTGGGGCGGCGAATTCGGTCGCACGCCGACTTCCGAAAACGGCAACGGCCGCGACCACAACCACTATGGATTCACCATGTGGATGGCGGGCGGCGGCGTGCGCGGCGGGATGACTTATGGCGAGACCGATGAGTTCGGTTTCCGCGCGATGCAAGACAAGGTTCACATTCACGATCTGCACGCGACGATCTTGCATCTGCTGGGGTTGGATCACGAGCGGCTGACGTATCGCTACGCCGGCCGTGACTTCCGGCTGACCGATGTCTCCGGCCGCGTGGTGCGCGAGATTCTGAGTTGAATCGCTCTACAGCCGGACGACGCAAGGCCTCGACGCGGAGAGCCGTCGAATTGTTTAACCGTGCAAGAACCCGCGGGGCGTGAGTTCGCGGCCGTCAGTGGTGAAAAATCCGGGTCGGGCGATGAGTTCGCCGATATGGGTTAGCGGCGCGTCGAGCGGTTGTGTTCCGAGCGACTGTGTTTCGAGCAGTCGGGCGGCTTCGTCGGGCGGAACGGCCAGAATCAATTCAAAGTCTTCGCCATCCGACAACGCGCGGGTCAACGGATCGGGACCATCGGGATCGAGCTGCGACATGCGACGCGCATCGGCGGAAATCGGAATTGCATCCAAGTCGATGCGGGCGCCGCACCCGCTGGCGGCGGCCAGTCGCGATAAGTCGAGCGAGAGCCCGTCGCTGACGTCGATCGCCGCGCGAACTTGGCCGCTCGACCGCAATCGTTTCGCCACCGCCAATCGCGGCGTGAAGTCAAACTGCTTCGCCAGCCGGCTGCCGCCAAAGTCGCCCGTTACCAGAATCCAGTCGCCAGCCATCGCTCGGTCGCGACGCCAGACTTGTCGCGCGTCGACTTCGCCGATCAACGTGACGCTAATCACCAGACGGCCGTCCCACGTGTTCGTATCGCCGCCAGCGATCGACACATTGAATTGTTCGGCCAAAGGAAACATGCCTTCGTAGAGCTGTTGAGCCAACTCCAACGCCCCGCGACTCGGCAACGCCAACGAAACGAACGCCGCCAACGGCTCGGCGCCCATCGCCGCGATGTCGCTCAAGTTGACCGCCAGGGCCTTGCGTCCGATTCGCCGCGGATCGACTTCGCCCATCACGAAATCCACGCCCTCGGTCAGCAGGTCGGTGGTCACCACGGATTCGCGGCCAGGAGTTGGCCAAGTGATCGCCGCCGCGTCGTCGCCCAGTCCGATCGACAGCCGCTCGTGTTTCGACGCACGCTGCTTCAACCATTGGATCAATTCGGCTTCCACCGTTCGGTTCTCCTGCGTTGGTCGACCTCAAGCACGGAACGCTTTCGACACCGCCCCGTCGTGCCTGGGGGCTCGCTACGCTCGACCTCGTACACATCAAGTTAAGCCATCAGGGGCGTAGTTGAGCAGGCGTGGTTTCTCGGTCGCTCGGAAGCTCCCGTGTTTCCTTGGCGGCGAGGCGGGTGGCGCGCTTAGAGTCTCGGCCCAAAGTCTCGGGTGGCACGCCCAGAGTCTTCGATGGGCGTGGCAGACTCGCTCGAAAGGTTTCCTGCCACGTGGAGCATCACCCCAACCTTCCACGCCCACCGCTGCGCTATGGGCGTGCCACCCATTCGGAACGACGAACCCTAACGCGGCTTTGCGGCGACCATGAGACCCAGGATGTGTGGTTCGGTCGGTAAGTGGGCGTAGGTCGGTCGCTCGAAGCCGGCTTGCATCAGCCACAGTTGCAGCATGTCGGGCGAGTGCATTTGGCCTTGTCGAGTTCGCAACGCCAATCGCAGCGCGAACAGATTGCGATACAAGTCGCCTTTCTCTTGGCCGGGAAACACGTCGACGATCGCCAGCTCGCCGCCCATTCGGAGCGCGGGGAACAGCCGTGCGATTTGCTGCTGGACACCATCGGGCGATTCCAGTTGAAAGACGTTCGCGGCGATAATCAAATCGTATTCGTCCACGGGCAAATCCACCTTCCGCCAGTCGCCGTGAATCGTTTGAAAGCGTTCGTCCAGCCCGATGCTCTCGGCCGTCTCGCTGGCGATTTCTAGCGGCTCGGGCCAATCGACGGCCGTGACCTCGGCGTCCACGTCGTGATGAGCGATGGCCAAGCTCCACACGGCCGAGCCGGCGCCTAGGTCAAGAATCCGCAGCCCCTTGCGACGCGTGCCGATCTCCAGAATCGTGGCCAGTTGCATGGCGGCCGGAGTCAGCGTCCACTGCGTGGCCATCGCGCTGGCTCGATACGCTTCGTCGGGATGAGGCGAATCGGCCTCGCCGTTGCCGTCGCTCGACTGCTTGGCCGCGGCATCGGCCAGCGATTCGCCGGTGCGGACGAATTCGGCCAAGTGAACCCAGTGATGGTCGCCCAGATCGCGATCGTATTCGGTCAACAGGTGCATCACTTGCGCGATGGCGAAGTCGTCGCCGTATTGCTCGACGACCTTCAGCGACCGCAGCACGTCGAGCAACAAGGCCAGCGGCTCGCGTTGCGCGCCGCAAGCCCGAGCCAGTTCGTCCACCGTCTTCTGCCCTTCGCCCAAGGCGTCGAAGATTCCCAATTGCATGGCCGCGCGAACGGCGTGCGACGAGCCGTTCAAGCGAATCAAGTCCAGGTACTGTTGCAACACGCGTTGTTGTGCGTTGGCCATGACCGGTCGGTTCTTTCCCTAAGTGGAATCGTATTGGAGCCAAGTGTCCCGATGATCCCGCAGGCCGCCACGATCGTCCAGACCACGGACCTTGAACAACAGGCGGAAGTGCCTACGATTAGGCGACTTTTACGCGACCCGTGGGCGGCCTTCGCCAAGGCATTCGCTCCGCGCGGGCGAGCCTGCCGCTCGATTGCCTCCGCTTCCCGTTTTCCATCTGTTGTTTCACGTTTCGTTCCAAAGGAGTTTCGCCGTGCCGACCAAGCAAGAACTGCTGAGCACGACCATCGACCATATCGATATCAAGCAACACAATGCGGTCGAATGGATCGACGCGATGGAGAACATGGCGTTCAGCGCTCGCGATCTGAGCCGCGCCGCTCGGATCTACCATCAGATGCTGGCCGATCCCGATTGCGGCATCATCTTGACGCTGGCCGGATCGCTGATTAGCTCGGGGTTGAAGCAGATCTTTGTCGACATGATTCGCAACAAGATGGTGGACGCGATCGTCAGCACCGGGGCGAACATCGTCGATCAGGATTTCTTCGAGGCGTTGGGCTTCAAGCACTATGTGGCCGACGAGCGATTGAAGGCCGGGCTGGACGACTCGATGCTGCGCGACTTGCACATCGACCGCATCTACGACACGCTGATCGACGAGGACGAGCTGCGAATCTGCGACGAAACCGTGCAGAAGCTGGCCGACGAGTTGCCGCCGCGTCCGTACAGCAGCCGCGAGTTTATCAACGCGATGGGCGAGCATCTGACGGAGCACGCCAAGACCAAGGATTCGATCGTGTTGGCCGCCTATGAACATGGCGTGCCGATTTTCTGTCCCGCGTTCTCCGACTGCTCGGCCGGTTTGGGCATCGTGGTTCACTATCACGAACGCGGCTCGATGCCGAAGACTTCGTTCGACAGCGCGAAGGATTTCTACGAGCTGACGCAGATCAAGATCGCCAACCCGACAACCGGGCTGCTGATGATCGGCGGCGGCGTGCCGAAGAACTTTACGCAGGACATCGTCGTCGCGGCGGACATCCTGGGCCACGATGCGCCGATGCACAAATACGCGGTGCAAGTGACGGTGGCCGACGTGCGGGACGGAGCCTTGTCCAGCTCGACGTTGAAGGAAGCTTCGAGCTGGGGCAAGGTCGACACGGCGTTCGAGCAGATGGTTTTTAGCGAGGCAACATTGGCGGTGCCGATGATCGCGAGTTACGGTTATCACAAGGGCGCGTGGCGCAACCGCGAGTTCCGTCGCTTCAACGAGTTGTTCGCGGAACAGCCGGCCGCGGCCGAATAGCCCGCAACGAACCGACTCGAAAGCCAACCAACATGCCTCGCAGCGTCCTCTCGCGTTACCTCGATCCGGATGTGCTGAACTACATTGCCGACCGCGCACTCGAGCCGGCCGGCTTGGTGATCGGCAATTTGGCCGGGGCTCACAAATCGCCATTGTCCGGCTTCGCCGTCGAATTCGCCGGGCATCGCGAATACACGCCCGGCGACGATCCGAAGCACATCGACTGGCGAGTGTACTTTACGCGCGACAAATACTTCATCAAGCAGTACGAACTGGAAACCAACTTCGTCTGCCACCTGTTGTTGGACGTCAGCGCGTCGATGCGGTACGGCGATGAAGGTCAGCAAAAGCTGCTGTATGCGTCGCGATTGGCCACGATGTTGGGTTATTCGATCGTGCGGCAAAGCGACAAAGTCTCGCTGGCCACGTTCGACGACGAAATTCGCGGCGTCGTGATGCCCAGCAATTCGATGGACCAAGTCGTGCGGATGACTCAGCATCTGGACGAGATCGAACCGCGGTCCAAGACGGCGATTGGCGCGTGTTTGAACGAGCTGACCACACGGATGGGACGCCGCGAGATCGTGATGATCTTCAGCGACTTCTTTGTGGATTTGGACGAGGTCGAAGCGGTCGTGGCCCGCATGCGCTACAACCGGCACGAGGTCGTGTTGTTCCAGGTCATGCATCACGACGAGCTGGCTTTTGAGTTCGAGGGGATGACGAAGTTCGTCGGTTTGGAAGTTCCCGACGACTTGCTGGCTCAGCCCGAGGATTTGCGGCGAGCGTATCTGGCGGCGGTCGAGCGGTTTCAGAAACGGCTGGCGGACATCGCCGAGCGGAACGCGTGCGAGCGCGTGTTAGTCGACACCAGTCGCCCGATGAACGAGTTGCTGATCGACTATATGAACCGCCGCACCGCGTTGCGACGCGCTCGGTAGCAGTCGAACAACGGGCAGGTGGACTGGCGGCCGGTTGGTTGACGGCGGGTTGTCCGACGGCGGGTTGTCCGACGGCGGGGAGCGCGGGATACTCGAATCGTTCGCTCGCAACCGCCGCGAATTGCGTCGGTCGCTCTCGCCATTCCTCCCTGCCGCTGGTCAATTCGTTCATGCCACAAGTCGGTCTGTTTATTCCTTGTTACATCGACCAACTGTATCCCGACGTCGGATTAGCGACGGTCGACTTGTTGGAGCGGTTCGGCTGTGAAGTCGAGTTTCCCGAGGCGCAGACGTGTTGTGGCCAGCCGATGGCGAACACCGGTTGCACCGACGACGCTCGGCCGCTGGCGGAACGATTCGTGCGGATTTTCGGCGACTACGAATACGTGGTCTGTCCGTCAGGAAGCTGCACGGCGATGGTGCGGCATCACTATGAGGAATATTTTCACGGCGACGCGGCCTACGAACGGTTGCGCGGGCGGTCGTTCGAGTTGACCGAGTTCCTGGTCGACGTGCTGAAAGTGGAACGGATCGAGGGGCGGTTTCCGTACCGCGTTGGTTTGCACAACAGTTGTCACGGGCTTCGCGAATTGCGGCTGGCCAGTTCGAGCGAAGTGGTCGGGCCGTCGTTCAGCAAGGCTCGGCAGTTACTCGAATCGCTGGACGGCATCGAGCTAACGACGCTCAAGCGCCCGGATGAGTGCTGCGGCTTTGGCGGGACGTTCGCCGTCAACGAAGAGGCCGTGTCGTGCATGATGGGACTGGATCGCCTTCACGATCACGAGCAGGCCGGAACGGACGTGCTCACGGCCAACGACATGTCGTGCTTGATGCACTTGCAAGGCTTAATTCTGCGGCAGAAAAAGCCGTTGCGAGTGATGCACATCGCGCAGATTCTGGCGGGACGGCAACCGCAAGGCGGCGAGCTTCGCGGCGGCTGAGCTCGCTGAACTCCTATCGCGACCGGCGGATGAGAAAGTTCGCACGCTCTAGCGCGACGCGCGAGCGTTTTTACAGGTTCACTTGCTTGCGCCGCGAGCTGGTATTTTTTTAATCGGAGTCGACGTTACTCGCTGCGGCTTTTTTCCATCGTGACCGCGTTGCCCAGGTCGTTGAACTCGATCAGCGACATGAAATTACGCATCAGCATCAACCCGCGACCGCACGGGATTTCCAAGTTCTCTTCCTCGGTCGGGTCGGGAACCGAAGTCGGATCAAAGCCGCTGCCTTCGTCCGAGATCTCGATGCGAACCTGAGTCGGCGAGACGCGAAAGACGACGTGAACCTTCTTGTCCAAGTCGTCTTGATTGCCGTGATGAATGGCGTTGACCAACGCTTCCTCGACGGCCAGATGAATGCCGAACGTATCGTGCTCGCCCCATTCGTGACGTTCGAGCTGCATCAACAGCTCTTGCAGCACGCGTCGGCCTTCGCCCGTATCGCTCGGGATATGCTCATCGAAGTTCCAGGACCAACGGTTGGCGGACGAAGACACGTCGATGATTCCTGTCATAGCTTGTCCTTGAACAGCCCGGCGCGAATGCGCCATCACCCGGTCATGCGACGAATTGAATTGACGAGGTCTTAAGCCGACTGATCTTGCCCCGGCGATACGGCAAACGCAAGCCAGCCAGCTTGCGATACCTTATCAGAATGTATCGGGATTTCCAGCTTTTGCCCCGTCGTCCCCGGATTTTATCTCATATTCGTCATTCCCTGTCGACCGCCGCCATGCGGGTTTGCAGAGATTTCACGGAAAGGCACGTTCCGCGAATCGCTGAAGGACGGCGACGATGCAACGGTATCGGTTTTGCCGTTCGCAACGAATACTCCGAATGTATTGACTTTGCGGTTCCATGAAATAGGGTGGCGTGGATTCACTCCAGCGTGACGAGGGGCACGGTCGCTGGGGGGAAGTTCGTTGTCGGCGAGTTGCTGCCGGGGTTTTGCGTGGCCGCAACTTGTCCGCTCGGCGAACAAGGGTACGGAGATTGGATTCGCTCGCCATCAGGGACGGTTAGTTTCAGCGTCGTCAGCCACCGCACGGTTTCCGCTTACTTGTCCTGTCTCATCCGAGGTGAATCATGTCTCGTCGCCCGCGCCGCGCGCGCTCTTCGTTTCGTTCATTAGCCAACCGCAGCTTTCGCCGACAGCGACGCGATGCCCGGCGGATGTTGTTTGAAACTTGCGAGCCGCGGTTGCCGTTTGCCAGCGATTTCGGCGACGCGCCCGATGTTTACGGCACGCTGCTGGCCAGCAACGGACCGCACCACTTGATTACGCCGGGTGTATTCCTGGGAGCCAATGTCGACGCGGAGTTGGACGGTCAGCCGTCAGCCGACGCCACGGGCGACAACACCAATGGCGGCACGACGAGCCCGCCTGGCGACGAACAAGGCGTCGATTTCGATCAGCCGTTGCAACCCGGCGGCGTGACCAGCTTGGAAGTGTCGGCCAACGTCAGCGGCTACTTGAGCGCGTGGATCGACTTCAACGCCGATGGCGACTTCGCCGACGCGGGCGAGAAAATCGCCGGGCCAGGCGCGCTCGGCTTTCCCATCGCGGTGCATGCAATCGGGGCCGGGCCGAATCGCATTAGTTTCTTGGTTCCGCCGGATGCCGTGGTCGGAAACACATTTGCGCGGTTCCGCTTCACGACCGATTCCGGCGACTTAACGCCCACCGGCGTGTTGCTGGGTGGCGTGGAACCGGACGGCGAAGTCGAGGACTATCAAATCACGATCGAACCGCCGGTGGATTTCGGCGACGCGCCGGACAGTTACGGGAGCAAGCTGGCTTCGGACGGAGCTCGACACACGATCGTCTCGGGCTTGTTTCTGGGGACTTATGTCGACCCCGAACCCGACGCGCCGCCTCGCCCCGACTTGACCGACCCGACCAATACGATCGACGAAGACGACGAGGATGAAGAATGGGATCAATTCGGCACGAACGATGACGACGGCGTGTTCGGCGTCAACTGTACCGTGACGGCGGGCGAAGTCTGTGAGTTGGCCGTCGAAGCGTCGGCGGCCGGGCAACTGGACGCTTGGTTCGACTTCAACGGTGACGGCGACTTCACGGACGCTGGCGAAAAGATCGTCGACAACCAATCGCTCGTCGCTGGCCTGAATCCGGTGGCGTTCGTCATTCCGGCGATTGCGAATCCGGGGATCAGCTACGCGCGGTTCCGTTTCAGCAGCGCTGGAAATCTGGGGCCGACCGGACCGGCCGCGGATGGTGAAGTCGAGGACTACGCCGCTTTGATTTCGCCGGGCGTCGATTACGGCGACGCGCCGGCGCCCTATCCGACCGCGCGCCACGATATCGTGCCGGGCTTTTATTTGGGCAGTCGCATCGACGCCGAAGCGACTTCGCAGATCGTCGATGTGAATGCCTTGGGCGACGATCATTTGGGCGGGCCGGATGACGAAGACGGCATCGACGTGCCGCGAACGTTGGCCCCCAGCAGCACGCAGATGGTCGACGTGACGGCTTCGGCCGCGGGTTACTTGAACGCCTGGATCGACTTCAACGCGGACGGCGATTGGGCGGACGCGGGCGAACAGATTTTCACGGATCAAGTGTTGAATCCGGGCGTCAACTCGCTGAGTTTTTCCGTGCCCGCAGTGGCCGAGGCCAAGACGTTTGGGCGGTTTCGGTTTAGCCAATCCACGGGACTCGATGTTTCGACCGCCGCGGCGACGGGCGAAGTCGAGGATTACGAGTTCGCGATCGCTTCGGCCGAGTTTCAAGATTTCGGCGACGCGCCGGACAGCTACGGCACGCTGGAAGCCAGTCATGGGCCGGCCCACATCGGCAGCTCGCCGCCGCTGCCGCGATTGGGTCCGGGCATCATTCTGGAAGATGACGGCCAACCGAGTTCCGATGCTTCGGCTGATGAGTTCGACGACGGTTTGTATTTCGATGCGGGCGTGACGCAGCCGCTCGATAACACCGTGCCGCTGTATGTCGGCGTGAACACGTTGTATTTCTCGTCCGTCGCGTCGGCGCCGCCGATCGATGCGGTGCTGAGCGGCTGGATCGACTTCGATCACAACGGGCGGTTTGATCCGCATGAACAAATCGCAGTCGACCTGCCGGTCGTCGGCGGTTCGATTCAACCGCTGCCGTTCATGATTCCGTCTTCGGCCGTGATGGGCGATACATTTGCTCGGTTTCGAATCAGCACGGAGACCGGCCTCGGACCAATCGGCTTGGCGGCGGACGGCGAGGTAGAAGACTATCTGGTGACTCTGGCAGCCGGTCCCGAAGACTTTGGCGACGCACCGAACAGCTACGACACGCTGTTGGTCGACGACGGGCCGCGTCACTCGATTCCGCGGCAGCAGTCGGTTATCACGTTCAACAGCACGAACAACGGCGGCTTCGAGGACCCGTCGCTGGCCGGCTGGAACGTGAACGGAAACGCCGGCCATGTCGAAGTGCTGGAGGCCAGCAATTTTCTGCCAGCGATCGCGCCGACCGAAGGCAGTCGGTTCGTGCTCATGTCGACCGGCCCAGATGCGATCGATCCCACGACGGTTGGCGATTTGGATGGCAACGGCGATAACGACTTCGACGAATCGACGTTGAGCACCATGTTTACCTTGACGGCCGGCCAAGTTCCGGCGGTGCTGAACTTCGATTGGAACTTGCTCACATCGGCCATCGGCCAGAACGATGACTTCTTCCGTGTGCTCTTGGACGGCGTGCCGATTCTGGAACACAGCGTCCGCGACGCGTTGCCTAATAATTCGACCGCCGGGGATACGTTGGCCACGGATCATTTGCAGCGAGTCGTCAGTAGCACGGGTCCGACCAACGGCAGCATGTTCGAGTTCGGGCAGACTGGTTTCCGGCTGTTCCAACATCTGATCGCGACGCCCGGATCGCACACGTTGACGTTCCAGATCGCCGATCAAGGCGACGGGCTCAACGACACCGGTCTGTTGCTGGACAACGTTCATGTGGCGGCTCAGCCGGTCGTGCCAGTCGGTTTGCGTTTGGGACCCACGATCGACGCCGATCCAAACGGACAGCCGCGGGCCGATTCGCTGGGCGATGATCTCGATCTGAATGGCGACGATGAAGACGGGGTTGAGTTCATCGGCGACATCATTCCTGGCAATCCGTTCGGCGATGTGGCGGTCGAGGCAATCATTCCGACCGGCGGCACGGCGTTCTTGGATGCGTGGGTCGACTACAACCGCGACGGCGATTTCGATGACCTGGGCGAGCAGGTAGTGGTGAGCGCGCCGTTGGCGGCTGGCATCAATCATCCGGCTTTTGACGACGTGCCGGCGACGGCGTCGATCGGCTTGACGCACGCTCGATTCCGCATCAGCAGCACGGGCGGACTGACGCCGCGCGGCCCGGCGATGGATGGCGAAGTCGAAGACTATCTGGTGTTGATCGGCGATCGGAGCGAGCTGCTGGACTTCGGCGACGCGCCTTATGACTTGGCGACGGCGACTGTCTCCGACGATTACGAAACGCTGCTCGCGCAAAACGGTCCGCGTCACGCCTTCGATCCGAACAACGTGTTGTTCTTGGGTGCGGGCCTGGATTTGGATCACGAGTTGGATGGCCAACCGAACTCGACGGCGACGGGCGATGACGCGAACAACGTCGACGACGAGAACGGCGTGGCGTTTCCGTTGACGGCCTTGGTGCCCGGCGAGGTGGTCGAGCTGACCGTGATCGCGAATGCGGACGGGTTGTTGGACGGCTGGATCGACTACGACGCGGATGGCGATTTCGAGCCGGGCGAGCGAATCACGGGCGTTGCCGGCGATCCACTGGTTCCCGGCGAAAACACGCTGACGATCACGATCCCCGGCGGCGCGACGGTCGGCAGCACTTATGCGAGATTCCGTTTCAGCTCGGTCGGCGGTCTCGCGCCGACCGGATTCGTCGACAATGGCGAAGTGGAAGATTATCGCGTGGCGATATCCGACTTGGATTTCGGCGACGCGCCGGACAACGCCGCGCTGGCTAGTGACTTCGCTACGCTGCTGGCTTCCGACGGCGCTCGGCACGTGATGACCAGCGGACCGGTGTTGGGCGAGGAGGTCGACGCCGAGCTGGACGGTCAGCCCAACGGCAGCGCGACGGGCGACGATACGCTGGATGCCAGCGACGACGAAGACGGCGTGACGTTTCTCGCGCCGTTGATTCCGGGCGACACGATCAATATCGAAGTCGAAGTCAGCCGCGCGGCCGGTTTGCTCGACGCTTGGATCGATCTGAACGGCGACGGCGACTGGGCGGACTTCGGCGAGAAAGTCATCGCGGCTCAGGCGGTGACGGTCGGTACAAATGCGTTGACGTTCAACGTGCCGTTCGGCGCGAAGATCGGCGCCAGCACGATGCGGTTTCGCGTGTCGACGGCCGGCACGCCTTTGTCCACAGGTTTGGCCGCCGACGGCGAAGTCGAGGATTACCGAGTCACGATTCACGCGGCCGACTTCGGCGACGCGCCGGATTCGTTCGAAACGCGATTGCCGCCGGTTGGCGACGGGGCTCGACATGCATTGGTAGCGAACCCGACGGTCTTCCTCGGCGCGACGGTCGACGCCGATATCGACGGACAGGCGGACAATTTCGCGCTCGGCGACGATCAGGATTTGGACGGCGACGACGAAGACGGCGTGACGTTGCCAGCCGTGCTGCTGACCGGCAGCGTGGCCACGATCACGGTCGACTACTCGCATGCGACGGCCGACGCGGTGCTGAATGCCTGGATCGACTTCGACGGCAGTGGCTCGTTCGATATGGGCGAGGAAATCGCGATCGACGAGCCGCTCGTGGCCGGCACGGTGCATACGCTGCAAGTTGCGATTCCGCCGGATGCCGTGGTTGGCGATTCGTTCGCGCGTTTCCGAGTGAGCACGGAAGAAGGGCTGTCGGCGATTGGACCGGCGTTCGATGGCGAAGTGGAAGACTATCTGATTCCGATCGAAAATGGCTTGGATTTCGGCGACGCTCCGGAGCCGGATTATTCGACGTTGCTGAACGCGGTGACCGGTGGCGGGCCACGCCATTTAATTACGGGCATCTATCTCGGATCGTCGATCGACGCGGAAGCCGATGGCCAGCCGCACGCGAGAGCTTTGGGCGACGATCTCAACAGCAGCGACGACGAGGACGGCATTCGATTCCTGACGCCGCTCGAACCCGGCATGATGGCCACGATTGAAGTCACCGCCACGATTCCGGCCGGCTCGCCGACCGTGTACTTGAACGGCTGGTTCGATTTCCGAGCGGACGGCGACTGGGACGATCCGGGCGAGCATCCGGTGGCTTTGTCCGACGCCACGATTGTGAACGGGACGCAAACGATCGACTTTGCCGTGCCGGCTTGGGTCACTCCGGGGCTGGAAACATTCGCCCGCTTCCGTTTGAGCACCTCGGACTTCGCGAACGATTTCCTTGGCCCCGACGGGATTCTGCCGACGTTGCCCGATCCGACCGTGCCGGACGGTGAAGTCGAGGACTATCCGATCATGTTGGGCGATGTGCTGGATTTCGGCGATTTGCCGGACGAAGCCGGGCCGCTCGGAACGCCGCTGTATCCGACGCTGCTAGTAAACAACGGCGCCCGGCATTCGATTCTTTCGGGCGTGTTTTTGGGCCAGCGATTGGATGCGGAAGCGGACGGCCAACCGGATGCCTTGGCCACCGGCGACGACACGAACGGCATGGATGACGAAGACGGCGTGATCTTCTCGCAGATGATTCCGGGCGGGCAAGCGACCATGACCGTGACCGCTTCGGCCGATGGTTATGTCAGCGCCTGGGTCGACTTCAACAACGACGGCGATTTGGACGACGCCAACGAATGGATCGCGGCGGCTCAGCCCGTGGTGGTCGGCGTCAACACGTTGACGTTCAATGTTCCGCCAAACGCGATTCCGGCGACGACGTCCGATCCGCTGACCTACGCTCGCGTGCGCTATGAATTGTCCGACGATATTCTGGATCCCGATGGCGCGGCCGATCCAGGGGACGGCGGCGAGGTCGAGGATTACGCGGTAACGATCGGCGACTTGCCGACGCTGTCGGTCAACGATGTTTCGGTGACGGAATTGGATCGAGGCCAATCGTCCACGGTAACATTCACCGTGTCGCTGGCGGTTCCTTATTCCAACACCGTGACGGTCGATTATTCGACCAGCGACGGGACCGCCCGTTCTGCGACGGCGGACTACACGCCCGTGTCGGGACAGTTGACGTTTGCGCCCGGCGTGACTTCGCAAACCGTGACGGTTACCGTGCCGGGCGATATCAGTGACGAGGCCGACGAGACGTTTTTCCTGAACTTGTCGAACGCGGTGAACGCGTCGATCGCGGATGCCCAAGGCACGGCCACGATCGTGGACAACGACACGGCCACGGTGGCTTATACGATCGTGCTGCGCGATCCGTCGGTCGCTGGCCAACCGGAATTCCCGCGCGGCACGGACGGCCTGTATCGCTTAGCGCCCGGCTCGCAGTTCATCGCCGAAGTTTACGCCGACGATTTGCGAGCCGTGGGCGCCAATGGCGGCGTGTTTCAAGGCTTCGCGGACTTGGGCTACGATCCCGATTTGTTCGATTGGGTCGCGGGGACGCTAACCTACGGCAGCCAATTTACCGCGAATCAAGGCGGCTCGATCGACGAACCGAACCAGTTGGTGGACGGCGCGGGTGGCTCGATTCCGGCGTTTCCGCCGCCAGCGCCGGTCGGGGCCGATCCGGCTCAGTTGCTGTTCCGCGTTACGGGACAAGTTCACGCGGGAGCGACGATCGGTGATACGGCCGACTTATTCCTGGCCGCCGAAGACGCGCCGGGCCGACAAACGTTGGTGTTCGGGGTGAACAACGAAGTGCCGGCCAGCTACGAGACGGAAGCGATCGTGATCGGATCCGTTCGGCCGTGGCAAAATCCGGGCGATCCCTGCGACGTGAACAACGACGGCCGCATCGACTCGTTGGATGAGATCATCATCATCAACGCCTTGAACAACGGCGGGTCGCGCGTGCTGGCGAATCCGCCGGTCGCACCGGATTTGCCGAATCCGACGCCCGGCATTCCTGGGACGGCGCGTTATCTCGACATCGACGGCGACGGAAACCTCACGCAGCAAGACGCGCTGGCAATTGCTCTGTGTCCGAAAACGCCTTTGATGTTGGCCGAGCCGATTGGGGCGGGCGATGGCGGCGGCGATGCGATCGAAGCGGACTCGTTGTCCGCGATCGTGTCGACGGCAATCGAAGCTTGGGAAGCGGCTGGGATCAGCGAAGCTCAATCGGCGGCGCTGCGCTCGGTTGAATTCCAAGTGACGAATTTGGAAGACAATCTGCTCGGGTTGGCTCAAGGCTGGATCATCCTGCTGGATCAGGACGCGGCGGGCGCCGGTTGGTTTGTTGACTTGACGCCACGCGAAAACGACGAATTCGCGGTGAACTCTGGTGGCGGTTTGGAAGCCAAAGAGAATTCCGCCGCGGCCGGGCGAGTCGACCTGTTGTCGGTCGTGACGCACGAACTTGGCCACATCCTCGGATACGACGACCTGCCGGCTTTGGATGGCGGCGACAGTTTGGACGTAATGATCGAATCGATCAGTCGCGGGCAACGACGTTTGCCGAACTTGGCGGCGGTCGACGAGGTATTTGGCGGTGATTTTTGAGCCGCGCTTGTAGCGGTTGCCTAAAGCGTGTTTAGCATGGGAAGTGCGGACTCACACGAGTCGGCCGGTTGCCGCCCTCGCGGCAACGCCCATTTCTACAGGCCCAGGGAACCGTTTCGCCGCGAGTTTCATCAGAGCAATGGCGGTTCGGCTGGGGGACTTGGCGTCCTCCAGCGGAACCACATCAGCCGCATTCCCCACAGCCAACTCAACACTCTCCACGCCGAAAGACCCCGCGGTATGGTTGACCATTCATTGTCGCGCCGCCGTGCGCGTCGCGCTTCTTCCACGCGCCAAGCCGATCGCAAGAACCGTCGATTCGGTAGACGGGAATCGACTCGTCGCGCGATGCGACTCGAATTGCTGGAAAGTCGGCAACTGTTGGCGAACGACCTGCAAATCGACTTGCAGTTGTTCGACACAATGAACCAGCCGATCAGCGGACCGGTCGCGCCAGGCACGGAAATCGTGCTCGAAGCAACGATTCGCGACATACGAGCGAACGCGGTGGGCGTGGCGTCGGCCTATCTCGATTTGACGTTTCCGGGGCAGACGTCGTTGGTCGCCGGCAGCGTGACGCACGGCGCGGATTACAACTTTGATCCCAGCAACGGCGTGCTCAACGGCTCGACGCTGGAAGACATCGGCGCGGCCGACACCGATTTGACTCCGCCCTCCGCGGCTCAAGCGGCCGACGACTATCTGCTGTTCTCGATTCACTTCACCGCCGACACGGTTGGCACCGGCAACTTTTCGGTGGCTGTCGGAAACAACGCCCTGCTGCTGACGCGGATGTTTCCCGAAACCGGATTCATCACCGTGGCGCCGGATATGGTCGTGGTGAACGGAGCGACTTTGGAGGTCGCGGCGGCCAACAGCGTTCCGGTGGCAAACGATCAAACGATCAATACGAACGAGGACACGGCGGCCGGAGTGACGTTGACCGGAACCGACGCCGACAGCGATCCGTTGTCGTTTACCGTGATCGCCCAACCGGCGAACGGCACGCTCAGCGGGCACCGCGCTGAATCTGACTTACACGCCCGACGCCAACTTCAACGGCTCGGACAGCTTTCACGTTCATCGCCAATGACGGCACGCTCGACTCGAACACGGCCACGATCGGCCTCAGCATCACGGCAGCAGTGAGCGACGCACCGTGGCAGTGGCCAATCGCTCAACACGAACGAGGACGTCGGCAACGGCTGTTACGCTCCGGTGCGACGGACACGGAGAACGATTCGCTGTCGTTCACCATCGTCGCTCGAAAATGCGGCGAACGGCACACTCAGCGGCACCGCGCCCGAATCTGACTTATACGCCTGATGCCAACTTCAACGGCTCGGACAGCTTTACGTTTATCGCCAACGATGGCAGGCCGACTCGAACACGGCCACAATCAGCCTCGGCATCGCAGCGGTGAACGACGCGCCCGGTGGCGAGCGGCCAATCGCTCAACACGAGCGAAGACGTGGCCGCGGCTGTTACGCTCGGTGCGACGGACGCGGAAAACGATTCGCTTATCGTTCACCATCGTCGCTCAGTAAACAGAACGGCACGCTCAGCAGCACAGCGATCTCACGTTTACGCCGAACGCGAATTTCAACGGCACACGCGGACAGCTTCACGTTTATCGCCAATGACGGCGTAGCTCGAACACGGCCACGATCAGCCTCAGCATCGCGGCGGCGAACGGTACCGGTCGCGAACGCCGCCAGAATCTCGGCGTGGTCGAGGACGCGACCCGCCAACGTGGCCGCTCACCGGCAGCGACGTGGAGGTGGTCGGTCGACCTTCACCGTGCTGACTCAGCCAGCCAACGGAACGCTGACCAGCACGGCTCCCAACCTCACCTACACGCCTAACGCGAATCACACGGGTCCCGATTCGTTCACGTTCCGGTTAACGACGGCATGCTCGACTCGAACGTGGCTGATCGGTCGCAGCGTCACGGCCGACAATCAACCGCCATTGGCCAGCGACGCGACGGCAAAGCCACGGCCGAGGACACGGCGGTTGGAATCACGCTTTCGGCGACCGACCAAGATTCGGACGCACTCCCGTTCACCGTGTCGGCACCAACCAGTGAATGGCACGCTCAGCGGCCTGGCGAATCTGACTTACACGCCCGACGCCAACTTCAGCGGCACGGACAGTTTCACGTTCGTGGCCAACGATTCGATGGCCAATTCGAACGGCGCCACGATTTCGATCGTGGTCGGCGCCCGTGAATGACTTGCCGGTCGCCACGAACAGAACGTGGCGGCGACCGAGAACGTGGCGGTGATGGTCACACTGGCCGCGACCGACGTCGAGAACGATGCGGCTGACGTTCACGGTCCTGACGCAACCCAGCAACGGCGCGCTAGCGGCACGGCAGCGAATCGACATACGCCGAACGCGGACTTCAATGGCGGCAGCAGCTTCACGTTCGTCGCGAACGATGGCAGCGGCAGCGATTCAGGTCTGCCACCGTGAGCTTCGCGGTTTCCGCCGTGAATGATGCGCTTGCAATGACTCGCAGACGACGAATACCGATGAAGACACGCCCGTGGCGGTTGTGTTGTCGGGCAGTGATGTCGAGAACGATCCACTGACGTTTAGCGTGACCGGGCAACCGACCAACGGAACGCTCAGCGGCACGTCGCCGAATCTCACGTATACGCCGGATGCGAATTTTAGCGGCGTCGACAGTTTCACCTACGTGGCCAACGATGGCACGGTCGATTCGGCCACGGCCACGATTACCGTTTCCGTCGCCGCCGTGAACGATCCGCCGACGGCGAACGATCAATCGATCTCAACGAACGAAGATACGGCGGTGGCCGTGTCTCTGAGCGGTTCGGATGTCGAGAACGATCCGCTGACGTTCACCGTGATCGACTCGCCGACTAGCGGCACGCTCAGCGTTCCGCTCCGAATCTGACTTACACACCTGACGCGAATTTCAACGGCACGGACAGCTTCACGTTCGTGGCCAACGATGGCTCGGCCGATTCAGCAACCGGAACAATCACGATCAACGTGACCGCGGTCAACGATGCGCCCGTCGCCGATTCGCAGGCGTTGCCAGCCGCTCAAGGGATTAGTCGCACGGTGACGCTGACGGCCGACGACGTGGACAACGACCCGCTGGCGTTCACCGTGTTGACTCAGCCCGCGAACGGCACGCTGACCGGTACCGCGCCGAACCTTGTCTACACGCCAAACGCTGGCTTCACCGGCGCGGACAGCATTACGTTTCTCGTCAACGACGGAACGGTGGATTCCAACACGGCCACGATCAGCTTCGACGTTCGCTCGACCAACGATCCGCCAGTGGCTAACACAGACGGTCTCCGCGACGGAAGATGTGACCGTATTTCTCGCCTTGTCCGGCAACGATCCAGACAGCGATCCGCTGACGTTCGAGATCGTAACTCCGCCCGCGAACGGCACGGTCAGCGGTCCTTTGAACAGCAGCGGCGCGATCGTTCCTACACAGCAAGCCACCAAATTTTAACGGCGTCGATACGCGTTTACTTTCGGAGTCGGCGATGGCATGGCGAACTCGGCCGAAGCGACGGTGACAGATTAGCGTCGCGGCAGTGAACGACGCTCCGGCCAGCGTAGCTCGCAGACGGTCACCACGAACGAAGACAACGCCGTTGCCGTGACGCTCAGCGACGGACCCCGCGGAGAACGACGCGACTTTTACCGTGACGACTCGCCAACCAGCGGAACACTCAGCGGCGTTGCACCAGACCTGACGTACACGCCCGACGCGAATTTTAACGGCGTCGACACTTTACGTTCATCGCGAACGACGGCACGGCGGACTCGTCCCGGCGTGATCACAATCACCGTCGAGGCCGTTAACGACGCCCGGTCGCGCGTCGGACGATTCGGTCAACACGGACGAAGACACCGCCGCAACGGTTGCCTTGACCGCGACCGATGTCGACAACGATCCGCTAACTTTCGCGATCGCGTCGCAGCCAACCAACGGCACGCTTTCGGGCACCGGCCCCAGCTTCGTTTTATACGCCCAATGCAGTTTCAACGGCGTCGACAGCTTCCTTACGGTGAACGATGGCACTGTCGATTCGAACACGGCCACGGTCTCGATCACGGTGGCGGCGGTAAACGACGCACCGGTTGCCGCCGATGCCGACGTTTCCGTGGATGAAGACGCGACGCTGGCAGTTTCGTTGTCGGCCACGGATGTGGAGAAGCGACCCGCTGACTTTCACCGTGTTGACTCAACCGACTAACGGCACGCTGACCGGCGACTTGCGCCGAATCTGACTTACGCCGGTCTTGATTTCAACGGCACGGACAGCTTTACGTTCGTCGCCAGCGACGAAACTCCAGTTCGTTCCACAGCGACCGTTTCCATCACGGTGAATCCGTCAACGACTTGCCGGTCGCCCCGACGACTCGCGGAATACGGATGAAGATACTTCCGCCACGATCTCGCTGACCGTAACGGACGCGGACAATGATCCGCCAACGTTTGAGATGTTCGCAACCCGCAAACTGGCGCGTGTCCGGCAGCGGGCCGACGTTCGTCTACCGCCCTCCGCCAATTCCGCTTGGGCAGGACAGAGCTTCGCAGGTGCGAACAGTGGGACCGGCAGTTCAATACGGCCGTTTCGATTACCGTCGCGGCGGTCGACGATCCGCCCGTGGCCGACAGTGGCGTTCAGAATCTGAACGAAGACACCCCGTTAAACTTCACGCTCACCGGCAGCGATCCCGAAAACGCTTCATCACGTTCACCGTCGTCACTCAGCCCACGAACGGACCACTCACTGGTACCGCCCGAATCTCGTACGCCCAACGCCAATTTCAACGGCACGGATTCTCTGACGTTCCGAGTGAACGATGGCGGTTGGGATTCGGCAGCTGCGACGATCACGTTTTCCGTCGCCGCGGTGAACGACCCGCCGGTGGCGAGTGCACTGACCACGTCACTACGGCCGAAGACACCACTTCGCTTCGATCACGCTTACCGGAACCGATCCAGGCGTAACACGCTGACTTCGCCGTGTTGACGCAACCAGCCAACGGAACGCTGACCGGCAGCAGCGCGCGAACCTGACTTACACGCCGAACGCGAACCAACGGCTCGGATTCGTTTACCTATCGCGTGAACGACGGTGCGATAACTCGGCCGCAGCCACGGTGTCGATCACCGTGACTGGCGAGAACGACGTGCCTAGCGTCGTGAACAAAGTCCGTGACGGTGGTCGAGGACACCGCCACGGCGTTCACGTTGGAAGGCACGGATCCCGAAGCCAGTGCAGCTCACGTTCACAATCGTTACGCAACCCAGCAGCGGCGCAGTTTTCCGGCATGACGCCCAAATCTGACTTACACGCCCGCAGCCAACTTCAACGGCACAACCACGTTGACTTATCGAGGCCAACGACGGCCAGCTCAATTCGCCGCTCGGCACGATCACCTTCAGCGTGACGGCTAAACCAGACGACCCGCCGGTCGCCAATGCCGTAACTCGCACGACCAACGAAGACACTCCGGTTTCAAATCACGCTCTCGGAACCGATGTCGAAATTCAACGCTGACTCACGTGTTGACTCAATGCGGCCAACGGCACTCTGAGTGGCACGGCGCCCAAATCTGACCTACACGCCCACGACCAACTTTAACAGCACGGATACGTTTACCTACCGAGTCAGCGATGGCTCGGCAAGCTCAACACGGCCGCGATAAGCGCACTCACGATTACGGCCGTAAACGACGCACCCAGCTTTACGCTCGCCGGAAATCCACCGGCTTCAGATCCGGGCGGCTGGATTGCAGTATTGGCGAACTTTGCCATGAACATTTCGCGGCAGGGCCGCGAACGAATCAGGCCAGACGCTTGACGTTCAACGTCACTCAGCTTAGCAACAGCGGCATCACGTTCACCACGCCGCCAACGATCAACGCCACGGCGGGCGCTGACTTACGCCGTCGCGGCTAACTCATCAGGCACGGCTCGATTCGGCGTCACGCTCAGCGACAACGGCAGCGGCACTTCGCCCAACCTGAATACAAGTGCCCGGCAAACGTTCGAGATCACGGTCGGCCTCTCGACACTTTCCGGCTCCGTTTTCATCGACTCGGACAACGATGGCGTGCGCGACACAGGCGAATCCGGTTTTGCCGAATGTCACGATACGCTGCAAGGCACTTCGACCCAACGCCACGACGATCCAACGAACCACGACGACCGCCAACGACGGAACATATCAATTCGCCGATCTACCGCCCGGAACTTACAGCGTGACCGAAACGCACCCGACGATGTTCTTGGATGGCGTCGAACGCGTGGGGACGGCTGGCGGAACGGCAGGCGGCGATCAAATTACCGGCATCGTGCTAAGCGGTAACACGAACGCCAGAATTACAACTTCACCGAACGCGGGCTGACGGCCTCAGCCATCAGGCTCGAAATGTTCTTGTGTTCGACACCATCCGGCGATGTTGGTGCATCAATTGTTGCCGACTCCAGCCGGAAGCAGCAACCCGCTGCGGGCAGCTACGTCAGCCGGCCGCAAACGCTCGAGGCGCACATCGAACGCGCCCGGTCACCGCCATGGCGATGAGCCGTTGGTGCGGGCAGCAATTCAGCAATTTCGCGGACGCCGGCGCTCGGCAGGAGCAATAGCCCAAGCTCTCATCGGCGCAGGAATGCTCATCGCGGATTTGCCAGGCGATCGAATCGGCGAGGCCAGCGGCAATGCGATCACACTCGATACGGGTAAAGCCGGACAACGGCTGGTTCATTGATGCGACGCCAACCGTAGGACGAGGTTTCTCGAGCGCGGCCGGCCGATTGCGAGCAACCGCGGGCGGCGTGCGTCTGGCCGCATGGACGCGTTGACCGCGATCGCTCACGAAGTTCAGTCATCTGCTCGGCTTCGAGCATTCGGCGGGCGACGAAGATTCCCTGATGTTCCGTCGTTTGCAACTGGGGCAGCGAAAGCGATCCTCCCGGAATCATGAAGCGACCTATTCGCGGGCGACAACCTGGGACTGGTAGCCGCGACTTACTTATCGAGCAACGCATGCGGCCCGGCCGAGTGATTGGACAGGCAATCCAGTATTGTGCTCGTGGCGTTCTAGTGCCGGACAACGAGTCGGCAAAGCGGGCAAATTAAGGGGGTAGCGGGTTTCGCGGAAAATTCTTCGCAGAATCGTTGCGAGCGGTGTTGACGCTGTTTAAGATGGGCACACCGCGCGGCAGATTGCAGCGCGATTTGGTCGTTGACCAAGCAACTTGCGAAGTCATCGAAGCTCGCGATTTCTCGATTTTCGCCGTCCAGGACCACGCCAAATGAATCGCCTTCGGGAATTTTGGGAAGACGAAAACGGCGGTCTGATCGCCGCTGAATACTTGCTGCTCGGAACGCTACTCACCATCGGTTTGCTGGTGGGGATCCATGCGGTTCAGGAAGCGATGTTGACCAAGCTGGGCGACTTAGCCGACTTGGTCAGCGACGACACGACATAGATTGCATTTCGCGTGCCCCAGAAAGCGAAGTCGATGTTGAAGCAATTATGGCAAGACGAGTCGGGCGGAGTGAACAGCGCCGAATTGGTGCTGATTATCACGATGCTGACCATCGGGATATTGGTCGGCATGAAGTCGTTTCGGGATGCAGCGGTTACCGAGTTTGCGGACTTGGCGCAAGCCGTTGCGAATCTGAATCAATCGTATTCTTACTCGTCCTTGACGATCACGCTGGCCGACGGCACCTTGGTGACCGCCCCGTCCTATTTTGTGGACACCGAAGACTTCTGCGACACGGCCGAAAGCGACGACAACGCGACGCTCGGATCCAAATGTGTCAACGTGTGCGCCACGGCTGGCGCGGAAGGAGCGGGGGTACCATGATGCAACCGGCCACTACCACCGCCTACGAAGTTCGAGATGCTTCAATTTATCGCGTACACCGATCAATCGCCGCCCGGTTATGGCACGATCAAACGGGCAGCGTGATTTCCTGCGAAGTGATCCTGCTGACAACCGTGTTGGTGATCGGCATCATCGTCGGGGCCAAGTCGTTTCGCGACGCGGCCGTGACCGAGTGGGCTGACTACGCTCAAGCGATCGGGCAACTGGATCAGAGCTACGTGATTACGGGCGGCACGACGGGCGACGGTACGTTGTTCATCGACATGATGGACTTCTGCGACGACACGAGCACCGACAACGACAGCCCCACGCTCAGCTCGAATGACCAATTCGCCAACGATCCAACAAGCTTTATACGTTATGGCGTCGCGGCGGAGGCGGAACAATGATTCGATCCACGAAACAAGCGAATGAAACAGAGGCGCGGCCTCAGGCGCCCGGTCAAGCTCTTCGCTGGACCTGCCTATGGCGCGATGAGTTCGGCAGCTTGCTGACCTCGGAATATCTCATTCTCGGCACGATTTTGACGCTTGGAATGATCGTTGGTATCAATGCCGCCCAAACTTCACTGGTTTCGGAATTGGAAGACTATGCGGCGGCGATATATGCGTTGGACAATGGATCCAACGACGCCGCTCCGCCAACCTTCCTCGGAGCAGAGAACGGTACACCCTAAGCACCCCTCATCGCTTAGAAACAACATCGCTTAGCAACAACTCATGGACCCAGCCTTACTAGTTTTGATCGTCTGCGTCGTGGTTTTCACCATCGCCGCGGCTTACACCGACTGGCGAAGTAGCCGCCTGCCGAACGTACTAACCGTTTCGGCGTTCGGCGCTGCTTTGCTGTTTCACATTGTGTACGGCGCGATGAACGATGGGATGTGGGGAGTTGGCATGCAGTTGCTGATCGCCCTGGCCGGATTCGCGACGGGTTTTGGAATCCTGTTTGTGATGTGGGCGATGGGTAAAGGGGCTGGCGGCGACGTCAAATATATGGGCGCCTTGGGGGCTTGGCTCGGCGCGGCGATGACGTTTCGGGTTTTCCTAGTCGTTGGGTTGTTGGTGGTGGTCGGTGCGATTTTCGTGTTGGCTTGGCAATTCATCACCTCCGGAATGGGCCGCACAAAATCTCGGTACCTCGATTTGGAAGACAACAGCAAGAAAAAGAAGGCAACTCAAGCCGAAGCAGTCAAACGCAAAGTGCATCGTCGGATCATGCCGTTCGGCGTGCCGGCGGCTCTGGCCACTTGGCTGGTGCTGGCCGTTTCCGTAGCCACCGGTCGCAATTTACCATTGTCGGGTCGCCCCGATCCTGAAGCCCAGTCGGAGCAGCCACGAACGGAAGTGCAGTCGGAAGCCGAGTTGCCCGCGGCCGTTTCCTAAATCGTTCAGTAATAGTTCAATAGCCATAAGAGTTCAGCAGCATCCGTGAAACAGCATCGTTCTCAATCAACACGGTCTCACAAACCGGTCGGGCGACTGACCGGCTTGTCCGCGCGCCGACGCCGTGGGGCGTTGTTGAGCGCCGAGATGTTGTTGGTGTTTCCGGTGTTGATGGGCGTTTTGTTTGGGATCGTCGAACTGAGTTTGTTGATCTCCAGCTACAACACGATGAAGTTGGCCAGCGCGGACGGGGCGAGGTTGTACGCACGTGGCTCAACAGACACAGCCGCGGCGGCCGCGGTCGCCGCCGTTCTCTTGGAAAACGACGCCAAAACGTTTGGCGGGAGCGCTACGGCGACTAGTTTGAGCACCGACGTAACGGTGCAAGTAACTAGCGAACTCAGTGCGGCCGGGAATCTGGCTTGTGTGACGATTTCGATGCCGATGGAGAAAGCGACTCCGGACCTCTTGGGCGTGATCGGTTTCACACTCGAAGGTCGAACGTTAGTCTCAAGGACTTGTATGTTGTTCGAGTAGGTTTGGACGGGGCAAAGATTTAACAGCGAAGTAATTCTCATTGAAATATTTCGAGGCGTTGGGGCTGACGCAGCGATTCGATTGGTTGGATGTCTGGACAGGATGCGTTGTGTCGGGATGGCA
The DNA here is from genome assembly GCA_041399085.1 of Pirellulaceae bacterium. Lineage (GTDB taxonomy): Bacteria > Planctomycetota > Planctomycetia > Pirellulales > Pirellulaceae > JAWKTM01. The sequence continues at coordinate 40,097 of JAWKTM010000036.1, forward strand.
CGGCGAAACTTTTGCAAAAGTAAAACAACCGCGGCCAGTTTCGGGGATGTGAAACTGGCGGCGAGGGCGTGAGCGGGGCCCATTGTCGACCCGCGAACGAGGATCAAAAACGTGACACTTTCAAGTGGATCCATGAGTGTCGGTGTGTTGGCCATTTTCTCGGGCTTGCTCGGAGCGTATGGCTTACGGGCGATTTTGTTGGCCGAGCCAACGCCACCGCCAGCCCGGCCAGCAATGGTGACTCTGCCGTTAGCAACCGTGGACTTGCCGGAAGGGCGTCGTATCACTTTGGGTGATATCGCCATTCATCGAATGTCGCCGCAGGAACAAGCGAAACGCGGTTTCTTGGATCCAGCGGTGATGCTGACGCCGGATCAAATTATTGGCCGCACGCTGAGCGCTCCTGTCAAACAGGGGCAAGCGTTTCTCACAACCAGCATGTATTTGGAGGGCGTTGGGCCGAATGTGGCCGAGCGTCTGAAGCCGGGCTTCCGCGCGGTCAACGTCGAAGTTTCGAGGAAGCTGGGCGGCACGACTCCGCCCGGCACGTTCGTCGACGTGTTATTCCGCTCCAGCCCACGGCCGGCGAACGATTCGGTGCGAGCCGAAGCGATTCCGGAAACCACGGTCACGCTGTTCGAAGCGGTGGAAGTCATCGGCTTTGAACAAGGGCGTTCCGCGGCGGCGCGTAGCAACAATCTGGACATTCGGTATATCAACGGACGCACGCCCGGCGGCGAAACATCGCCGATGATCACGCTGGCCGTTACGTTGGAACAGGCCAATGTGTTGCGAACGGTCGAAGGGCGCGGCGAGCTCGCTCTGATTCCGCGAGCGTTGGACGACCTAGCTTCCAGCACTGGCTCGACGATCCAACCGTTGACGCTCGAGAATCTGCTGGGTGTCGAGCCGCGTCGGTCCTTTGCCACGGAGATTTATCGGGGCGGTTCGCGATCGGTTCGCGTGTTTAACGACGGCGAGATCGAACGAGCTTATCAGCCGACGGATGATCCGGCGGCGACGGGCGCGGTTCAGCCGGCGACGGATCTCTAGTCGAGTGGCCTAGCGCGTCGCGGCGCCCGGACAGTCCGCGACGCGGAACAACACGAGATGTATTCGATGTTCCAACGCGGGTCGCAAAATCGCAAACGTCCGGTTCGTGGCGTCACCACGACCGGCTTGCTGTTGGGGATGACGGGCGCTAATCGCCGTGGCCGCCGTGGCGATCGACTATGCATTGCTGGTCGCTCGCAAGACCGAAGCCAACGCCGTCGCCGAGGCCACGGCTCTGGCCGGCCTTGCGCAAGTGCTGTGGGATCGAACGACATTGCCTTGCCGGAGTGAAGCGACTGACTTACCAATGGCGGTAGGCACTGAGTCCATCTGCCAGCAGCAGGTTCGTCTGGCGGAGTTAAACGCCGAGGCAATTGCAACGGCGAATCATGTGGCCGATCAGCCAGTCGCTCCGACGTCGCTGACCAATTTTGTCTTCGATATTAACAACACGACTTGTGAACCGACACCGACGACGGCCTACAACGGGCTGAAGGTGACTTGCGAGTTTAACGGCGTCACCCTGTTTCTGTCCAATATCTTGGGCGACTCCAAGGCGGACTTAGCGATCACTCGCGAAGCGCGACTGGACCAGCGAGTGTACGGTTTCCGCCCCACCGCCACGCTGCCAGTACGAATGTGCCCGATTATCTATACAGGCAATTGGAACTTCGCGGTTAACGCAACGGATGGTGTCGCCGGTTTGGGAATTACCGATCGCGATCAGTCGGTGACAATGAAACGAGTGGTGCGGACAGCGGTCGCCTTTGCTCATTAATTCACGAGTGAGCAGTACCATCGACGGTTCTGCGTTCACCGGCACTCAAATTTTGCAAGGACGGACCGTTACTGCCTCGGATTTATCGACGAGTTTGGTGGAATCAATTCTCGCATTGCGGGAACCCCTACCTGTATCGGTGCGGAACATTGAAAGCCGCGAGTCCATCTAATTCATCATCGTCGTATTGTCTGCAAAACGTCTCGGCAATTCACTCGCCGTGCTTCCAAACAACAATCGTGTAATTATTCCATTTGGCACTGAAGTCGACGGTTCTCTCCCACTCGGCAAATAACTGGCTTTGCCGCTGGCCGTATTCTCTCGGCCAATTACTCTGGTAGTACGCTTACCGTTACGGTCGAGCCGCATTTGCTGCTGTCCGGGACGGCGCTGATTGACGCTGGCATGCCGCTGAATCCTTACATCGGCAAGCTTTATGTCGCTCCGTAGCGACTTGCAACACGTCTGGGGCTCAACGGCCTGACGCCATCTCTCTCGAATTCGATCCTTTTTCCACGAGCATTCTCATGCGTGTTGTTGTTGCACATGGTCCCGACCTGGATGATCGCGAATTGCGACGCATTGTTTTGGGAAGCGGCTTGGACTGCGGGCCTAACGACTGTGTCCGCTGGAATTCCCTTTCCAAACGTCTGGGCGAAGCCGACGCCGATTTGGTGTTGGTCAGCGTCGACGATCACGCCGACGAATCTTGGCAAGCGTTGCGTGAGGCCCGGGCGTTGACCGAATCGCCATTGTTGGCCATCGGCCGCACGGACGAAGACATGGTGATCGAACGGGCTCGCGGATTCGGCGTTGCCAGCGTGCTGGATCGAGGCGACTTGCGACGAGCGCTCGACACGGTGCTGGAGCAATGGAGCGCCCAGCGGGATACGAAGCGGCGTCGCGGCCGAGTCGTTTCGGTGTATGCACCGACGCCGGGCAGCGGCGGGACCACCGTCGCGGCGAATTTGGCGGGCGCTTTGGCTCGCAAACATCCCGACGACGTGGCCTTAATCGAAATGTCGGCCGAGTTTGGCGACTTGGCGATGCTGCTGAATCTCACTCCCCGACATTCGGCCTCGGACGTTTGCAAACGTTGGCGAGGACTCGATCCGACGGGGTTGAAGAGCAGCTTTTGCCAGCACGCGAGCGGCCTGTTGGTGTTGGCGAATGCGGGCGAAAACCACACAAATCCGTTCCTCACGGACGAAGCGGCTCGGCGTTTGGCGATCCTGTCGCGCATGACCGCGGCCTACAGCGTGCTGTCGCTGGACAATCGCCTGACCGACGTCGAAGTCGAGGCGATGCAGTTGTCCGACGCCGTGGCCTTGGTTGTTCGGCCCGACGTGCCGGCCGTACGACGGGCTCAGTGGACGGTCGACCAAGCCGTCATCTCTGGCGTGCCGCGCGACCGCTTTCATCTGGTGGTGAATCGGTTCGGCCAAAGCGGACAGTTGGCGTTGACTCATGTCGAGGAGTCGCTGGGCATGCGAGCCACGGCACTCATTCCCGACGATCCGCGAAGCGTCAATCGGGCGGCCAACATGGGGCAATTGCTGCACGAGCAGTCGCGCGTGAAGCGAATCAGTCGCCGCTTTAGCGCCTTGGCTAATAAGCTGCACGGCGTCGCGACGTAGAGCCTGTCCACGAGCGGAACGTGCTGGTGCGTCGCGCCACGCGACTGGCTTCCGCGGAACTGCTGTTTGAGTTTTCATTCTCGAGGTTTCCCGTGCTAAAGCGTCCCGAATGGAGTTTGACCGACATCGCGCCGGCCATGCCGGATCATGTCGACGAACTCGAACGCGCGTTCCAGCAACTGAAGGCCACGATTCACCAACAACTGGTCGAGTCGCTGGACTTGACTCGGTTCGACGAGCGCAACCAGGATCGCTTGCTGGTGCAGATTCGCGCGTTGGCGGATCGAGTCAGCAAGACTAGGCCGGAGATTCTCGGCAAACTGGACCGCGAGCGATTGCTGGACGAATTGCTGGCGGAAATCTTTGGCTTGGGTCCGCTGGAAAGCTTGATGCAGGACCCGTCGATCACCGACATCTTGGTGAACGGCCCTTATACGGTTTACATCGAACGCCGCGGTCGATTGGAGCTGACAAACATTCTGTTCGCCGACGACGAACACTTGCTGCGGATCATTCGCCGACTGGTGGCCCGGCTGGGTCGGCGGATCGACGAAGTCAGCCCGATGGTCGACGCTCGTCTGCCAGATGGTTCGCGTGTGAACGCCGTGATTCCGCCGATCGCGTTGGACGGCCCGACGGTTTCCATTCGTCGTTTCGGCGCTAAACCGCTGGAGATGGACGACTTGCTGGCCAACCAGTCGATCATGCCAGAGATGGTCGAGTTTATGGACGCGGCCGTAGCGGGACGCGTGGGTTGCTTGATCTCGGGAGGTACCGGCGCCGGTAAGACGACGTTGCTGAACGCGTTGAGCGCCGCGATTCCGGGCGACGAGCGTTTGGTCACGATCGAAGATTCGGCCGAGTTGATTTTGCAGCACCGCCACCGAGTTCGCATGGAAACTCGTCCCGCCAATACGGAAGGCTCGGGCGAGCTTTCCCAACGCGATCTTGTGCGGAACAGTCTCCGCATGCGGCCCGACCGAATTATCGTCGGCGAAGTTCGCGGCAGCGAAGTGTGGGACATGCTGCAAGCCATGAACACCGGCCACGAAGGCTCGATGACCACGATTCACGCCAACAGCGCGGTCGACGCCTTGGCTCGTTTGGAAATGATGGTTGCCATGACCGGTTATGAATTGCCGATCGGCGTGGTTCGGCAATACATCGCTTCGGGAATTACGCTGATTGTGCATGCCGCTCGGCTCAAAGGTGGCCGGCGACGCGTGATGCGAGTGGCGGAGATCACGGGCGTTCGCGACGGCGCCTATGTGATGAACGACATCTTCGGCTTTCGCCAAACCGGCGTGAACGACGATGGCATGGCGGTCGGTTCGTTCTACACGACCGGCTATCGTCCGCAATGTTTAGAGCGAATCGAGTACAGCGGCATTCATCTGCCGGAAGCGATGTTCGAAAAGTCGGAACGCGAGGTGATCTAAAATGGACCACAGACTGTTCCTGCTAATTCTTTCGTTTCTAATCTGCTCGTTCCTGGGCGCGGCGCTGACGCTGCTCGGCCGACGAATTATGCAGTCTCGTCAGGCGAAGCTGCGCCAGCGGTTGGGTGGCGAGTCGCTGGACACCGATCCTGAACAATTGATAAGCCCCGAATATCGCAACACGTCGGACGGCATCGTCGGGCAGATTGATCAACGCTTTAGTCGCTTCATGGCGCAGACCGGCGTCGATTTGGATCCCGACACGGCGTTTCTGGTGGCTGTGGCCGTCGGGTTGCTGCTGTGCGGCGTCGTGTTGCTGTGGCGCGACGACATGCTGGAATCGGCCGTGGCGATGTTGGTCGGCATGGCGAGCGTGTTGGCTTACTACTCGTGGCGGCGGTCGAAGCGTCGTTCGGAAATCCAAGAGCAGTTGCCGGACGTGATGGATTCGCTGGCTCGGGCCGTGCGAGCCGGCCAAAGTTTGGATCAAGCCATCAAGTTGGTTGGGCAAACTTCGGCCAAGCCGTTGGGCCCGGAGTTCAAACGTTGTGCGAAACAGTTGGACATGGGCCTGTCGGTCGACTCCGCGATGCGATCGCTCAGCCGTCGCGCACCAATCAGCGAGATTCGGATTTTGGCGACCACGTTTATGGTTCAACGGCGCAGCGGCGGCAGCTTGCCCACAACGCTGGAACGCTTGAGCCACGTGATTCGCGACCGCATCAATTACCATCGACAGTTCAAAGCCGCAACGGGCGCCGGCCGCGTGAGCACGACGTTGATCGCCGTCGCCGGACCGCTCGTGGCCGCTTATCTAATCATTTTCCAACGCGAGTATTTCGATCGTTTCACGGCCACGAGCGCCGGCCAGGCTTTGTTGGCCTCGGCGATTTTGTTGCAGGTGGTCGGAATCACTTGGATTTACAGCTTGTTGAAGTCGGACTACTAATCGGGCTTCGCCACGGGTGCGCCGCCATGTTGATTGATTTAATCAGTATCGTCAGTTTTCTGGGCATCGCGATCGCCGTCTATTTCTCTGGATCGGCTGCGGTGCAGGCCAAGCGAGATCGGCTGCGCAGTCGTCTATGGGGCGGCGTCGATCAGGAGAACCCGCTTTCCGACGCGGTGCTCGAACGCCTGGGAAACACGGATCGCAATACGCCGCTGGATCAAGAGATTCGCCGCGCCGGTTGGTATCGACCGACCGCCCGCCGCGACTTTCTCAGCTTTCGCAACACGACGGTCTTGTTCGTGATGATTATTTGCGGCGTGATTGCCGTAGGGTTCGGTCCTGGCCAGCGACACTTGGCCGCCCGCACGGTGCTGGTCGGCATCGGTGGAGTTATTCTCTGCTGGGCGATTCCGCGTATTTATCTGCGAAATGTCGGCAATCGCCGAGTGATGCGGATTCGTCGAGCTCTGCCCGACGCTTTGGACTTGATGAGCATGTGCTTAACGGGCGGCTTGTCGTTGACCGAATCGTTCGCACACGTCAGCCGCGAAATCGAGTTCGCCTATCCCGATCTGTCGTTAGAGCTGATGATCGTCAAACGTCAATCGGAGTTGCGATCGTCCGACTTTGCGTTCGACCAGTTTGCTCGCCGCATCGACGCTCCGGAAATCATCTCGCTATCGTCGCTGATTACGCAAGGCCAGCGGTTAGGTACCGACGTCGTGACCTCGATTCGCGAATACGCGGACAACATTCGCCTGCGCAGACGCCAAACGGCCGACGAACGTTCGAACAAAGCGGGCGTGAAGATGCTGTTCCCGTTGACGATGTGCCTGTTGCCGTCGGTGTTCATCATCCTGTGGGGACCCAGCGCGCTGGAGCTGTACACGTTCCTACGTGGTTTCCAAGGAGCGAGCGCTCAGTAGCGGGGAATCGCGGCGAGCCTTTATTGCGCGACGCTTTCTCGTGGCTGTTGTCGCGAATCTTGGCTCTGGCGATCTTCCTCCCGCGCCAAGACAAATTGCACGATGCGCCAATCCATCCAGTATCGATCGGCGTCTTCGCCAGGACTGGCCGCGATGTAGCCGACATGCCCGCCGTGCTCGGTGATCATCAGCTTGGTCGTCGGCGAATATCGCGTCTGATGAAAGATCGACACTGGAACGATCGGATCATCGGCGGCCGCAAGCACAAGCGTCGGCACGGTGATTCGAGCCAACAGCGGAGAGGAACTGCTGCGCTCGTAATATTCATCCGCGTTCCGAAAGCCGGCCAACGGCGCGGTAAAGCGATCGTCGAATTCCCAAAGCGAACTGGGAAAAGGCGTCAGCGGAATGTCGTTCAAACGCGGAATGAATCGCCGACGTGCCTTCACTTGACGAACAAGCGCCTTCGTGAACGCGCGCGAATAAATCCGACTCTCCCGTTGCATCATGCTCCGACAGCAATCGGCCAGCGCGATGGGCGGAGCCACCGCGACCGCGCTATCCACTTGGCCCACGGCGACCTCGCCAGACTCTCCCAGCATTTTCAGGACGATGTTGCCGCCCATCGAAACCCCGACCACAGTCACTGGTGAATCCGGGCATCGTTTGGCAATCTCCAACACGGCCGCCCGCGCGTCTTCGCTGCGGCCAGCGTGCCCCGGCTGTTGCGCCAGCGAATAACCGAGTCCATGTCCGCGCAAGTCCAAGCGGAACGCGCGAATTCCGACCCGAGTTAGCTTCGTGGCTAGGCGCTGCATGTACGGCGAGGCGTGTGATCCGCCGAGCCCATGCACCAGCAGCGCGGCTCGTTGGCCCTGTCGCCAATTCGCCGGGCAATCGTCGTGCAACACGAGCGTGTCGCCGTCACTCAGCAGCAGATGATGGCGCTGTGTCGCCGAGTTCGAGTTTGCCGCGCGCGACCAAAAGCTCGGCAGAATTGTCTGCAAGTGCGGACGCATCCATGCATGTGGCTGAAACGGCGGACACTCGAATTCCGAACATATCCCACAAACTCAAACCAAAAACACGTTCAACGACCTCGGCCGTGCGCGATCACCAACGACTGCTCGATGTCGGCGGTTTTCGATGGGCCGGAAATAAACAGCCCGTACCCCGGCTCGCCGAATCGTAATCGTTCGTAAGCCTGGTGAAGATTGTCAAGCAACTGGCCGCGCGGCGCGACCAGCACCAGATGCTGCGTCAAGAAGTAGATAGCTCGATGCCGCACGGTTCGCTCCGTGACCCAAACCGCTCCGTTCTCCGCCACGGCAAACTCGCCCGGCAAGATTGCCAAGTCCACGCTGGCCAGATCGTGCGGATCGTCGATCGAATCCACGTCGACATTACCCAGCGACAAACCCGCGACTCGGCAAACAATCTGTCGCGCATCGGGAAAACAAGGAAGTTGGCGAACGGCTGCTTCGAGCTGGCTACGGTCGTCGAGCGATTGGCCTTGCCCGCCGACGAACTTTAGCGTCTCCCAGAACTGAGCCTCGCGATCTTCGTACTCGATCCAGGCCTCGTTCAGATCCGGCAGCGGCGATGAGGCCGGCCGATGCTTGCGAATGTTCGCCAATATTTGTTGCTTGGAGCTCATGATGATTTGCGTCGACGGAATTCTTCGCGGAAACTGCGTGCCGGAGCCGGCGGCAAGTCACGCTGCTTGCCCCACGGATTCCACGGCCCATAGACCAAGCCACGCGGAAGCCACCGCAACGACCAACGCCCCACGCGTCCCGCTATTCCATACAGCCACGGACGTTTGAACAGCGCCGCGCCCAGCGACATCCCCAAACGCTTCGTTGCCGCCAAGTGGCCAGCCGCCGCGATATCGCGACGCCAAGTCAACAGTTGCTCGTGCAAGTTGATCTTCACCGGGCAAACATCCGTGCAGGAAGCACACAAGCTGCAAGCGTATGGCAACGCTTCGTATTTTTCGGGATCGCGAGCCGGATTCAGAATCGACCCGATTGGGCCGGGGACCGTGGCGTTGTAGCTATGCCCGCCGCTTCGTCGATACACGGGGCAGGTATTCATACAAGCGCCGCAGCGAATGCAATGCAGCGACCGCCGGTAATCGTCGCTGCCCAAGATGCGGCTGCGTCCGTTGTCGACGAGCACGATGTGCAGTTCGCCCCCTTCGCGCGGCCCGTGGAAATGCGAACTGTACGAGGTAATGGGCTGTCCGGTGGCGGATCGGCCGAGCAACCGCAGAAAGACTCCCAGGTCGCGCGCTCGCGGAATCAGTTTTTCGATTCCCATGCAAGCGATATGGAGCTTTGGCAGCGAAGTCCCCAAATCGGCGTTGCCTTCGTTCGTGCAGACCACGAAGCCGCCGGTCTCGGCGATGGCGAAGTTAACGCCAGTGATACCGGCATGGCAATTAAGGAACACATCACGCAGCCGCTGCCTTGCTGCCTCGGTCAGATATTTCGATCCGTCGCGCCGGCCTCAGTGCCAAGCCGCTGATGAAACAGCTCGCCCACTTCTTCCTTCTTGATATGAATCGCCGGCAACACTATGTGGCTGGGGGATTCGCCTCGCAATTGCACGATCCACTCACCCAAATCCGTATCCACCACCTCAATATCATGTCGTTCGAGGAATGGATTCAGATGACATTCTTCGGTCAGCATCGACTTGCTCTTGGCCACCTTGCGAACGCCGTGCTGCTGAAGAATTCGCAACACGATCTCATTGTGTTCGGCGGCGTCGGCGGCCCAATGCACGATGGCTCCGCGACGCGTGGCTTCGTGCTCGAACTGCACCAAATAATCGCTCAGATTCGAGATCGTGTGCGACTTAATCCGCGAGGCCGTGGCTCGCAGCGTCTCCCACTCGGGCAACGACTGAGCCATTCGATCCCGCTTCACGCGGACAAACCACAGCGCCTGATCATGCCAATGAGCCCGTTCGTCATTCCGAACAAACTCAGCCGCCGCTTGCGGATGACGAACTATGGGAAGTGTGGTGGACATATCAAAACGAAAACCTTCGCAAACGCTCAATGTTCGATTGTGTGGCCGTAGCCTGGCGCATACCAATTCAACTCAAATCGGCAATGGGGATGTTCATGCTCATCAACGTCGTAGTGCTGATTTTGGACTCGATTTGGCGATGAATATACTCCAAATCCAGCTTGGCCTCGGTCTTCATTCCCAGACAAGACGCGATACCTGCCGCATCGGTACTGAGACGTTCGCTTAGTTGAAGGCGAAATCGCTCGCCAATTGGTTCTAGCGAGTACGCATGGAAATGCATTGGATCACCAAGCCGCGCGGCCTCTAAGTGGCTAAACGAAAATTGATGCTTCATGTAGTTTAGCAAATGGTCCTGTACGACCAACACAAGCTTCTTCGACAAATGCTCGAATGTCTCGATTTTGTGGTGCAGTTGCACCAAAATTGTCTTGGCGGTCATTTTCCAGTTCACGCCGAACAGTTTTGGCGATTTTCGATCCATCGCTCGCACCTTGACACCATGCCCGTGAATGAAGCGTTGCCGCTCGGGCCAGACCGTGCCAGTCGTGTCGAGTGTCTGTAACTCAATCCCCACGAAGTCAACGACCTTCTCGCGCCGTACAGACGCCAAACAGTAATCAACGCTTCCACCGGGGACGTTTAACTCCGTCACGATATGCCACTCGTTGCCGGGCTGATGCAACGTGACGAGCGACTTGCAATCTTCAAATACTTGATTTCTCTCCAACAACCGGAATGGACAAATCATAATATGCCTGTTGGGGCGTCCGTACCCGACCGTGCAACTGCCAATCGTTTGGTCTGGCGCGCTCTTGCGATTCTTCAAGCATTTGCGTGATAGAAATGGACACTGCTGCGATTGAATAACCGTTGGCCAGTCGACGGCCTGAGAATCACTGGCCGTGGGGATGCCGTAGAGTTCCGTGATTCGAGTCATGCAAACAGTCCAAATCGGTCCCGCCAGGGCAATGTACTCTTCCGATATGTCGATACCGATTGATTTTCGCCCATGTTGAAATGCAACTAGGTTCGTTGTTCCGGTGCCGGAGAAAGGGTCGAGAACCACGCCCTCGGATGGGCATGTGGTCAAAATCGGTATGCGGCAAGATCTTCGGGATAAGGTGCGAAATGCTTTGATCTTTTCTGCGTGTCTTCCGGCAATATCTCCCAGACGTCTCCGATCTTCGTGCCGTTCGGGTGATACCTGAGAAAATAGAACCCCTTCTCATTCAATTCGCGTGCTCTGCCCGAAACTCGCTCGGAATCGGAATGTGTGGCTCGCTGGACGCCGCGAATAATCATTCGGAAGTCCGAGATCGTGCCTGCTTCCACTTGGGACAACATCTCCTCCAACGCGGCGAACGCCTTGGATTTTTCCGCGGACGTCAGCGCGGTCGTCATTTCGATTTGGCGGCGATAGCGAACGCCGCTCACGCCCGTCGCGGATATCACCTTCCCCTCGACCACTTTTGATTCGCGCGGCGTGTTACGCGCGGCGTCGACATCGTAGAAGTAACCTTTTGGTTGCTTCACGAAATGGAACAGCATTTCATGGACGTTTCGTAATTTGTCCGTGGAATTATCCATTCCGCCTTTGACTTTATTCCACACAATGCTGTTTCGGAGCACCCATCCTTGTTCGTCCGACATGGCAAACGCCACTCGCCAGGGAATGCCAAGGAGTCGTTTGCGATCGTAACTGTCCCCAATGTTCAGCCAAAGGAGCCGGTGTCTTTTAAGACCCGTTGGACTTGCTCAACAACCTCCAGAAGATTTTCCACATACCGCTGCCAATTGTCTTCCAGCCCAATTCCACCGCCGGCATAAGACCTGTGGCCAAAGTATGGCGGCGAAGTCATCGCGCGTCGATGCATTGATCCGGAAAGTTGCAGAACGGATACAGCTTCCCCGCGAAGAATAATGGCGAGAAACCTTCGGCTATCAAGTAGCTAGGAACATGCTCCCGCCGAACTCGAGCCTACAGCGTTGGCGCATCGACATTCCCCTTCCAACATTGATTCTCTCTAAACAGTCTTGAATTCCTGGGCACGTTCGCCGCGTAGGCGGTGGCGTTCGATGGCGGCGCCGATGAAGCCGGCGAATAGCGGGTGGGCGGCAGTAGGTTTCGATTTGAACTCGGGGTGGAATTGTACGGCCAGAAACCAAGGATGTTCCACCAGCTCGACGATTTCCACCAAGCTGCCGTCGGGGCTGAGGCCCGAGAACGACATGCCGTGGGCCGCGTATTGCTGGCGGTATTGATTGTTGAATTCGTACCGATGTCGGTGTCGTTCGGCGATCTCCGATTGGCCGTAACAGTTGGCGGCCAAGCTGCCGTCTTCCAGCCGAGCGGGCTGCTGGCCCAATCGCATCGTGCCGCCCTTGTCCGTGATATTTTTCTGCTCGTCCAGCAAGCAGATCACCGGGTGCGGCGTGTCCTTGTTGAACTCGCTGCTGTGAGCGCCATCGAGCTCCACGACGTGGCGGCCAAACTCAATCGCCGCGCATTGCATCCCGAGACAAATGCCGAAGAACGGAATCTGCCGCTCGCGGGCGAATCGGATCGCTTCGACCTTTCCCTCGATACCGCGTTCGCCGAAGCCGCCCGGCACCAAAATTCCGTCATAACCGGCCAGCAAGCGCTCGGGGCCTTCTCGCTCGATCTCCTCGCTTTGAATCCGCGCCACGCGAACTTGCGAATGATGATGAATCCCGGCATGATCCAGCGATTCGTAAATCGACTTGTAAGCGTCCTTATGCTCGGCGTACTTGCCTACGACGGCGATCGCAATCTCATGTTCGGGATTGCGAAGCCGATGCAGCAGATCGCGCCAATCGTCTAAGTCCAGCGAATTCGCCTTCAACCCGAGCTTCTTCACGATCAGCCGGTCCAGCGAATTGTCGACCAAACTGAGCGGCACTTCGTAGATCGAAAAATCCTTGTCCTTCTCCTCGATCACCGCTTCGATCGGTACGTTGCAAAACAACGCGATCTTTTCGCGATCGTCGCGGCTGATCGACCGTTCGCAGCGGCAAATCAACACATCGGGCTGGATACCGATTTCGCGAAGCTGGCCGACAGAGTGCTGGGTCGGCTTCGTCTTCAACTCGCCAGCCGCTTTCAAATAGGGAACCAGCGTCAAGTGAATGTACAGGCAATTCTCCTTGCCGACATCTAGCGAAAACTGCCGAATCGCTTCGAGGAACGGTTGGCTTTCGATATCGCCGACCGTGCCGCCGATCTCGGTAATCACCACGTCGACATCGTTGGATGCCAACTTCTGAATGACGCTCTTGATCTCGTTCGTGATGTGCGGAATCACCTGCACGGTCTTGCCGAGAAACTCGCCGCGGCGTTCCTTCTCGATCACGGACAGATAAATCTGGCCGGTCGTATAGTTCGAGTGCCGAGTCAGGGGGCTGTTCGTGAAACGTTCGTAGTGCCCCAGATCGAGATCCGTCTCGCTGCCGTCATCCAGCACGTAAACTTCGCCGTGCTGATACGGGCTCATCGTTCCCGGATCGACGTTGATGTACGGATCCAGCTTCTGCATCCGCACTCGCAAGCCGCGTCGTTCCAGCAGCATGCCGACCGACGCGCTGGTGAGTCCCTTGCCGAGTGAGCTGACAACGCCGCCGGTTACGAAGATGTGTTTCGTCATGGGGCCGAGTGACTTCCTGGTGTCTCAAGGAGCGGCAAATCGCGAACGCTTGCATCGTAGCAGGCGCTCTTTGCCCTCCCAAGGCCCAGGAAATCGGCCCGAAAATGGCGTGCGGTCGCGGCCAACGACGCCACGCGCGGCACACTACGGCAACTCGCGAAATCCGGGCACCGCGCCCGTCCGGCGCGAGGCCGTCGGCGAGATCGGTTCGAGCGCCGACGCTTGGCTTACACCCGTTGGCGACACCAACACCGATCGGCTTCGCGGCTCGGTCGGAATCAACATCGAAACGATCGTTGTGGCCGGCAATCCTTCGGCCGCGAACGAAAAAGCGTATCGAGCGATATCGTCGTTGTAGCGAAACACGGATTGCAGGAAGGCCGTTCGCGCGTCTCGCACTTCGCGCCGAATTGCCAGCAGTTCGCCAAGCGAAAGCTGTTGTTGTCCGAACGCCGCGGTCGATGCCGCGTTGGCTTCGTCCGAGGCCAGAGCGGCGTCGGCCCATTGCTCGATCAATTCGCGTTGCTCGGGCAACAAGCGGTCGATCTCTTTCCACTCGGCCGGAACCGTTTCGGCGCTGAAGTTTTCCAACCGCGTGCTGTATCGTCCAACGTAAGGCAAATCGGACGGCAGCGGCATTCGCTCGGCGTCGGACAGTTGGGCGGCTTGAGCCAATCGCAATTGAGCCTGTTCGAGTTGCATTTTGGCTTCGCGTTCGACGGCTGCCGCCACGGCCCGATCCGCCCGTAATCGTAACCGGCCTTGGTCCGTTGCCGGATTGCCAATCTGGCTGGCTTGCCATAACGCGTCGACCGCCCAGCCGTAAGAGGCCGCCGCAATGGCCAGTCGCCAATAGGCGTCGACCACTTCGCGGCGTTGCGAATTGGTGGCCGTTCGCTCCAAAACGGTCAGCAACGAAGTCGGCTCGCCTACCGCGCCGCCCTCGTCGGCTTTTCGCCAAGCGTCCCGGATCAGCTTGGCGGCTGGACTCACCGTGACGGGCGTGTCCACCGTGCTAGTCAGCGGCGAGACGCTCTCGCTGCTGGCCGTCACGATCGTGCCGCCCGAGTTCGACGTTGCGAGCACGCTACGCTCGATCGGTCGCACGGTTGGCTCGCCGATGTTTGCCGCGGCGGGCAATGGCGTTTGAACCACTTGGCCGCCGATGCGAACGCTCGACGTGTAATCGGATGAGTAGTTGGGCCCGGCCAGAGACGGCTCGGCCAACGTTGGTTGCAGCGGCGCGGCCGGTCCAGCCGGCACGAGCGCCGGCGGCGGCACGAGCTGGCCAACTACCAAGATCACGAACGGAGCAAACATGGGTCACATCCTTGTGCGATTGAGAAATCCGATCCATCAACACGGCGGGATGCGAACAGAGTGGCGATTCGAGGCGGAATCGTCAATGCGAAATGCGGCGCGGCGGCATGCGGCTACCAAGTCGCTTCCAAGAATTCGTTTAACCCGCAGCCGCAGGCGAGGACGAATACTTAACCGCTTACTCGCACGCGGCCGTGGGGTGAATGCTTTTTCAAGAGTCGGTCCTCGCCTGCGGCTGCGGGTTAAACAAAAATCACATGCCCGCGGCGACGGCCAGGATCGCTTCCTTGCAGACCGGGCGGATGAGACCGCGTTCGGTGATGATCGCGTGAATCAACTCGGCCGGTGTCACGTCGAACGCGGGGTTGTAAACCTCGATGCCGTCCGGCGCGGTCACTCGGCCGAAACCGCGAGTGATCTCGTCCGCCGCTCGCTGCTCGATCGGAATCTCATCGCCACTTTGAATCGACAAGTCGAACGTGTTTGTCGGCGCGGCGATGTAGAACGGAATGTCGTGAGCCTTGGCCAGCACGGCCAGCGAATACGTCCCGATCTTGTTCGCCGAATCGCCGTTGGCCGCGATTCGGTCAGCGCCGGTCACGACGGCTTGCACTCGCCCTTCCCGCATTACTTGAGCTGCCATCGAATCGCAAATCAACGTGGCGTGAATGCCTCGCTGAGCCAGCTCCCAGGCCGTCAATCGCGCGCCTTGCAGCAGCGGTCGAGTTTCGTCGACGAACACTCGCAACTGCTTGCCTTGATCCTGAGCCGTGAAGAACACCGAAAGCGCCGTGCCGTATTCCGACGTAGCCAAACCGCCCGCGTTGCAATGCGTCAGCACGCCTTGTCCGTCGCGCAACAAATCGGCGCCGTACCGACCGATCGCGTGGCACATCGCGCGGTCTTCGTCGTGAATCGCCCGAGCCTCGGCCAGCAACAAATCCAACACGTCGTGCGGATCGTGGCTGGCTCGCCAAGCTTCCGCCCGCCGCTTCATTCGGTCGAGCGCCCAGAACAGATTCACGGCTGTCGGACGACTGCCCGCCAGATAGTCGACCACATCGTTCAGCCGCTGATAGAAGTCCGCTTCGTCGGCCCGAGCGAACGGTTGCAGGCCGATCACCACGCCGTAAGCCGCCGCGATTCCGATCGCCGGAGCTCCGCGCACTCGCAGCATCTTGATCGCTTCCCACACCGTCTCAACGTTGCGGCAATCCAGCTCGACGAACTCCGT
Source organism: Pirellulaceae bacterium (assembly GCA_041399085.1). GTDB lineage: Bacteria > Planctomycetota > Planctomycetia > Pirellulales > Pirellulaceae > JAWKTM01. The sequence continues at coordinate 56,139 of JAWKTM010000036.1, forward strand.
CGGCAACAGCGTCTGATCGATCAACACCAGATGCCCGTCTGTATCGCCTACCCAGCGCATCGTTTCCACGGACGTGGGATTGTTCATTGTCGCCTCGTGTTGCTGTTCCAAATGTCCCGCGTCCAGAGCCGCGATTAGTCCAGCGATTTGTAAGGCATCTGAAATGTTTCGGCAACCGCCTGATTCGTCACTTCGCCCGCGTGAATGTTCACGGCCGCACGAATCGCGGGCGATGACTTGGCCGCCGCCAAGACGCCATGCTGAGCCAGCCGGCGCGCCCAGGGCAGCGTCACGTTACACAGTGCAAACGTGCTCGTCCGGCCAACCGCGCCGGGCATGTTCGTCACGCAATAATGCACGACCTCTTCCTCGATGAACGTCGGATCGCCGTGCGATGTCGGGCGGCTCGTTTCGACGCAGCCGCCTTGATCGATCGCCACGTCGATGATCACGCTGCCCGGCTTCATCAACCGCAGATCCTCGCGGCGTACCAAGTTCGGGGCCTTGGCGCCCGGAATCAGCACCGAGCCGACCACTAGATCGGCCAGCCGCAGCTCTTCCCGAATCACATGGCGGTCGCTGAACAGCACGTTCACATTGGCCGGCATGATGTCGTCCAAGTAACGTAGCCGATCCATGTTGATGTCCAGGATCGTCACGTCGGCCTGAAAGCCCGCCGCGATTTTGGCCGCGTTCGCGCCAACCACGCCGCCGCCCAAGATTGTGATATGAGCCGGCGCGACGCCCGGCACGCCGCCCAACAAAATGCCGCGTCCCATCTGCGGCTTTTCCAGATACTTCGCACCCTCTTGAATGCTCATCCGCCCGGCCACTTCGCTCATCGGCGTCAACAGCGGCAATCGCCCGTGCTCGTCGCGCAGCGTTTCGTAAGCCACGCACGTCGCCCCGGTCGCGACCATCGCCTCGGTCAACTCGCGACTGGCGGCGAAGTGAAAGTACGTGAAGATCGCCTGCCCGGACCGAATCAGCGGCCACTCGCTCGACTGCGGTTCCTTCACCTTCATCACCAAGTCGGCCGTCGCGAACACGTCCTGCGGGCCAGCAACCAATTCCGCGCCGGCTCGCAAGTAATCATGGTCGGGAATGCCCGAGCCGAGTCCCGCGCCGGCCTCGACCAACACACGATGTCCGGCTTCGACCAACTGCTCGACACCAACGGGCAGAATCCCCACGCGGTACTCGTCCCGCTTAATCTCCTTCGGCACACCGACAATCATGAGCGACATTCCTTTATCTAGCGTTCTTCCACCGCCGTGGCTCGCTACTCGCGAATGCGCACCACGCTGCTGGTCACGGCGCCACGCATGTCCGCGGCGGTCACAAACCAGACGGTGGCTTCAGCGGGCGGAGCATCGACGGTGACAACATTGTCTTGCACTTCGGCCGGCACGGTTTGCCATTGTCGCTTGTTGATTGGCCCGGCGTCAGTGGTGAAGTGCAACGCGGCTTCCTTCAACGACACGCCGTTCGCGACCTTGCACATCACACGGCCGTCGGCCACGTTCGGCTCGGCCAACTTTGGCAGCGGATCGCCGCCACGCAAATGCTGGTCGACGAACAAACCGATCTCGCTCGGATTCCAACCGGCCGGATGGCTGTGCGGCATGTTCACCGTCACGCGCATCTGCTTGTCGCCGGGCACTAGCCGATAGCACTTCATGTAGCTGTCCAGCGGATAGGCGAAGTCGTTCGTGCCGTTCACGAACAGAATCGGCATCGACACGGCCGGCAAATACCGCGACGGATCCCACAGCGTCACCCAGCGGTCGCGCTGCTCGGGCGTCATCCGGTCGAATCGCGACAGCCACGCGCTGTTGTCGTGCAAATGGCTGCAACCGTAAACCGGCACGGCCGCTTTGAAACGCGAATCGACGCCCGCGACGATGCACGTGAGATAGCCGCCCCAGCTAATCCCCGTCACGGCCGTGCGATCGCCGTCGACTTCGGGAAAGCCGCGGATCAGCGAATGAGCCAGCAAGACGTTGGCGACCGCGTGATACGGCCACTGCTCGCCGGGCGGCTTGTCGACGCTGCCGAACTTTTCGTCGTCGCCTTGATCCGGCCCGCCGTCCTCCAGCCGCGTGCGTTTGTCGCGCTGATGAGGGTTCTGGCCTTCCATCGGACGATAGCCGGCCAAGTCCATCGCGATCGCCGTGATAGCCGCAGCTTCGCCCGCCAGCTCGGCCCACTCGCGAAACGCCGTCCCGCCGCCGCCATGAATGAGCACGACGGCCGGCCAAGGCCGCTGTTCGTCAACCGACGGTTTCGCCGTGTCCGTGGCGTCGGCGTTCCCCTTGATCGTTTCGGGATTGGCGTAGTAGGCGAACACGCGGGTCGCATGGCCTTGATAAGGCAGCCCCTGGTAATACAACGAGTGGACCGGTCCGTGCTGGCTTTCCCATTCAAACTTCGGCGCTTCGCCCAGTTGCCGCAAATCCCACGGCGTCGTTTCCGGCGAAGCCGCCGAACCCACGATCGGCTCGCCAAAGCTGCCGGCGCCGAAAGGCAACTGACCAATAGCAACAAGCCAAGCCAAACAGCAACTCGGAATCGAAGCCCGCCGAAAAGGGGAATCGCGGAAGCAAAACTCATCGAACAACCCTATCTAGTCGCAAGAAGAACGAACGGGGACAACGCCAACCGATAGCCGGCGTCCGCCCCCACGGCAGGCTTTGTCGGACATTGTTATTCACCTCGGAACGATGGTCAAACTTCGATAAACGCCTTCTCGACAGACGTTCGTTGCCAGCGAGGCGACTTTTCGCGTTCAAATCCGGCTGCATTGGACGCCAAAAATACTTTTGGTGCTCAAATCCGGCTGCATCGGAGGCCAGAAATACTTTTTGTGTCCAAATCCGGCTGCATTGAAGGCCAAAAGCATTTTTCGCATTCAAATCCGGCTGCAATGAACACCAAAAATACTTTTGGCGTCCAAATCCGGCTGCAACGAACGCCACGAATACTTTTGGCGTCCAAATCCGGCTGCATTGAACACCAAAAATACTTTTCCCAGTCAAAAACACGCCCTGACAACTAAGAAGGCGTGGTCATCCCCTTGCGTTGTTCGCGCCCCTTGCGACTGTTGCGTTCGCTTCTTCATTAGGCAATTGGCAGCGAAATCGCACCTACTGATGCTGGCAGCATCGGCCACGTGGCGGACGCACCTACCGATGCTGACCTGGCAGCATGCGTGGTGGACGCACCTACCGATGCTGGCAGCATCGGCCACGTGGCGGACGCTGCCAGCGTCCCGTGGTCGACACGTCCCGTGGTGGACGCTGCCAGCGTCCCAATGGGTACATTCTCATCTGCCGCTCGCCTTATGGCACGGCGTCGCTTGTGCGTTGTCACAGCCGAATCGCAAGGCACGACGGACTTCCAATCTGTCGACAACACTCGGGAATACAGACTGACAGGCCGTCCTACGCTTTTGCCACAACCCAAATTTCTGAAGCTGTGACATCGCACTAGAAGCGTCACCGAGGAACCGAAGCGGTCGGATCGACTGGAACCGCGAGGCCACCGGCTGCTGCGTGCCATCGTGCATCCCTTGGTCGCTGCCATCAGGCTTTGCCGCAACGCCTCGTCATTCGGGCGCGGCTGAGGCACCACTTGAACTGCTCGACAGCCTCGGTGTAAAGCCGCTGAGCCAGCAGCTTGTTGCCGAGTGCCTGCCGGGCGTTGAAGTCGTTGGGCGCCGCTTGCACGGCTCGGCGGTTGAACTCCAACGCGTATTGCGTCTCATCCAACAACGTGGCCGTACTGCTGGCCGACATCCACAACGGCAGGCTCTCCGCCGGATTCGCTTCGGCCTCTTGCACCGTCAGTTCGATGAAGCGGCGGCCGATGATTTGGACATCCCGCTGCCGTTGCAAACCGCGATAGTGATTCAACAACCGTCCCATCCCGATCCGATCCGGGCGAAAATTCTCCATGAAAAACTCGGCCGGCACTACGGGCGCCATGATTTCCATGATGCGAACCTGGCTCTCGTAGTCGTCGTGATACGCTCGCTTCCACGTTTCGATCGCGGCTTCCCAATTGCCGGCCATCGCCAACTGCTGCCGGCCGCCATCAACACCGGGCCATAGCGCGGGCGGAGACGCAGGGCTTGATTGATATACGAGGGCTTGGCCTGCTCGCCTTGCCCTTCGAGGAACGCGAGCTCCGCGAGATAGATATAGCCTTCGCCCTGAAGCGGACAGAGTTGCAGTCCGCGACGCGTATGGGCGAGCGCCTTGTCCAGCATCTCGCGATTCGGTCCGATCGCCACCGTCAGCCATTGGTCGAGCGATTCGGGCGATTCAAATTGCGACGCGATCGCCGCATCGCGAATCTGCGTCAACGTCATGGCATTCGCCGAGTCGCGTTGCAGCACTTCGAACCAGCGGCGGTACAGTTCCGCCAAACGGATGTGAGCTCGGGCGTCGGCCGGATCGCTAGCCACCGTGGCTTCCAGCAGCCGAGCCATCTCGTCGAACGGCTCTTCGTGCGTGTCCAACGCGGTGCGTCGCCGCGCCGCTTGCTGCTCACGAGCCAGCTTGCGATACGATTCCCATGGCGACGCCGCGAAAGCCGGTCCCCACCAGGTTTGCACCATCATCACGGTCAGCAGCCCCGCGCAAACGCAGCCGCCAATCCAGCCAGCTCGTGGCACTCGCCACTCCGTGATTTCGGATTCCGAAGCGGTTGGCTCGTCCGTCGTCGGCGATGCGGCGTGATGCCACTGGCGCAAACGACAGGCGCAGGCCGCCAAGATCACGGCTAACGAAATGCAAGCCGGGATGTACCACACGAAATCGCCGAGCGAATGCAGCGCGCTCACGATCAGGCCGGAAAACACGGCCGCGGCGGCCGCCGACGCACGCCGGTCGCCATCTCGCTGGAAAGCTTGCCGGCATCCGTCCACGACGAAGTAGATGCCGAGCAACATCAGCAACAAACCCGGAACGCCGGTCTCGAGGCCCAGTTGCAAGTAGCCGCTTTCGGCGTGCGTGTAGTCGACCGTTGGATCTTCGTCGATGTATTGCGGATAAACTTCACGATGCGTGCCGACACCGGAACCAAGCACGGCGTATTGCGGGATCGCTTCCAACAACGCGTTCCACAACATGCGGCGGTTGAACGGCTGATCTTCGCTGGCAATGTGAAGCAGCGATTCCAGGCGCGTCGCGAGTCGCGTTGAACCATGGATCGTGAGCGCCGCGGCGACTAACAATGTCACGGCTCCGAGCCCGATCAGCGCCTGTCGGCCGAACAATCCTTGCCGGGCGAGCAGCAACACACAGACCGCGGCCGCCGCCAAGATCGAGATCACGCCGCCGCGGGAAAACGTCAATAGTCCAGCAACCGTCACCGCTAACAGTCCGCCGATCAAATACGGGGCGACGCCGCTGCCAAAGCGGCTCATCGCGTTAGACGAACCAAACGCATGGCGGCCGCGCGGCTCGCCAATCACTCGCTGCAGCCACCAGACCAGTGGCCCGATTCCCAAGGCCAGAAAATGCGCGAAGTGGTTTTGGTTCGAGAACGAGCCTTTCACCACGCCGTCGGTCGTGCGAAACGGATGCTCGTACATCCACAGAAACTTCGAGTTGCCGAAGAAGAACTGCAGCAGACCGAGAGCCGCCATTCCCATGGCCGCAATCGCGATCCATCGCAACAGCCGTTCCAGGTCGGCAAGCTGACGAAGTCGCTGCAACACGACGACGAACAACAGCCCATAGGCAGTTAGCATCAGCAGGCCGTTGCGTGTCTCCGCCGGCGCAAGCGAAACTCGGTTCCACACGCCCAGTTGCCCAGCGGACTCGCCGGCCGACTCACTGCCCGAATGCCACAGCGGCAAATTCGCAGCTTGGTACGGCGACAGGATTCGCACGAGCGATTCGGGAAGCGGCAGGATTTGGAGCACGACCAGCGCCAGCGCCGCGACAATCAACCATTGGGCCGGCGAACGATTCCAGCCAGCTCGCGCGACGAAACATTGCCGAGCGAACCAAGCAATGGCCGTCGCGCCGATGATCGACACCAGCACCAACCGACCGAGCGGATGGCGTCCGCCCATAAACAGCGGCGCGAAGAAGATAACCGCGGCAAGTCCCGCGTCCGTGGCGTGAAGCAGGGCCGCGGCCAACGGATGCTCGGCGACCGACGGCAGCTTCGTCGCCAATTCGCTGGCTCGTTCGCTGCCGCGCGACCGCTCGCCACGTCGTCGGTCGCTCGAGGTTTCGGTTTCGGAAGGGCGGGTAGATCGAGTCGCATTCCGGGTTGGCGAATCGACCGAGAGATCGCGTGGTTCCAAAGTATCGCTCATGGGGTCACTTGGGGCGAACGGGCATACGCGGATGTCGGGCTTGCCACGGATGCCGGCGACGAGCGAACTTCGCAAGTCCCTGTCAACGGGGATTCGCCGGCCTGCCTGGCGCGAGGTTCAAGTACGGGAACCGGGTATGTAGCGAAATCTCACGAATCGAGCTACAGCGATTCGTTAATCGCAAATCGGCGAACCACTGTCGACGACGCCTATTTCGCTGCGTTCGCAAGATGCGGACGAACGGACCACTGGCCGCAGTTCACATTTCTACGCTACCAGCTACCGGTTATGATGAGGTTCGGACCTTAGCTTGCGAGAGAGAAGTCGAAATGGCATCGGAAATCAAAGCTCTGGAACAGATCGAATACCCGGAACGGGACGGGCGGCCGATGGGTGAGACCGATTTGCATCGCGATTGGATGATTCGTTTGATTCGGCTGTTGCAGTTTCGGTATCGCGACCAGCGGGCCTACGTGTCGGGCGATTTGTTGCTGTATTACGTCGAGGGGAATCCGAAGGTCTGCGTGGTGCCGGATGTGTTCCTAGTGAAAGATCATCCGCCAGGCCGCCGCCGCGTTTACAAGCTCTGGGAAGAAGGCCAATCGCCCCATGTGGTGATCGAAGTCACGTCGCTCAAGACGCGGAAGGCCGACGTGCTGAAGCTGCGGAAGTTTCGCGAAATTGGCGTCGCGGAAGTCTTCTTATACGACCCGACCGGCGACTACCTAAAACCGCCATTGCATGGCTATCGCTTAATTGATGGCGAGTACGTCACGATCGAGCCCAACTCCGAAGGCCGGATACGCTCCGTCGAACTCCACGCCGAACTCGGCCTCGAAGACGACGGCAGCTTGGCGATTCACGACGCCGACTCGGGCGAACGCTGGATGACCGCCGAGGAAGCCGCCGACGCCGAACGAGAAGCGGCGGAAGCGCGATCGCTGGACTTGGAGGCCGAAGTCCAGCGACTGCGCCGACGACTTGAGGAACTCGACAATTAGGCCAATCGCTCGGCGGCTTCCAAGGGAGGATTAGCATGGCCACGGACATCAAGACGCTGGATCAAATCGATTACCCCGAACGGGACGGGCGGCCGATGGGCGAGACCGACTTGCATCGCGATTGGATGATTCGTTTGATTCGGCTGTTGCAGTTTCGGTATCGCGACCAGCGCGCCTACGTGTCGGGCGATTTGTTGCTGTATTACGTCGAGGGGAATCCGAAGGTCTGCGTGGTGCCGGATGTGTTCTTAGTGAAAGATCATCCGCCAGGCCGCCGCCGCGTTTACAAGCTCTGGGAAGAAGGCCAATCGCCCCATGTGGTGATCGAAGTCACGTCACTCAAGACGCGGAAGGCCGACGTGCTGAAGCTGCGGAAGTTTCGTGAGATCGGGGTCGCGGAAGTGTTCCTCTACGACCCGACCGGTGACTATTTGAACCCGCCGCTACATGGTTATCGCTTGGTCGGCGGCGAGTACGTCACGATCGAGCCCAACGCCGAGAGCCGGCTAAGCTCCGTCGAACTCCACGCCGAACTCGGCCTTGAAGACGACGGCAGCTTGGCGATCCACGACGCCGACTCAGGCGAACGCTGGCTGACCGCCGAGGAAGCCGCGGAAGCTGAGATCCAGCGGCTCCGTCAACGCCTGCGGGAACTTGGCCAGTGACGATTAGCGAGTCGCTCGGCCAATGCAGTACAGCACGCGATCCGACCGCAAGTAAATCTGTCCATCGGCCACCGCCAACGACGCGCGGAACAGCTCGTCATCGGCGGGATTGATCGAGTTCTTCGCGACGACCTTCAAGTTGTCCGACGGATCCAAGACGTACACGTCGCCCTGATCGTTGGGCATGTAAACCAACCCGCCTGCCGCGATTGGCGACGCCGCGAAATTGCCTTCGATACGCGTCTGCGAAAGCTGCTCTCCCGACGCGGCGTTGTAGCTTTGCACGATTCCCGGCTGCAATTTGCAGACGACCAGGCGATCGCCCACCACGATCGGCGATGGCAAATCGCGGCCGCTAGCACGCTTCGTGCGCCAGACCTCATGCGTCGAGTTCACGCTGCCCGAGCCGCCGATGCGCGTCGCCCACATGTCGCCCGGACGTCCGCTTACCGCGATTACCATGTCGCGATAGGTAACCACGGTCGGCGAGCCGCGTCCACGGTCGCCCTGCGAAAACCAAAGATGCTCGCCAGTGGCCGGGTCATAAGCGTCGACGCCGAGTTCGCCGTTCAACGCCAATTCGCGCCGTCCATCGCGTTCCACGAGCACGGGAGTCGACCACCCTCGCTTCTTTTCCCGCGGCGTCTTCCAGCGTGTTTCGCCCGTTCGTTTGTCGACCCCCAGCAGATAGGCGTCGTCCTCGGCATCGCAGTTTTGAATCACTAGATCGCCAACAATGATCGGCGAAGCGCCCGTGCCCCACGGCCCGGCGAACTCGCCCAATTCGCGCGACCACAGCACGTTCCCGTCAAAATCCAATGCGTGCAAGCCGCCTCGACCGAAGAACGCAACCACTCGTTCTCCATCCGTGGCGCACGTCGCCGAAGCGAACGTGTTCATCTTGTGCAGAGGTTCTGGCTCCGCCGTTTCGCTTACGGTCTTTTGCCAGAGCAGCTCGCCATCCGAACGCCGCAGGCACATAACGATCCGCTGCCCGCCATCCTCGCTGGCAGCCGTTAGAAAAATGCGGTCGCTCCAAATCACGGGCGACGACTGCCCGCGCCCCGGCAACTCGGTGCGCCAAGCGACGTCTGAGACCGACCAAGTTGTCGGCAGCTTGCCCGCCGCGTGGCCATCAGCCGACGGTCCCCGCCACTGCGGCCATTCCGAGTCAGCTCGCGAAACAGCACAGCACCCCATCAAGGCAACGCAGAACGAATAACAGATCCAGTGTCTCATGAGCGGCTCCGATAGGTGAGTTCCAGTTTTGAGTGTGAATGTCAGGATAGAGAATGTTCGCGCAGAGCGTCCGTCCACCCGATCCGCGTCTTGGATTAGAAGTCGAGTCCTCAGCATAGCTGGAGTCGGCGAGCAAGGCCGCAACTCCCCGATCAAACGGGACAGGATGCAGCGAAACCGGCAGCTTGCCATATCTTCGCTACGCGCCACCGGCACTCAAGCGCCCACATACAACGCGCGTCATCACGACGGCGGTGGCTGCTGGACGCGCCTTCCGGCTGCGGTGAGGCGCAGCGTCGCGCATGAATCCGGCGGCCATCCGAAAATTGTCCGATGTGTCGCGAAAGTGTGGGAGTTTTCGGCCGCGCCGTGACGAAATTACCCTTCGTCGCCACTTGGGCAAAGTTGCGACACACGCCGGTCAGCAAGGGGCAGGTCGGCGAAATCCGCTGTTCGCAGCGGTCGAAGTCGTCGCTTGCGGCGGCTGGGGCAATCAGTGGGCAGGACAATTTGGGGCTTTCTATGACTGGGGCGCGCGCTTTGGTCGTCGATGACGATCCAGCCGTTCGTCGGGTAATTGCCGACATGCTGGACGGACTCGGCGTAAAGACTTCTACGGTCGCTGATGTGGGCGAAGCTCTCGCTTTGCTGAAACACGAACCGGTGGACTTCATCTTGTTGGATCTGCATCTGCGCGGCGAGGACGGCATGTCCTTGGCTCAGCAGGCCGTGCAGCTTCAACCGGACGCTTGCACCATCGTAATCACCGGCCATCCCAGTTTTCATTCATCGGTCGAGGCCATGCGACTGGGAGTCTGCGACTACCTGTCGAAGCCGCTGTCGATGGATGCGCTTCAAATCGCAATGCAACGGGCCTGGCGAAATCGCGGCGCACGGGGCAGTCGCCGCCTTCGCCAGTCCGATGCATCGCGGTCCAATGTGGGACGCGACACCTTCGTCTTCTCGAGCGCCGAAATGCGGAACTTGCGAGTGCAAACGCGGCGATTGGCCGAGCTCGACAAGCCCGTGTTGATTTGGGGCGAGAAGGGCGTGGGCAAGTCGCGACTGGCTCGCTTAATTCACGAACAAAGCACGCGGCGCGAAGACGCCCTGGTGCATTTCCGTTGCGACGCGCTTCGCGACGGACAACACGATAACGGTCTGTTCGGCGAGGCGCGTACCGCTGCCGTTCCGATGGTGAATCATTCGCGAGCCGCTTTCGATCAAGCGAGCGGCGGAACGCTGATTCTCTCGGATGTCGAACGCCTGCCTTTGTGGGCCCAAGTCCGGTTGCTGGAACAACTAGATCGCGGCAGTCAACCACAAGGCCGCATCACGGTTGAACCGCCGCGAATTATCGCCACGACTTCGGCGGATCTGAAACCCTTGGTCGATCAAGGAGCGTTCGTCGCCGAGTTGTATTTCCGCCTGAACGTGCTCAACATGCGCGTGCCGCCGCTGCGTCAACGCATCGACGACATCCGCTCGCTGGCGTCGTTCTTCTTGGGCGAGCAGCAACGTGGCGGGACGCATCCCGCGCCGCACTCTTTGACCGATGAAGCTTGGCAAGCGCTCTGCAAGTATCACTGGCCGGGCAACGTCGCCGAGTTGGCCAATGTGATCGAGCGAGCTTCGTTGGAATCCGACAGCGACATCATCGGCCGCGCCACTATCGAACGACTGCTGCCGCAGGAAGAGACGCTTCCCCGCAATGTCGAGACGATCACCATCCCAGTGATGGGCGACCTGAAGGAGATGGAACGCGCGATCGTCCGCGAAGTCATCCATCGTTGCTCGGGCAACAAAGCCGCCGCCGCTCGGCGACTCGGGATGCACCGCAAAACGATCTACCGTTTGCTTCAAGGCGACGTGTCGATGATCTCATGAAGCGTCCGAAGCCGTTCGCTCAAAGACGCGCGGGTTGGGAATCGCGACAGCGATAACCAACTCCGCGCACCGTTTCGACCAAATAAGCATGGTCGCCTAGCTTGTGTCGAATCGACTTGATGTGGACATCGACCGTGCGTTCTTGGATCGCTTGGCTGTCGCGCCCGCAAGCTTCGCAAAGCGCGGCCCGCGTGTGAACCACGCCCGGATCCAGCATCAACTGCGTGAGCAAGCGGAACTCGGTTAGCGTTAGATTCAGCTCGTCGCCACCCAGTGTCGCGCGATACCGCTGCGTATCAATTCTCAGCGGACCGCACTGAAGCACATCGTCACCGTTCGCTTGAGCCGAACCGACGAGCGCGCGAACCAAGTCATTCCACGCCGCGCGATCAATGCGGCGCGACTCGGGCGGCAACAACATGATGTATGGCAACCGCGCGGCGGGCAGCTCAACACGCAAGCGACGGCAGACTTCCAGCGGATCGTGCTCCGATACGCCATTCTCCAGCAGCACGACGTCCGGGGCGACTCGCGCCGCTTGCTCCACTCCCTCCTCGGCGTGTGAGGCCGCCACGACACGACAGTCCAATTCTTTCAACTCTTCGCGCAATTGCTCGCGGCGAGTTGATTCGCTGGCGATGATAAGTACCGTGCCTGGCATGGAGACCTCGATATCAAAATGGGCCGGGGACGCTGTCCTTTGGCAATCCGCCGCGGCCCTTAGTTTCCGATCGCGCTCAGATACGCGTCGATAGTTTCCGCGTCCGGGCCCTTAACCGTCATACCATTCGGTCCCGCGCCAACGCGAATCACGATCTTGGCCGGCTCGCCGTCTTCCTGATATGACTTTAGGTCTTCGCTACCCGCCTTAAAAATCCAAAGTCGTCCATCGTCCACAAACGTGACGAATCCATCCGCGGCAAGAAGATAGCTGTCGATCGTCTCGCCATCGGTTCCCTTGACCGTCATGCCATTAGGTCCCGCGCCGACGCGTATCGCAATCTTGGCCGGCTCGCCGGTCGTCAGGAATTGCGCTAGATCGGGCGAGCCGATACGAAACACCCACAATCGCCCGTCATCGACTCGCGTAACAAAATCTCGCTTGTCATGAGGATTCTTGTCAGCCGAAGTCTTCACGACCGTGCCGTCCGGCAAGTAGTGAGCCCAATACCAGTCGCCCGTGCGGCGGTCGTAGTCGGGACGCGCGCGGAAGTTCACCGTCACGCCGGTCACCTCACCCGCGTCGTCGCGATGCTGGGTTACGACACACGCGCCAATTGGAAACGATGGGTCTGTTTGAGCCGCCGAATTCAGGTAGCTAATGGACGTCGCGCCGATGCTCGGTCCAAAGTCGAACTGAGGCGGCGAATCGGCGACCGCCCACTTCGAATAATCTTGAGATTCCGTGACGAATTTCCAAAGCTCGGATGCGTACTGCTGATGCTGAGGTGTGCGCAAAGCCTCCTCCGCGAGACTCGCGCCACTCGCACACACCACGAGTAGCCCCACAACAATGACCAACAAATTCAATACCTTCCTCATTTCTAAACTCCTTATTCGTGCCATGAATGTGCTGACTCGTTGGCCAGCCGTGTGATGTGTTTGATTAACTGTGTGGTAAGCGCGCAAAGCGAGCGCCATCACGCCGCTCAAGGCGCAAAACTAGGTTGGTCAAAACCGTGGGACTATCCGAATCGACCCGTTACGTAGTCTTCCGTTTCCTTCAACCGCGGTTTTGTAAAGATGGCGGGCGTCGGACCATACTCGATCAAACACCCTAAATACATAAAGGCGGTGTAATCGCTTACCCGCGTTGCTTGTTGCATATTGTGCGTGACGATCAGAATGGAATACTCGCCGCGCAAATCCTGAATCAAATCCTCGATCTTGCCCGTAGCCAGCGGATCCAAGGCCGAACATGGCTCGTCCAATAACAGCACTTCCGGCTCGCTGGCAATCGCCCGCGCGATACACAGTCGCTGTTGCTGGCCGCCCGACAAACTCAGGCCGCTTTCGTTCAGACGGTCATGGACTTCATCCCAAATCGCCGCGCCACGCAGACTGCGCTCGCACACTTCGTCCAAAGTCTTACGATTTCGCTCGCCGTCGATTCGCAGCGGATAGACCACGTTCTCAAAAATACTCATCGGGAACGGATTCGGCTTTTGAAAAACCATGCCCATCCGTTTGCGCAGTTCGATAACATCGACGCCCGGCGCGAAAATCGAGTCGCCGTTCAACGACATGTCACCTTGAATGCGCACCGTGTCGATCAAATCGTTCATGCGATTCACGCAGCGCAACAACGTGGATTTCCCGCAACCGGACGGGCCGATCAATGCCGTGACTTTGCCACGGGGGATACGCATGTTGATATTGAACAGCGCCTGCTTCGCCCCGTACCACAGGTTGAAATCCTTGATCTCCACGACCGATTCGATCGAGTTCATCTCCGGATGAATCTCGGGCGGAATCCATTCACCGCGAATGATGCGCTGCAAACGATTCTCTTGGGCCGCGTTAGGCGACGAGCCAGTCTCGCCTCGCGGGTCGGCAGCCGAATTGGGGACAATATCGTTCACGGTTCGTATGGGAATTTCGGAGAGAGGCATGTTGTAAAAATGGACCAGACCTTAACCAACTAAAACTGGCTGGCTTGAAATCGCCGACGCAAACGGTTGCGGAGCGCGATGGCCATGATGTTCAAGGCGGCGATCAACACAATCAATAATAAGGTCGTCGTGAACATCACTGGTTGTGACGCCTCGCTGTTCTGACTTTGAAATCCCAAATCGAAAATGTGAAAGCCCAAATGCATGAAACTGCGCTCCAAGTGTACGAACGGCGCTGACATGTCCACAGGTAAATCGGGAGCCAATTTTACAGCCCCGACTAACATCAACGGAGCCACTTCGCCCGCGCCGCGAGCCATCGCCAAAATCATGCCGGTCATGATTCCCGGCATCGCATGCGGCAGGATAATGCGGCGGATCGTTTGCCATTTGCTAGCGCCGCAGGCATAGGAACCTTCGCGCAGTGAATTGGGCACGGCCGACAAGGCTTCTTCCGTGGCTACGATCACGACGGGCAAAGTCAACAACGCTAATGTGAGCGACGCCCATAACAGTCCACCGGTTCCAAATTTCGGATTGGGCGCGTAGGCCGCAAAAAAGCCATCGAAAAACGGCGACTTCGCAATCAACATCACGGCCAGCGAGAAACAGACAATCCACGACGCGAACGCAATACGCCGCAGCCAAGTTTGCCAACCGCGTCGAGCACGCGCGTTACTGGAAAGGGAACTGATCCCGAACACAAATCCCGCCGTTCCACAGATCGCCAAAACGAATAATGCCACATACCAAATGCGAGGCGGCCAAGGCGTCACTTCCGCGCCGGCGGGCCCACGATCGATATAGGCGCCGACTGTGTAACAGAAGAACGTAAACCCAAACACGCCGAACACGATGCTCGGAACGCCGGCTAAATTGTTAATCGAGAT
>JAWKTM010000037.1:0-68914 GCA_041399085.1 Pirellulaceae bacterium
GTAGATCGTCGCACCCTTGTTACATGCCGACTCTTCCGCATGCTAGGAACGAGCCGCAAACGCCGTAGTACGCGAACTCGCTTCCAGGGTTGGTTCGCCGCGCGTTCGACACAATCCGCATATCGGCCTTTCGATTTGGGATTTCGTTGCGGAACGCGGTAATCCGAAGAAATCCCCTGGGAACGCTTTCCGAAGGTTGAGTCAGACGAGGCGCCGCTTGAAGTGGCGACGAACTCGTCGCGCTGCACGGATACTTGGGGCGCGGGAACTCAATCTTCAAGGATGGTGAGCGATGTTGCGATCGTTCGTTCGAAGCGCTGGTCTATGGGCGCTGTCCGCCATTTCGGTCTTCACGGTCGCGGATTCCGGTTGGGCTCAGGGAATCGCGGTGCAAGGCGTCGGGCCGGTAAACCGCTCGATGGCGGGCGCTTCGACCGCGGCGCCGATTGACGCGGCCGGAGCGATTCACTGGAATCCGGCCACGATCAGCGGACTGCCTCATAATGAAGTCACGTTCGGGCTCGAATTGTTGTTGCCGGACGAAACGCTGTTTTCGACGCTTGGGCCGGCTTCCGGCAGCACGGACGCCGAATCGGGCGTCGCGCCGATTCCGACGGTCGCGTGGGTGCAGCACGCCGAGGACGACCGAATCACGTATGGTCTGGGCATGTTTGGCGTGGCGGGATACCGAGCCAACTATCCGGCCAGCTTGACGAATCCGATTTCGACGCCGCAGAGCAACACGCCGGGCGTACCGGGCGGTTTGGGTCGCATCTTCTCCGAGCTGGAAGTGCTGCAAATCGTGCCGACGGTTTCGTTCGCGGTGACAGACCGGTTATCGATCGGATTCGCGCCGACCGTTTCGCTGGCTCGGATCGGCGCCCAGCCGCTGTTTCTAGTCGAGCCGGACGACGCGGATGGCAGCGGCCAGCCGCGTTATCCCGATGGTTTGGGGAATCGTTATCACTGGGGATTCGGCGGGCAGCTTGGCATTTACTACATCGCTGATGGCGGATGGCATTGGGGCGCGTCGATCAAGAGTCCGCAGTGGTTCGAAGAGTTTCGCTTCATGACGACGGACGAGATTGGCGGTCCGCGACTGGAGACGGTGAATATCGACTATCCGATGATCCTGTCGCTGGGCGTGGCTTATAGCGGAATCGAGCGATGGGTGATTGCGGTCGACGCGCGATACTTCGATTACAAGAACACCGACGGATTCCGCACGACCGGCTTTCGGCCCGACTTCGCCTCGGTGTTAGGGTTGGGCTGGAACAACATCTTCAGCGTCTCGACCGGCGTGCAATATGAATACACGGAGCGTCTGACCCTGCGCGGCGGTTATACATATCAGCAAGTTCCGTTCAGCAGCAGTCGGACGATCTTCAACGTCGCTTCGCCGCTGATCATCGAGCACGTGGCGTCGGTCGGGGCTTCGTACCAGTGGAATCGTCATGTGGCGTTCAATGTGGCCTACGTGCATGGATTCGAGAACTCCGTGACCGGGCCGATCGAACAGCCAGGTACGGGCCCGATTCCTGGTTCCTCGGTGACCAGCCGCGTGGCGGCCTATGCGTTGAGCGTCGGTGCGACGGTGCGGTATTGAGCAACGCGGCTTGGCGGATAAGCGGCTGCTGGTTGATTCGGGGTTTCGGGCTTTGGGGGTGGTGCGCAGGGAAGGGAGACCTGCGGTCGGTGGTTTCGGCGAGGTCGGGAGACCTGCGCCGAGCGCGAGACCTGCGCCGAGCGCGTTGAGCGGTTGGGCGCGGCGTACGTCGAGACCGGCGGATATTCGGTGAGCTAAGTTGGCTGTAGACTCGTAAAGTACTTCGGCTTGGCGGCGTTCAAACCATCGGTCCTTCGTCGTGGATCGCTGCCTGGTTGCTTTTTGCTCGCCGCCCGCTTCTCGATTGACTGTCTCCCCGCATGAGTCCCACGGCTCATATTCTGACGCTGCTGGCTCGTTTTCTCAGCGGTTCGACCGTGCGCTGGATCGACTGCCAGCCGGATACTTGCCAGCGGATTTACTTTGCGAATCACACGAGCCACCTGGATGCGTTGGTGTTGTGGTCGTGTTTGCCGCGGCAATTGCGAGCGATCACGCGTCCCGTGGCGGCGCGGGATTATTGGGAAAAGAGCGCCTTGCGAAGGCACATCGCCCGTTCTTTCAACGCCATGTTGATCGACCGGCAGAACATCAAGGTTCATCGCAGTCCGGTGGAAATGATGTTGCAAGAGATGGGCGACCGATACTCGCTGATCGTGTTCCCCGAGGGCCGGCGGAACACGGGCGAAGAGATGGGCGAGTTCAAAAGCGGTTTGTACTATCTGGGCAAGAAGCGGCCAGATTTGGAGTTGGTGCCGGTTTATATCGACAACCTGAATCGCGTGTTGCCGCGCGGCGAGTTTCTGCCGGTTCCGCTATTAAGTAGCATCACGATCGGCCCGCCGATTTGGTTGGAACGGAGCGAGCCGAAGGACAAATTTCTGCTGCGGGCGCGTGACGCGGTTCGCCGGTTGAAAGATCTGTAAGGAACGGGCGACACGTGAATTGGGATGTGGCTGGATTGCCGAGCGAATTGCTGGCCGCGGGTCCGTGGGCGGTGTTCGACGTTGCGCTGCTGGACAAGACGACTCGAATCGTGCTGGGCGTCCTGCTGGCTGTGTTAGCGATCGCGTATGGCGTGGGCCGAGTTCTGCGTCGACAGCCGGAAGGCACCTTTGATCCGGCGGTGGTGCGGACGTTCAACCAGCGCGTGCGCGTGTGGTGGTTGATGTGGGCCATTTTGGCTTTCGGATTCATTCTGGGGCCGGCCGCGACGATGACGCTGTTCGGCTTCATATCGTTTTGGGCGTTACGCGAATTCATCACGATGACGCCGACTCGCCGGGGCGACCATCGCGCGTTGTTCTGGACGTTCTTCGTCTTCACGCCACTGCAATATGTCTTGGTCGGAGTGGGGACGCGGTACGTTCACGGCGCACCCGGTTGGATGCCGTGGCTCGAAGGAATCGACTTCTACGGGCTCTACACGATCATGATTCCCGTGTACGCGTCGCTGTTTATTCCGGCTCGAATTGCTCTATCTGGCGACGCCAAGCGGTTTCTGGAGCGGACGGCCAAGATCCAGGCCGGTTTGTTGATCTGCGTTTATGCGCTCAGCTTTGCCCCGGCGCTGCTGAATCTCGAATTATGGACTTGGACCGGACAGGAGTGGGCCAAGTGGAGTGACACGCACAGCTCGGCCAGCCTATTGCTGTTCCTGATTTTGGTCGTGCAGTTGAACGAGGTTTTTCAGTACATGTGGGGCCGGTTGATCGGTCGCCACGTGATCGCCCCGTCGATCAATGCCAGCCGCACTTGGGAAGGATTCGTCGGCGGGGCGCTAACGACCTCGCTGGCCGGCCTATTGCTGTGGAAGATCACGCCGTTCACGTTGTGGGGCGCCGCGTGCATGGCGATGGTGATCGCCATTATGGGTTTTGCGGGCGGCATGACGATGTCGGCAATCAAGCGGGATCGGGGCGTGACGGATTATGGCACGTTGGTGGCGGGGCATGCTGGGTTGCTGGACCGCATCGACTCGCTGTGTTTCGCGGCCCCGGTGTTCTTTCATTTGACCCGGTTTTATCTCTCGTATTTGCCGAGCCTGGACCAAGCGACCAGCCAAGGCGTGCTGCCTTAATGATTTGTAAACTTCGTCGGCGTCAAGATTTTCCGGCAAAAACGGAACAACTCCCGTTCTCCGCGTTTTCCTCGCATGCTACGATCGAGCGAAGAGCGATTATGCTGGTTGAGGCAAGTTTGCCGGCCGGCCCTCTGGCTTGTGTTCGCGGCGGATTGGGCAAAGCCGCTTGAAGCTTTGGCGACGGTCGCGTCGATGAAACGGCCGAACCACTGAAGAGGTGAATGGTGACCTTCCAGCTACACCTGGGTGATGAAGCAGTTGGGCAGGCTTTTCCGCGGCAGCCGTTGTGTGTCGAGCCGCGGGATACGATTCGGCACGTCTTTCAAGTGCTGAAGGAGCAGCGGCGCGGTTGCGTCTTGATTTGCCAGGGCGAACAGCTTGTCGGGATTTTCACCGAGCGCGACGCGCTACAATGGATGGTGGACGGCGGCGACTTGGATCAGCCGATCGAAACAGTCATGCGGCGTCCGGTCACGACCTTGTCGGGGGCTGCTTATGTCGGCACGGCGATTCAAAAGATGTCGCAAGCTGGCTTTCGTCGCCTGCCGATCGTGGATGAGAGCAACAAGCCCACGGGCGTGCTGACGTCGAAGACCATTCTCCACTATTTGGTTCAAAACTTTCCCACCATCGTCTACACCCTCCCACCCGAACCGCATCATCGCATGCAAGATCGTGAAGGCGCCTAGCGGTATGCTGCCGCCATCGTGCACGGCCTTTCCTCCGCTTCCCGCCTTTCCCACCTATTTCGCCTGCATCTTTTTTAGAGAGATATCCGCGAGTCGAATATGTCCACCACAACCGAAGGGCAATTGCAAACGACCAAAGAGATCATCCAGATCGAAGGAGCGACCGTTCGCTTGGCTGGTGACTCGGGCGACGGTATGCAGATTACCGGCAACCAGTTGACTAACACCTCGGCGCTGGCCGGCAACGATGTGGCCACCTTTCCCGATTATCCGGCGGAGATTCGAGCGCCAAAGGGAACGCGAGCCGGCGTCAGCGGCTTTCAGGTTCACTTCGCGTCGGAAGATATCTTCACGCCCGGCGACGAGTTGGATGCGTTGATCGCCATGAATCCGGCGGCTCTGGTCACCAACATCGGCGACTTGAAGCGGGGCGGGATCCTGATCGTCAACGAAGATAACTTCACCGACAAGGATTTGAAGCTGGCCAACCTGAAGGTGAGTCCGTTGGAAGACGGCACGACCGACGGCTATCGGCTGATCAAGATCCCGATGACTTCGCTGGTGCGGAAGGCCGTCGAGGACGTGACGACACCGGACGGCGAAAAGCTAAGCGTGAAGGTGGCCGACCGCTGCAAGAACTTCTTCGCGACCGGTTTGATCTACTGGTTGTACGGGCGGGATTTGGAGCCGACCCTGCGGTTTATCCAGGATAAGTTCGGCAAGAAGCCCGAGATCGCCGAAGCGAACGAGAAGGCGTTGCGAACCGGTTGGAATTACGGCGAAACGACCGAAGCCTTTGTGAGCAGCTTTAAGGTCGATCCGGCGAAGCTGTCTCCGGGCCGTTACACCAACATCATGGGCAACCAGGCGTTGGCGTGGGGTTTGATCGCCGCCGCCAAGTTGAGCGGCAAGGATCTGTTCTACGGTTCGTATCCGATCACGCCGGCCAGTGCGATTCTGGAAGAGCTGAGCAGCCACAAGAACTTCGGTGTCCGCACATTCCAAGCGGAAGACGAAATTGCGGCTATCTGTTCAGCGATCGGCGCGGCTTTCGGCGGTCACATGGCGGTTACCGGCACCAGCGGTCCCGGTGTGGCTTTGAAAGCCGAAGCGATGGGCTTGGCACTGATGTTGGAATTGCCGTTGATTATCGTCAATGTGCAACGCGGCGGTCCCAGCACCGGTTTGCCGACCAAGACCGAGCAAGCGGACTTGTTGCAAGCCATGTATTGCCGCAACGGCGAGTCGCCGCTGCCGATCATAGCGGCGCGCAGCCCGGCCGATTGCTTCGAGGTGGCTTACGAAGCTTGGCGAATTTCCTCGCGACTGATGATTCCCGTCGTGTTGCTGTCCGACGGTTACATCGCGAACGGCGCCGAGCCGTGGCGGATTCCTCGTTTGGAAGAGCTGCCCCGTTTTGAGATTAAACATCCGGAGGCGATCGCCGATGGCGAAAAGTTTTTGCCGTACGCCCGCGACGAAATGTTGTCGCGCCCGTGGGCCTTGCCGGGCACGCCCGGTTTGCAGCACCGGATCGGTGGTCTCGAAAAAGACAACATCACGGGCAACGTCAGTTACGACCCGATGAATCATCAGCGGATGATCGAATTGCGGGCACAGAAGGTCGCCAACGTGGCGAAACTGATTCCCGAGCAGGAAGTGACCGGTCCCGAGTCCGGCGACTTGCTGGTTTTGAGCTGGGGCGGCACTTACGGCGCTTGCGTCACCGCCACGGAACAGGCTCGCGAAGCCGGTCTGTCGGTGGCTCACGCGCATCTGCGGTGGCTGAATCCGTTCCCATCGAACTTGGGCGACGTGCTGAAACGCTACCAGCGCGTGTTGATTCCCGAGCTGAACATGGGCCAGTTACGACTGTTGGTACGATCCCAGTTTCTGGTCGACGCGATCGGCTTCAATAAAGTTCAAGGGCGTCCGTTCTCTGTCCGCGAATTGCTGGACGAGATCAAACGCGTGGTCGGCTAACCCGCGCGGCTGTGATCCAGCCGCCACTAGTTTCCGCGAACGTTCCTCCCTACACATCCACTCAACGATTTCCACCATATTGCCATGAGCACTGACCTGCCTGTCTTGACGGCCTCCGATTTCGCCAGCGACCAAGATGTCCGTTGGTGTCCCGGATGTGGCGACTATTCGATTCTGGCCCAGATGAAGAAGATGCTGCCCTCGTTGGGCGTGCCTCGCGAGAAGATCGTCTTTATCTCGGGCATCGGCTGCAGCAGCCGCTTTCCTTATTACATGAACACCTACGGGATGCACAGCATCCACGGCCGTGCCCCGGCGTTCGCGTCGGGATTGAAGTCCGCTCGGCCCGATCTTCAAGTCTGGGTTATTACCGGCGACGGCGACGGGCTGAGCATCGGCGGCAATCATTTGATGCACTGCATCCGCCGCAATTTGGATCTCAACATCGTGCTGTTCAACAACCGAATCTACGGTTTGACCAAGGGGCAGTACTCACCCACTTCGCCGTTGGGCAAGAAGACCAAGAGCTCGCCATACGGTTCGATCGACAACCCATTGCATCCGTTGTCGATTGCGATTGGTTGCGAAGCGACCTTTGTCGCGCGTTCGATCGACGTGCATATCAAGCACTTGGGCGAGACGTTGCAACGAGCCGCCCAGCATCGCGGCGTAGCGTTTGTCGAGGTGTATCAGAACTGCAATGTGTTCAACGACGGCGCCTGGAACTACGCGACCGATCGCGATGTGAAGGCCGACAACATTTTGGAGTTGGAACACGGCAAGCCGCTGATCTTTGGCAAGAATCGCGACAAGGGAATTCGGCTGAACGGCATGGAGCCGGAAGTGGTCGAGTTGGGCAAGGGCATCTCGGAAGATGACCTGTTGTTCCATGACGAGAAGGCGACCGAACCCAGCTTGGCGTATTTGCTCAGCCGTATGCGTCATGAAGATGGATTTCCAGAGCCGATCGGCGTGTTCCGAGCCGTTGATGCTCCGCTGTACGATGCGGAACTGAATCGGCAGATCGACTCGGTGCGAGAGAAGTTTGGTGAAGGCGACCTGAACGACCTCTTCAACTCCGGCGATACTTGGACCGTAGCATGATCGTGTGCCCTTTTTGCGATGCGGAAAATATTCCCGGCGCGGACCACTGCGTGGCTTGCGGCCAGTCGTTGTCCGAACTGCATTTGCCGGAGCCGGCGACGGAGGTTGAGCACGCGCTGTTGAAGGACCGCGTGCGCGTCTTGGCCCCGAAGACACCTGTCTGTGTCGCGCCTCGGACGCCCGTGCGCGATGTGATCCGCACCTTGATCGACAAGCAAATCGGTTCGGTCTTGGTGGTCGAGAATGACCGCGTGGTTGGCATCTTCAGCGAGCGTGACGCTTTGATGAAGCTGAACACGGAAGCCGTCACGTTGGGCGATCATCCCGTTTCTGAATTCATGACCGCCTCGGTTCGGACGCTGGTTGAAAGCGCTAAGATCGCGTTCGCCGTCAAGGAAATGGACCTGGGCGGATACCGCCATTTGCCCATCGTCGATGCGGATGGCAAGCCGACGGGAATTATCTCGGTGCGAGACATCCTGCGTTATCTCGAAGAAAAACAGGCCATGGTCGGCTAACCAGCGCGGCCTCGGCTCGGTGCGATCCGACAATTCCCAAACCAACGTCGGGCACGTGCTGCGTTTCGTTCCCTTGCGGAACATTCGCGATACGTGCCCGGTTTCGTTTTATCGAACTCACTTCATTCTATGACCTCAGCCGACGGAACTCCGGCCATGTCCGACGACACCTCAGAAACATCACTCGAAGCCGTCCGTCGCGAAAAGATGCAGCGAGTCGCCGATCTGGGATGCGACCCCTGGGGGCAACGCTTCGACAGCCGCGATTGGATCGGCGACATTCGCCAGCGGACCGCCGAGATCAAGCTGCATTTGGAATCGGGCGGCGAAGTCGACGTGCCCGCGCTGGTCGACGGAAATTTGGCCGACAACCCCACGGTCGCGTTTCGCCAGTGGATGGCGGATCAAGGCAAGGGCGAGTTGCGCGGTCCCAAGGTCCGGGCGGCCGGCCGCATCATGTTGCATCGCAACAAGGGGAAGCTCCAGTTCATCGACATCCAAGACTGGACCGGGCGAGTTCAATTGTTCGTCGGGCAAGCTCAAGTGGGCGAGGAAAACTGGCAGCTTGTTAATTGTCTGGACTTGGGCGACATCATCGGCGTCGATGGCGAGTTGAAGATCACGAAAACCGGCGAGCTTTCGATCTTCGCCGAACGGCTGCATTTTCTAACGAAGTCGCTGGAGCCACCGCCAGAGAAGCATAAGGGGCTGACCGACCCGGAACTGCGGCAGCGCATGCGGTACGTCGACCTCACATACAACGAAGGTTCGCTCGATCGGTTCCTCGCGCGAACCAAGATCGTGCAGTCGATTCGCCAGACATTGGCGGGCGATCAGTTCGTCGAGGTCGAAGGACCCACGCTGCACACGATTGCCGGCGGCGCGGCGGCCCGACCGTTCCTGACGCATCACAACACATTGGACATGAAGCTGTTCATGCGGATCGCGTTGGAGTTGCATCTGAAGCGACTGTTGGTTGGCGGCATGGAACGCGTCTACGAGCTGGGCCGCGTCTATCGCAACGAAGGGATCAGCCCGAAGCACAATCCCGAATTCACGATGCTCGAAGCGTATCAAGCATTTGGCGATTATCACACGATGATGGATCTGACCGAGCGGCTGATTGTGGACGCCATCCATGCGATCGGCGGCGGCTATCGTCGGCCTTGGGGCGAGACGGAGATTGACTTCACGCCGCCGTTCGCTCGGCGCACTTACGACCAACTGTTCCACGAACACACGGGCATTGATCCACAAGACGCCGTGGCGGTGAAAGCTTTGGCCGAGCAGATCGGCTTCGACACGGCCGGTAAGCACCCGGATGTCATCAAGAGCGAAGTGTTCGAGGAGAAGGTCGAAGACGCGTTGATGGGCCCGGTGTTCGTGATCGATTATCCGGCCAGCATCTGTCCGCTCACGAAGCGCAAAGCGTCCCAGCCCGAGGTCGCCGAGCGTTTCGAGTTGTTCATCCACGGCATGGAGATCGCGAACGCCTACACGGAATTGAACGACCCGGATCTGCAAGAGCAGTTGTTCCGCACGCAGTTGGCCGGACAAGCCGAAGAGGACTCGATGGCCAAGATGGACCACGATTTTATCCGCGCACTGCGTCACGGCATGCCGCCCGCCGGTGGCTTGGGCGTGGGCATCGACCGGCTGGTGATGTTACTGACCAATTCGCAGTCAATTCGCGATGTGATTCTGTTCCCGCTGCTGCGGCCGGAAGCGGGCGAAGCGTAATGTTTGCGGAGCGAGCGCGACGCTTCGTCTAAGGCCCCGTCCGTGAACAACCACTTGAGCGGCGCGAGCCGTCCGGTGCCGCGAAACCGGTGGGCTCGCGCCCAACCGCTACAAGTGATTCGGTATCTTGTTTGTGGACGGATTCTAACGATCGCCGGGGCTGACCAGCAGCAACAAAAACGGCAGCACCAAGAGGTTGCCGAACAACCCGCCGAGCATCGCCAAGCTGACGAGCACGCCAAAGTAAACCGTCGGAATGAACTGGCTAGTCACCAGCACGGCGAAGCCCACGATCAGAGCCAGCGTCGAGAAAACCACAGCGGGCCCCACGGTCCGTTGCGTCTGGACGATCGCCGCCACCACGGTGCTCCCATCTCGGCGAGCGCGGCGAAAGCTGCTGATGTAGTGGATCGAACTGTCGACCGACAAACCCATTGAGACGGCGGCGATCATCGCGGCGCCCATATTCATTTTCAGCCCCAGCCAGCCCATGCCGCCGAGAACCATGATGATCGGCAAGGCATTCGGCACGAGCGCCGCGGCGGCCAAGGTCGGGCTGCGAAACGCCAACATCATCATGACGGCGATTCCCAGCGTCGCGATGCCGAAGCAAGTCCACTGGTCTTCTAGCAGGCTGGCGATCAAGTTCGTGAGCAGCACGAAGTAGCCCGTGACATGCGCTCGATCCGCAATCGCTTGGTCGAGTGTTCCTTCCGGCGATTCGTCGGCCGAAGCGTCTGGCGGCGACAACCGCGCGTCTTTCGCCCACGCATCTTGCTCCAGTTCATCGCGGACGATCGCGTCGACTTGTGCGATCAACGACAGCTTCTCGGCCGCCGGCTGCCGCTCGCGAGCCCGCAGCATGATGCGGAACCGAGCCGGCCTGGTTGCTGCCGCCGTATTTGCCCCATCGCTGTTCGTTTCGTTCTCGTCCGTCGGCGTGAAGTACAACGCGTCGACGAATGCCGGAATCCGCTCGTGCATCAGCTCGACGCCCTTGCGAGCCGTGCTGTCTCGCACGATACGTAGCGGCAAGCCGTTAATCTCCACGGGAGAACCGGCCACCACGCCGTCCGCCAAGCTCAGCACCTTGGTCAATCCCGGCGTCGGTTCGCCTCGTTCATCCAACACGACCACTTCCTCTCGCAGCCGCTGTTCCAATCGCAGCACGCGCTGCATGTAATTCCAATCGAGTCGCGCGGGAGCCGGCAGCGTGATGTCAAACACTCCCGCTCCGCCCAACCGCGATTCGACGAACTCATACGCCCGCACGATACGGCTGCCGCCGCGAAAGTTCTTCGTGAAGTCGGTTTCGATCTCCAACCGATTCATGCCCCAGCCGAACAGCCCAACCACCACCAACAACGTCACCAAAAACAACGCTCGATGCCGTTCGATTCGGCTCATCAGCGGGCCAAGCTGCTCGGGCGAGATCGCCGGCGCGTCCTCGACAGCCGCACCGCCGCGGCCCGCTCGCAACAGCGCCAATCCCGGTACAACTAACACCACGCCGGGCAGCACCAACAAGGCTCCGACCGCCATCATCAGCCCGAACTCGCGCACCGGCGTTACGTCGGAAGCCAGCAGCGAGCCGAACCCGACCGCATCCGTCGCACACGACCAAAAGATCGGCACGGCCAACTGTCGAGCGGCGTCGGCCAGCGATTCGCGCGGGCCGAGTCCCGCACGACGAGCTTGCTGAAAACGCACGGCAATATGAATGACCGTCGCCACGCCGACCACCGTGACAATCGCGGTCAACATCGAACTGACCATGCTCAACCGCACGCCCGCCAGCACCAATGTGGCCCGCGTCACTAGCAGCGTCCACTGCACGACCACGATGGGAATCAACACCCAGCGAATGCTTCGCAAGCACAGCAAAATGGTGATCGCCAGCAACACGGTCGACCACGTCGCCAACTTGCGTCCGTCGGCTTCAACCAACCGAAAACCTTCGGAAACCATCGCCGGCTCGCCCGCCACCATGCCGCCCGGCTGCTCGCCAATGATCGACCGAATGTCGCCGATCGTCTCGTGCCGCGGAACGCTGGTCTCGCCAGCCGGCTTGAGCATGCAAACCAGCGACGCGACTCGGCCGTCTGAGCTATGCGTATAACCGGCGAACAACTCGCGTAGCTTATACGCCGACGGATGATCGTCGCGAACGATGTCCAGCCCATCGCCGCCCAGCAATTGATCGAGGCTCAACACGGCTCGCACTCCGGGCACCGCGGCCAACCGATCGTGCATTCGCCGCAATCGCCGGATGCCTTCGCCGTCGATGGCCAGCAGATCGTCGTCTTGGTAGACGGCCATTACGATTTCATTGCCGCCGAAAGTCTCTTTTAGTTGCCGATAGTTGTTGACCAGTTCGCCACCGGGCGGAAACATCGTTTCGATCGAGCGGTCGAACGTCAGTTGCCCGGCCCACGGCATCACTGCGACGCCGACCACCAGCGCGATCACCAACAGCAACCACCGCGCGGCAATCAGCGAATCGATCAGCGAGCGGCCCAGCGGTTGGCGTTGTTCCGGCATGATGTTGGACGGCGAGCCGCCCTGAGTTGATGGTTCGTGTTCGCCGCGAATTCCGCCCGCGAATTCCGCCCGCGGTTGGCGGTCTCGCGTGTTCCAGCTACTTCGCGCCGCCGGGCTGCCATAGAATCGCTCCGTCCCGATTGCCGATTCCAGGAGAGCAGCCGTTCGTGCAGCGCGAGAATAGCACGCCGTCGAAGTCGACCATAGCGAGCCGCCGCCCGTTATTCGGGGTGCTGCTGCTGGCGCTCGTCGTGCGAACCGGCATACTGTGGGCCGATTTTGGCGGATTGTCGGCCGATGTCGACAATTACCGCCAAATTGCCGAGAACCTCCGACGCACGGGCGTATTTGGCTCGGTGACCGGCGCGAATGGCGAAGTCGCTCCGACCGCTTTTCGCCCGCCGCTGTATCCGCTGCTGCTGGCCAGTTTGGCAACCGACGATGGCGTCAGCCGTGCGAGCGTCGCCATGCTGCATCTGGCGATTGGCCTGCTAAGCGTCGCGCTGCTATGGCGTTTGGCGGTCGAGTGGCTGGACCAGCGCGGCGCGGCGATCGCCTGCGGGTTGTTCATCGTCGATCCGATTTTGCTGAATCAATCGGCACGAGTGATGACGGAAACCTTGGCCACGCTGTTGGCCATCGCCGGGCTTTGGACGCTAACGCGGCTGATCCGGTCGCCGAGTGTTCGCCGAGCCGCCGTGGCTGGGACGACGCTCGGATTGGCCTGCCTTTGCCGACCCACGTTTCTGCCTTGGGCCACGATCTGCCAACTGACAGTCTTCGCCATCGCGGCCTTTCCCGACCGAGCGCCGCGGACGCTCGTAATTCGATGGTCGCACGGCGCGACGATCTTGATCGGCTTCGCGGCCACGATGGCGCCGTGGATGATTCGCAATCAAGCGGTCTTCGGACGGCCGATCTACGCCACGACACACGGCGGCTACACGTTGCTGCTGGCGAACAATGATTCGTTTTACCAGCACTTGCGGACGCGTCCCTTCACCGAAGTCTGGGACGCTCGCCAATTGCAGGATCAATTGCCGCCAGCCACCGGAGGCGAACTGGCAGCCGACGCCCGCGACTACCGGCTGGCACGCGACACGATCCGACGGCAGCCCGGCATGTTCGTCTACTCGGCGCTGCACCGCGTTGCCATGTTTTGGTCGCCGCTGCCGCATCGCCTGACGTCCGACGAATCAGCCGCCCGCCGCTGGGCTCGACTCGCCGTCGCCGCGTGGTACTTGGCGGTCTCTGCCGCAGCGGCCGTCGGCGTCGGATATTTGACCCGCCAGGCGCTCCGCGGCGGAATCGCGACGCTGCTCGATCCGCCCTGGCTGTTCGCCGCCTTGTTGTTGGTCACACTGACCGCCGTCCACGCCGTTTACTGGAGCAACATGCGAATGCGAGCCCCCTTGGTTCCAGTCGTCTCGCTGCTGGCAGCCGCTGGATTTTCGCAGCGACACGGCGTAGTGCGACCGAAACAGGTCGATTTGGAATGAAGGCGGTTAGTCGCGGCGGACTGGATGCGGTTTCTTAGCCATGCATCCCGTACATTCCGTGCGAATGGAATCCTGAGGCGAGCGAATTTTCTCGATCCGTTTCGGAATTCGCCAAAATCTATTGCGAGCCCATCGCGGAAAGTTACTAAAACAAAAGCGTCGACAGCAAACACGAACAGCGAGGAAACAAACTGTTAGGGACAGATGGCCGATGCGATAAAGCTGAGACGGACTGATCCTCTTGTTCCACTGGAATCACTTTACCTTTGATGGAGGCAAATTAACGTCGGTCGGCATAACGCATCGCTTGGATGCACGTGTGTTTTCCCCTTCGAAATTCTGAGGAGGGCAGTCCATGCAAGATCCACCGACGATGTCATCGCGGTAGGTTGGTAGAGGCCAGCACGCTTGCCACATCGAGAAGCTGAGTTTCGAGATTGGCGGACGAACTGGAAGAAAAACTCGAATCGTCCGCTGCGAGGCTTCAGTTTATGAGTTAATAACTGCCTCCGCCTTGTTCCATCGACAAGGCGGGCTTTTGCTGTGGTTAACGCCCATCGGCTGATCGCGGCGGGAATCAACAATCAGCCGCACGGCGTTAGCCGCGGTTGTTTACTGTACGTTCCAGATTGACAGAACTGGGGCTAACGCCCGTCGGCTGATTATGTGTTCTTCGGGACTGGTTACCTCTTATCACGATCCTTCCGATCCTGTGCCTCTGTGACGTATAGAATCACCTGTTCCAATTCGGCTTCATCGTTGATGCATTGCCAGTCACCGCCGATTGTCCACACGCCTGGCGGTCAGCAAATTACTCCAACCTTCTCGCAACACCTGCGTACAGTTCGCTTTGAATTGGTCTCGCACAGTTTTTCCTGAGTAGCCGTCCGCTGTAACGACGACGTGGACATGATTCGTGCGAGCCGATTTCGCCCAGAGCCTCCATTTGCGAAAGGATGCCAGGCGTTCGATCTCATGTTCGACTGAAACATCTCTGGTCGGAGTCAAGCATCACTGTGATTCAAACGCTGTCGATGCCATTGAGCAAGCAGTGGTTGTGGTGTTTGATATCCCTTGCCGCGTTTTCGCCAGCCGCGATGGTCACCCTGAAGAAACGTCCCGTAAACGGTCCAGGTGATGAAGTATGCAATGGGGTCGTTGTCGCTCATGGATGACACTCTTTATCAGCCGCACGGCGTTAGCCGCGGTTGTCTTGCCAGTGTTGTACCTCAAATGACTGAACCGGGGCTAACGCCCTGCGGCCATGACCGTAGCTGCCAATCAGCCGCACGGCGTTAGCCGCGGTTATCCAATTTTGACAAAGGATGCTTCACGCGAATCGGGACTAACGACCTGCGGCTGATCAATTCCAGATAACTCCCGAGGCCCAGAAAATGCCGAGCAACGCGACGATCAATCCGCTGACCTGGAAGAAACGATGGACGGCATTGCCCAACAGAATTCGTGACCGCGCGACCAGAAGCCGGTAGACAACGAAGTCACTTTTAAAGTGCCGCAGTACAACATGAATAAGCTGATGATTGCCATCAGCGTTCCCCAGAGAACGTTCATCTAGTTTGCCTCCTGTGGTGAACCTTCGCGTGTCACCCTCCAGCATCTTGGCGATCTGGATTCGCAGCGATCAGCGCACGAACGCTGCATCAAACTTCAGCCCCAGCGACTCGTAGACATGGCGGTACGTCTCCTCCAGGGCGTCATCAAACTCAATCGACACCACAACGAGTGGCGTGAAACCCTTGGTTAAGCATTAGGTGAGGATCAGCCCCTGCGTTCAGCAGCAACTCCACAATTCCGGGACGACAAAAGAAGCACGCCTGATGAAGAGCGGTTCCGCCCGAGTTGTTTCGCAAGTCGAGTTCCGCACCGGCATCGATCAGATCTGCGACTTCCGTCTGCCCGATGATGGCGGCAAGGGATCATGGAGTGCTCCCCCCGAAGTCTTCTTTGGCATTGATGTCTGTCCCTGCCCGATGTGCTGCTGAACCGCAGCGGTGTTACCTGTCATCGCCGCTTGCCAAAGGCTCACCGGGGGTGTGAGGCCCGCCAGGATTGGGCCTTCGGAGGCCAGTAGCCGGAGGATCTTTTCGGCCTCTCCGCTCGGATCTGTTCCAGGTCCAACGTCGTGTTGAGTACCGTTTCAACGATGGTAATAGTCTTCCAGGCCATCGCTCCATGTGATCGCCACATTGTCCAGAGAACTGAATCCCGCGACGTGCAGCTCAGGGTCCGCGCCGCCTTGCAGCAACACGAGAACGATGTCGGTACGCCCCAGGAACGACGCCAGGTGGAGAGCTGTATTTCCTTCTCGATCAGCCACCGAAACATCCGCCCCGTTTGATAATAGCAGTGCAACAGCCGCAGGTTGATTCGCCAGCGTCGCGATGTGGAGAGGCGTCAGGCCACACTCCGCCTTTCGCGTCAGCGGACACCGAACTCCAGTTCTCTGCGGATTGCTTCGAGATCACCCTCAGCGGCCGCCGCCCATTGGGACGCTGGCAGCGTCCACCACGTGGCCGATGCTGCCAGCATCGGCAGGTAAGAATTTCACTGCCGATCGCCTGAGACACAAAAAAGCCCGCCCTGTCGATTAGACAAGGCGGGCTTGATTTATTAACTCATAGGCAAGCCTCGCAGCGGATGATTCGAGTTTTCTTCCAGTTCGTCCGCCAATCTCGAAACTCAGCGTCTCGATGTGTGGAAAACGTGCTGGCCTCTACCAACCTACCGCGATGACATCATCGGTGGATCTTGCATGGACTGCCCTCCTCACGGATATGAAGGAAAACACACGTGCATCGAAAGATGCGTTATGCCGACCGACGTTAATTTGCCTCCATCAAAAGGTGAAGTGATTCCGGTGGAACAGGGATCAGCCAGTCTCAACGATTCGCATCGACCATCTGTCCCTAACAGTTTGTTTCCTCGAGGTTCGTGTTTGCTGTCGACGCTTTTGTTTTAGCAACTTTCGCGATGGGCTCGCAATAGATTTTGGCGAATTCCGAAACGGATCGAGAAAATTCGCTCGCCTCAGGTTCCATTCGCACGGAATGTACGGGATGCATGGCTAAGAAACCGCAGTAACCGTTCCCGGCCAGTGGCCTTGAACCGTTACTCATCGTCGCAATCCTATTCGTACTCAGCCATCGGCGGTACTCGTACTCGTACTCGATCGGCACGCGGTTTCGAGCACGAGTACCAATTCATTGAGTACGAGTACGATTCCTCGAGTCCCCACTGGCCGATAGTCAGAAGTGTCCTGGCATGGCAAACGAACCATTCATGGAGGCCGCCGGATCGTCCGCAAAGCGATCTACATGGCAACCATCGTGGCGATGCGCTGGAACGACAAGATCAAGACTTGTTATCAACAGCTCCGCGCCAACGGCAAGCCAGCCAAAGTCGCCATCGTCGCTTGCATGCGAAAACTGGTAACCATCCTCAATCTCATGGTTCGAAACAAGCAAAAATGGGGCGAGAATCAACTCGCCACTTGACAGAGGTTAAGACAACCGCTGTCCTTATTGTTCTCTTCCTGTCCTTATTGTTCTCTTATTTTGTCCTCTGCTCGGTGCCGCCGCCATCCTAACGATGCCGGTCAACGGCGACGACCGTGCCCCGAGACCGCTCGGACGACGAATGTGATGACTGCGCCGACGCCGCTGAGGACCGCGATCACAAGAAAGACAGCCAACTTGAACAAGCCGCGATAGCTTCGGCTCGACATGCGGAATTCTTCCACGTCCCTTGCTGCTTCCGCATCGGCACGCTGCTGGTCGGCCTCATTTCGCGCTTCCTGTAGAATTCGCTGGACGTCCGCTCGCGTGAGTGAATCTGGCCGCTCGGGAGTTTTGTCCGGCAAGGGTTCACCGACCCACTGCTGGCAATGGGGACAGGCGTTGCCATACTCGCCGCTGTAAACGTACGTCGGCAGTCCCTTTCCACAGTGCGGGCAGAGCTGCTCGTTCAGCCGGCTCTCGGCGGGGAATTTGTTCCGCAAGTACTCCAAGTCGTCGGAACTCAATTGAGCGAGCTCGACGTTCCACCCGCCCACATCCGTTGGCTTTGAGCGTAGTTCCACCCGATCCGGTGTTAGCTGGTGGACCCAAGCCTGGAACGGTTCCAGATGTTTGACATGCCACTCGCGAAGCTCACGCCCGGGCGGCGCTTCGACGACCGCTTCCGCCGGTTCCCAACCCGCGGGCAGCTCCGATCCACGCCGTGCCAGCTCTTCACGCACGAACTGCTTGTCCGCATCCGGGAGCGACAAGAACGGCACTCTCAAGTCGTCTTCCGGGCTTTGCAGGACGACGGCATCTCCCTCGATTCGATCCAACCGGGCCTGCAGATATTTTTCGCCGCTTGCTCCCGAGATGCTCCAACGCCGCAGATCGGGTCTGCCGCCGATATCTTCCTTGCGCAGCCGTTTTGCCTCGCGGTACGCAGCCAAGTACAGCAAGTCGTCAATACTCAGGTCCTGTTTCGCTTGCCGTCCCGCAGCGCCGGACGTGGTTGTGTAAAGTATTTCGTCGCGTTGGATGGCGACCAGCGTGGCTTCTAATTCGTGTTCCGGTTTCCTGTCGTTGGCTTCGATCTTCCAGACCCGGGGCCCAAAATTGAAATCCGACCAGGAGGTCAGCGGCCCGCGTTCCGCCGCCGCGAAGGCCAGCGCATCCGCCTTTTCCCGAGCGGCCAATCCTTGGACATATTCGCGGTCACCTGCGGAGAGTGTAACGAGCGGAACGGGCACCTTTCGACCGTCTTTCAGCAGGATGACCTGCACTCGATCGTATTCCCGCAGCGATCGCGCGAATCGTCCCGCCTTGCTGGTCGGTCCACGTCCGAACCTGGCGAGCGTCCGCGATGCGTTTCCGGCGAACTTGTCGCGCAAGATCGTGCGATCATCGGCGCTCAGTTCCGACAGCGGGATCGTCAGTTCACGCCCTGCCTGGATCAACACCGCCGCGCCGTCGTGCAGATCCGCAAATTCCCCTTCGACAGTTTCCCCGGAGGACAGATTCCAAAGGCGCG
The DNA here is from genome assembly GCA_041399085.1 of Pirellulaceae bacterium. Taxonomy (GTDB): domain Bacteria; phylum Planctomycetota; class Planctomycetia; order Pirellulales; family Pirellulaceae; genus JAWKTM01. The sequence goes on from JAWKTM010000037.1 coordinate 18,813, forward strand.
CGAATGCCGGCGGAGTTGCCGCAGCGGATGCGAGGCAAAAGGCGCAAATCCAGAAGTGCCGTTGATTCAACATCATGAAGACTGCTCGCTCGTCGTTGGGTGGGCGGACGACTCCGAAGGCTCGTCTTGCGGAGCCAACCAGCGACCTTGCCAAAAATCGTCGTCCAGATGATGAAACAGTTGGTCACAAAGATGTTCAAATCGATTCGCTGGTCGGATCAGGTGCGGGCATGAAATCCTCCTCATTCTATTGCGCATGCGTCATTCTCCGTCACCGCTGAGGACGAACGCGGCCCAGAATCGCGGATGACGGACCGAGCGGCCGGCGAGCGACCCGTTGCCGACCGTCTCGCCGACTTGCGTGTCGGCTTCGTCCCCGGCGGCCGGTGTTGCTCCTGCAAGGGCGGCAGAAATCGGGCGAGGGGCGCCGAGCGATCTCCGCGCGGCGTCGGTCGTTCCCTGGAGCTCGCCGCGAATCATGGACACTTGCGCCTGCCGGAGCGCCTCGCGTTTGTTCATGCCGTTGCGGAGCCAGTTGTCGTAGAAGGCGGCCATCAGCGATTCGGTGGCGGCGTCGTCCACTTGCCAGAGACTCGCAACGACCGTCGCCGCACCGGCACGCAGCAGCGCTCGTTCCAGCCCGACCACTTCATCGCCGCGGCTCATTCGTCCCATGCGAGTCTCGCACGCACTCAGCACGGCCAGCTCGCACCGGTCGAGCCGCATCTCCAGCAGCTCGCGCACCTCCAACCGACCATCACTTTCCGCCGTCTCGGTGCAGAGGAGCGCCGCGCGCATCGGCGAGTTCGCTGACAGATCCGTGTGCCCGGCGAAGTGGACGAACCTCGCCGATGGAAGCGCGGCGCGAATCGCTTCTTCCGTTGCCGATTCGCCGACCAGCAGCAGCGGCAACGGAGTCACCTCGGCAATCCGATGCCCTTCCTGCTCGGCATGCGGAAGCGGCGGGAATCCGGCTGGCGGTCTCGGGTTGGCGACGATCAGCGTATCCGACGTCTCGGAGGACGCGGCTTGAGCATCCGAGGTCGACTCCGGAACGTCGCTCGGCGCCGATTCGTTTGCCGGAGCTTCGCCCAACTCGTGCCGTCGCGCGACAGCGTAAACCAGCGAGCTCGCGCTGGCGGACGAAGTGATCGTGACTCGTTCGACGAGAAACTGGTCGTTGGGAAGCACCAGCGCGGCGAATGGCAAGTAATGCAGCGCGCCGCCGGGAACGATGTGCAGCCGCGCCACGCGACTTCGGCCGCGCAGGCACGGGAGCAAGAGCTCAGCCGCCAAACGCGTCGCCACATCTCGGTAAGCATCGTCGCTCTGCTCAAGCAGCGTGCGGAATCGTTCGACTTCATTTCGAAGCGATTCGTGCCCGAGTCGCTGCAGCGACACGACTTCAACGTTCTGTCGATCGATGACGGCCACCAGCAGCGAATCGAACGTCGGGAAGTATTCGATCAGGACATCGTTATCGCCAAGTAGCGATTGGACTTCGTCGAGCGAGGACGGCCGCACGGCCGTGAACGACAGCGCTTCCGCACGCATCGATCCGCCGGGCTGTCCGTCGAACTGTTCGAGCGCCTGCCGAAATGCCGATTGCAGATCGTCGATCGGCGCGACGGCGTTTGCACCGTTGAGCGGTCCCAGGAGGAGCGGTGCGCGATCGCGGACCTGCGCCGCCTTTTCGCCTGCCAATATCAGCGGTTCCCCCGCGACGATATCCAGCAGCGTGCGAGCCTTCCCTCGTTCCATGCATTGCCAGACCGATCGAGCTGCGTCGCCGGAAATGCGAGCTTCGGCCGACGCTTCACCGCCACCGAGCTCGCGCCGTCCTTGATCGAAGTACATCTGCGCGAGCTGTTCGTAGATTTCCGACTTCGCGCCGAACGACCCGCGCCGAACAGGCTCGCTGTGCAGCCGAGCCCGCCACGCTTCCACTTCCTCGGCCGCCGCTTCCAAAGCGGCGATGGCTTCGAGCGATTTGCCTTGCGCGGCGAGGATGCGGCCCTGTAACGCACGAGCTCGCCAGATGAATTCGAACATCCGCTGCGATTCGGCCAGCGGCAGCCGGGTCGTGATTTCGCGAAGCGCTTCGTCATGGCGACTCAGCCGGTACGCGATCAGCGCCGTTCGCAGCCCGGCTACCAATTCGCCGGACGCATCGTTTGCCGCGCGATAGTCGGCCAGCGAACGACGTTGCCATCGATCGGCTTCGGCCAGCCATCGGTCACGCTCCGCCGCGGCGTTCGCATCCGAACCGTCGCCGCCATCTTGCCCGGAACTCGGATGCGCAAGCGGATCGAGATCGGAGTCGTAGCGCTGCAAGTAGGCTTCGGCAAGCAGGCCGGCGGTCAGCGCTCGATACGAAAGCGGATGCGTCGGCGCCTTCATGCCGACCAGATGGAATCCGTCGTCGTCCTCAACGCGAAACTCGTGCGTCGCGAATCCTTCGGCGAAGCGGGTCGCTCCGTAATCGTCCCGCCGTTGTGCCGCGATCTGCTCGTCGAGCAACTCGATCGCTCGCGTCAGCCGGTCGATCGCCAAACGCCACTCGCCGCCGGCCAGATCGAGCCTCGCACGGAGATTCAACAGATCGGCCGCGATGTACTTGCCGCCGAGCGGCCGGTTGATCCGCTCCGCCTCTTCGAGATACCCGAGCGCCGTCGGCAGCTCGTCCAGTTCGATATACAGCTCCGCGATACAGGCCAATCGTGCCGATCGATTCAGCGCCATCGAATGAGATCGCGTGGCGATGATCCGGCGGTCTTCCATCGTGTTCTCGGGACTGCGGCGAAGGTAACGCAGGTTGTTCGCGATTCCCAACCAATATCCCAATTCGGATTCCAGATCGAGCGAACGGAACGCATGTTCCAACGCCCGGTCGTAATTGCCGAGCTGCCGGTGCATCAAGCAGAGATGCTCGTGCGCGTTGACCTGTCCGATCGTGTCTTCCTCGCGCATCGACAAGCGGATTTCCCACTGCCGAATCTGTATCGCGCGGTCGAAGTCATGCCGATCGTGGAACCAACGAGCCAGCTCGGCCAACGGCGGCAATTCGTTTCGCTTTTCGAACAACTGGCAGATGCGAACGAGCGGCCATGCCGGAAGTCCTCCCACTTCGAACTGCCAATGGTCCTCGGCCAAATTCCAGATCGGGTCCACTGGCGGCGAGTTTCCTTGCGGGAACACATCGCCGATCAACGTGACAAACCGGCTCGCCGCTCTCCACTGCGCCATCGCTTCGTAGTACCGGCCGTCGAAGAACTTCGCATACGCCGACAAGAATACGTCGGCCACCGCGTGACGCGATTCCGGCTTCAACCGCCACCAATGCCGGCCGATCAACAGGTAGCGACGTCCGCCGTAATCAACATGCGTCATGCGGCCGCCGTACAAACGGACGTCGGCCTGCAAGTCTCCCGCCTGCTGCCAGTCGCGACCGAAGAACTGGATCCCGGCAACTCCCCACGGTGTGAAGCCGGCCGCGACTTCCTTTCCGCCGTCAGCGTCGAGATCGAATCCGACGAACCGGAGTTGGATGAGCCCTTTGCCGCGAAGTTCCGCCGCCATTCCTTCGCGGCGATGTTGCCGAGCGAGTCCCGGTTCAAGCGACGGGACCAGCTTCAAGTGCTCGCGCAGCGCGGCCGGCAGCCCTTTCTCCGCGCGAGCCGTCATCGCCGGCAGCTCATTGGCAAGGCGCGGAAGAAGCTGATTCGCCATCGCACTGAACTGGTCGTGCGGAACGTCCTCGGGGGCGGCCGGGTACGCCGCATCGAACAACTCGGACACGCTCGGCAAACGTGGCTCCGCAAACGCCATCGGAAGAGGAGGCGACGTCGCCCAGTCGGCAAATGTCTCGACCTCGAACTCGCCGTTCGTCAAATCGATTCGCTGATCGTGAACCCCCGCGCCGAACCGATCGTGTTCAACGAACGCCGGCCGATCGCTGCGAAAGTACACCCACCATTCCGCTCGCTGATCGCCGTCCAAATCGACGGCCGTTTCAATGTCACCCGGCTTTCGAATGCCGATTGCCTTCCGCAGAACTTGCCGCACGATATTCGCCGGGCTCTTACTCGCTTGCTCGTACTCGCTGTCAACATCCAGCGTCCACGCATCGGTCGCGGCTCGCGGAAGCACGATGTTCAATCCGAGCCCTGCGCCGGTCGATCGACGCGTCGTGCTCGACGGCAACGACGGCTGAATCGCATCGTTTGCCGCCGCACGTGCCGGCGGTTGATCCGCGGTCGGCGTCGCGCGGGACGAATCGGGACGAGACGGCGACTGCGCGGATGCCGGGTGCGTCGCGAAAACAAAGGCGAGGAGAGCGACGAGAATCGCGAAGCGCGTGGGTGTTGCAAGTCGCATGCGAGCGAACCTCATCAATTCGGCGATTCGCCGGACGGAGTCTCGGGTGAATCTTCCTCGCGTTCGATCTTGGCGAAGCTGACCGATCGAAACAGCGGGAAGAGTTCGTTCAACCGTTCGGCGAGCGTTCGATGCATCGTGAGCGCCGGATCATCAACTCGCTTGGGATCGAAAAACTTCGGGCCCCGAGCCTGACTGCCGGCGGCGATCGGGAGTCCTTGCGAGAACCAAACCAGCGCCTGCTTGTTTTGCATCATGGTTTGCACGGGCAATCCGGCGAACCAGGTCTCGGCCGTCGCGGCGGCGGGCAAAGGCGTCTCGCGCGCGAGCAGCACGAGTGTCTCCATGCCCGGGCGTCCTTCGAGCGGCCAGAAGACGTCGGCATCTTCCGGCAAACTCAACTCGGAAACCGGCATGTCGCGTTCGATCGGCGAACTCCAACTCGGCTGTGACCACGGAAAGACGGGTGTCGCCGAACCGAGGCTGTCGATCCAGACCAGATAGACGTGAGCCGGACGTTCCATCCGCACAACCACACGCACATGGTCGCCGATTCGAAGCGGCGCCACACCTTGCTGCGCGATCGAAACATTTCGCCGCAATGAATTCACCGGGTCCCAAATCAACACGTCGAGGTCGGCCGCGAGTTTCTTTCGACCGGCGTCCGATCCAACCGGCAATCGCGCGCCGCCGTCGTTCGTGATCTCGACGCGAGCCGAGTCGTCACCCGAGAGCGAGTTGCCGGATATCGAGCCATCGGATGACGAGTCGCCAATTTGTGTGTCGCCGGGGCCGGATGCTGCTCCGTTCCGAAGCACGGCGAGCTGATCGCGCGAGTCACCGCCATTCGACTCGTGCGGTGAACCGGTCTCTTGCGCCGTTCGCGATGATCGCTGTTGCACGACGGCGATCGTGAAGAGAATCAGCCCGATTCCCAACAGAACCACCAGCAACGCCGGCGCTCCGCACATCAACGACGCAATCGACGATGAATTCGGCCCCGTCGAACGACCCGGCCTGCTTGGTACATCGGCCACCGGTGCTCCGCTCGAACCGTCGATCACAACGGAACTCGATCCACCCGCCGGACTCGATGAGCCGACCGGTTTCGCCGAACCAACCAGCGCCCCAATCGGAGGCGATACGATCGGCGGCTTGGAATCACTCGAAGAATTGCCGGCCGGCGAGTTCGCCGGACCGGATGGGATTGCGTGAGACGGTTCGGCCGGCGAGCCGCTGGCGTGCGTCGGCGGAAGCCACTTCGTCAGTTCGGTCGCCAGATCGCGAGCGGCCGTGAATCGTTCGTCCGGCGACTTGCCGAGACATTTTCGGCACGCGCGATCGACTTCGTTCGGCACGTTCGGACTCAATTGACGCGGCGGCTGCGGGTCGCCGTGCAGGATGTCCTGAAAGAGCTGCATCGTCGTCTGTCCGCGGAACGGCTTCTGGCCGGTGAGCAGTTCATACAACACGACACCGAGCGCCCAGATGTCCGCGCGGCCATCGACCTGCTTGAAGTCACCCTGCACTTGTTCGGGCGACATGTAGGGCGCGGTTCCAGCTTTACCCGCCGGCGAATGCCATTGCTTCTCCGCGACGACCGCCAGCCCGAAGTCGGCGACGTGCGGCGTTCCTTGCTCGTCGACAAGGATGTTGCCCGGCTTGATGTCGCGGTGAAAGACGCCGTGCTGGTGCGCGTATGCCAGAGCTTGCGCGACGGCGGCGATCAACCGGCACGCTTCCTCCACCGAGAACCGCCGCTTCGCCATTTGTGCGAACAGCGTCGAACCGGCGATGTACTCCATGACCAGCATCGGCCGGTCGTCGTCGGTCCGCGCGATGTCGTAGATGCGGACGATCCCCGGATGCTTCAGCTTCGCGGCCGCACGAGCTTCTTCGAGAAACCGCTGCGTCTGCTCGCCCGGAGGAAGAGCACCCTGCTTGGGAACCTTGAGCGCAACTTCCCGATGCATGAGGTTGTCCCATGCCTGATAGACGCGGCCGAACGCGCCGCTCCCGAGCACGCGCAGAATCGTGTAGCGGCCAATCTGCTTCGGAACGGGATCGTCAACTTGATCGGCGACCGGAGCGCCGACTGGGCTGTCATCGAGTTCGTGAGCGAGCGTGCCGGCCAGACCATCGATCGGCGCGGCTTTGGAGTTGCCGGGAGAATCACCGTCGAGCGACGAGTCGGTCTTCGGTTTCGTATCGTGGTCGCCACCCGGATGTGATTGGGTGCTCGGTTGAGTCGGCTTTCCCACCGCATCCGGCGCGGAAGGATTGCGCCGGCCGTCTCCCGATCCGGGAGGGGGAAAGGACTCGGTCGGATGGTTTGACATTTCGCTGGCTCCGCACCGTGAATCAGAAGGCTCGGTGATTGTGCCCGGTCGACTGTCGTAAGGGAGACGGCGCCGCCTGCTACTACTCCGGCCACGATCGGCGGAGCCCCATGGCCGCGTCATCCATGATAACAGCTAGTTACCAGTTTTCGCATGCCAGCGACGATGGCGACTTTGGCTGGCTTGCCGTTATGGCGGAGCTGTTGATAACAAATCTTGATCTTGTCGTTCCAGCCGCATCGCCACGTATGGTTGCCATGTAGATCGCTTTGCGGACGATCCGGCGGCTCCATGAATGGTTCGTTTGCCATGCCAGGACACTCTGACTATTGGCCAGTAGGGACTCGAGGAATCGTACTCGTACTCAATGAATCTGGTACTCGTGCTCGAAACCGCATGCCGATCGAGATGAGTACGAGTACCGCCGATGGCTGAGTACGAATAGGATTGCGACGATGAGTAACGGTTCAAGGCCACTGGCCGGGAACGGTTACTGCGGTTTCTTAGCCATGCATCCCATACATTCCATGCGAATGGAACCCAACGCGAGCAAATTTTCTCGAACTGTTTCGGAATTGGCCAAAATCTATTGCAGAGCCCATCGCGAAAGTTGTTAAAACGAAAGCGTCGACAGCAAACACGAACCTCGAGGAAACAAACTGTTAGGGACAGATGGTCGATGCGAATCGTTGAGACTGGCTGATCCCTGTTCCACCGGAATCACTTCACCTTTTCATGGAGGCAAATTAACGTCGGTCGGCATAACGCATCTTTCGGATGCACGTGTGTTTTCCTTCATATCCGTGAGGAGGGCAGTCCATGCAAGATCCACCGATGATGTCATCGCGGTAGGTTGGTAGAGGCCAGCACGTTTGCCACACATCGAGAAGCTGAGTTTCGAGATTGGCGGACGAACTGGAAGAAAACTCGAATCATCCGCTGCGAGGCTTGCCATGAGCTAATAAATCAAACCCGCCTTGTCTAATCGACAGGGCGGGCTTTTTGTGTCTTAGGCGACGCAGTGAAATTTACCTTCTCGCGAGTCCTGGTCGCTCGCCCAAATGGCGGCTCCAAGTCAGTTCGCAAGCTACCGAACGGGCGAATAATCGGTGGGCAAAAGGAATCTTGCCTCGACCTTCTTAACGATCGGCCCGTCCTTGTGTGACTCGGCATACACTTCTTTCCAGTTGGGATCGTTCAAAAACGCCTTCCAAGACGTTTCGCGGGCCTCGCGGCTGGGATACGCCAAGATATAGACCAGTGTATCTTCCGTGCCGTCACCATCGGCCGGCGTCCAATAACCGACCAACTCCATGCCATGCTTCACGAACAGTTTATTCGTATGCTCACGAAACCGCTTGTGCAAATCAGGGAGCTTGCCGGGGTGAGTGTAATACGTCCGCATCTCAAACACTCGCACCGGCTTCGGCTCGTCAGCCCGGCTCGTGGAAGCCAACAATAAACCGGCGCTCGCGACAATCGCTAGCGACAATCTTACACACGACAGACGGCAAACTCTTAGCATGGGATACTCCTACAAAATGGGGTGAAGAATCAGGTTGTTCGTGATAGTCCGGGGACTCCAAGTCGCTCTACTCTTGCTTCTCGACATCGGCCAGCCACGCGTTGTGAAGCTGTTCGAGTTCGGCGACCACCGCGGGGTGCTCGGCCGCCAAATTTTTTAGCTCGCTCACATCCTCGTCCAGATTCACCAAGAAACGCTGGTCCGCATCGGTCAAGGGAGCTTTTTGGCTAGTGTCGTTCGGATGCCCAATCAGCTTCCACGCTCCGCGTCGCACGGCCCATTGTGGTCGATTGCCAACGCCCCGTCCGCTTTGCCAATGAAACTCGTGATGGGGCGTGGGCTCGTCGGCCGAACGACATACGGATACCAGGCTAGCGCCGTCAATCCGACGTTGGGGAAGCGGGATATTACATAATTCCGCCAGGGTTGGCATCCAATCGACTGCCGTCGCCAACTGACGCCGCTCGACGCCGTGCGGCAAGTGCCCAGGCCATCGAATCATGGCGGGCACTCGAATGCCTCCTTCAAACAAACTGAACTTCGCGCCGCGGTACGGGCCAGCATTGCCGCCTCCGCCGAACGTCCGTTCCTCGGTCGAATGTCCATGATCGGATTGGTAGACCACAATCGTGCGTTCCGCGAGTTTGAGCTCATCTAGTTTATCCAGAACTTGCCCTACCCGTTCATCGGTCGTCGAAACAAAGGCGGCGTACATGCGGCGGGGCGAGTCCAGATGCTCATATTGCTTTCGCCAATGTTCGGTGCCTTGTAATGGATAATGAGGAGTATTCATTGCCAGATACAAAAAGAACGGCTTCTCTCGATTGGCTTCGAGGAAACGATTCGCTTCGCGTACCATGAGATCCGGGAAATAAACGCCGTCCTCCCACACTTCGCGGCCATTACGCCACAGATCATGTCGGTTGGGGCCACTCCAATAAAAGAAGTGAGAGTAGTTGTCGATGCAGCCTCCCATGTGGCCAAACGATTCATCAAAACCTTGTCCCAGCGGCATCTGGTTCTCGGTGTATCCGAGATGCCATTTGCCCACGTGACCCGTGGCGTAACCCGCGGCTCGAAACATTTCACCCAAAGTGACTTGTTCGGTGGGCATACCCGCTCCACCAGGTTGCGAAGCGGCGTTGTTGGCCAATTGTGCTCGTTGGGGATAGCGACCGGTCAACAGGGCGGCTCGGGAAGGAGAGCAGACTGGCGCGGCGGAATAGAACTGGGTGAATCGGATGCCGCCCGAGGCCAATTCGTTCAGGCGAGGAGTAATGAGATCGGTCGCTCCGTAGCAGTTCACATCCACGCTGCCTTGATCGTCCGTCAAAATCACAATGACATTGGGCCGTTCCGTCTTCGTGGGCTGGGCGATTGATTCGCGTGGAACGACCAGCGCCACGACCGCCGACAAAGCGAACGCCGCGCAACGTATGAGAAACGGCCTCCCTAGGCGCGCAGCGGCGAGATTGGTTCTTGCGAAAGGAAGCTTCGATCGGGAGTGTCTCATGGTGGAATTCGCGGCGGCGGAAAGGCAGTGGGAGCAACAGAGGCGAGCCTTACTTTATCAACGGGCCGCGCGCGATGAAAGCGTTTGAAGGACGTTCGTGGCTGCCGCTGGGCCTCGAAGTGAGCTCTTAAGCCGGGTTCTGTTCCCACGCTGAGCGTGGGCGATGGTCATTCATCTAGGACGCCGATTGCTCGACGCCTCGAGCGGCCTACCCGGAAGTCGATGCCGGACCGGACTCGCCCGGGCCGACGCTCTCGCGCCGGCTGCTTCCTGTTTGGCCTTGCTCCGAGCGGGGTTTACCTAGCCGGCCGAGTCGCCTCGGCCGCTGGTGCGCTCTTACCGCACCGTTTCACCCTTACCGCGCCGCCAGCGAACCGGCGGCGGTAGGCGGTTTGCTTTCTGTTGCACTTTCCCTAGCCTCGCGGCTGGTCGGCGTTACCGACCGCTCTGTCCCGCGGAGCCCGGACTTTCCTCTCGTGGCGCGAACGCCACCAGCGACCATCTCACTCACTTCGAGGCCCAACGGCAGCCAACCGACCTTACTCCGAATCAAACTTTTCGACAAACGGTTGTCCGCCATCCCAACTGAGATTGAGTTCCATCGAATCGGTTGGTTCGGTGACCTCGATTTGCAAACCCGAGGTCGTGGAGTCCATATATTTTTTCGGAGCATGCCAACGTTGCGAAGAACCATCGATCGATTCCGTGGCGATCACGGCGACCGGGTGCGTCCCCAACACACAGCCATCTTCGGGCTCGAAGGTCGTCAATGTAAATCGGCCGTCCGATCCGATCTTGCCAGTCGCCGCGCGATCCCCGGCCGGTACGACTTGGACAAAGCCGTGCGAGAGCGGTTCGCCGTCGATCAGCACCCGACCGGAAACCGGAACTCGCTTCGGGCGATTGTCGCCACAGCCAACCGCGAGCGACAACAGCACCAGACCGAATGCGAAGTGTTGGAACAATAATCGAAACATGGTGGCCTTAATTTACGTAGAGATAGCGTTGAAAGGAGTGCCCAAGACGCGATAGGAGGACGGCGAAACAGGGTGATGCTTCCGCCGCGGAGCAACCGCGTTGAAGCCGACGGATGGCCATGTGTGGGGCGCAAAATAAACGCCGCCGACGCCCACGGCCTTAGCCACAAGTTCGACGGCGAATTGGCGTTTCAATTTGGTTAAGGCGCCGAGACCGCTTCGCCCTTGGCCCGCGTTGACAATCCGCGATAGGTCGCCAAGTCAATATTCTCGGCGATGAACGTCACGTGTCCGTCGCCGAAGGCAAAGTTCGCGCCGCCCGGATGACGGCTAGCGAAAGCTCCGTTCAGCGCGATGCCGTATGGCGACGTGGTGATTCCCGTTCCCGGCGGCGTGTTGATCGGATTCTCGGTGGTCCGGAGACAGCTTTCGTGCCGGCCGGCTTGCGTCCAGATATTCGTGGAAAGATTGGTATGGGCATCGATGACTTCGCCAATGAACATCGTATTGCTCAGGCCATCGATGACATCCGACGGACGATAGGCGTAGCGGTAAACGAACACGCCCGTGTTGTCGACCTTCATTGCGGCGCTAATTCCGTGGCTGGGACCCATCGTTCCATGCACGAAGGCATAGCTGCCAGTCGCCGCGTTCAAACCCGACGTCACAACAAAATCTTGGCTCGTATCCGACGGGCAAACCATAAACTCAGGACGCGTTTCGATACCGACCTTATTTTTGGGAGCCCAAGTGCCGGTTTGCGCATAAGGACCGTCGGAAAAATCGAACTGATCGTACAGCGAGTTGCCTTCAATCATTTGCAACAGAAGCACGAATCCGCTGGTCCCCACGCGTTGATAGGCGTTGTCGCCATTGCACGGCCCCGTGTTGATTCCATCGCAGCCGGTTCGCCCGGGCGGGAAAATCTTGAAAGCGCTTTCGTAGTTCGCGATCGCCAGCGCCAACTGCTTTAAGTTATTCGTACAGCTCGACCGCCTCGCTGCCTCGCGAGCCGCTTGCACGGCCGGCAACAGCATCGCCACCAACACGCCAATAATGGCGATCACGACCAGGAGCTCGACCAAAGTAAACGCCAGACGGTGTCGCCTCATACGGGAGTTTCCTCAACAATAGCCGCGGGGGTAAAAATGAATAAGTTCAATCGGTTAGTTTAAGATCAACACCCGAAGCCTGTCAAAGTTCCGTTTTCCCGCAAGGACAGGCTGTCTCGGACGGCTCGGAGATCGTCGACCGAAAGGCGTTCTACGACCGTCCGGCAACTGCCACTTGCGAAGGCATGCTCGCCCCCACCGCATTGACTTCCCGCTTTCCCGCCACGCGGCTATACTGTTCGTTCCCATTTAAGTCAGGAACGAAGCGAGATTTATGTCAAACGATCCTCAGAATCATTGGAAAACGTTGGCCGAACTGCTGGGCGCGGATCTTCCCCCAGGCCCGGCCACGTCGCAGCCCGCCCAGCCGATGCCGGGCACGCCAACACCGGAAGCGGGCGCTGAGAGCGAATCTTCGGTCGCTCAGGAATCACCCGGCGAAGAAGCCGTGCCGGAAACAACATCCCCGAACGAAATAGAAATCACGGCCGAAGCAGAAACGCCCGCTTCGGAAGACGTTTCGATCATCGCGTCGGACGAAGCCACCGGCGATGAAGCCGCTAACGTCGCGGGCTCGGATCCCACCGAAACCGCGCCGCCGCCTGTCACCGCGGAAGTCACCATTACGCCGCGCGAGTCGGCCGAGCCGAAGCGCCGCAAGTCTTCTTGGCGCGATCTGGCCAGCATGTTCGGCATTCCTTTCCCCGCCGAACCGGAACCACCGGCGGCTCCCGAACCGCCCGCCGCCCCAGTCGCTCCGCCGTCGGCCAGCGTCTCGGCGCCGACCGAACCGCCTCAGGCAACGGCTAAAGCCACAACGGAAACGACAGCTCCGGCAGCAGATGTGGCCGCGGCCGCCGAACATTCCGAGCCAGAGCAGGAAGACGACGAGCAAGACATCGCGGCTCGCGAAACCGGGACTCGCGAAACCGGGACTCGCGAAACCGGTGATCGCGAACAACGCGGACGCGGCGAGCGCCGAGGTCGTTCCGAAGCTCGCCAACGTCGCCGCGACCGATCCGAACGTCGAGCGAAATTCGGCGGTGAACTCGTCCCGGAAGTCGACGAGTCCGATGAAGACGACGCCGCGCCGGTCGAACAAGAATCGTTCGTCGTGAACTATGCCGTGTCGTTCGAGGAAGAAGTCGTTCTCGAACAAGACGAAGTCGAGCTCGCCACGGACGAGGAAATGGACGAGGCCGCCGAGCATCGCGAGCAGATGGCGTCCGAGGAAGACGACGAAGATCGTCCTCGACGCCGACGTCGCCGACGCCGACGCCGACGCGGGGAACGTGCGGGCGAGGAGGCGACCGAAGCTGAGTCGCCGACATCCGAAGCAGAACTCGATGACGACGATTCGGACGACGATGTCGTTGATGAGTCCCGAGCCCGCGATTCGGAAGAAGACGACGACGACGCTTCCTCCGAGCGGCGTGGTCGACGGCGACGTCGGCGACGACGCGGCGGACGTGACGAACAAACCGCGGCGGAATCCAAGTCGGCCAATCCCGCTCGCGAAGCCGAGGCGATCGACGACGACGATGACGATGACGAGCCGGACGACGATGACGAACGAGCCGACTCGCGCCGCGACAAGCATCACAAGATCCCGTCGTGGCAGCAAGCGATGTCGTACATCGTGGATTCCAACATCGCCACGCGCAAGGACGCTCCGGCACGAGGCAATCGCGGCAATGGTCGCGGCGGACGCTCGCGTGGCCGCCGACGGAAATAGGCGCGGGTGTTGCTCGAAGCGAACAAAAATCCCGCGCCCAATAGCCAACGCTCGCCAGACGCCTTGCTAGGCGTCTGGCAGATGAGAAGTTCCCCGATTACGAGCACAATGCGCGAGCGAGTGATTCGCAAACTCGCTTGCTAGTAAGCTCACCTGCTGGCAGACTCACTTGCTTGCGCTGCGTGCTGATATATTTCGATCTTTCGCTCGCTTTAGTTAGCCTTCAGCGACATCAAGTACGCCAGCAAATCGCTAAGCTGCCGAGCATCAAGCGTGCGGTCCAAGCCTTGAGGCATGATCGACACGGGGCTCGGCAGCATCTGTTCAATCGAGGCGCGGCGAACGCGCGTTTCACGCTGGTCAGCGCCGCGCACCGTCACCGAATCCGCGGTCTCGTTCAACAACAGCCCCACATGCACGCGACCATCGTCGGTCGCCACGGTGAACGATTCAAAGCCACGGGCGAGCGACGCGCTGGGAAACACAATCGACTCCAGCAAATCGCGTCGCGTCCGCCGCTCGGCAATCGCCCCCAAGTCCGGGCCGATGCGACCTCCCTCTTCACCAACACGATGACAAGCAAAACACGCCGCTCGCTGGCCGAAGAACACCGCGCGGCCTCGCAACGCGTCCCCGTCGTCCAGCTCGGCTTCAAGCTGTTCGAGCCGTGCCGCTTGCTCCGCCACATCGCCTGACGTTGCCCCGGAGCTCAGCCGTTCGGGCAAGCGGCTGGCCAACGACGGAAAGCGTTTCAGCAAATCGCTGATCGCGCCGGGCGGAACACTCACGCGCTCGGCAGCCTTCGCGGCCGACGCGATAAACTGTTTGCCCGTCGCTTCATCTTGCACTTGAGCCGCCACGTCGACCAACGCACTCATCTCCAATGGCCCAGCCTCGGCCAGCAGCTCGAACGCCCGCTGGAGCTGCTGGGGCGACAACCGCGCGGCGGCAATCGTCCGAGCCGCCGTCCACCGTTGGCTGGGCGTTTCGGCCGCGGTCAGTTGGCCAGCCAGCCAAGCGAACTGAGCGTCGCTGATCGGCCGCCCGAAAGCGACGGCCGTCAATGCCGCCAAACGCAACTCGTCCGAGCGGGATCGGTCGTTCGCGATCCGCGTCAACGGCTCGGCAAACGACTCGGCTCCCAGATTGTTGGCCGCCTCGATCGCACGCGCCGTCGTCTCATCCGCGGAAGCCAACAGCCGTCGTTCCAGCGGCGCTTGCCAAGCGTCCGGGGCCGTGGCCAAGTCCATCCGGGCCATTGCTTCCAACAATGCGTCGGCCGTGGCCTCGGTCGTCGCGGCGGAAGTAAGTCGCTCCGCCACGAGCCGCCGCACTTCCTCCGCATCCCGAAACGCTACCAGCAACTCGATCAACAACGCTCGGTCGGCATCGCTCGTTTTCGGCGAGTCCAACAATCGCGTAATCGCCTCGCCGGCCGCCGTCGACCAATCCACGTGCTTGGCGATCACCTGCAATGCGGCCGTGCGTAACGTCGGCTCGCCCGTCCGCAGCAACTCGGCCACATCCTCCGGTCGCAATGGATTCGGTTGCATCGCATCCAGCGCCAACAACGCTCCACGACGCACGCGCGGATTTTCGTTCGTCAAACCGGCTCGCGTCGCCGCCGCGTCGCCAATCTCGATCAAGGCATAGATCAAGCTGTGTTCCAATACCGGGTCGGACGGTTCCGCCAACGCGGCCAATAGTCCGTCCACCGCGATTCCATCGCCGATCTGCCCCAGCGAAGTCGCGGCCGCGCGGCGAACCTGCGGAGCGGCATCAGTCAACAAATGCACCAACTTCTCGGCCGCCTGCGAGTCGCCGTTCGCGCCCAAGCCAAACGCAGCCACCTGGCGCATCGCTGGTTCCGACGACATCAACGCGCTTCGCAACACTCGATTAGCTTCATCGTTTTGCATCCGAGTCAACGCCCACTGCGCGTCCACCCGCGTCGACGTTGGCAGGCTCGAATCCCGAACGGTCGCCGCCAACACCGAAACCGCCGACGCTCCGCGTTTCGCCAGCGTCTGGATCGCTCGCTCCCGCACGGCCGGCCGGACGTCGCCCAATCGCTCGGCTAACTCGGGAGCCGAAGCGTTGCTCCACGCCAACTGCTGTCCGCGAGGATCGCTGACTGGCGCGGCGGCGGCTCGCCGAATCCGATAGATGGCGCCCAAAATATTCGGCTTTGCAATCTGCGACGTCGGACAACCAATGCGGAACCAGCCGCCCGTGTCGATCACTAACAAACTTCCGTCCGCGTCTTGCAACACATCGGTCGGATGAAAGTCGATGCTGTCCGCTTGCATAAACGTTTCCGTCGACGCCACGCGAAACGTCGATCCTTCCCGCGCCAATCGCGTCCTCGCCACCTGGTGCGTGTTGAAGTGCGTCACGAATAGGTTGTCGCGAAACCCGTCGCCCCAAGCTTCGCCTCGATACCGCATCATGCCCGAAACGGCGACGTGTCCATAATCGTGGACCGGTCCTAACAGATCGCCCGTCGATGGAAACTCGGCAATGCATTGCGGTTGATCGTACCGCGGATACACGCCTCCCCGAGCCCAATTCACCAGGCAATCGCCCCGTTTGCGATAGAACAGATTCACGGTCCCCAACATCTCGCCCGTGGAGAGAAAATCGATCTCGACTGGATTATCCATGCCGCCGCCGCAATGCACCTGGATATCGCTGCCATCGGGACGACACGAGAAAATCCGAGCCGCCTTGCCCTGGCTCACGATCTCGCCACGCTCGTTGCGAAACTCATGACCATGTCGGCCATCGCACCAATAGATGCGACCTTCGGGCCCGAGAAAACAACCGTGAACACTGGCGGCGTTGCCCGTGTATCCGAACTGATCCACCAGCTTCTCTCGCCGGTCGGCCACGCCATCATCGTCGGTATCCTCCAGCCGCCAAATGCAAGGCGGCGCCGCCACGTACAACGCTCCGTCGTGCCACAAGGCGCCCTGCGGCAAAGTCATCTGGTCGGCGAAAATCGTGCTGCGATCGAAGCGGCCGTCGCCGTCCGTGTCTTCCAGCATCCGGATGAAGTTCGGCAAGCGAGCTTCCAACTCCTCGCGCCGCAGGTTCTCGCCCGCACTCTCGGCGATGAACAACCGCCCCCGTTCATCAAAGTTGGCCATCAGCGGATGCCGGACTAACGGCGGCGCCGCGGCCACTTCGACCGTGAAACCAGGCGGCACTTGGATCGACGGCGCGACAAACGTCGGCTCATCGGCCCGTGCAAAATTCATAGCGAAGTTCACCGCGCCCGTTAAGGCAACGCATAACCAAACGAAATCAATCCGGCGATTCATCAACCATTCTCCCACGTGAGCGGCCTCGTGGCGTCGACGCATGCCCCGCCACGAACTGGGTCCGCGAACCGTTCGTTTCCCATGAACGGAGTCACATCATACCATGCCGCCAAATTTCGCGATCGACCATTCGCTGTGGTATACTCGGCCCGGCTTCAACTTCCACTTCCTGCCATCCGCGTGGATCGTCTCCCACCAATCCCAACTTCCTTCATCTGGAGTCTCACCATGCTTCGCACGCTCGCCCTGGGCTGTCTTTGCGCCGCCGGTTTTCTAGCACCGTTGTCCGCCGCCGATTGGCCTCAGTTTCGTGGACCGACCGG
Organism: Pirellulaceae bacterium; assembly: GCA_041399085.1. Taxonomy (GTDB): domain Bacteria; phylum Planctomycetota; class Planctomycetia; order Pirellulales; family Pirellulaceae; genus JAWKTM01. Next base: position 36,037 of record JAWKTM010000037.1, read on the forward strand.
CGACGGCGTCTCGACCGCTACCAAGGTGCCAATCGAATGGGACGCCGATACCAATGTGGCTTGGAAAGCGCCGCTGCCTCGCCCGGCCAACGGCAGTCCGATCGTCTCCGGCGGGCGAGTCTTCGTTACCAGCGCGGAAGACGCCGACGGCAAGCAACGCAGTTTGATTTGCTTCGACGCCGCCGATGGCAAGCAGCTTTGGAAGCAGACCGTGCAAATCGACAAGAAGATGCCCACACACCAGACCAATCCCTACTGCGGCACGACGCCCGCGGCCGATGGCGAACGGGTCGTGGTCTGGCACGCTTCGGCCGGCTTGCACTGTTATGATTTCGCCGGCAATTCATTATGGTCGCGTCAGCTCGGTGAATTCGAACATATGTGGGGTTATGGTACGTCCCCCATCCTGCACAACGGCCGCATCTACCTTTCCAGCGGTCCCGGCAAGCAGATCTGGGTCGCGGCCTTCGATTTGAAAACCGGCGACACCATCTGGCAAACCGACGAGCCCATCAACGGCAATGGCGAACGCAACGCGGATGGAAAGTACATGGGCTCATGGAGCACGCCCATCATTACCAAGATCGGCGGCCAGGAACAACTGATCGCCATCATGCCGACTCGCGTGAATGGCTACGATTTGCAGTCTGGCAAGATCTTGTGGTCGGCATCCGGCGTCAGCCACGATCGCGGCGACCTCTCCTACTCGTCGCCCGTCATCGTGGATGATCTGTGTGTCGTCACCAGTGGATTTCAAGGCGTGACGCTGGCTTTCAAATTGGGGGGCGCGGGCGATTTGACCGGTACAACTCTCTACCGCAATGAAAAGAGCCCCCAAAACATTGGTTCGGGCGTTACCGTCGGCGGATATGTGTATCGCGTCAACGCGGGCCCTGGCACCATCGAATGCCTCGATCCAGCAACCGGCGAAATCAAATGGACCGACCGCGCCGCCGGAGCGAATATGTGGGGATCATTGGTCTTGGCTGAAGGCCGCCTCTATGTGACCAATCAAGACGGCGCCACCGTGGTCTTTGCCCCGAATCCGGCCAAATTCGACCAACTAGCCGTCAACAAATTGGGCGAGTCCACTAATTCGACTCCCGCGATGACCGACAGCCACATCTACCTTCGCACCGCCGGCCACTTGTGGTGCATCGGCAAGTAAATCCCCATCCGCCTCCTCCATCGGCCCTGGACTTTGCGGCGCGCGTATCGGCAATGCATCCGATGGCGCGCAAAGCCGCTAAGGCGCGAAGTGATGCGTCGCCCAGCAACGCTATGGTCGAAGCACGCTAACACGAGTTCTTGGGAAATCCTCTTTGAAGCAACTCTTCGGCTGGCATTAGCGCCCGTCGTTTAACCGCGCGGGCAACGCCCCGCGCGTGTCAGAGTTTAACCGCGTGGGCAACGCCCCGCGCGCTAGTCGGACAAGGCCATCGCCGATAGCACCCAAAGCGTTCTCCCAAACCACACTTGTTCATGTGCTCAGGACTTGCGGCATTGACGCTTCAATCCCGTCGTAAGCTTACTCTCAACTTCCCGTATAACGCGCGCCGCGAGAACCTCGCGATTGGCATCAACGTAGGCAGTCACTTCGGTCGGACATTTTTGCGACAGCTCACGCAAAGCCCACGACATAGCCTTGACAATCATGTCATCTCGGTCGGAGACCAGCAGATCGCACACAGCCAACGTCCTGACCGCATCCCCCGTTCCGCCGCGCGCCGTGTTATTCAGCGGAATCGTGCTGACCACCGCCACGCGGCGCCACCACCGATCTCGCGATTTCGCCCATTTGTGGACACTCGAATCTCGAATCTGTTGGTTACGCCATGATGGCCCCGACAGATAACAAGCGAAAGAATCGGTGCCTTCCCAGCTATCAAGGCCCTCGCCAAGACGCTCGAGGTTTCGGACGTTCAACTCCGACATAGCGCCCGCATGGTTGTGAACAAGTTCGTAAACAAACCATCGAGGCATATCGCCAGAGTGAATTAAATCCAGGGCCGCGGCAAACACACGACTGCCAAGTTCGCTACGAATATCGCGAGTGATCGCCCGCCGCACCGGTCGAGCGGCGGGCACCGCCCACGAGTCGATCCGCGAAATCGCCACGCGAATATCCTGGGCAATTGTGAGAGTGTCACGCGTCATCCCAAATCCTGTCCGTATCCCATTCCAGAAAGCATGTTCCCCCACACGCGCGCCGGTACTCGGATGGCTTCCAAGTAACATAACATACAAGAAGTTATCGCGGTCGGGTCTTAGGTCCTTGACTCGCAGAGCGCCATTGGACATTCGAATTGGCGCCGCGCAAAGAATCTCCCTAAGTTCAACTCCGTAACCCGCATTTTCGACTCGGCGGTTCAGGAAAGCAGATTCGCCGACATCGCGACCAACTCGCCCACCTGTCTCGCAAATGTAAAGCCGACCTCGTCGTCATGGAACCCAGCGGGCCTTCGGAGTGGATCAATGATGTGGTTGACCGACGATTCTAGTCCAGGGTTGACCTATAACATGCGAGTTGATTCGCGTAGTCCAGCGAGACGGGACGAAGAAAGCTCCGACAAGGCGGAGCACTCCCAAAAGTACGACGCGTCGTAACAGGCTGACAACGCCCCTGCCTTCCTTCGTGCTCGTCGTGCCCTTCGTGGTAGTGATGCTTTCCATCGACAACCACTCGCCTCGATTGTCCTGTCCTGCATCTTCGAACAGCATGAGTGAGCCGCAAGTCCGGGTGACCCGCGCCGATCGAATCGCGACATACGGCGTAGCCCGCAGGCCGCTACTCGCGTGGCGCACCGCTGTGGATTCACTCGCGATCTGACGCGTTCACTCGACGAGGAAGCTTGCCACGAACTGGTCTCGCCGCCGAGACGCCTGGCGAGTCGCGGTTTTCGCCTCCGCAGCGAGAAACAGTCGTAAAGTCTTTAGGGAACCGGATTTTCGGCACCCGCTCGGAAACGCCGGACGCGCGCCCGGACAGAAAGCGCACCTGCGCGGAAGTCCCGCGCAATGGTGCGGAGATTCCGCGCAACTGCGCCGAAGTTCCGGGCGCGGACTTGGCGGAAACCTACTCGCCAGTTCGATCAGCAAGCAACGGCAGAACAACGCGGGCGAAACGCCAGTGCCTCACCGCCGGATCGAGATGCGATCAACCCCAAGTCGACAGCGATCGAAATGCCTAGGAGACCGGCAGATGAGAATATACCCACATATAAGCACGACGCGCAAGCGAGTGAGTTTACGAATTCACTCGCTTGCGCCGCGTGCTGGAAAGTGAAAGGCAGGTTACAACCACGAAGGACTCGGAGAGCACGAAGGGAAGAGGAGTGAGGACCGTCGATCGATGATTGTTGACTCTTGAACGTACTCTTCTTGGTGGTCTTTGGGGTTGTTATGAGATCTGTGAACTGGTATTGAAGGCCGGTTCGCGTGATTGCTTCCGCGCCTTTGGGGACTTTTGAGAAGTTCCTGAAAGGCTGGAACAGGCGGAAGCAATTCGATCTGGGCGAGGCAGGAGTCAGCAGAGGTCGTAGTACTGAAGAACGTGAAAACGAACCGTGCAGCCCCTGGCCCCGACGGGATCCTGCAACAAACCGACGAAGGAACTCCGCAAGGCGGTCCGATGTCACCATGGAAGCTATGTGCGTGGATGAATGGGATTCTTTGTTCTGGCATCCCAATGGAAACTATTTAATCGGCTTGACCAGCGGCTTCGTCGCCCGATTCGCGCCTGCTATTGGAATCAATGGCGTCGCCCGAGACGAAGGCGAGAAACGCTCCTTCGCTTGGGCATATCGCGCTGTCAAGCCATCCGCCACGCCCGCAGCCGCAAGGGCCCCTGGCACTTGGCGAAAACCATCGGTAGCGGAGTTGGTATATGACCAACGCATGGCTGCAAGAACAGGGGTTACTAAGTCTAAAGACTCTCTGGGCCTCGCTCACCCACCCTCGTTGAACCGCCGGAGCCGACCCGCATGTCCGGCGGTGTGGAGAGGGCGTCCCGAAAGGGACGCCCTTACCCGATTATTTGCCGTCATCGAACTGCATCATCAGTTCGTGAAGCGCTTCTGAATATCTGTTTCAATAGGACCGTTCTGCGCCTCGTATTCTTCGATCAGTGTGCTGACCTGGTGAAGGAATGTGGTTGCGGTGTGAAAGTCCATGATCGTGGTATGCGCGATTGAAATTGGTTTGTTGGGAATACCAACGGGCTGTGGGTTTAGCCCCAGGTCGATGATTAATTCTTCAGGGCTACCCGTGAGCCGTACAAAATTCGCATACATCACTGCAGTCTTGCCGTGTGTTGTTGGCTGGCCGGAGGGTTTGCTTGGTTGTACTTCGCCGAACACTGCAACATGACGCTGTACACTCATTGCCAGCGCGGCTTGCAGTCGTTTGGCCGTATAGTAATTCATATAGACAGATAGCTGAGCCGTGGACTCGGAAGGAGCGCCCGACGCGTAGTTAGTTGTTGCGAAGTAGATGAGAACGTTGTGTCCGGCGGCAACGACATGGGTGGCATCAGCAAAAACACCTTCAGACTTGTCACTGTCCACTTGAACTTTTGTCGCATTGGTGGGACCTGAGTCCTGTTGGGGACGACCTTCCAGATCCTCAAGGCGTTTAGTCAACGCGTTGACCTGTTCACTCAATTGCGAGCCGCCGTTGTGCGTTTGCGAATGCTCACATCCTCCGCTAGTGCAGATCGTAAATAAACTCAATGCGAGAATCGTTCGCGTCAGATTCGATTTCATCGAAGCCCCGATGTCGTTCAGTCAAATTGCGGATCGAACTTCAGGTAAACAAAGAATCCATGTAAGTCCGAGGTTTGGCGGGTGGGAGCCATTTGGTTACAACAACTGGCGACTCGGACCCGTGATCGTAGCAGCATGGGGCTGCTTGTCACATTCAGACCACCCGCCAAACACAAGGACACCAGTAATGAAGATTCTCGCACTTGACCTCGGCAAATTCAACTCCGTCGGCTGCATTTTCGACTCGGCGACTCGGAAAAGCCGGTTCGCCACCATCGCCACCGAGCGCGAACAGCTCGCCCGCCTGTTTCGCAAATGCAAAGCCGATCTCGGCGGGATGGAAGCCTGCGGGCCTTCGGGGTGGATGGACGATTTGGTTGACCGATGAAATTGGTCCAGGGTCGATCGATAACGTGCGAATTGATTCGAGCGCCTAGTCCAACGAGATGGAGAAAGAAAGCTCCGACAAGGCGGAGCACTCCAAAGATGCGATTCGTTGCATTTGGCTCGGCGGCCTCTTGCTGCCCCAGTTTGCAAACAAACAGGGGCACCCATGAATCGCCCAACTCAAACCGCCGCTGGGCCCCTTGAACAGAGGCTTAGATGCTGGCTGACTCTCGGCCAGTCACCCGCCCCATGCCATCCAATCCGCCCGAGCCCCAACCTCGTCACCGTAGCCACGCAGCATTCTGTCCTTGATCTGTTCGGCAAACGCTGGCAGCGGTAACCTCACATCAATGGCTACTTCGCTTGCTTGCGGACGGTGATCCGGTATGTTTCCGTGACCTTCTCTTCACCGTCGTGGATGATGGCGGTGATCGAGCCACCGCCTTCGGACAGCTTCCAGACCTTCCCGTTCTCGAATCGAATGAAGTAGGTCGGGGCCCCTTGCCATCCGACTTGGTTACCGACTTGACGACGAGTTTTTCGTCGGAGAAATCGACCTTCCGCGCGAACTTGATCTCCTTCTCCGACACCTCTTCACAAATGGCTTTGCCGTCTCCCCGATTTGTATGTCTTGCCGCCATCGTCGCTGGTTAAGCGGAGCACCCACGTCCCGCGATAGCCGTCTGGAATCTCGACGGGCTTGTCATCGGCCCCAACGGTGGCTGCGGCTGCCACAAACAGAGTCGCTGCCACTACGATCGCGAGAGCAGACGACAATCGCGTCGGAATTGTGAAGTCGAGACGCATGACGAAAACCTCCCTTTGATTGTATCCTAAGGTCGAAGTCACATTCCGTCCTCTGTCGCAGAAAGAATCCATGTAAGTCCGAGGTTTGGCGGGTGGGAGCCAATTGGTTACAACAACTGGGGACTCGGACCCGTGATCGTAGCAGCATGGGGCTGCTTGTCACATTCAGACCACCCGCCAAACACAAGGACACCAGTAATGAAGATTCTCGCACTTGACCTCGGCAAATTCAACTCCGTCGGCTGCATTTTCGACTCGGCGACTCGGAAAAGCCGGTTCGCCACCATCGCCACCGAGCGCGAACAACTCGCCCGCCTGTTTCGCAAATGCAAAGCCGACCTCGGCGTCATGAAGCCTTTCGGGTAGATGGATGATCTGGTTGACCGATGGAATTGGCTCAGGCTGATCGGTACCCAGCAGTGAATTGATACGAAGCGCCTAGTCCAGCGAGATGAGAAAGAAAGCTCCGACAAGGCGGAGCACCTAAAGATGCGATTCGTTGCATTCGGGGGCTCGGCGGCCTCTTGCTGCCCCAGCTTGCAGACAAACAGGGGCGCCCGTGAATCGCCCAACGCAAACCGCCGCTGGGCCCCTTGAATACCGTTTTATCCCGGACTCGGCGAGCCGGGGATAAAGCTTTATCACGGAGTTTGCGGATTTTATCGGGGGTGGCGACGATGCAAGCGCGCGGATGTTTGGGGCCTGTGTCGTTGTCGGCATCGACGGATTGATAGTGTGCTGTCGGTTTGTTGAGGGGCGAGCGATTGGGTGTTGCGGCTTGCGTCGAGCGGTTCTGTCGGACCGTTAAATCGCTTCGGGGAACGGTCGAGTCAGGGCGTCGGGTGCTTTCGTTGCACGCCCGGACGGTTCACCAGCGCTGTCGGCCACTGAAGTCGCAAGCCTGGGCGCTTCAGACGCTTTGGCGGCCAGTTAAGTCTGCTCATCGAGAGGTGAAATAGGCCCGGCGAACCAATCGGCGACTATCCGCAGAAGATGATCGAGTTCGGTTGGCACCGGGCGGTCGGTCACGGCTTGTTGCCGGAATCGCCGTCCTAATGGGCTTGGCTCGATGCGCTGACTCCGTGAGAGGTTGGGCAGTTGGGAGCAGGCAGATTCGTCGCTACGTTAGCCGCATGGTGGTGATTCAAAGGCAGGTTATCACCACGAAGAGCACGGGGAGCACGAAGGGAAGACGTCAATGGTTAATAGTTAATGGAGAATGAAAAATGTAGAATGATTGGGGGAAGTTGTTTGTTCTTTGTTGTTGGTTCGTAACAGCTAACTCCTAATTGATGAAGGGAAGAGGATTGATGATTGGCGATTGATGATTTTTGAGTTTTGAAGTGTTTTTTTCTTCGTGGTCTTCGTGTCCTTCGTGGTTGTTAGGAGATCTGCAGCGAACTCGCGGTGCGGCTGGGGGCTCGCTTCGCTCGATCCCAGGCACGCATAGTGCGGGGTCGGTCAGGTTCGATGATTGGCGGCGGGCGTTGACGTGCGCCGTGGGGCGCGGCGACTATACTTGGAGCGGACTTGGCGACTTGGGCTTCTGGAATAGCGAGCTGAACAATGAGCATGGATCGACGAGAACTGTTGAAGGGGACGGCGGCGGCTTCGCTGTTGATGATGGGGGCCGGACAATCGTCGGCCGATGAACGTGCGGCGACCCGGCCGATCGCAGTCGGCGATGCGGATAGCGGCAGTTCGGAACAAGGCGACGCGGCGGCTGATCGCGAGCAGGCGGCGCGGGGCGTGAATCCGATTCAGCGCGAGAATGCATTGGCCGGCTCGACCGATTGGCAGCTCACGCGCGTGCGGCTGGATCGCGTGCAGGGATTTCGTTCGCCGTGGATCGAAGGCTATTGCTCGCGGCAAAGCGTGAAGGCGGGCGAGCGGCTGGAGATTATGGTGTCGACCAATCCGCCGCGTCCGTTCACGATCGAGATCTTTCGCACCGGTTACTATGGTGGCCGTGGTGCTCGGCTGATGACCGTTCCGGGACCGTTCGACGGCCGGCCGATGACGAAGCTAGGGCCGTTCGAGGGGCGCACCCAGCCGACACCGGAACCGCAGGGCGAGCGGCGGTTGGTAGAATGTCGTTGGGAGCCGGCCGTGTCGCTGGAGATTCCGGAGGATTGGCCCAGCGGCGTGTATCTCGGCCGATTGACGACGATCTCCGACGCTGGGCCGCACGACTATTGGCAAAGCTATGTGGTGTTCATCGTCCGCGACGACCGCCCGGCCGACATCCTGTTTCAATGCAGCGATAACACTTGGCAGGCTTATAACCGTTGGCCCGTCGATACGTCGATCTACACGCATCCACGTGGCGTTCAAGGACCGTGGGCCGATGTCAGCTTTGACCGGCCTTATGGCAAGTACGCTCAGATTTATGAGAATCCACAGTCGATCGGTTCGGGCGAATGGTTATGCTTCGAGTTTCCATTTGCCTATTGGTTAGAGCAGCACGGTTATGATGTTACCTACTGCTCGAACAGCGATCTGCTGACGCCCGAGCGGGCCATGAAATGTAAGGCGTTTTTGAGTGTCGGGCACGACGAGTATTGGGATATCCGGCAGTATGAGAGTGTAGTGAAGCTGCGCGACGCGGGTGTGAATGTATTGTTCTTCTCCGGCAATTCCGTGTGCTGGGTCACGCCATTTCGCGACAGCCACGACGGGCGAGCAAACCGGATCATCTTTCGCGGCGGCCCTTACGGCGGCGACTATCGCTGGGCGACGGAACGCGAGCGGGACCATGGACCGTTCCCTCATCGCGGGCCGGATGAAGGCTTCTTAATGGGATCGCGCAACGTCGATCCTGTAAACGGCGGTGGCGATTGGACGGTGACGAAGCCAGAGCATTGGATGTTCGCCGGCACGGGGATGAAGGCGGGCGATCGCGTACCGGGCTTGATCGGTTGGGAGTATCACGGCGACCCGCCCGAGATTCCGGGGCTGGAGGTGGTCGCCGAAGGGACGGCTTTGCAAGGCGGCGTGAATCCACAGCATTGGACCGCCACGATCTATCCCGGCCCGAAAGGCAATTTTGTGTTCAACGCTTCGACGATCTTCTGGTGTCAGGGTTTGTCGAGCCCGCCTGGCCACATGCTGCCATGGTCCCATTGGTCTCGACCGCACGGCCCAGACGCGCGGGTGCAACGGATCACGCATAACTTGCTGCGGCGAGCTATTGGGTGAAGTCGGTGTGAGCTCGGTGGAGAAATTCGGCGGCCCATCGGCAAACTGGTAGTCTAGAGTGAGCTCATACCGTTCGCAGGTCGGTCGGATCGTGGCTGGTGGCTCGTGGAATGGGCCGATGACATCTTGAATTGAAACAAGTTCGCGACCATCCCCATTCCTTGATTCGTTTCTTGGATTCCGGTTGTTGTCGTAGTCAATCCTGTTATTTCAACGACAACGCAATGCCATGGCTCGCCGAACTCGACATCTGGCTATCCGCGTTCGGGTGTAACTGGTCGCGAATCCGGTCTGCCCCTGTCGCAACCGGTTGGCTTGCAATTCAGCCAAACGAAACCGTACAGTGGGTTGCTCTGGGCGGTGAGCCGATATCTCCGTTCTGAATCGGCCGCGAACAGCGAAAGACCATCACATCCTTGCTCGTGGGTAAAAACCTGGACTGATGGACTGCGGGAGTTCGACTGGGATCAAAATAGATCTCACCGCCCGGCCCAATTTGACGATAAGATCTCGTTTACATCGACGGTGGGTGTTTGCATGACGTCGAAATCAGTGAGCATCTTCGTAGAACGACAGCATCGGCATTCTATAAGGGTGGTTGCGCGGTATCGGATCATTGAAATCGTCGCGTAGTATCATCGTTCGACGTCCTCATTGAAAACGTCAGCTCGCACACGCATTCGTGTCCGTTCTCCAGTCTCATCCGCCTTTCAACAATTACTCCTCCATCGGTTCGGGCGTGCATGTGGGCGGGGCATCGAACGTTTCTTGAAAGGCAATCAAGCGATCGCCGCTTCAGCGTGGACGACTCGGTCGAGGTTCGTCGAGTGCGGAGAATGGCAAATTCGGAGAAGCCCATCGACGCAGGCCTCCCACTCAGGACTTTCCTTCTGCTGCGACTGTGGCGATTGGTCTTAGCGTAAGGAGTCTCGGAAGTAACACTCTTCTCCCAGCTAGTGATATTTCAGTCAACATTGGCACATCTCCCATGCTTTCTTGGCAACATCCGACGAGATGCATCGAATGTGGAACAATCACCATCCGGCGTCCATTCCGCCTGAAGTGCTCGATGCGATGGTTGCGGCGATCTCCGTCGGAACAGTGCCGGCCCTTTTCCTCTGGCTGTTAAACTTATCAAAGAACGTCTTGATGGGGCTCTTCGGCCAGCGCTGACTCGACGTAAAGCCGAGCTGGTGGATCCGTGGACTCCCAAACCCCTGTCCCTGGATCCCCGCAAATCAGCGTTGACCGAATTAGAGTTGCTGCCCCAGAGGACCGGGAATACGTTGGCCAGTCCGGTGTATTCAAGGTCCCCCTTTGGTATCCGATTTACGTATGTCAGTTATAGTCGGGTTAAGCACAATGCTAGTGAGCAGGAAGGACTCCAGATTCCAGCGGCGGCGAATCAGGTTGAACTGAATCGGGGATATCGTCGCTTCGCTTTCTCCAGTTACGACGAGCCTATTCCGCTGCACTTGGCACATCCATTGATCGTCGAAGAGGTCATTTGAAGCGGCAATCGGCTCATTCGTCAAGGCTCTTAAAGCGGCAGCTGTCCTCAAAACTTTCGTTCGCTGTCGCGTTGGCGGAACGGCACGGACTGAGCAACGAACTTTCTACTGACCCAGAATGCGCGATGGGCTGGTTTAGGCCTGGCGGATCAAACTGAACCGACATCGCCACCTCGACCAACGGCGGCGTATAGGTGAGGTTGAACACGGTTGACCCAGGGTCTACTCCGTCTGAATGTTCGTTACAGGTGAGGCCCGCTCTCTCTCTCGCGATTCGATCGCCATCCATCCGTGATAACATTGGCGAAGTCGAATCGCACCAGCCTCGTGAGAGCGAGAGTGCCGAATCGCTGGAAACCGGAGGTTTGTGCTGCTCGATTCTATCTCGGCGAGATTCAACTCCCGTCAGAACCCTCCTGATCTCAGATGTGGCGGTCTACGTCAGCGGAACGCGTTGGCCGTCGTGGGCTAGTTGCATGTGGGGCGGCAGCGAGGCGTTGGTGGCTTCGTAGTCCAGTTCGTGTGAGATGTGGGTGAACAGCGTTTGGCGGGGCCGCAGACGCTCGGCCACCTCGATGGCCTGTTGCAGGCTGAAGTGCGTGACGTGAGGCCGCGGGCGGAGGGCGTCGAGGATCAGAACGTCCAGGTCTTCGAGCAGCGGCAGGCTTTCGTCCGGGATCTGATTCGTGTCGGTGCAGTAGGCGACGTTGCCGATGCGGAAGCCGAGCACTTGGAAACGCGGGCCGTGCAGCAGGCGGATTGGCGTGATGCGGGCTCCCAGCAGGTCGAACGGTTCGGTGGAGATTTGGCGAAACTCGAGCTGAGGCACGGCGCCAGTGTGGGTCGGCGGCCGTTCGGGAAAGGCATAGTCGAACGAGTGGCGAATCCGCTGCTCGACCCGCGGCTCGCAGTACAGCGGCACGGCGTGGCCGAGATAAAACGGAAACAGCCGCAGGTCGTCCAGTCCGAACAGGTGGTCGGCGTGTTCGTGAGTGAACAGCACGGCGTGAATGACGCCGATGCCTTCGCGCAGCAACTGAGTCCGCAAATCGGGCGGCGTGTCGATCAGCAGATTGCCTTCGGGCAGACCCAGGGCGACGGCACATCGCAGACGTTGGTTTCGCGGGTTGTCGCTGGTGCAAACCGGACAGTCGCAACCGATCGACGGCACGCCCACCGAAGTGCCCGTGCCCAGGAAAATCAGCTCGCCGCGAAAGTCGATCGTCTTCACACGCGTTCCCCAAGTGTCCGTTGCCGCCGTGTCGGCCGAGTGCCGGTGAACCTTGGCAGATGGAAAGGCCGAAGGCAAGTGGCGGGAGATGGGCGGCGTGAAAAGCCGGAAAAGAACGGGATGAATAGCGGACGCCGAGCGACGAATAACACCGGGTTCGACGTGCCGCTCGGGCCACGTTTCGGGGTGGAATAATCGCGGTTGACCGGACCTGGAGGCAGCTATAAGCTACGGCGCGGGAAGATGTTGCGCAAAGTCCGCGCCGCGGCATTCAGGATGATGGTCGCTGGTTCCTTCCTCCCGGCCCCTTCTCTTTCGACTTGAGACGCGTTTGACGCGGTTGATCCATGGAAATTCTGGAACGTATTTGGGAAGCTCTCGGCCTGTTTTTCGGTGGGATTTTGCACGGATTCGAGCGGGTTGTGACCGGCATGTTCGGGTCGTCAAACGCTCGGTACGTGAAGAAGCTGCAAGCCAAAGTCGACGCGATCAATGCGCTCGAGCCGAAGATGCAGGCGTTGTCGGATGAAGAGTTGCGCGATCAGACGCGCAAGTTCCGCGAGCGCTTGGCGGCCGGCGAGACGCTGGACGACATCTTGGTGGAAGCATTCGCAACGTGTCGCGAAGGTGGCCGGCGGTGGCTGAACATGCGCCACTACGACGTGCAGATGATCGGCGGCATGGTGCTACACAGCGGCTCGATTGCCGAAATGGTCACGGGCGAAGGCAAGACGTTGGTCGCGACGTTGCCGGCGTACTTGAACGCATTGGCCGGCAAGGGCTGTCACGTGGTGACGGTGAATGATTATCTGGCTCGCCGCGATATGGAATGGATGGCGCCGCTGTACATGGGCTTAGGCCTGACGGTCGGTGCGATTCAAAGTGATATGAAGGTGTTGGAGCGGCAGAAGGCTTATGACTGCGACATCACTTATGGAACGAATAACGAATTCGGCTTCGATTATCTCCGCGACAACATGCGGCCGGCGTCGCGCGGCGACGATCGTTATCCGAAAGAGTATCAACAGTCGCAAGGTCGGCTGACGTTTGCGATCATCGACGAGGTGGACAACATCTTGGTCGACGAAGCGCGAACGCCGCTGATTATCTCCGGCCCGGCTCACGACGATGTGAAGAAGTACGCCGAGGCCGATCGGATCGCTCGGCAATTGAAGCGCGAGGAGCACTTCATCGTCAACGAAAAGGATCACTCGGTGAACCTTACGGACGAGGGCGTGCGAGCGGCCGAGAAGTTGGCGGGCGTGGAGAGCTTCTACACGGCCGGCAACATGGAATGGCCGCACTTGATCGACAATTCGCTGAAGGCTCATTTTCTATACAAGCGCGATGTGAACTATGTGGTCAAGGAAGGCCGCGTCGTGATTGTGGATGAGTTCACGGGCCGGTTGATGGAAGGCCGACAATGGAGCGACGGCTTGCATCAGGCGGTCGAGGCGAAGGAAGGCGTCAAGATCAAGGAAGAGTCGCAAACGCTGGCGACGATCACCTTACAGAACTTCTTCAAGCTGTATGACAAGATTTGCGGCATGACCGGTACGGCCATGACCGAAGCCAATGAGTTCTGGAAGATCTACCAGTTGGACGTGGTGGCGATTCCGACGAACCGTCATATGCAGCGGATCGAACACCCGGACGTCATTTATCGCACGGAGACCGAAAAGTATTTGGCCGTCGCCGACGAGATCGAACGCGCCCACAAGTGGGACGTGTTGGTGATGAAGAACGGCGACGAGTACTGGGGCACGATCCAGAAGGAAGAAGACGACGCGGTTCTGTTCCAGGCTCAAGGCAGCAAAGAGAAGGAGAGAATCGAGCGTTCCAAGCTGGACTCGATTGAAAAGAAGGGCCGCCCGGTGTTGGTCGGTACCGTGTCGATCGAGAAGAGCGAGCGGTTGTCGTCGATGCTGGAGAAGCGGGGCATACCGCACCAAGTGTTGAACGCCAAGCATCATCGCCGGGAAGCCGAGATTGTGGCGCAAGCCGGGCGGCTGGGCGGTGTGACGATCGCCACGAACATGGCTGGCCGCGGTACGGACATCATCCTAGGCGGCAATGCCGAGACGATGGCTTGGGCGCAGTTGCAGGACAAATACGCGACTCGGTTGGACGTGCCGCACGAAGTGTGGAGTTCGTTGGTCCACGAGATCGAGACGCGCGAACAGATGAAGGAGCAAGGCGCCTATGTCAAGTCGATTGGCGGCTTGCATGTGATCGGCACCGAGCGGCATGATGCGCGGCGCATCGACTTGCAGCTTCGCGGGCGTTGCGGTCGGCAAGGCGATCCGGGCAGCAGCCGGTTCTTCTTGTCGTTGGAAGACGACTTGATGCGGATTTTTGCCGGCGAGTGGGTGAAGAACATCTTGGAACGATTGGGGATGAAGGAAGGCGAGCGGATCGAAAGCAAGATGGTGACTCGCCGGATCGAAGCCGCGCAGAAGAAGGTCGAGGAACGCAACTTCGAGATTCGTAAAAACTTGCTCGAATACGACGAAGTGATGGACGAGCAGCGAAAGCGCGTCTACGGCTATCGTCAACGGATTCTGGATGGCGTGAACTGCCGCCTGCTGATCGTCGATTCGGTTCACGATCAAGTCGAGCATCATCTGAACACGTTCCTGGATCGTGATTATGGCGTCGAGTCGTTCGCGCGATGGGCTGGTTCGAAGTTGTCGGCTCAGCTCACGCCCAAGGATTTCCGCGGGATGGATTTCGAGCAGGCGGATCGCTACGCCAAGGACGAAGCCGAACGGATGGCGGAAACGCAAGTGATCGAAGCGATCGACGAGAATCTGCCGGGCGAAGAGGAAGAGTCCGAATGGAATTGGGAAGCGTTGGCGAAGATGGCCAACGTCCGTTGGGGCTTGAGTCTCCGCGACCGTGACTTGAAGAAGATCGGCCGCGATGAAGTGGCCGAGCACTTAATAGCCGAGGCCTCGAAGGCGATTCACGCGATCGATCTTTCCGAGGGCGCCGTGTTCCTGGAAGAGGACTTTGGAATTCGGTCGGTTGGCGCGTGGGCCCATTCGAAGTTTGGTTTCGCTTTGGAGTTGGACGAACTGCGCGGCCGTGAGGCTGGTGAGTTGAAGAAGTTGGTTCGACAGCGAGCCGAAGCGGAATACGACAACAAAGAGGCCGAGTATCCGGTGATGGCGGGCATGTACCGCTATACGCAGGCCAGCCAAGGCTCGACGCATCTGGACCGCGATGGTTTGGTGGCTTGGGCTCGCGAACGATTCGAGACGGAATTGAGCGTCGAGGATCTGAAGCACAAGCAGCGTGAGGAAGTGCGCGAGTTGTTGGTCGAGCATAGCCGCAAGCACTTGGACAAGGCCAACGAGAAATCGGCGACGGTGAAGCGGAAGATCGACAGCCTGTTCCGTTCGGCGGCTGGCGACGAGACGCTGGCTGAAGTGACCGGCAGCGATAGCGAGTTGGAGTCGCTGGTCGATTGGATTCACGACACGCTGAAACTGGAATTGAGCAAGCGCGAGGCGGCTCGTTTCGATCGCGAGACTTGCGAGCGTCGGCTGACCGGCGCGGTCGAGGATCAATACCGTCCCGAGATCCGCCGCATGGAACGCATGCTGCTGTTGCAGATCGTGGACACGGCTTGGAAGGATCACTTGCTGGCGATGGACCATCTGCGCAGCTCGATCGGATTGGCCGGCTACGCTCAGATGGACCCTAAGGTCGAATACAAGCGCGAAGGCATGCGGTTGTTCGAGCAAATGTGGACTTCGATCGCGGAACGCGTCACCGATTTGATCTTTCGGATGGAGAGTTTGAACGAAGACTTTGTCGGTTCGACTTGGGTCGAGACATCTGCTCGGCACGAACAAGCGCCCGCCGCCAGCGACATCGCCCAACAACAGAGGGCCGCGATTGACGCGAGCCAAGGCAACGCGGATGCCGTCATCGAAACGATTCGCCATCGTGGCGAGCGAGTCGGCCGCAACGAACCTTGTCCTTGCGGCAGCGGCAAGAAGTACAAGTCGTGTTGTATGCGACGCGATCAGGTGGCTTAGAAATCGTACGGACAAAGTACGGGCGTTTGTCCGTCGTTCGCCAGCCGACCAAGGATGGTTTGCCATGCGATATCTTTTGAACGTGGTTTATTGCCTGTTGGCGGTGGCTGTTTCGCCGTGGCTGTTGTATGCCGCGATTCGCAAAGGCAAATATCGCGAGGGTTGGGCGGCGAAGCTGTGGGGCTCGACGCCGGTCTGCCGCAGCGGGAGAACTCGCGTCTGGTTGCACGCGGTCAGTGTGAGCGAAGTGAACGTGCTGCGTCCGGTGTTAAAGCGGATCGCCGCCCGACATCCCGATTGGGAATGTCCGTCTCAACCACGACGAAAGCCGGCTACGAGCTGCTCGGCGGCTATTCCCTCAGCAAACCGTCTTCTACTGTCCCGCTCGATTTTAGTTGGGCCGTGGCGCGACCATGCGCGCACGCCGCCGGACCTGGTCCTGGTCGAGCTGGAACTGTGGCGAAACTGATCGCGGCCGCAAAGGCGTCACGAGGCCAGTGTCGCGATCATCAGCAGCCAGTTGAGCGACAAGAGCGCTGAGGCTATGCACGGTTTCGGTGGTTCATTCGGCGTGCTGAAACGTGGATTTGATTCTGGCACGGGGAACGAAGAATACGCCACACGATTTCGCGAACTGTTATCCGACCCGGTTGGCGGCACGCGGTGCAAGTCTCCGGCTCACTAAAATTCGACGGCGCCGCCACGGACCGCGCGAATCCACAGCGATTGGCCAAGCTTGTCGGCATCAAGCCGAGAGACCTCGTTTTCTTGGCCGGCAGCACGCAAGCGCCGGAGGAAGCGTTTGCCGTGGAATGCTTTCGGAGGCTTTCGTCCGAGCATCCCGAGTTGCGGCTAATCCTTGTGCCGCGGCATCCCGAGCGGTTCGATGAGGTCGCTCGCATGGTGGAGAAGGCCAGCGGCTGTGTGTGGCAACGTCGCAGCCAGTTCCACGACGCCGGAGCGATGTCCAGAAGCTGCGTCTTGCTGGTCGATACGATTGGCGAACTGGGGGCTTGGTGGGGAGCGGCTCACATCGGCTTCGTCGGCGGCAGCCTCGGCTCGCGCGGCAGTCAGAACATGAGCCGGCGGCCTATGGCGTGGCGGTCTCGTTCGGGCCGGGCACGCGCTTTCGCGACGTCGTTTCGATGATGTTGGATCAGGGAAGCGGCGGTTGTCGTGCGCGATCAAACGGAGCTGGAGCGATTCGTCGCTCGTTGCTTGACGGACTCGGTTCTGCGCCAGTCGCTGGGCGAACGAGCCGCGAGCTTGTCAGCAGCAGGCGCTTCGACCGCACGGTTGCCGCTCTTTTCGGAACTGTTGCCTGGCCACATTGCGATCGCGAGTTGCATGAAACGCGGGGACGAAGCGAGTAGTGGTGAGGCCTTCGTTCGGTTTCGCGATACCGGACGGCTTGCGGCAATGCCGCTCGAATAGCGAGGCACCGGACGGCTTGCGCCCGTGCCGCCAGAATAGTGAGGCACTGGACGGTTTGTGCCCGCTTGCCGGTAATAGGGCAAGGCGAAGCGGAATTTCCCATCTTCTCTTGACGTTGCCTAACGATCCGCGGATACTCCGCCGCCCGCGTCAGGATGGCGGGCGACTTGTCGACAACACGGGTTCTCCGAGTGCGCGCATTTCTCGCGCTAAGTGAACGGCTTTCAAGCATTTGGCACGATGCCGAATCGGGCTAAATCTGATGCACGAAATAACTGAATGGCAGCTTATCGGCTGGACGTTCGTCGCCGCGGGATTGGCTTACGTTTTGACGTGGGCGGCACGGCGGCACGGGCGCTCGTCATTGGCTTTGTCGACCGGCCCGATGCCACGCGAAAACTGCATGGCCGCGAAGTTCCCGTTGTTGAATATAGCGGCGGTGTTGAGCGGCATCTTGTTGGCGGCCTGCTTGTTCCAACCGGCCGCAACTGGGCGAACCGCGGCAAGCCATTTCGGAATTGGTGCCGATCCTGATTTCGGCGGTTGCCTTCTGCGTTCTGGGATTGATCGACGATCGCGTGGGGATGCAGCGCACCAAGTTCTCGGGCAAATACTGTGCAGCTTGCCATTCGCTTTACTAGGCGCTCAAGTGGAGAGCATCGAGCTGTTGGGGAACCATCTTTCGTTTAGGCTGGGTTGGGTGTTCACTCTGTTTTGGTTGGTCGCCTGTTCAGGAACGTCGTGAATCTGATCGACGGAATGGACGGTCTAGCCTCGTCGATCGGCATGATCGCGGCGTTGTCGTTGTCCGCGGCCACGTTCTTGACCGGCCGATTGGAAGTGGCTTTGCTCGGCCTGGTGTTAGCCGGCAGCCTGGCTGGTTTCCTGGCTCACAATTGGCCGCCGGCGAAGATATTCCTGGGCGACATGAGCAGCTTGACGATCGGCTTTCTGCTGGGAGCGATCGCGATTCAAAGAACTTAATGAAGCAAACGGCTGGCTTCACGCTGGCCGTGCCGTTGGTGATTATCAGCGTCCCGGTGTTCGACACGTTGATGGCGATCCTGCGGCGTAAGCTAAGCGGACGCGGCATTGGCGAAGCGGACCGTTGTCACATCCATCATCGGTTGCAAGATCGCGGTTTGAACCGGCGTCAAGCGTTGATTGTCATTGTCTCCTTGTCCTCGGCGATGGCGGCCAGTGCCGTGGCGGCCGTGTACTTCGATCACGACTGGATTGCCATTTGTAGCTGCGTCGCGATCTGCTGCGGATTGATTGCGGGGCGAGTGTTCGGGCATTACGAGACGCGGTTGTTCTTTGGGCATCTGCATGAGATGACGGGACTGGTACTCGACACATCGCGGCAGCTTCCCACGCGACTGTTGGCCGCGCGGGTGAAGTACGTGGATCGGCAAGAGCACGGCAATCTGTGGGACGACGCTTGCGAGCGGGTGGCCAAGATGGGCGCGACCCAGCTCCGATTTGTGTGTCGCGATGCGGCCACCGATCAAGTCATGACGCGTAAAACCTGGAACGCCGGGCGCGAGGAATCATCGTCCGATGTCATTGGCCAGCACTTTCGGCTGTGTTCGCTTCGCGATGACCAGTCGCAAGTTTCGATGGAGGTCGACGGCGCGGGTTCGCAAATGTCGAATCAGCGACTCGACAGTTGTATCGCCTGCTGTTGTACTTCTGCCACCATTGGCATTTCGATCGTTCGGCAACCGCCGAGTCCGCACCATAAGTGACCACGCGAGCCGAGTTGCCGCGACTTTGGACCGATCCGCCAGCGCCTGGGCTGCCGAACGCCGTCGCCAAGCGGCTTAAGCCCTGCGGCTTTCAAACGCGCCGCTTTAGTTCAGGCGAAAACGAACTGGCAGATTCCAGTCGGCCGCGATGGCTTGGCCGTTTTGAAACGCGGGGCGGCCGGCCCAATGTCGGACGGCTTCGATCGCCGCGTAGTCGAGAATCGCGTAGCCGCTGGTATCGGCCACTTCGACACGGACCACGCGTCCCAGCCGATCGATGCTTAGATGCAGCAGCACCGTGCCTTCGAATCCGCGTTGCCGAGCCTCGGCCGGATAGGCGGGCGGAACATTGCCGCGAAAATCGGGCGGCGTGAGCGAACCGGTTCCGCGGCTCGTCGTGGGCGAGACCGTTCGTCCCGGCGTGGGCGGCGGCGTGCGGGTATAACGAACGAAAGCCTCGGTCGCTCGCTGGTCGGGACGCGGAGGCCGAGCCACGACGACGACGGCTTCGGTCAGCACCGGGCGCGGCTTTAACGAGCGTTCGACCGGTCGGGCCGATTGAGCCAACACCGTGGCGAAACGCGGCAAGTCGATCAGCTCGGCTCGTTCGACTTTCGGAACGGCGAATCGCGGGACCTCCGCCTGTTCGCCGAACTCCGACCCGTTCGCTTCGCCCTGCCAAGCCGCAAGCTGCCGATCGCCGTCGGTCGAGACCTCGGCCGCGCTGGCCACTTGGCGCGCGATCGTTGTCGCCCGCGGCTTCAACTCGCTGGACGAGTAGGCCAGCCACGTCCGCATGTCTTGATCGACACGCGATTCGGTCTCGGTCGCTTCCGGCCGAGGCGCGTCGGCGTCCGTCGCATCGAACCAAGTCGGCTGCCGCAACTCGGCCTGCTCGGCCTCGACAAACACCGGCGGCTCGAACCGCATGGCTTCCAGCCCGTCGACCGTTGGCGTCGCGGCTTCGAGAACCAACACGATGCGCGTCGCGCGGCTTCCGCTGCTGCGAGCCGAATCGACTTCGAATGCCGCTCGCTGCCAAGCGGCGAGCGCGCCGAGCACTCCGACGTGAACCATGGCCGACACCAACAGCGCGGGCGGCATCACGGGCGAAGCGGCGGCGGACGGGCGAGTGGACATCGGTTCTGACACAGGCGGAAACGCGATCGGCGACGAATGGCCGAAGTCCCATTATGCTCGCGTGGCTTCGTGCCGCTAGGAACTCACCCTGTTTTTGTTGGAAAATCGCGTTGACGCTAACCCCTAGGCTGGATATCATCCCGCCGCAACTCGTCGAATCGAACCGGACTTTTTCCGAAAAAGTGGGGTGGACTCTGCGGATTAGTTGAGTCCTGCCGCAAGTAGCAGCCGAAACATTTAGATAGGTTGTTCGCATCCCCCGGCCTGCGCGGCCGAGGGTTCAAATCCAAGTCACTTAGTCCTCAGGGAAGAGGGCACCGGGCGGATACCGTTGGCGGCACGGAGAGCCGTAATCCTCCCCTTTTCCGCACACACGTAAGGACGCGTAAACATGCGGTTCTCACTTTCACGTTGGACTTTCGCTTCGGCTGCTTGTATCGGACTGGTCGTGTTCACCTCGTCCGGCTGTAAGACGATGAGCTTGCCGGGAACCAGTTGGCTGAGCTGGGGCAAGAAGAGCCCGAGCACCACCAGCACTTTGGCCAGCAGCGACAGCACGAAGCTGCCTTCGCCCTCGAAATCATTCCAGCCCCAATCGACGCAAACGGCCAGCAATACTGGCGGCCCAAGCGTGACTTATCCCAGCTCGAGCAGCTCGCCCAGCTCCAGCTTTGCCCAAACCGGCGGTTATAACACCGGCGGCTACAACACGGGCGGATATCCGACGACCGGCGGCCAACCGGCAGCCGGCGGCTATCCGACGGCGGGCGGTTACCCGGCCGCGGGCGGCTATCCAACAACCGGCGGCTTCGGCCCGACCGGCGGTTCGTATGCTCAATCGCAAACACCGAATTACAACACGCCAGCCAGCGGATACAACACGACCGGCGGCTACGATTCCAGCGTGGCTCCGGCCGGCGCCACGGGCTACGGCGGATACGGCGGCGTGAGCACCGCGGACGCTCGCAACAATACCTATGGCGGCACGACCGGCGGGTCCGGCTATCCGGCCGCCGGTACGGGCTATCCCACGGGCGGGGCCGGTGCTCCCACGTCCGGCACGAACTGGAACAATTACAACACATCGCCAGCGAATCCGGGTTCGGCTTATGGCGGACCGGGCTCCTACGATCAAGGTTCGACGGCTCCGGCAGCGGGCGGTAACAGCTCGTCCTACGCCGGCGGCTCATCAGCCGGAGCCAGCGGTTACGGCACGACAGCGCCGACAGCTACGGCCGGCACCGGCGGTGGCTACAGCCCCGGCAGCACCGGTCGCACGACGCCGTACTCGAATTTGAATAGCGTCCAACCGGCGAATTACGACAACCCGGTTCCGCAGGGAACCGCTTATCCCACGCCATCGTCCGGCGGCTACAACGCCCCGGCCGATCCGAATGGCACGCCGGGCTCGATCTATCGTTAAGCCCACGCGGCCGGCTAAGTAACAGCAAGGCAACCGCAGCCGCGCGACCTAATAAGGTAGCGCGGCTGTTTGCGTTCTTGTTCCGCGCTGGAGTTGCTCCCGAAGAGCCAAGCGAACCGAATTCGAGCCTGAGTGTCGTTTCAACCAGCTTTGGGCAAACGCACAATTCAGCAGATGTTCGGCCGCGATGTTGACATACTGCGAGCGGACCGCGCGAGACGGACATGAAAACAGAAACGCAGACACAAGCGACAATGACGGTAGCCGCTTCCGTCGCGCCCGAGGATCTACGATGCGGGGACTTCGTGGCCGTGCTCAGCGAAGTGATCGAACTACCATCTTTCCTGTGGTTCGGCTCGCTTCCCTTTGAGCAAGACGAACCGATGCGGACCCGATTCCTGCCGACCGACGCGGGCACGCCGCTGAAGGTGAGGGCTATCTGCCTGCCATTCGTCTTTGTTGAATCACCTAGCAAGGATTGCCAGACGCTCGATGTCCGGCGAGTCCAACTTGCGCGGCTTTCGCCTTCCTACGCCCAAAATGTCTGGACGCGACAACGCAAACAGTTGAAGAAACGATCCAACCAGTCGCAACAGTCGAGCTAGCTCAGCGACCGCAAAAATTCGGCAGCGTCCCGCAACGCCTCGCGTGCCACCGACCACTCGGCCGTGCGGCGGACGAATCCGTGGATCATGCCGTCGTAGCGTTTGTAACGCGCTTCGACTCCAGACGCCGACAGCTTCGCCGCATACGCCGCTCCTTCGTCCAGCAGCGGATCAAATTCGGCGGTCAGCACGAAGGCCGGCGGCAGTTCGGCCAGCGACTCGGCTCGCAGCGGCGATGCACGCAGGTCGTCGGCCACCCGTGCGAAGTTGTCTCCGCAGTAAAGCTGCCAAAACCACCGCATCGTTTCGCGGGTCAGATGGTAGCCGTCGGCGTTGGCAATGTACGACGGCCGCTGCAAATCGAAATCGGTGATCGGGTAGATCAGCAGTTGTCCCGCCAGTCGCGGTCCGCCTCGATCACGAGCGGCCAGCGCGACCGCGGCGGCCAAATTACCTCCGGCGCTGTCGCCGCCAACCGCAATGGTTCGCTCGTCCAGATTGAGCCTGTCGGCGGAATCAGCCAACCAGGCGGCGGCTGCATACGAGTCGTCGAACGCCGCCGGAAACGGATGTTCGGGGGCCAATCGATAATCGACGCTGGCCACGGCCCAGCCGCTGGCGTTGGCGAGCGCACGGCAATAGGCATCGTGCGTGGCGATGCTGCCCAGCACCCAACCGCCGCCATGAAAATAGACGAGCAGCGGCAAGCGATCGTGCTGTGACCGCGGGCGATAGATCCGGACGGGAATCGACCCGTGAGGCCCGTCGGCCGCAATGTTCTCCACCGACGCGACTTCTTCGCCCGGCCCCAACAGATCGCTGGCGGCTTGCATTTGTCGTCGAGCTTGATCGATCGTCATTTCGTGCATTGGCGTAAACGGCCCGCCATACACTTCGTCCAACCAGCGTTTCACATGGGGATCGAGCGGCATAATTCGACTCCTGGGAACAATCGGCGCCGTTTCGTCGACGGTCGCGGAAACAGGGGCTATGATTCTCGGGTTGTCCAACGATCGCAACAAGCCCCACGCCGCACGTGCCGCCTCGTGACCCAACGCACTTCCACCGCCGCCATTCTGTCTCGCGCTCCGCTTCATCCCGAGCGTTTCGCTTACGCCTGCGCGGCCACGATTTTTCTCGGCGCGGTGTTGCTGTTTCAAGTGCAGCCGATGATCGGCAAAATGGTTCTGCCGTGGTTCGGCGGCAGCCCATCGGTCTGGACCACCTGCATGCTGTTCTTTCAGGTGCTGCTGGTTGGCGGCTACGCATATGCCGACTTGCTTGGTCGTTGGCGATCGCGAAGGGCGGTGGCGATTGTCCACGCGATCTTACTGCTTTCGACGGTTTGCCTTCTGCCGATCACGCCCGATTCGGTTTGGAAGCCGGACGGCCAAGCCAACCCGACTTGGTATCTGCTGTTGTTGCTGGGCGTTCATGTGGGACTGCCTTACTTTTTGCTCGCCAGCACCGGCCCGTTATTGCAGAACTGGTTTGCACGCGTCTATCCGCAGCGTTCGCCGTACCGGCTGTACGCGCTCTCGAACGCCGGATCGATGGGCGCGTTGCTCAGCTATCCGTTTCTCGTCGAACCGACGCTGAACACCGTTTGGCAAGGCTGGATGTGGTCCGGCGCGTTTGTCCTGTTCGCGATCATGTGTATTGGATTAGCCTTTTCATTTCAGCGACAATCCAACCTGGAGCAATCCACGACTTCGAATTCAAAGTCGAAGAAGAAACTCACTTCATCACAATCCACGGAGCAAGATAAGCCTGTTCCGGATGAAGGGGCTTCGATCTCCTGGGCTCACCGGGTGCTGTGGATCGTGCTGCCGGCTTTCGCCTGTGTGATGCTGCTGGCGGTTACGAATTATCTATGCCAAGACGTGGCCGTGTCACCGCTGATGTGGGTCGTGCCGCTGAGCCTCTACTTGCTGACCTTCATCATTTGCTTCGATCGCGAGTCCTGGTATTCGCGGCGGATTTACAGCTTGGTGGCCTTGGTGGCGGTGATGATGGTCTGCAATTTTATGTTGGCCTCACACATGGAGATTTTGTATCGCGATCTGGGCATCAACTTTGATTATTCGAATTTCGTCCGGCGATTGGACGTACAAGCGTTTGCATTTCTGTTCCTGCTGTTCACCGTCTGCTTGTTGTGCCATGGCGAATTGGTAAGGCTGAAGCCCGCACCTCGTTACCTCACAACCTTCTATTTGTCCGTTTCCGTGGGTGGAGCATTGGGAGGCATCTTGGTCGGGGTTGTTTGCCCGGCCATTTTCAGCGGCTATCACGAACTGCACCTGGCAATTATCGCGGCGGCGTTGTTCTCGGGTTATGTCTTTGGCCAAGAGGCTTTTCGCACATGGCTCCGCGAAAAGCGGCTCTACAAAGCGTTGTGTGGCGTCGCCGCACTGGTTGGGTTGTATGTGGTGCTTTGGTCGCAAGCCGAGAGGATGGCAACTTCGGCTGTGGCCATCGAACGCAACTTCTATGGTGTTCTGTGGGTACAAGACCACTTCCAAGACAGTACGGAAGAGCCGTCTTGGTACGGCCGCGCTCTTTATCACGGCCGAATCTTGCATGGCTATCAGTATCTCACGCCCGGTCGCGAACGCGTACCCACGACTTATTACATGGAGAACAGTGGCGTTGGTCTGACCCTGCGAAACTTCCCGCGCCCTGAAGGCCGCGGACTAAGAGTGGGGCTCGTCGGCCTGGGGGCGGGGACACTGGCGTGTTATGGCGAAGCGGGCGATCACTACACGTTCTATGAGATCAATCCCCAGGTTATTGATTTCGCGAAAGCCTATTTCACATTCTTAAGTGACTGTCCTGCCGAGCTGGATTTCCGATTGGGCGACGCGCGGTTGTCGCTCGAACGTTCCGAGTCGCCGCCGGACGATGTTTTGGTGCTGGATGCCTTCAGCGGCGACGCCATTCCCACGCACTTGCTTACGCGCGAAGCGTTTGAATTGTACGAGCAGCGTCTGACGCCCGACGGCGTTCTCTGCGTGCATGTCAGCAATCGGCATTTGCGATTGGAGCCGGTCGTGGCGCGGCTGGCCGACGAGGCCGGATGGTCGATCGTGACCATTGCCAAGCGCGGCGCGGTCGGACTGGCCGAAACCGAATCCGATTGGATGTTGCTCACCCGCAACGAAGACTTTTTGCAGTTGCCAGCGATCGCCGATGTGCAACGTCCGCCCGAACGCGACCCAACGATGCCGCTGTGGACGGACGGGTATCACAATCTGCTGCGAATCTTGCGTTAGCCGCGGTGGACACGAAGCTCGCGAAAACTTGTCGACGGCCCCACCGGGCTTGCAAAGACCGGCTCTCTGGCGAACACTGGAGCGTCGAATCCGTTGCGCGATTCCGCTACAGCGATACCGGAGGGCTTGCGCCCTGCCGCTATAGTCAAACCGGAGGGCTTGCGCCATTTCGCTATAGCGATACCGGAGAGCTCGCGATCTGCCGCTACGATTTGATCCGGTAACCTTTATTTCCGAACGACTCCTATTTCCGCGCGAAGTCAGGCCCCATGATCTGCGTCAGTATTGGACGAGGACGTCACAAACAAACGAAGGCCGAACATCGGCACTT
The DNA here is from genome assembly GCA_041399085.1 of Pirellulaceae bacterium. Taxonomy (GTDB): domain Bacteria; phylum Planctomycetota; class Planctomycetia; order Pirellulales; family Pirellulaceae; genus JAWKTM01. The sequence continues at coordinate 61,933 of JAWKTM010000037.1, forward strand.
GGTTGAACAAGGCGCCAAGATGGTCGAGCTGCGAATTGACTATATCAATAGCAGCGTCAATCTCACTCGGCTGCTGCGCGATCGGCCTTGCGATGTGATTATCACTTGCCGGCGCGAACAGGACGGAGGCAAGTGGACGGCTCCCGAAGCGACTCGCCAAATGTTGCTGCGTTCGGCCATTGCGTCGGGTGTCGAATACATCGACTTGGAAGACGACGTCGCGGGCAGCATTCCGCGATATGGGGCGACGAAGCGAATCGTCAGCCTGCATAATTTTCGCGAGACGCCCGAGAATCTGGAGGAAATCCACGCGCGGCTGGCATCGCTGGACGCGGACATCGTGAAGATTGCGACGATGGCTCACAATCCTCACGACAATGTGCGAATGCTGCGGTTGATTAAGAACGCCAAAATCCCCACGGTCGGCATGTGCATGGGTGATATGGGAATGCCCACGCGGATATTGGCTGGCAAGTTCGGCGCGCCCTTTACCTACGCCACGTTTCACCACGAACGAGCGCTTGCCCCCGGCCAACTCAGTTATCAGCAGATGACGGAGATTTATAACTACGAGAACATCAGCGAACGGACGGAAGTGTTTGGGGTGATCGCCGATCCGATCGGACACAGCCTCAGCCCGTTGGTACACAACGCCTGTTTCCGCGAACTTCAGATGGACAAGGTCTACGTGCCGTTCCGCGTTCCCCGCGAGGACTTGGAAACGTTCTTGGACGATTGTGCCGAACTTGGCGTGCGGGGTCTTAGCGTGACGATTCCCCATAAGGAATCGGTCATGCGATATCTGACGCAAGTGGACGACGCGGCGCGCGAGATCGGTGCGGTCAATACGGTGGTTTGGCGAGACAACGAACGCCACGGTTACAACACCGATTACCTCGCGGCGCTCGACAGCCTGACCGCGGCGCTCGGGCGGAACACCAACATCGATACGTTTTCGGGCCGTTCGGCTTTGATTCTAGGAGCCGGCGGCGTGGCTCGCGCGATCGGCTACGGGCTGATCAAACATGGTTGTGAAGTGACGTTTACCGCGCGTCGTTCAGAGCAGGCCAAGATGTTGGCCGCTTCGTTGGGAGGCAAAGCCGTGGACTGGGAATCTCGGCACTCGGTTAAGGCTGGCATCCTCGTCAATGGCACTCCGATCGGCATGCATCCGAACGTGGACGAGACGCCGTTCGAAGCCAAGTTCTTGCATCGTTCTTCGATTGTGTTCGACACGGTTTACAATCCCGAACAGACGCTGCTGATTAAACAGGCCCGCGAGTTGAACTGCCGCGTGGTGACGGGCGTAGAGATGTTTGTCCGCCAAGCTGCCTTACAGTTCAAGCTGTTCACCGGCCAGGAAGCTTCGACGGAAATCATGCGCGATCAAGTCAAGCGAGCCATCGGAGCGGCTCGGCTGTAAGTCCGCCACGGCTCGGGAAAGCCACATGATTATTGTCCACCGGCTAACGAAAGCGTTCTCGCGCGGCCGGTCGCAATTCGTGGCGGTCGATGGCGTCTCGTTTCGTGTCGCGGCGGGCGAAGTTTACGGGCTGCTCGGTCCGAACGGCGCTGGCAAGACCACGACGCTGCGCATGATTCTGGGATTGCTTTCCCCGAGTGGCGGTTATGCCGAGGTCGATGGCTTTCGCTCCAGCGACGATGTGGATCAAGTGAAAGCGCGGCTCGGTTTTGTGTCGGCCGAAGCGGGCGTTTATCCGTGGCTCACCCCGCGCGAAGTGCTGCTCTACTTCGCCGATGTTTACGGAATTGACCCTACTCGCGCGAAGACCGAGTTGGAGCGAGTGGCCGACTTGATGAACTTGCATGAGTTTCTCGACCAACGTTGCACGACGCTCAGCTCCGGCCAGAAGCAGCGAGTCAACTTGGCTCGCGCGCTGATTCACGATCCGCCAGCGATGTTGTTAGACGAACCGACGCGCGGGCTGGACGTGGTCGCCAGCAAGACGGTGTTCGACTATATCGAAACACTCCGCTCGCAAGGCAAGGCAGTGTTGGTGAGCACGCATCGGCTGGAACAAGCGCAGCGATTGTGCGACCGATTCGGCTTGTTGCATCGCGGCCGATTGCGGCACGAAGGGACGCTGGCCGAATTGCAAACCGCCACGGGACACGAGAACCTGGCCGAGATGTTTCTCGACATGCTTAGCTCGCGGCATGACGAAACGCAGGTGAGCCGATGAGCGGTTCGTCCTCGGAATCAACGCAGGCGGAGGCGTCCGAGTCGGCTGGCCCAACGCGCGCGGTTCGGCCTCGCGGCGGCATCGGGCGGATCTGGCGGCTGGCTCGAAAGGAATTGCGCGAAACGTTGCGCGATCGGCGGACGCTGGCGACGCTGATCCTGATGCCGCTGATTTTGTATCCGCTGTTGAGCCTGGCGTTTCAGCGATTTCTGGTGGCGAGTTACTTGGCCTCGACGTCCGGCGTCTACAAGGTCGGCATCGAAGAGGAGGTCGATTCGGAGGTAATTCGCGAGTTGTACGAACGGGGCGATTGGTTGCTCGGCATCGACCAACAAACGGCTCGCGAAACGACTGGAGATGCGTCCGCAGCCGGGCAAGCCTCCTCGAACGCGGCGATCGCCTCGCCGAAAACTCGCTGGCGCGTGGAATGGTTCGTGGCGGAAAACGTGAGGCAGCGCGTCGCGAACATGGATCTGGATATTGGAATCGTGACTTCGCGGAATCGGGGCGACGGAAGTCCACTCGGACGACAACCGCTGTTTGAATTGATCTACCGCGATCAGTCGGTCATGAGTCAAGGCGCGTTGCTGTATGTGGAATCGCGATTGCGAACTGCCGCGGACGAACGCTTGGTGGCTTGGCAAGCTCGTCGCCCCGGTCGGCCGCCTGTCGTGACGATTGGCCATGCGACGGTCGAGCCCGAGGGCGCCGGCGGCGGAGTTTCGCTGGCGGCTTTGGTGCCGTTGATCTTGGTGCTAACGACCATCACCGGAGCCGTCTATCCGGCCATCGACTTGACGGCGGGCGAACGTGAGCGAGGGACATTGGAAACGCTGATCGCTTCGCCCGTTCCGAGACTGAGCCTGCTGCTGGCCAAGTACACCGCCGTGGTCACCGTGGCGATGTTGACCGCGTCGGTGAATCTGGCGGCGATGACGATCACGCTGCAAGCCGCCGGTTTGACCCCGCTGTTGTTCGGGCCGGAAGGGCTGCCGCTGCGAGCGATCGCGGTCGTCTTCTTGCTTTTGATTTTGTTCGCCTGCTTCTTCTCAGCCGTGTTGTTGGCGCTGACGAGCTTCGCGCGTTCGTTCAAGGAAGCTCAGGCGTATCTGGTGCCGTTGATGTTATTGTCGATCGCGCCGGGGTTGCTCAGCCTGATGCCGAGCGTGACGTTGACGGGCCCTTGGATGATCGCCCCGCTGGTCAACATGGTGCTGCTCGCGCGAGATGTGTTTGCGGGAACGGCCGCCATAGCGCCGGCTGCCGTGGCGATCGTTTCGACGCTGCTGTACGCCTTCGCGGCTCTCGGTTTAGCCGCCCGCATGTTTGGCGACGATGCCGTTTTGTATGGGCAACAGCAATCGTGGACCGAGTGGCTGCGACGTCCTAACGAGCCGCGTTCCGCTACGACAACGGCCGCGGCGTTTGGCTGTTTGGCCCTCGTGTTCCCCGCGTACATTGTGACATCGGGCCTGCTCGCTCAATGGCCATTTCCCAACGCCGCGACGAAAATTGCGGCCAGCGGCTTGGCCACGCTCCTGTTGTTTGTCGGGTTGCCGTGGTTGGCGCTGTGGCACGGCCGCGTTCGATTGCGTAATGGATTTCAGCTACGTCTGGCGCCGTGGCCATCATTCATTGCCGCCGTCATTCTGGGGCTTTCGTCTTGGGCCCTCGCGCATGAGATCGTGGTTTGGCGAGCCCAAACGGGCGGCGAGACGTCCTTGCCGCGCGAACAATTGGAAGCGTTGCTCAAATCATGGCGAACCGCGCCGGCGTGGCTGATCGTGGCGGCGCTCGCGATCGCGCCGGCTTGCGGCGAAGAGCTGTTCTTTCGCGGGTATTTACTTGGCGCGATGCGAAATCGCTGGCGGCCCGCGACGGCAATTCTGGCTTCAGCCGTCTTGTTCGGGTTGTTTCATTTGATCACGACGCAGATGTTGGCGGCCGAACGGTTCATTACCAGCGCGTCGCTGGGCGTGCTGCTCGGTTGGGTCTGCTACCGGACGCGGAGCGTTTGGCCGGGGATTGTGCTGCACGCGTGCAACAATACGCTGTTGCTGCTGGCCGCCTACTACCGTGATGTTTTGGAAACGCGCGGCTGGCGCTGGCTGCAACAGGAACACTTGCCACGCGGTTTGATCGCCTTGGCCGCCGTCGCCTTTCTTATCGGAGTGACAATTATCTGGTGGAGTTGCCGCCGGGGAACGTCTGCCGAACCCGCCTTGAATCTCTCACTCTCTGCCAATCAGGATTCCCATGTCGATCGAGATCATCAACCGTGACTTTCCCCGCGGCGAGTTTCGCGCGGCGGTGTTCGACTTTGACGGAACACTGTCCCTGCTGCGGCGAAACTGGCAAGACGTGATGATTCCGATGATGGTCGAAATTTTGCTGGAAACGAACAGCGGCGAATCGCGCGACCAACTGCATGCGGTAGTCGAAGAATTTGTGATGCGATTGAATGGCCGGCAAACGATCTACCAGATGATGCAGCTTGCCGAGGAAGTCCGTCAGCGCGGCGGCGAGCCGCGTGAGCCGTTGGCGTATAAGCATCAATATCATGAACGGTTGTGGCAACAAGTCGGAGACCGCGTCGCTTCCGTGCGCGATGGCCGCGTGCCCCCTGAGCAACTCACGGTCCCCGACGCCGAGAATCTGCTGAAACGATTATCGCAAGCTGGTTTGGACCTCTATCTCGCCTCGGGCACCGATCTGGTCTACGTCCGCGACGAGCTTTCAGTACTTCAACTCGATTCGTACTTTGGACCACATGTTTATGGCGCGCTGGACGACTACAAGAAGTTCTCGAAAGCCATGATTATCGAACAGATCATTCGTGACACACATGTACCTGGTTCGTCCATCGTTGGTTTCGGTGACGGATTTGTGGAAATTGAAGAGATCAAAAAGGTGGGCGGATTGGCGATTGGCGTGGCCAGTAATGAAGAGACGCGCGAAGGCATCAACGCCTGGAAGCGCAATCGCCTGATTCAGGCCGGGGCGGATATAATCATTGGCGACTACGGTTGCCAGGACGAATTGCTGGGCCTGATGGGGTTCTAGTTTCGTGCAGATGGCATTGTTGCTCGCTTCCGATTGTTCACGATGGGGATTATGAGATGTTGCGAACCACATGGGTTGCCTTGGTGTTGTACTGTCTCATGCCTTTCACCACAACGAACGCCGAACTCACGCAGGAGCAAGTTCGCGAGAAGGAGTTAGCCGCTCGATCGTTGCGCAAGGCAGTCGAATTCTTCCAAGAGCAAGTCTCGGTCGAAGGCGGGTATCTCTGGCGGTATAGCGACGATCTCAAGCTGCGCGAAGGAGAAGGGCAAGCCAGCGAGTCGATGGCGTGGGTCCAACCGCCGGGAACGCCATCGGTCGGAGCGGCTTTGTTAGAGGCGTATCGGTTGACCGACGACAAGTATTATCTGGACGCCGCGCGGCACACGGCTCACGCACTGGTGCGAGGCCAGCTTGTGTCCGGCGGATGGGATTACCGAATTGAATTCGATCCCGACAAACGCCAGCGATTTGCTTATCGGACAGACGGTCGCTCTGAAGGCACGAACGTGACGACGCTGGACGACAACACCACACAATCCGCTTTGCGATTTCTCATGGATATGGATCGCGCGCTGAAGTTTCAAGACGCAAAGATTCACGAGGCCGCGCGGTTCGCGCTGGATTCACTGATTAAAGCCCAGTATCCCAACGGAGCTTGGCCACAACGTTACAGCGAATTTCCAGACCCCAAACAGTATCCGGTCATGCAGGCAAGTTATCCCGAGTCTTGGTCGCGGGATTATCCCAAGCCGGACTACCGCAGCTTCTATACGTTTAATGACAATTCGATCGCCGATACGATTGCCACGATGTTCGCGGCGGCTCGGATATATGACGAGCCGCGCTATCAGCAAACGGCCGAGCGGGCGGGTGGTTTCATTTTGTTGGCTCAGATGCCCGAACCGCAACCGGCCTGGGCTCAGCAGTACGACGCGAACATGTACCCCGCCTGGGCACGCAAATTTGAACCGCCGTCGATTACCGGCGGCGAGTCGCAGGGCATTATTCGTACATTGTTGATGTTGTATCGCGAAACGGGGAACAAAAAGTATTTGAAGCCCATCCCACCCGCAATTGCTTATCTGCGACGTTCGCTGCGCGACGACGGGCGGCTGGCCCGTTTCTACGAGCTACACACGAACCGACCTTTGTATTTCACCAAACAGTATGAGCTCACCTATAGCGACGCCGATATGCCCACACACTATGGATTTGTAGTAGGCGCCGGCCTGGATTCGCTGGAGCGAGAGTATGAGCGAACCAAAGCTCAGGGGCATGCCCCAACGAAGCCGAATGACGACATCCGCAAGCCTCGTTATTCGCGTTCCTTGGCCGCCGCGGCCAAGCTGGTGCGCGATGCCATGGACGAGCGAGGGGCGTGGGTAGAGCGAGGCGAGCTCCGCGCGCACGACACGCCTTCACCGACAACCCAGATCATCGACACGCGAACGTTTATCAAGCGGGTCGGCATTTTGGCTCAAATGGCGGCGATTGAATAAAGGCGAATTGCGATCGCGACGTAACGCGTAGCTTTGGGCAAGGCCGTAAGTTTATAGCACGGGGGCGCGTTGGACGTGGTTTGACGCTTTCTTCGAATGCAGGAGACCTGCGGTCGGGTGTGTCGGCGAGGTCGGGAGACCTGCGCCGAGCGCGGAGGGAGACCTGCGCCGAGCGCGGCGTAGACCTTCGCCGAGCGGGCCGGTTCGTCGTAT
>JAWKTM010000038.1:0-67321 GCA_041399085.1 Pirellulaceae bacterium
GTGTACATCTCGGGGCCGAAGCCTTGAGTGATATCGCGGGTGATATGGCCGCCGGATTGTGTGTCGGTGTGTTGATAGAAGCAGACTTCGCCGGACGGTTCGACCACGTGCAGATCGACATCCGTGCGGTCGGTGTTCCACATCATCGTGACGACCAGATCGAGCTCGGCCGGTTGGTAGCGTTCCAGCAGCGAGGCGAGTCGGCCGCGGGCGTATTGCGGCATCTCGCTTTCCAACTCACCGGCTTCGATTCGCCGCAGCAGACGTTGATACTCGCGAGCGACGATCGACTGCACATCGGCGTACCGATCGTTCCAGCGCGAATTCATCACGATCTCGTAATACACGATCGCCAAGTCGGCGTTGCCCGTTTCGGTCAAGCATTGGGCGATCGCTTGATAGGTTTGCGGCTCGTAGGGCCGAGCCATTGCGACTCGGCGGAGCAGCGGATACGCTTGGCCGGGCAAGCCCCATTCGATGGCCGAGAACGCGACGTCGCGGGCCAGCACCGTGTCGCCCGGTTGTTGTTCGATCAGGCTGCTGAGCGCCTTGAGCCCGTCGGCCGCACCGGCTTCGCGACGCCGGCGGTCGGCTTCGCGAGTCACGTCTTCGTAAGCCAACGTCGTGGCTCCGGCCGCGCCGCGTAGCAGCGAGGCGTACTTGGCGGGCAGCTCATCGCCCGTTCGCACTTGGCAATCGAGCGGCGGGATGTTCACCTCGAACGCACGGGTCGACAGCCGATCGAACGACGGTTGCAGTGCCGGCGGCATCGTGAAGCTGAGGCCGGGGGCTTTCTCCAACGCGGCCAGCCACCGCACGATCAGGTCTTTTGGATCGCCGAGCCGCGAGGCCCATTCGTCCAGCTTTTGCTCGACGATTTCGGCCGCCGCCGTCGTTTGAATCACGAGCTCGTCGTCTTCCGGGCGGATGTCGAAGCGTTCGTAGTCGGCTTCGCTTTCCAGCATCAACAGCGACACGCTGCGGCCGGTCACGCGGAAATGCCGGGCGTAAGCCGTGGCGATCGTTTCGGTGGCATCGGCCAAGGATTCGAGCTGACCGACGGCGACTTGGCCGTACATCCGTGGCGTGAGCCGGGATTCGATCGTGCGCGTCAGCTTGACGACCACTTCGCGGGTTTCGTCGCCGCGACGCAGTTGCAGCCGCGCGGCGGGATCGCCGATCGCGGTGGGCAGACCGCGGCCGACGAGCAACAGCGACTGGCCGGGAAAGATGGAGCGGGGACGCCCGGCAATCAGCAGGTCGCTGCCGCCGTCGACCGAGGCGGTGAGCAATTGCCACGGCCGCTGACGATGAGCAGTGGCGGCCGCCGTGATTTGATCTTCGCTAGTGACGCTGAACACCGCGCCGCCGGTGGCGTTGGCCAGTTGTTCCAGCAGGCCCGTGTCGGTGCCGGTCAGGCCGGTGTTGTAGGCGAACAGCGAGCCGACGCGGGCTCGTTCCAGCGTGCGTTGCATCCGAGCCAGCGATGATTCGCCCCAGGTTGCGGCTCCGTCGCTGAGCAGAAACAGATCGGGTTGCGGCGCGGTGGCGGCCGGCTCGTCCTCGGTCGTTTGCCAGACGGGCTCAGCCGCCGCGGCCAGCGCCGCTTGCAGATCGGTGGCGCCTTCGAGCGAAAGCTGTTGGCAATCGGCGATCAGCCGGGCGACGTTTTCCGGCGTGTTCTCGGCATAGCCCGGCTGCCACCAATGCGTCTCGACGTTGAACCACAGCACGGCGAACTGCTTCATCCGCGAGCGGTTCTCGTTCAGCGTCGCTTCCATCAATTTCAGCCAGACGTTGAACTTATCGGGGTTCGAGCTCAGCGACGTATCGAGCAGAAACATCGCGTGGGTCGAGCCGCTGTCGGCCTGTTGATCGTCGGCCAGCGAAGCCAGCGGGTTGGCGATGCGCGTGGCAAAGAACTCGCCCGTGTCCACGTCGCTGCCGACCAACACCGTTTGTTCGTCCAACGGCAGACGGACCGTGATCGCTTCGGCCGGATTTTGATAGTGATAGAACGCTCGGCCGGCGGACGTGAAAGGCCGCGTTTCGGGCGAGACATTAGCCGACGTGCCGGGCAACGCGGCGATGTCCAGGTCGACGGTTCGCTGGCGGATGTCTTCGGGCAGATCAAAGCGATAGACCAGTTCGCCGTCGGTTTGCTCCAGGTTCACGTCGTAGCCGATCACCACGCGATGCAGCTTTTGCGGCATCAGCGGAAAGACCTTGGCGTTGAACACACCCGCGCCAGCCCATTCGACCAACGCCGGATCGACTCGACGACGCACGGTTTCGCTGTAGGCGTAAGCCGCCTTTTGCGGCGGGACGAGCCGAGCTTCCTTGACGTTGGTCCAGGTCTCTTGGCGAGCTTCGCGGATGTCGCGTGGGTCGAGCCCGGCGGCTCGCACCAAGTCGGCCGACAGGAACCCGCGGCTGGCGAGCTGGTCGACTTGCGGCCGATACTCGAACGACGACTGGCCGAACGCGAAGTAATAGAGCGACGCTTCGTTTGGCAAGCGAATCTGGAACGAGCCTTCGAGCTGCCGGTCGTAGTCGTTGAAGTAGTAGCAGTCCAGCAGCACTCGGGCGCGGAAGCCGTCGATCACGACGTTGGCTTGAATGCCTTCGAGCGGCAGTTCATCGTTGTCGCCGACGAGCAGCCGCGAGTTGTTCGGCGTGGCGGACGCACGTCGCCAAGTGGTGCGAGCGGGCTTGGCTGGTTCGGCTTTCGTGGCCGAGGAGGTGCGAGCGGCGTCTTGCCGAACGCCGTCTTTCGCGTCCAGTTCGGCGCGACCGCGCTCGTCGCTGGCCCGTGTAAGGCCGGGGGCCTGCGGCCGCCCGGATGTCACCTCCGCGAGATTTGGTCTGCCCTCCATCTCGCGGTTGACGATCTGACGAGTGTCCTCTTCCGCATCTTGAACTAACGCGGGTTCGGTCTCGTCGGGAATGATGATGCGGGGCGTGGCGCTCAGAACGGTGCTGTCGGTTCGCTCGGTGGAAGCCGTGGGATTCGCGGCATTGGCTTGACCGAATCGCGGCATAGCTCCGCTGTAGGGTGAGTATGTGCTTTCCAATCCGCTTGCATACCGACTGAATTCCCTTTCCGACGGGGCTTCACCATCGCCGCCGAGCCCGCTGCGGAAGAAGTCTGCGTTACCACTGGATGAAAAGTCTGCAGTTCGACGAGCGGCGCGAAGCTCATACATCTGCTCAGCCACTTCGGTAACGGTCTCGAGCTGTTCGATCGGAGCTGAAGTCTCACTTCTCAATGCGAACGGAGCGAGATCATGCGGCCGAGCTTCTTCGGGCAAGCGTTGCAATTCCATGCCCCCTACTTCGAGCACTTCGAGCTCAGACATCTCCAACGCATCAACAGCGTGGGGCGTCGAGGACGAAGGCGAATTCGGGGTCGGGTCCAGGACTTTGGCTACCGTCGGCCGATTGCCGCTCGAGTCGCCGCTCCAGGTTGACCAGCCGAGCGCCGCAACCACCAACAGCAACGCACAGGAGACGGCCGCCGTGGCGGCTCGATGCACCAACCGCGTTCGCGGGTAGCGGGAATCGGCGGCGAAGCCCGACACGCCAACCTTCTCGTCGGCCGTGATGAACGGCTCGGCATCGAAATGCGATCGGATGCTGGCGGCGGTTTCGCGAATCGCGTCCAATTCCGCCTGCAACGTGGGCGACTCGGCCACCGCGGCTTCGACCGCCGCTCGGTCCGCGTCGTCCAATTCACCCAGCACATAGGCCGTCAGCTTCGGATCGTTTGCGTTCATGTTCGTCGTCTCCCTTGTGTTTGCTGAACGCTTGTAGCGGAAGGGCGCGAGCCCTCCGGTTTCGCGGCACCGGACGGCTTGCGCCGTTCCGCTAAAACGGTGAGGTAATTGCGGACGGTTCCTAACGAACCGAGTTGCGATGTCTAACTAACCGAGTTGCGGTGTCTAACTAACCGAGTTAGACAGCCGAACTAAGCCTTGGTACGAGACGCGCACTTAAGCTTAGTACGGCTCAACCGCCAAAATGGGGTGAACGATTGTCGCTGTCAGGCGTCGTCTGGCATCAGACTGTCTCGGATCGAACGCACGGCGGTATGCAGCAAGTAGCCGACGTTGCTGACCGACAGGCCGGTCACCGCCGCGATCTGCTTGTAACTCAGTCCCGACTGGAACTTTAGCCGCAACACTTCTTGCTGGTTGTCGGACAGGCCGGCCACGAGCCGTTCGACTCGTTGCAGGTCGTCGGCCGTCTCCGCCGAACTCTGAGGCGCCTCGCGGTTGTCGAGGCAACCGGCCGTTTGTTCCGCCGTCAACGTGCTCATGCGCCGTTCCTTTCGCTTCACGTCCAACGCTCGATTTCGAGCCACCGTGAACAACCATTCGGCCAACCGGCCATCCAAATCGCCGGGCGATTGCTGACAGAGCCGCAGGAACGTGTCCTGCACGACTTCGCGAGCGGTCTCCGCGCGGCCCGTGATGCTGGCCACATAGCGCAACAGATCCAGCTCGTGCCGCTCGACCGCGGCAAGAATCCAGTCCGCCCGTTCGCGGTCGTGCCGCGCGTTCACCCGCCGTTCACTCATGCTTGGTCCGTTTCGGCCAGTCGAAAGGGATCACGTGCGAAGCGACCGTTTCTTAGGCGACTTTTCCGAAATTGTCGCCGCCGACTCCATGAGTCCCTCCGCGCGAGAAACAGATACGATGTCGATCCTATCCGCGGCGGCATGGTAGAATCGTCGTTCGCGACCGAGCGACCTGACCGCAAACACTCGAACAGTTCCCCATCCATGTTGATCCTGTAGGAGCGATGCAAGCCATGACTCTCCCATTGAATACCACGCGACGCGATTTTCTGCGAACCGCCGCGGCGGCGACCACGGCCGCTTCGCTGGCTACCGTGCTTCCGGCTCATGTGTTGGGACGCGACGGCGCGGTCGCGCCGAGCGAGAAGATTACGCTGGGCGTGGTCGGCATCGGGCCGCGATGCACGTATGACTTGAAAGCGATGCTGCAATTCGCCGACGTTCAGTGCGTGGCGATCGCCGATGTGCAAGCCAAGCGGCGCGATGCGGGCAAGGCGTTGGTGGATGGCCACTATGGCAATAGCGATTGCAAACTGTATCGCGATTTCCGCGAACTGCTGGGGCGTCAAGATATCGACGCCGTGATTGTGGCCACCGGCGATCGTTGGCACGCGGCGGCTTCGATCCTGGCGGCCGAGGCGGATAAGGATGTCTACAGTGAAAAGCCCTGCGGCATCACAATCGCCGATTGCCAAAAGCTGGCCGATACGATGCATGCCAAGCAGCGGGTGTTTCAAGCGGGAACGCAGCGCCGTAGCGTGCCCAATTTCCAGAAGGCCGTCGAGCTGGCCCACACCGGCAAGCTCGGCAAGCTTCACACGCTGCACGCTTCGGTTTATATGCCGGTGCTCGACAACACGTGGCTGCCGGCTCAACCCCAACCGTCGCGCGATGTGGTGGATTGGAATCTGTGGTTGGGGCCCGCCGCTTGGCGTCCGTTTAATCAAAAGTATGTGGACGGCGGTTGGCGAGGGCAGTGGGATTTTGATTCCGGCGCGAAGCTGTTGGATTGGGGAGCTCATACCGTTGACCTCTGTCAATGGGCCAATCAGGCCGACGATACCATGCCGGTCGAATATGAGCCGTCGAATAATAACATTGTCTGTCGATATGAGAATGGAGTTCGTCTCCTACTCGATTTCCTACCGCAACCGTTCGGCGATCGTTCGCCCCATTATATTACTCGGCTGGGAACTTGCCCGGTGCGATTCATTGGGGATGAAGGTTGGGTGGAGACCGGCGACGAAGGTGAGATCGTCGTCAGTTCCGAGGCGCTCAAGAAGGAACTGCCCGACGCCACGAAGCGTGTTCGCGGGCTGGACGTCTCGGCCCACTCGCGTAACTTCTTCGACTGCATTCGCTCGCGCGGCGCGACGGCGGCGAATCCCGATGTGATGCGTCGTTCTCACATCGCTTGCCATGCCGCGGCGTTATCGTGGATCCTGCAACGCAAGCTGCGGCTCGATCCCGTCAAGGAAGAGTTCATTGACGACGCCGAAGCCAATCTGTCCGCGCGCGGGCCTCGCGTGACTGGACGGTCTAACAACCAAGTAAGATCGGTTGTCTGTTGTTGAACCGGTCGGCGCGACATGTTAGTACTGACCGCCCACCAGTGCCAAATCACTTGAGCGGCAGGGCGAAAGCCCTCCGGTTACATCACATAGGAGCGGTAGCCGCAGCCCCTCCGGTAACGCCAATTGGAGCGGTAGCGCGAGCCCTCCGGTAACGCGACACCGGACGGCTTGCGCCGTGCCGCTTACATGGCAAGATGTTTGCCGACGAGTCGTTAGTCGTTTCCAAACACCATCGTCTGATCGTAGCCCGGTTGACTCGTTGTGGTTTCTCGAGCGGGGCCGTCCTCAACGGATTGCCCTCGCTCATGGCGTGCCCACCAAGCTTCCGCCTGCTCCAGGTTCCATTGCTTTGCCTCGGGGCATTTCCGTAGCAGTTGAGCGAAGTCGCGAGCCGTCTGAGGCCGTTTGGCCCGTGTCTTCTCCAAGCACGATAGTATCGCGTATTCCAACTCGTCGGACACATTGTGTCCCAATCGCGAACTGGGCCTTTCGGGCACTTCATCAATATGCTTTTGACAAAGGTCCACGATGCTGGTGGCGTCGAATACCGGCCGACCCGTTAGTAGGAAATAACCGACAGCTCCCAGGCCGTAAATGTCGCTGCGGTTATCCACGGTCATCGGCGACTGAATCGCTTCGGGCGACATATAAAGCGGTGTGCCGGTTAGCCCGCCCTCAGCCGATACGCCGGCGCGTTTCTGCTCGTCAACGGCTTTCACCAATCCGAAATCCAACACTTTCACGACGTCGGGCTCGCCGCCACGGTGGCTGAGCATCATATTGGCGGGTTTGATATCTCGGTGTACCAGCCCTTGGGAATGAGCCTCATACAAAGAGCCGCACGCTTGCATCAAAATCGAGATCACTCGCCCCCCAGGCTGCGCGCCGTACTTTTCAACCAGTTGTTGGAGGTCGATCCCGTCCAGATATTCCATCGCATAGTAAAACACGCCTTCCGGAGTGCGTCCGAAATCATAGATGGCAATGGTGCTGGGATGATTCAACCGACAGGTAATTTGCACTTCGCGTTCGAATCGTTGAATCGACGCGTCATTAACACGATCGGCATCTAACAGTTTGATCGCCGTGGGCCGACGCAACATCGAGTGATGTCCCTTGTAGACAACTCCCATCGCGCCCGCGCCCAGTTTGGTTTCCAGCGTGTATTGGCCCAACTGTTGGGCTTCGATTGCCGCCTTGCGGGCTTCACGCTGGAGATTGGCGACCACAACGGTGAAGGCGAAGATGGCAATGGCGCTAACGACCAGTAGTCCGTACAATCCCCAAAAAGTGCGCCTCAATATGGTCAGCGGCATAAACGCTTCGGCCAAGTCGATTTCCGTGGCCACGCCAAGCTCGTATTCGGGCAGCCATGTCCAGGCTCCCACAACTGGCACGCCGCGATAGTCGCGATAGCCTTCCACGTCGACGCCCGAACGACCTTCCACCGCGTCGGCGACCAGTCGAGTCATCGGCATCTCGGAACGCCGAGTTGTCGGCCGAAAGCCATTGGTCATATCACCGCCCGGGTCGCGAATCAGGACGTTCAAGATGGAACGCGACAGTTGTTGATCCGGCAGAATCCCCAACAAGATCAAGTCATCATCAAAGCGGCTGTTGGAGACCATGCGGCCGTTGCGATCAAAGGCATAAGTCTCGCCCGAGTCTCCCATTTGTCCGAGCTGGAGAATGCGCGTAAATTCTCGCTGTGGTTGGAGCTGCAAGGCCAAGGCGCCGACAATCAAAAACGATTCATCCCGAATCGGGGCGCAGGCGTACATAGTGGGTTCGCCCGTTCGCACTTGTCCGGCTTCATCCTGCATCATGACCACGCTGGGAAACGGCGCGGATACGACCGCTTCGCCGTCGAGAGCGCGGGACAGAAACTGGTCGTAGTCCCGGATATCGCGCTGGCCGATCAGCACGGCATGTGACGACGCGAGAATCTCTTTCGATCGATCAACGACGAAATACCCGATGAAGTCATGCGAAGCCATGATCGGCGCCAAAGCTTTCGCGATATCGCTATTCACGCGTGACAGATCGGGGCGCGAAACAGGCTCGTCCGATGCTGCCTCATCCACAAGCAAATGGCCGATTTGTTCGCGTAGTCGAGGGTCGTTGGCCGCGGTCTCGGCGTTTGCCGCATGGACCTCCAGCCATTTATCCAGCATCGCGGCTTCCGCCGTTAACAGCGTTTGTAGCTGAGAGCTTAGGTTGGCCTTCATCGTGGATTCGATCGCCGATCGGACGAACAGTCCGATGACCGACAGAATCACCACGGCGATGATCGGCCAAACCCAAAGCTGCTTTTTCAGGAACACGCCGGTGCGAGTGACGGTCCGGCCGACGCTGGTGTGCGCCCAGGTCATATGAGCCTGTGGATTGGCGGGGCTCCGCCTGCCAACGGTCCGGCGAATGAGTTGCCAGGGATTCATGGAAAGCGATCGATAGTAGTCGGCGGGGGAAACAAAGCACGGTGGGAACACCTTGCCGAGAACGCCTCAGCATCAGACTCATACGATCATGATTGGACGCCAATCTGACGGCAAGCAACGGGGCGGCCGACCTACACATGAAGTTGCGGATTGGGACGGGCAGCGCCGATTTTCGGGCATGGTGGGCCGCGTCCGTCAACTTGTTGGTGGTTTCGGAGGCGCGTCGGCCTCATCCTCCCGATTACCGGCTCGCCTGTTGGCTGCTAAAATGACAACGGGCTAACGACGAAGGCACGCGATTTCAGACGAAGAAGCATTACCATGAGCGAGTACATCCTGGATCAACGGCGGCGGGTGTTGGAAGATTCGTTTTTCGCGAAGGTCGACCAAGAGCTGCTCCGTCGGCTGCAAGAGGAAATGGAGACGCAGCAGGAGGAAGAACAGTTGGCGCGCGTGTCGGGCATCTCCGACAAGTTCCTGCTGGATCGACTGATCGGTTGCGGGATCAAGAGTTCGACCTGGGCTGCGATGTCGCTGGTGCCATTGGTCGAAGTGGCTTGGGCCGATGGCCATGTGGTCGATGAAGAGCGAGTGGCCGTGCTACAGTCCGCTCACGAAGCGGGGCTGGAGTCAAACGCACCGGCTTATCAATTGCTCGAACAGTGGCTTCATCACCGGCCCGAGCCGAGCCTCCGTCAAGCTTGGAAGGATTACGTCCACGCGTTGTGCGAGAACGCGGCGCCCGACACGCGCGAAGCGTTTCGCACGCAGGTTTTGGAACGTGCTCAACGCGTGGCCGAAGCTTGGGGCGGCATGCTGGGTATGGGCAATGCCGTCTCGGATAGCGAACAAAAGGTGCTGGACGACCTGCACTCGGCTCTCGGGCACTAGGCGCGACATTCGCGTCGGCTCGCGACAAGCGAATTCGGCCGGCGGGAGTTTGAACGATGTTATCTCCCGCCGACATTTTGGGGCCAAGCGGTCGGATCGCCGCGCGATTGCCAAGCTACGAGCACCGCGAGCAGCAATTGGCAATGGCCGACTCGGTCGCTCGCGCGATCCGCGACGGCCATCATCTTGTGGCCGAAGCCGGAACGGGCGTGGGCAAGAGCTTCGCCTACTTGGTGCCCGCGATTTTGGCGGCGGCCGAAGCTGGTGAAAGCGACGGTAAGCCTCGACGCCGCGTGATTGTGTCCACTCACACAATCAGTTTGCAGGAGCAGTTGATCGGCAAGGACATACCTTTTCTGAATGCCGTCATCCCCGTCGAATTCTCGGCCGTGTTGGTCAAAGGTCGGGGCAATTACATCAGCTTGCGACGGCTGGACGCAGCCCGCCAGCGATCCAGCAGCCTCTTTCACGACGAGCAGACGTTCGATCAACTTCGACAACTGCTGGTTTGGTCGAAGGAAACCTCGGACGGATCGATAAGCGACCTTGGATTTCGCCCTCGGTATGAATTGTGGGATGAAGTGGCCAGCGACAGCGGCAACTGTCTGGGGCGCAAGTGTCCGACGCATAAGCAATGTTTTTACTTCGCCGCTCGACGTCGAGCCTCGCGCGCACAAATCCTGATCGTGAATCACGCATTGTTCTGCAGTGATTTGGCCCTCCGCCGAATGGGCGCCAGTATCTTGCCAGACTATGACACCGTGATTTTCGACGAGGCCCACACGCTCGAGTCCGTGGCGGCCGACCATTTGGGGATTGGGGCCAGTTCCGGGCAAACTCAATGGATATTGAACAAACTGTATAACGATCGCACCAACAAGGGATTGTTGGTCCACCACGATTTGCGTTCCGCCCAGCAATTGGTGATGGACGCTCATTATCGCAGCGACGAATTCTTTGCCGATGTCGTCGACTGGCTGGCTCAACATCAGGGCGGCAACGGCCGCGTGCGAATGCCCGATGCGGTGGAAAACAATCTCAGCCCGGCGTTGGATCGGCTGGCTAAAGCGATTCGCACGATCGCGGACCGTTTCTGAAAATGAAACGCTGCGGCAAGATTTCAGCTCCGCCGAAGCTCGCTTGCAATCGTTGGCCGACGAGATCGACGGTTGGACCAAACAAAAGCTGCCGAACGCCGTGTATTGGGCAACCGTCACGGAATCTCGCCGCCAACAACAACGCGTGAATCTGTACGCCGCTCCGATTGATGTGGGCGAAGTATTACGAGAGCAACTGTTCGGCCAGACGCGGTGTGTGGTGTTGTACCAGCCGCGACATTGTCGGTCGGCCGTGAACCTTCGTTCGACTTCTTCAAGTCGCGGGTCGGTTTGACCAAATCGGATTCGGTTCGCCTGGGAAGTCCGTTTAATTATCGAGACCAAGCCAAGCTGATTCTGCTGCGAGGAATGCCCGATCCGAGCCAGCAACGAGTGGAGTTCGAGACGCGTTGCGCGGACATGATTCGCCGCTATGTCGACCGAACGAATGGCCGCGCGTTCGTGTTGTTCACCAGCTATAGCATGATGAAGCAAACGGCCACCAAGCTGCTGCCCTGGCTGCGTCAGCAAAACATGGCGTTGTTCAGCCAAGCCGATGGCACGCCGCGAAATCAAATGCTGGAGCAATTCAAAGCGGCCGATCGCGCGGTCCTGTTCGGTACGGACAGTTTCTGGCAAGGTGTGGATGTGCCGGGCGATGCGTTGCAGAACGTCATCATTACGAAGCTGCCATTTAGCGTGCCCGACCAGCCGCTGTTAGAGGCGCGGCTGGAGGCGATTCGGGCGGCGGGAGGAAACCCGTTTCGGGATTATCAATTGCCCGAGGCCGTAATTAAACTCCGACAAGGGTTCGGCCGGCTGATTCGCTCGGCTCGCGATCATGGAATCGTGGTAATTCTCGACCCACGGGTCCGCACGAAACCGTATGGTCGCATGTTTCTCGAATCGTTGCCCGAATGTGAGATTGTGGAAGAGACGGTAAACTAAACCCCTCTTGGCGATCGACTGAATCGCACATACTAAACGTTGCCGCTAAAGGAATGAGAAATGAGTCGAGTTCGGGCCGCCGTGTGGAGATTTGCCTTACTAGTTGCTTGCGTCGCCGTTGGTGTCATTCAAGTACGACCCGCCGCCGCCGAACGACCCAATGTATTGTTCATCGCGGTCGATGATTTACGACCCGAGCTTGGGTGTTACGGCGCCACGCATATTCACAGTCCCAACATCGACCGCTTGGCCGCCAGCGGTACGGTGTTTCGCCGAGCTTACTGTCAGCAGGCGGTTTGCTCGCCGTCGCGCAGCAGTCTGATGACCGGTCTGCGGCCGGATTCCACGCGTGTCTATGACTTGGAAACCCACTTTCGGGAACACGTTCCAAATGGGTCACCGTGGCTCAGCATTTTAAGAATCGCAGCTATCACCGCCGCACTCACCGCCGCGGACAGCCGCGCCCGCTCCTTCTGCCGATCCGCAGTTCACGCAGAGCGAAGATCTCGACTGGGCTTTCTGCACGCCGCTGACGGCCGACCCATGTCGCGGTTGGGCGTTGTATGTGGCCGGGAAACTCGCCGGCGGCGATGCGGTCACGCACGACGCCCGCGATCCGGCTGACTTGCGCGACGAAGTGAAGTTCGTCGAACTGACCGCCAACATGTTGACTTCACTACGTCGCATGCGAGTCCTGGAACGGAAGGACGCCAGCCTGCGTTCGTTTTTCTCGCCCGTGGTTTTGGAAGCTCTGGCCGAACACGATCCCGAACAGATACTCGCGCCGCGCGAAGTGAACGTGTCGGTGTTGTTCTGCGATCTCCGCGGATTCTCGCGCCGCAGCGAAGCATCGGCCGATGATCTGCTGGGATTGTTGCAGCGCGTGAGTCGAGCGTTGGGCGTGATGACGCATCACATTCTCGATCAAGGCGGCGTTGTCGGCGATTTTCATGGCGACGCCGCGATGGGTTTTTGGGGCTGGCCGCTGGAGCAATCGGATGCGGCCGAAAGAGCGTGTCGCGCGGCGCTCGGCATTCAGGCGGAGTTCGCCGCGGCGGCTAGCGACTCGACGCATCCGCTGGCGAATTTCCGCATGGGAATCGGCATCTCGACAGGACGGGCCGTGGCGGGCAAGATCGGGACGATCGATCAAGTGAAGGTGACCGTCTTCGGGCCGGTCGTAAATCTGGCGTCGCGGTTGGAAGGACTGACCAAACACGTGCGAGCGCCGATTTTGCTCGATCCGCCAACGGCCGAAATCGTGCGCGAGCGTCTCTCGCGCGACGAAGCCCGCGTGCGCCGTGTCGCAACGGTGCGCCCCAGCGGCATGTCGGCCAGCGTCGAAGTAAGTCAATTGCTGCCGGGCCGCGCGTCAGACTCGCTATTGTCCGACGAACACATTGCGGCCTACGAAGCGGCGCTCGACGCTCTCTCGGCCGGCGATTGGCAGCGTGCTTTTTCGCTACTGCATGCCGTACCGGCCGAAGACCGCGTGAAGGATCTGCTCACGGTGTTCATCGCCCAAAACAATCGCACGCAGCCCCCGGATTGGGACGGCGTGATCCCGCATGGTTAGGCGATCGGCAGCGAAATTCTTATCTACCGATGCTGGCAGCATCGGCCACGCAGCATCGGCCACGTGGTGGACGCTGCCAGCGTCCCAAAGGGTACCTTCTCATCTGCCGCTCGCCTAAAGACAGTGACGGCGGCGGGCGCTGCGCCGGCAAGCAGCTTGGGCGAAGTTAGACGGTTCGGACTACCTCGCCGGTTTCGGAGTCGCAACTCGCTCCCAAATCGCGGGCAACCTTCCCGCGTCGCCACCATAGGTTTGTGAGACCATAAATCCGCTGGCTTGCGACGTGTAGAAAATTCGACCGTTCGACACCACCGCGCCTAAACATTCGCGCGAATCGATCGCTGGCCCCGTCGATACGAGCTTGCCGTCGGATGACAAGTCGATCATGTCCATGTTCGCGCCCAAAACGTAAGGTTCCGACAAAGTGAAGCGGCAGCAGGCGTAGTTATGACCGATGCTACTGACGACTTTGCCGCTGTCGCGGTCAAAGACGTTGCCGCGACCTCGCAGCGCGTTCGAGAAAATAAATCGCTCGCCGACCGTCACTACATTTAGGGCCGATGTTATGGGATCGGATTGCCAGACTAGCGAACCGTCGCGCGCGTCGAGGCACCACACGTAGCGATCCTGGGCGTCTTCGTTGGCTCGATTAAATCCGCCGATGTAGATGCGGCCATCACGAGCGCTCAGCGTGCACTTCGAAGTGACATGATAGTCGTGCGTTAGCCACACTACCTCGCCCGTCTCGGGATTCAAGCACGCGGTTAGTCCGTTGTTTTCGGCTGGCAATCCTCGACGCCGACGTTGGCTGGCCGAATAGCCGAAGAAGGTTGAGTAGTAGAGCTTGCCGTCGAGCATGCAGATCCCACAATCGTTTCCGCCCCGACCGTGCTCGGAGAAATCCTTCTGCCAAACCAGTTTGCCTGTGTCCAAATCCCAGGCCCATAACAAGGGCCGATTATCTTTGGGATAGTACGGGTTATCATTTGAGTAGATCCAGCTCATCACTTCACGGCCGTTCGGAGCCGTCACCGGATCGCCCTTGAATATGTAAGCCTTCTCCGTTCCTTGGGCGGCGTATTCGCCTGATCCGGAAGCGTAAATGGCGATGTTGCCATGCACGACCGGTGGAAATTGGCGACTCCAACTGGGAGAGCCCGTGAACGGCGATTCCCACAATAGCTCGCCCGTGGCGGCGTCGAGACAACGAATCAACGAGCGCTTGATTCCCGCCTGGGGAACTAGCAACTTTTCATTCACATACAAAGGCGATGTGAACGACAAATAGACGTCCGGCCAATGGCGTCGCCATAGCAATCGACCCGTGTCTTGCTCGACCGCGATAATCTGGCCTTCCGCTGTGTGCGTGTAAAGCCTACCGCCGCCACATACCGGAAGATGTTTCACGGTGCCTTCGAGTCGTCGGGCCCAGCGCATTCGCAAAGGAGGTCGCAAACCTTGATTATTCGCGTTCGTGCCGGCGAAGTCGCCGTAGTTCGTATACCAATTGTATTTCGCATCCGCGAAAGGACCGACGAGTGGACTACGAATCTTGGTAACTTGAAGGTCGGCAGTCGGAAGCGGCGTGTCACCGCCGGGTTTAAGCACATAAAGATAGCCGTCTTCGCAGGGCACATATACTTGCTGATTCGCGATCGCGACCGGTGCCGAGATCGGCGCCGAAAAGGCGGTGGCGAAAGTTGTTGCCGGTCCGCCGGACAACGGGACTATGTAGAGCTTACCATCCAATCCGCCGTAAACCGCATGGTCTCGTGTCAACACGGGAGCGCAGATTGAAGCCGCTTCGCATAGCACCTGAGGCTGCTCGCTTCCGACCGTGTGACGGCAAAGCCCAAGTCCTTGCTCTGGACGCGTTCGATAGACGTCCGCTCCGCGAATACTGACCGACGCAAAGCTAAGTAGACCTGGCAAATGAATCGCGGTCTCCGTGCCGGGAACGACGCTGGTTGTGAGCTCGCCGTTGTTTACTCGCAAGACTTCCACTCGCCCGGCATTGTCCCGGCGATGCCACTGCACATAGACATTCCCCGCATCGTCGGCACTTTGTCCGAAGGTCGCGGGATACTCGGATCCGGCGTAGCTGGGAATCGAAGCGACAACCGACAAGCGGGGCGTTTCGCCCTGGTCTTCTAGGAACACGGTACGTCCGCCGGCTGGCATGACGACCATATTGTCGATCAAGCAAATATCACGCGAACAAACAAAGTGATCGCGCCAGGTCACGCGGTCTTGACGGGCTTCTAGCCAATCCATGCCGCTCCAGCGGTTGCCGTGAAAATCGACCACTTCGGTCACGAAGTCCCAAGTCCAATGCTGTTTGCCATCTGGATCGAGGCAGTAAACACGGGCGCCCAGGGTGGCGAAATAAACACGATCTTTGCCGACAGCCGGAGCCGAATAGATGGGTTCTTCGCAGTCGATCTCTTTCACGAGTGCTCCGGTTCGCTTGTCGAGCACATAGTAATAACCAGCAGTGGTTCCCACATGTAAATAATCTCCAACCACTGCGGGAGAAGCCACGTTATTACAGTTGCCCAAGCCGCCTCGTGTTTCAAACTTCCAACGCACATCCAGCGTGTCCGTATCGACGGCGAATACGACTCCCGAGCCATCGAGCACATATACCATCCCATCGCTAACGACCGGCGATGTGAAGATTGCATCCGTCATTGGGATCGCGCGAGCGAGCCCGAGATTCGTGGGAAGCGTCAAATCGGGGACGTTTCCCGAGCGGCGGGGTCCGCCAAGCAGTTGCGGCCAGTCGTCTTGCGCGTTCAGAAATGCCGGCGCTAATACGATAAAGGCTGTCAAGATCGCCAGTGTTAACCGTCCGCGTGTCTGAGTTCGACATGTCTGCATGGTGTCACCGGATACTGGAGGGACAATGTAGCGGGAATGCCAACTCACGGGCGCATGCGAGCTGGAGCGAAACCGTGAGGCCATGAATGTTCGCCACGGAAATCTACTCGTGCAACTGTTTCATCAAGTCGAGCACGGTCTTGGTAATATGATCGGATGCGTCCAATTGCACACGATTGGTGCCCATCCATGTCTCGTACCCACCGAGCTCATGCTGTTGGGGTGTCGGCAAGTATCCGTGATAGTCGTTCGCTAACTCGATGGTAAATGCGTCGTCGAACGGTGTGTCCTGTTTGATTTGCAGGCCGATTTCCACGAATACCTCAAAGGGAATCGCGGCCACTGCTAGATTGCCGATACGCGCGGCCTGGAGTGGAATCGTGACTTCGTCCGGTCCATCTAACAGTCGTTGCACTCGCTCGGCGTAGTTTCGCTCGTAACGGTGAAATTTCGGTTCGCCTTCGGGTTCGGCCAGCAGCTTGGCGAAATGCTCTTGCATCGCCGCATCCGGTTTACGGAACTTCAGTGTGAGTTCACGTGTCGCGGATCCCAGCGGAACCCAGTCGTGGAATTCAACATTGGCATGTGCTTCTTTTACTCGTTTGGCGACAAGTTCAGCAACCTGAGTCATCTTCTCATAAGGCTCGTGTCGCTGGCCGCGTTCGCGGAAGTTGATGTTATTGATGTCGCCACTGGTTCCATTGCTGAGCATACCGACGAAGTTATCATCCGACTTGGCGTCTAACAGTTCGCCGATTCGTTCGGAGAAGATACCGAAATAATCGGCCGACAACTCACCGTGGCTGACGCCGCCGACGTAATGCAGCGAGTAGTTGGCGAGCAGCGCGATCGGTCGTCCCGAGGTCGACTGAACGCTGATGAAGGAGATTTCGGGATCAATCGGCCCGGCTGGCTTAACCAGCGTCGCATGGCCTCGCGGCGGATTCATGCGAACTTTGTCGAAGCCGCCGAAGGGGTTTTTGAGCAGCTCGTCGTCCGTTACATACCAGCGGCGGTTGAAGACTTCGGATGGCTCATCCACGCTGCCCCAAGCGATGCGAGCCGGTTGCAGGTTGTCGTGAGCCGCTCGAACCGCATCGGCGATGCCTCGCGCAAGCAGCGGCGCGTATCGGTCGGTGGCGGCACGCGTTCCTGAGTGCGTGTGGGTTGCCGCCATCAAGATATTGTCGGGCGGCAGTTTGGTTTCGGCGGCGATCAGCTTGCGGGCTTCGTCGTACACCGATCGTGGAATCCCGAGGTTGTCGCAGATCACGAAGCCGATCCGAGCTTGCCCGTTGTCCAGCAACAGGCAGCGGGCGTGCAACGGATCATGCACGGCGGTGGCGGGGAACGGCGAAAAGCCGCCCACGACGGGCTCACCCAATGGCGGCGTGATTTCCACTTTGGCGGCGCCTGCGCGAAATGTGGGTTTGGTCGACTCGTCGGCGGCTTGAATCGGCGCGGAGGTGTGCCACAGGATCGCGCCGACGGCGATGAGGACCAACGTTCGCAAGGCGTGAGGCTGTGCAGTTCTAATCGTCACGGCGGGAACTCCTAACGCGAGGATGGCGGGTGCAGTGTCGCAGGCAGGGCATTCGCGGGACTTCGATGGCGTCTAGCTTCTTGGTCAGTACGAAGCCCATCGTGGTCCGCGCGATGGTCGCATTTTAGCAAGGGAGTTTTGTTCGCGTGCAAATCGACAGAGAAATTGCCGACAAAATCGACCGCGACTAACATGGCTCGATCCAACGGCACGACGTCCGATGTCCGGTGTGTTCCGGTGGACCTTGTTGCGAGCAAGATTTCTCGCCGTTCTTAATGGAACACCTCTGTGACTCGACCTACATCTTGGGCGTCGTGCGGCGTGGTTCTCGGCCTCTTATTGCTTTCTCAGCCGTTGGCGGCGCAACAAGCGAACGAGGATCCAGCCCGAGTGACGGTCGGGGTTTTCGTGAATGACGTCCAGGCGCTGGATCTACGCGAGCACAGTTACGCAATGGATGTCTACGTGTGGTTTCGCTGGAGTGATCCCGATCTGGCGCCCGCGGAAACGGTTGAAGTGGTGAACCCGAATGAATTGTGGGGGCACGTCAGCGAAGCTCAATACGACGAGCCGATTCAGTTGCCGAGCGGCGAGTTCTATCAAGTGTTGCGTGTGCAAGGACGGTTCAGCCGCAAGTTCTTCTTCAACAACTATCCGTACGACCGCCAATCGTTGGTGGTTGAGTTTGAAGACGCGGTGCATGAAGTCAATCGCATGACTTATGAGGCGGACGAGAATCCGATTGCCTTGAACCCGCGGTTGCTGTTGCCTGGCTTTCGTGTGGGCGAACCTAGTGTGAGCATCGAGTCGTTTGTCTATCCAACGGCTTTTGGCGATACGCGCCGAACCGAACCTAATACTTACTCACGAGTGCGGGTCGAGATTCCGATTCGTCGTCCCTTGCTGACCTCAACGCTGAAGATGCTGTTGCCCGTGCTGTGCGTTGTCTTCGGAGCGTCGTTGATGCTGCGGCTGAAAGTCACGTTCGTCGACGCTCGATTGGGAATCGGCATCACCTCGTTACTGACGGTCGTGGCGATACAGTTGGCCGCGAACGAGACCATGCCGAGCGTCGATTATTTGGTGCTGATGGACAAGATTCATCTGGTGGCTTACGCCTACGTCTTGGCCGGTTTGGGAATTGTGTTGGCCACCGCGCGTCGAATCGAGGATGAGGCCCTGGAGAAAGCTCAACGATTTCAACGCCGTGGATATTGGGCGACGAGCTTGTTGTTCGTGGCCGTCCTGGCGGTGTTGATCGGTCAGGCTGTGTTGCAGGGGTAAACGTCGCCAGTTTACCGAGTTGGACGAGGCACTCGTTCAACGGCATGGTGTCGAGACTGCCGGCTCACGAGCGAATGAACTCGGCGACGACTTGCGGATTCTCGTCGGCCACGTCGCGCGTTTCCCGCGGATCCATTTCAAGGTCGTACAGCTCGACGGCTTCGCGTTGCAGTTTTCCCGCGGGGCGAACCACCTTCCATCGTCCGCGACGAACGGCTTGTGTGAAGCCATCACGACGCATCTCCCAATACAACATGCCGCGTTCAGGCGGCGTTTGCTCGAGCAGCACGGGTTTCAGCGACACGCCGTCCAGCCCGCGAGGCAAGTTGGATGCGCCAGCCAAATCGGCTACGGTCGGCAACCAGTCGCACATCGTGGTGGCGAAGGCGGCGAAAGATTGCGGGGCGATCACACCGGGCCAACTGGCGATCATGGGTACGCGCAGGTTGCCTTCGTACAGCGCGTTTGGTTCGGCTCGAGAACCCAGAGTCGTGTTGAAAAAGTCGGTAAGTCCCGAGGCGGGCTGCGGGGCGTGGCTGCTCGTGAAGATCACCAGCGTATTGCGTCGCAGATCCAGATCGTTCAATCGTTGGATCAATCGGCCGACATCCGCGTCCAGCCGTTCAAGCGCCGCGGCTCGTGCTCGTTGCTCGGGCGTCCAATCGGCTCGTGCCGGATCCTTCGTATCGAACGCTCGGCCAGCATGCATTGGAATCGACAACGACAACATCGCGAGAAAACGTTTCTCCGGCGTCCGTTGGTCGAGGAACGCCAGGGCCTCTTGGACATATAAATCATGATCGAGCTGCCCGGCTTTCTGATCCAGATTCGCCGGCAATCGCATCAACACGCCGTCGCTGTATACGGTTTCGGGAAAGTGGTTCATCTGCGATTCGGTGGTCATCACGCCCAACCACTGGTCGAAGCCGTGTAGATGCGGCATCGTCTCGCGGCGATCCTCGCCAAGTCCCCATTGTCCGATGAAGGCCGTGGAGTAGCCAGCTTGCCACAAGGTTTCGGGCAGCGTGATATGTTCGGCTGGCAGGGGCAGCGACGTGCCGCCGCGCGGATAAGCTCGCGAAGTATCCCAGCCGGTCAGCCAACACCAACGCGATACGTCACCGTTCGGATCGCCCGCATTGGCTTGGGTGAAACGCATGCCGCTCATGGCCAGGTCATCCAGATTCGGCGTCTTCACGCGTTCGCCGCCGTAACAGCCAAGGTCGCCCGGCCCGACGCCGCTGGCGACGATGAACAACAGATTAGGCGCCGGAGTACGAGTGGGTGTGGAGGGCTCGCCTGTGGAAAGCTTCGCCCCCGGCTTGTCGCGAACATGGAAACTCGATGCGCGTGGCCGACTCTTCACGGTTCGTTGGGGCAATTCGTTTAGGTCCAGATCTCGCAACGCCGAAATGTTCTCGTCCTTGATTTCCGTCAACGTGCGGTCCGCATCGCTGAGACTACGACGCAGGCTTTGTTGGTCGGGGCTGTCGAAGATTGGCGATGAATCGAGCAGATCGCCAAACCCGCGCGTCAGCGGGTTCTGATTCTGTCGCGAAGACGTCGCATTCTGTTGGTCGGACTCGGCCGCACGATCCACCGTCTCGATCGGTTGGCCGGCCGGGTCGTCCTCTTGGGGCATGAGCCGCGCGTCGTCGGCTTGATTTGCTGCGGGTGGAATGTCGGACGCCGGGTCCAGAACCGGCTCCATCACTGGCTGGCCCGAGCCTGCGGCCGACGGACCGGATGCGACTGGCTTGCGGCAGCCGTTCAGCGCGGCCAGTCCCGCAACGACCAGAAGGACGGAAAGCAGACGAAACGCGACCGGTAATTTACGAAGAGTGTGCATCCTGGCGATCATAGGCAGCCAGCTTATTCCGAGCAACAAATTGCCAGTGGCAAAGAAATAAACTTTTCCGAGCCTCACCATGCATTGCCACGTCTCGGTGACCGAATTCGCGAGGTGTGTCTCTAAGTCTCGTTTGGTTGACGATTTAGGCGGAGGTTGATGGCCGATAGTCGCTTAGTTGGACGGTGCTGTCCGCTATCAAAGTCAACATCGATTTAGGCGTTATAGCCGACAAGATCAAAGTAACCCGGTCACAACGCCCGACATTATCTGTAGAGCGACCCGCGATCCGCGCGGACCGCTCGGCGACGATCCTTACCCAGACGTCGCCCGCGCATTCGCGCTCGTGGATTCCCGCTCATCCCTAATCTGATCCTAGTGAGAAGAGTTCTGACCCATGTTACGAATCTTTCACTCTAATGCGCCGCTTGGACGGTGGATGTCGCGAACCGCGATGGCCGCCGTGACATGCTGTGCCGCTGGTTTGGCCGATCTCAGTTGGGCTCAACGCCCCATTCGACCGAACAACCCGATGCTCGACACACCGGCTTCACAAGCCAAAGTGGATTCGCTGATTGACAGCATGTTGTTGCCCGAAGCAACGCTGCATGTTGATCCGCGACACTCGAAGCTGGTCCGAACCAAAAAGCCCGTGTCCCGCTTTTCAATCACGAATCCAGGCAATCTGGAAGTCGTGCAGTTCAGCCCGACGGAGTTCGAGCTGATCGGTTTGGCCACGGGCGAAACGACCTTGACGCTATGGTTCGCGGAAGACGAACTGCTGCGGTTCCTGGTCAAGATCTCGCGTGACACGGATGTCGAAGAACGACGCCAGTCGGTCTACGGCGATCTTCAAGAAATGGTGAACGAGATGTTCCCCAACAGCTCGATTCAACTGATCCCGATGGCGGACAAGTTGATCGTGCGGGGACAAGCTCGCGACTCGGAAGAAGCGGCTCAAATCCTGTCGGTGCTTTCGGCCCAAGCGGGCATCGGCGTCGGCGGAATGGGCGGGGCGGGCGTAGTCAGCTCCGGCATGGCGGCGGACGTTTATCCCGATGCGGAGCAGTTGCCGCCGAGCCGACTCATCAACTTGATGGACGTTCCCGGCGAGAAGCAAGTGATGTTGCGCGTGCGAGTGGCGGAGCTCAGCCGCAATGCGCTGCGAAACATGGGCTTTGATATCAACGTCAACACGGGCGACTTCAGCTTCACCTCGTTGCTTGGATCCGGCGGCGCCTTTAGCGCGGTGCTGGACACGAACGACGTGCGATTGGCACTGAGTGCGATTTCGTCGAACAGCTACTCGAAGATTCTGGCCGAGCCGAACTTGGTGACGCTCAGCGGTCGCCCGGCCAGTTTCATCGCGGGCGGCGAATTCGCGGTGCCGATTGTCGTGGGTGTGGAAGGCGCCGCGGCGGCGACGACCAACTTCCGCGGCTTCGGTACGCAGGTGACGTTCGTTCCCACGGTCATCGACAAGGATCGGATTCGCTTGCAAGTCGCGCCGTCCGTGAGCGGCTTGAGCGGCGGGTCGGTCGGCGGCATTCCCAGCTTGAACACGCGAGCCGTGACGACGACGGTCGACCTGCGTGAAGGTCAATGGCTGGCGATCGCCGGCTTGATCCAGGATTCGCAGACTGGCGAAAAGGTCCGCGTGCCGGGGCTGGGCGATATCCCTGTGTTGGACGCCCTGTTCAGCAAAAAGAGTGTCAGCCGCGACGAACGCGAGTTGATCATCCTGGTCAGCCCCGAGTTGATCCATCCGCTGGACGCCGAGGAAGCGCCGCTGATCCTGCCTGGCATGGAAGTGACCGAGCCTGGCGATTGGCAGTTCTTCCTTTACGGCAACTACGAAGGCAATCCCAACTGCCACCATCGCAGCACGGTCTACAACCTTCAGTTCCGCCGCAGCTTGGCCGCCAAGCATCACGCGGACTATTCGACCAGCAGCACTTACTTTGTCAACGGCGATCATGGCTTCAGCCCGTAACCGTCGATAACTGTGTCTAACCCGCAAACTGGACCCGCGCCGAACAACCCGACTTCGGCGCACCACGATAGGAAACGAAACATGAAGATCACCTGCTTTACGCGACGGTTGGCGTTGCTGTTGTTGGCTGCCGGTTTCGTGCCCGCGGTCAGCGGCGGCGACCGGCACTACCATCCGCGCTACGTGATGCCGCCGCTCGGTTCGATCAGCGACGAGATTTGGCAGCGGCAAGAACACAATGCCGAAGCCAGCGACTTTGTGGTGTATCAACACGAATTCAAGCTGAATGGCATCCGGTTGAATTGGGCCGGCGAGGACCATGTGAAGCAAATCGCCATGCGGTTGCAGTCCGGCCAGGATTTCCCGGTCGTGATCGAACGCAGCGTCACGACCGCTCGCGAAGATACGACTTACAAGTATCCAGTCCATCCGAATCCCGAGTTGGACTTGCGTCGCCGCGAAGTGATCGTGCAGGCGCTGTTGGCGATGGGCGTGACCGACGCCGACGAGCGTGTGGTCGTGGCTCCCGCATTCGCCCAAGGTTTCAAGGCTACGGAAGCAGCCGCGACCTACTTGCGAGGCATTATGGGCGGTGCTGGCGGCGGCGGCGGTGGATTCGGCGGCGGCGGCGGTGGTTTTGGTGGCGGCGGCGGGTTCTTCTAAACCTGGCCGAAGTCGTCGACAACCGCATCGCGCCTGAACCGGCGAAGCCAGTCGCAAGCTGGGCTTCTCGATAACACGACGATACAACGAACCGCATCGCGCTCGCCGAGCGCGGTGCGGATTTATCCGATTCACGGTCCAACGACTAATCCGACCGCGAACGAACAGGCTTTTCCAAACGCAATCGAAACGGCTTTTCCATTTCGCGATTCCGCGACGACCGTTTCCACTGCCCAAACAAGTCAGGGACGACCGCCATGAAAGTTAGCGTTCGCGCGATGCTGTTGGCACTTTCGCTCAGTTTCTTCGCCGGCCAGGCCCACGCGGTGCCATTCTTCAGCAAGAAGCCGGAGCAGACGGCTCAGCCCGCCCCGCTCAACTTGGCGAATTCGAACGCCGACACCGGCAAGAGCAAGTTCGGACTGCCCAAGCTCCCTTGGAGCAGCGACAAGGAAGTCGAACCGATGTCCGAACCGTTGGTCGAGCGGAACGTATCGCCCGAGCAACAACTGGAAGGCCAGATCTCGCTGGCCCGGCTTTCGGAACGTCGCGGCCAAGTCGAACAGGCCGAGGAAATGTACAAGGCGTTGGTGGCCCGCCATCCGCGACTGGCGGTGCCGCGTCATCGCTTGGGCGTGATCGAAGCTCGCCGCGGAAACTACGAAGCCGCCGATCACCATTTCCAAGCCGCCCTGTCGATCGACTCGCACAATGCCGAACTGCTGTCCGACGCGGCTTACTCGTGCTATCTGCAAAACCGCTTCGAGGAAGCGGAAGCACTTTACAAACGGGCTTACACCGCCGCTCCGAACGACGCCCGGCTCTGCAACAACTATGGCATGTTGCTGACCGAACTAGGCCATGTCGACCAAGCGCTGGCGATGTTTCGCAAAGCCACGTCGGAGGCCGAAGCCCACGCCAATGTCGGCTACGTGCTCGTGCAGCTTGGCGAGTTCGATCAAGCTCGCAAGCATTTCGACTACGCGTTGACGCTGAACCCCGAGCTGCGAAGCGCGGCGCACGCGCTATTGCAGTTGGCCGAACAGGGCGAGCGCGCCAAGCTGGCGAAACTCGCGCCGCAGAATCAACCATCCGCCTCCGAACGACAGCCCGAGTCGTTGGTGCAAGCCATCGGCGAGCAGATGAATTCGCCGGCCGCGATTGTGGATGCCAATTCACAACGGTCGGGCGGCGCTCCGCAAGCAAGTCTTCCCCGATCCATGCCGAACGCATCGGCCGGCGAGCCGACTCGCGCAACTCCGGTCGAGTCGCGGGCTTTGCACCCATCGAAACGGCCGCGGTCGAGACGCCTCGGTCCGCGGTTTCCAGCGCCGCCCACGACACTCGACCGACATCGCCAGCCGAAACATCGGCAATGGAATTAGGCAGCAACTACGCCGCGCGGATGCAGCCAGCGGCGAGCGCGCGGCGCACTCCGACTGCGGAGGACGCCAAGCAGCCGACGGAGACGAACTGGCCTGGTGCGCAACCGGTCGCCGTGGCAAGCGACGTGCCCGGCGCCAGTTCGCCGCGAATCGCATCAGAGCAACTGCCGATTGGCAAGCCGCCCGTAGCCATGGCCGCTCCCCAACCATTGGTCACCAAGTCCGAACGGATCGCGCCGATCTACCGTTCCAGCGAAGATCCGCAAGTCAAACAACGGATGGAGTCGATCGCCGCGGCCGAAGCCGAGCGACAGGCGGCCGAGACGTCCGCGAAGGCTCAAGGCGTCGTGACGGCCGCGAAGATGACGCCGGTCGAAGTGAGCAACACGCCATCCGAAGATCGAACGCCGTCGGTCGCATCGCATTTCAACACGCGCGGACGCGGCGGTATGCCGAAGCCGCTCAACCCAACGCTGCCCGCTTCACCGCTGAGCGGCAACGGGACACTCAACGGCGGCAGCATTCCCTCGCCACAACAAATGTTCGACACGGCCAACCATCTCGCGCCGATCGTTTCGCCACAGGAAATGCAGCAGCGACACGTGCAACAAATCCAAGAGCAGATGCTGGCGCCCGCCGGCCTCTCGGCGAACAAAGGCCCGCGAGCGTTGAATCTGAACCCGCACGCCAACGCGGTGCGACCGATTCAGCAGTCCAGCAGCTTGCCGTCAATCCAATCAGCAACTGGCCCGACACCCGCGGCCGACTCGCCGAATCCGGCTGCCGCACCGGCCGTAGCACCGGCCACAACTCGAGCGGTCAAGCCGCAATCGACGTCCGGCGGGACGGGCCTATCTCGCTTCTTCTCGACGAAATAGCCGCGACGGAGAACCCGCGGCTCGGGCATCTTGGGCCGGAGCCGAACGCCGTTTGCGAAAGCCGCCGTCGCCAGCGAATTCGGCGCGGCGGCATGTCTCGGACCGTCGACGCATCCATGTCCGTTGACATTTTTCCCCCTCCCGCTGCTTGCCGGGCAGCCGCGCTTGATAAACACTGGAGCTAATCCCGTGTGGGGAAGGTGGTCGTTGCAGCCGCTGTAGGACTCGCGGCGCTTCCGCCTCCCGCACTAGCGATTCCGTCCCACCTAGTCGCCGCTGGCCCACGTCTTGTCGATAGTCGGAGTGCCTTTGAACTCAGACGCTGCGCAAAATCACCCCGAGAAAACACCCGGTTCGTCGAACGACGCGACGAACGGCGGGGGCGGCGCGCACCGTGATCCGCCGGTGCGAGCCGGGGCGCGCAGTGTCGTGCATACGGGCGAACTGTTTCAAACTCAACCGCTCTTGGCCGATGTGGTGATGCACTACTATCCGCCTCGGCGACGGATTTGGACGGCGTTGTTGCTGCCGGCCTTGGCGATGGGATGCACGATTGTGGTGGCGTTCGTGTCGATCATCGTCTTCGCTCCGATCAACGGCATGCCGTCGGCGCTGGACAACGCCGGACGAGCCAGCCAGTGGGTCACGGAGTTCGCCGCCACGCGAACCGGCGTGGTGTTGCTGTTGTTGCCGGCGCAGCTCGTGTTGTTGGTCGCCGTCATGATCGGAGCTTTCTTCTCCGAGGAATCGTTCTCTCGGCGACTCGGTTTGGTGCCCGGCACGTTACCCGTGTGGACTTGGCTGCTGTTCATGGTGTCGACGCCGATCGTCGGCATCTTCACGTCGATGCTGCTGTCCATGATGGTGGAGAAACCAACGCCGGTGATCGCCTTGCTCGAGACGATCTTTCGCCAGCACAACGATTGGTTCTTTCTCGTCGTACTCGGGCTGACCAGCGTCGTGCCGGGCATTGTCGAAGAGCTGATGTTCCGCGGCTATTTGCAGAAGCGACTGACCGAGCGGTTCCCGTCGCAATTGGGCGGGCTAGTGGCGATCGGCGTCAGCACCACGTTCTTTGCGCTCGTGCATCTCGACTCGGTTCACAGCCTGGGAGTGATCCCGCTGGGATTGTGGCTTGGCTTTGTGGCGTGGCGATGTCGTTCCACTTGGCCGGCAATACTTTGCCACATGACCAACAACGTGGTCGCCGTGATGGAATCGCGTTACGCCCAGAACGACGATTTCACCGTGACGCTCGACGGCGTAACGATCACGGTGATGATCATTTCCAGCATCGCATTCATCGCGAGCCTCACGATTCTGTTCAACGACCGCCTCGACCGCCCCCGCCGCATGCTGGCCGGCTAAGCCAACCGCTCATTGTGTCATTCAACCTTTCGAGCGATTCAGCCACGCCCATCGAAGACTCTGGGCGTGCCACCCAACCGTCACGGGGAGAACGAGGCTCCCGTCGAGCCCTCGTGCTCTGGGGTCGAGCGAAGCGAGCCGCCAGACGCAACGATTGGAGCGGTAGGGCGCGAGCGCTCCGGTTCCGCGTTACCGGACGCATTAGCGGGCTGTTGATTTACTTGGCGTTTACAAGGGGGATTGGAGGGTGAGAGCGCGTGGACGGTCGTGCTTCTTGGAGGCG
Source organism: Pirellulaceae bacterium (assembly GCA_041399085.1). Lineage (GTDB taxonomy): Bacteria > Planctomycetota > Planctomycetia > Pirellulales > Pirellulaceae > JAWKTM01. The sequence continues at coordinate 27,230 of JAWKTM010000038.1, forward strand.
AGTGACTTCGGCGGTCCCAGGCGGCGTGGTGGATGTCTCAGGGCGAACAGGGACGGGGGATTTGCTTGCCCATTCTTCCTTTATTTGCGGGTTAGGCGTTCTTGTGGCTTAGTCAGGCGCAGCACCGCCCAGCGGCTCATGAGTTTCTTCGCTGGAACGCCGTCGCACCAGTTGCCACTCTTGGCCCACGCCTTCGATTCCGCGTAGCAAAAAGCTACGCAGGTCCAAGCAGGCTTTGATCACCGCGAACGGCGTCTCGCCGAAATGTTGACGACGCGAGTAGGCCGTTTGAGACGCCTCGGTCTTCATCCGCTGGCGATGACGGCGCGGCGAGCACCTTCGTGTCTGTCGCATCACTTCGCGCCCCGCTTCGACTTCGGGTTCTTACGACAACGGTCGGCCAACGGGCAGCCCTCACAATCATGGCAAGTATAAGTATGTCGTTGGACCGGCTTGCCGCCTTTATAAGTGGTATTCTCTGTCGTGCGATGTGGCAGCGGTTTGCCGGCCGGGCAGTAATAGTCGGCTTGCTCATCATAGATGAATGCCGATTTATCAAAACGTTTGGTCTGGGGATTCATCGGCAGGCGGTTGAGATCCTTTACCGCGACCGGTTGTGTGAGATCCTCACGCACCGCCGGGTTCATGTGATTTTGTCTCGGCCAGCGGTCCGATCAATTCCACATCTCTGGCTTCCGCGCCAAGGTCAGATTCTCGCCGGTGGTATAAGCCGAGTCGACCAACGCCCGCTCTACTTCCACATCAAAGTCCGATTGCACGGTGTCGATGATGGAACCCAACTGATCGTGCTCGACATTGCCGATCACCACGTCCGCCATCACAATCATCCCACAGCCCGTCTCGGTCGTGACCATCGGCGTGTAGTTCGCCGCGTAGCCACCTTCTTTGTTCGGCAAGATGCGGCTGTCTGGGTCGGTCTTCGGCAGCTGAGCCGGACCCTGGCTACCATAAGTTTTACGCACCTCATCCATGGCCTTCGTCGTTTCCATAAGAGCCGCCAGTTGCTCGCGACGCGTCTGCAAGTTGGCGACCGCTGTCGGCAAACGATCCGCCGAGATATCTTCGCCAAGCAGGTCTTCGTCCAGCGAATCGTTGGCTTCCAGCGTCGCCAAGGCCTCGACGATCTGTGAGTCCAATTGCTCTAACGCCCGCGCCAGCCGCTCGCTGGTCCACGTCTTATACCGATTCGCATTGGCCAGCACCCGAGTGCCGTCAATACACAGTTCCGCTAGGTTCGCGATCTTCAGATTAATGGCCAGTTGGACCATCTGCCGAAGATGCCCCGCAGCTCTGGCTGTGCCGGCGGCGAAATTGCTGAGCGTCGCGTATCGATCCGCTGCCCCGATGTGAGCCAGCCAGTCGATCGAGTGCTTCAGCTCATATTCCATCTGCCGGCTGCCGCGAATTCGCCGAAGCATGGCAAACAATAGAGTCTTAGCCAACACGCTGGATGAATCGGCGGCTGGCCATGAGACCCATGATAGCTGCTTCCCACGGGCGCCCAGTCCAACCGATCCAGGATCTCAACCACCAAGCGAACTGGATGATCCGCCGGAATGAGCTCTTCCAAAGCCGCAGGGGAATCAACACCAGTTGCCGCGAGCCACCGCATGCATCTGCTTAGTAATTCGCCTTCCGAGTTCGTCGACTCATCGCCCTGCCTCCCCGCCAGCATCCACCAACCAATCCCCACTCTCCGGCCGCCCAAAGTCTAGCAATCCAAAACCAATCGCCTACTCCTCCCCACCACTCAATGTGCGCATACACAAACCCACACCGCTGCAAGGCGCCGTTCCGCTTTTATGTGAAGCTCGTTTAAGAAGAAAGCCCGATCGGTTTCGACCGGGCTTCCCAGCGACCGTTGCGGCTCTCGATTGTCGCTCACTCATCATCGAGAACTCCGTGTGTCGCTGTCGGGGATATTTCACGCGATGCGGCATTCGCGGCTCGCTCCATCGACACGTTGGGCCGCGTTCCAGCAGCTTGTTTTCGTGAGCCTCAGATCTGCGCGCAACCGCGTGGCAAACGTTTGGTATCGCGTGGCCAATTGCGGCAACTCGGGTTGTTCGCCGGATTGAGCGATCAGTTGATCCAGCTCCGCCAGCAAGTCCCGATGCTCGTGCTCCAAGTTGAATGCCTCGGTGGACAGCGTCGGGCAACGAGCCACGGCTTCCTCGATGCAACCGCCTTCCTCTTCTTCCAGGAAGTGCTGAGCCAACCGATTGCGAAGCCGCCGGAGGCTGTCGGTCACGTTCTTATTCACCTTGCGAGCGGAATGCATAGCCTGTGCGGCCAATTCGGATTCCAAATCGTGAGTCGCTTCGTTCAAGCGACGGTGTTCGTCGCGCAAATGGACGACGAACGCTCGGCTGTCAGAGGTAAAAGTTTGGTTCATCGGACACCTCATTTCTCAGGATCAGACCGCGGTTGTCGGAAAGTCAACACTGGACACTGAGCCCGCCGCACGACCGCCTCCGCGACGCTGCCCATCACCATGCGGGATAAGCCTGTGCGTCCGTGAGTTCCCATTACGATCATGTCAACGTGCTCTTCCTCGGCCAGCCGCGCTACCGCGGCCGCTGGGTCTCCCGTTACTAACCGATGCTCGTAAGGCACCGCCTCGTCGTCCGGCTTGATTTCCTGCAACATCCGTTGCAGATCCTCGGTTGCCGGATCGGGAATCCCGTAGTACATCTCGCCGCCTCCATACGCGACTGGTGGCTCCTCCACATGCACAATCAGCAAGGTTGCCCCGTTATCCCGAGCCAAAGAAGTTGCCAAATGCAAGGCAGCGTCGCCGGTGTGCGAGAAATCTGTGGGGAACAGAATCTTCTTGATGTTCATGGCGACACCTCTCATAGAAAAGAACTGTTCATTAACGTTGTCTTAACCCGCAAGTTAGGTGCCTATTATTAGACATCTTTATACCGCCATAAAAACCACGTTCGTCTTAATCCTACGGTCCTTCAAGCGTGCGATTCCGACCGATCAGTGTGGCCGGCCGCACAGTCGCGAGCACTGGCCGCACCGTGAGCGAAGGTCTTTCAATCGTGCCGATTGCACGGATTTTGAGGATTGCGACAAGCGTTGGAGTGTGCGAGCAGAGCACTGCCTCGACACATCCATTCGCGGGGGAGCCCGCTTAAATCCGCTTCCACGATCGTTAGACTGTCGGGCCGTGGCAACGTCGTATTCAAGCATCGCGGCCAGCGAACCGATTTCCTCCTACGGTAAAGGAACTCCCGTGCTCGGCGCAACATTATCCGCCCCCGATTATTTGGCTCGCCTTCAGTCCGAAATCGAACGTGTGAATCAAGACGAACTGCGGCAATGGGCCGACTTGATCTACAACGCTTGGGAGAACGGTCGCTTCGTCTTCATTTTCACTGGCAGAAGGCACGACGGCCAGCCACATGGCCGAGGACTTGGGCAAGAGCACGCTGCGTGAAGCGGATTTGCACGACGAATCCAAGCGGCGGCTGAAGGTGCTGAGCCTGACGGACAACGCCGGCTGGCTGATGGCCGTCGGCAACGACTTGGCTTACGACCAGATTTTCGTTCAGCAGTTGATGAACTACGGTTCGGAGGGCGATCTCGTGATCGCGATCAGCGGTTCGGGGAATAGTCCGAATGTGTTGAACGCCGTCGATTGGGCCAACCGACACGGACTCGTCACGCTGGGACTGACCGGCTACAAGGGCGGCCGCTTGCGTGAGTTGGCGCGGCATGGCCTGCACGTGGATTTGATGGACATGGGCATGGTCGAAAGCATCCACCATGCCTGTTCCATTGGGTGCTAAACGATGTGTTCGCTCGCATCAACAGCGAAGGCCGCTACGCTGGCGTGTAGTTTGGCTGCCGGGCGTCGCCGGACCTTTCCAAAATCGAATCTGTTGCGAGTGAGCCGATGCTGCTGGGAATTGAGATTGGTGGAACCAAGTTGCAACTGGGTGTGAGCGATCGCGCCGATGGCGAATTTGCCGCGTTCGAGAGGTTTGATATCGACGCGGCGCGCGGCGCGACCGGAATCCTGGAGCAGATCGAGCGTGGCGCCGCGACGCTGGCCCAGTCGCATCCGATTGATCGCATCGGTGTTGGTTTTGGCGGACCGGTTGATTCGTCGCGTGGCGTTACCACGAAGAGCCATCAGTCACATATTGGGACTCGTTTCCGCTCGCCGCGTGGCTGACGAACATCGTGAAAGCACCGGCCGTGATCGGAAATGATTGCGACGCGCCGCTCTGGCGGAAGTTGACATCAGCGCAGCGGACGCAGTAGCCGCTCGACGTTCTACGTCACCGTGGGCACGGGAATCGGCGGCGGTTATGTCGTGGACGGGAAGCTGCAAGGCGCGGGGCGTCCGGCCAGCGCCGAGATCGGCCACCTGCGACCGGGGCCACATGCGGATCGGCCCGACGAAACCGTCGAGTCGCTGGCCAGCGGCTGGGGCATTGTCGCGGCGGCTCAGAAACGAATCAGCGGCGAAGTCACGCCGCCGCTCGATTCCATTCGAGGCCAGCACGGGCCGCAAACGCCACTGGCTTTGAAGAAACGCATTCACGATGTCGAGCAAGCCGACCAGGAATACGTCCGCGATCTGCTGAATCGCTGCAACGGGGACATCGATTCGCTGACGGCCAAGCAAGTGGCTCAAGCCGCAGCGGAAGGCAACCAAATCGCCACGGCGGTCGTTCAGCATGCGATTCAGACGCTGGGCTGGGCGATCGCTCAAGTCATCACGTTGCTCGCGCCCGAAACCGTGGTCGTTGGAGGCGGCGTGTCGTTGATCGGCGAGCAAATGTTTTTCGCGCCGCTGCGCGAGCAAGTCGCGCGATACGTGTTTCCCCCGTTGGCGAAACAGTATCGCATCGTACCGGCGGAACTCGGCGAAGCAGTGGTCGTCCACGGCGCGATCGCGCTGGCCGCTCAAAGCTTGCCGGCGTAAATCCAACGCCCCATCGTGCCGCCAAGCGATCAGCTCACTCAAACCGCTTGTAGCGGCAGGGCGCGAGCCCTCCGGTTACGCGATACGGGCCGGCTCGCGCCGTTCCGCTAAAGCAACAAGTTGTTTTCGGTCGCGTCCCGATTCGCTCGCGGGATCAACCGGCTCACTCAAACCGCAGCAGCCCGAAACCTTGTGGCATCGGCTCGGCGGCGGAGTGCGGTGTCCAGGATTGAAAGCCAACGTTCGGCACCGTGCGTTGTAGCCCGACCAGCCACGTTTCCATCGGTTGCCAAGCGGACGAATTCAGCTCGTCGCGCGGGATCGCGGCTTCGATCGTCCAAGCAGTCTCGGTTTCCGCCGCGGCCACGTACCAATTCGGATTCCAACCGAGCGACTCCCAGCATTGCTCGCGCGTCCAGCCGCGATAATCGACCGTGAGGCGAAAGAACGTGCTGGCGTCTCGATCAATGTCCAACAAGATGTCGACGCGATCGCGGGCCGACAAATCCGCATCGCGTGGCCGCGTCTCCGCGGACGGCGAATAATCCACGCCGGCCGCCTTGCGACACTGAACGGCGACGTACAGAAAATCCTGGTCGTGAGCCATTCGCACTTCCGCCGGCCAATCCGCGTCGTCCGACAAGCCGCTAGCCAAATTTGCTGGCGTCGCGGCCGCCCAAAACGGTTCGTCCAACTTGCCGTCCAGCCGCGGCTTGGCCACCGTCGCCGAGCAAACCATCTGGGGAGCCGGCGGGCGACCTTGTTCGTCCGACAGCCACAACTCGGCCGCCGCTCGCTCGGCCCAGCCGCCATCGTCGCGGCCACGCGACATCGCTTGCCAGACCGTTTGGGCCTCGGCGTCCAATCCCTGCCAGCGCTGCACGACCGCCAGCGGCGACCGCCAACGTGGATCGGCGAACAACGTCGGCCGGCTGGCTTGTACCTCGCGGCCAAGCTGCAAAATGTGCGTGCGAATCCGGCCGCGATCCATCAACGACATGGAAGCCGCCGAGCCGTAACCTGCCGAGCCGTAACCTGCGGGTCGATTCTTCGAGTCATCGATTCCGGCCTCGCTGGCGATCCGAGCGTCGGCCACCACCGTCGGTCCGAAAGGCGTCGTGTAGCCGGTTCGCACGACTCCGGTTCGCAACGCCTTGCCGCCGGCCTCTTCCGCCGCTTGTCCCGCCACGGCTTGCCCGGCTTCCAGCATTCCGTGCCGGTCTTTCATCGCACGCGCGACTTCCGCGCTGGCCGCGTACTTCGCCAGCCACAAATACGAAGCCGAAGCATACGCGTGCCGCGGCGCGCGGCGCAACAACCGCAGATGCACTTCCATCGCCAATTCCCACTGACCTTGCTCGGCATATTGCTGAGCCAATTGAGCGAGCAACTCGGCACAATGGTTTTCGCTCAGACCGCTCAACAACTCGTCGACTTGCCCCAGCCACGCGGCGTTGGTCGAGGCCGTGGCGTCCGTGCTGCTCGCGCCGCGAGCCAACAACTGCTGCACGCTTCGCTGGCGTTGAACGCTGCGAGCCAGCTCGCCAAGATTCCCGCCGACCGACGCGCCGCGAATCCGCCGGGCTTCGCTGCCGTGGGGCAAGTTGATCCCGGTGAACATGTCTCGATGATCGCTCACATGCGCCAGCCGATTCACCAGCGGCCGGAAGCGATACGACGCGGGAGCCACGGTGTAGCGATCGTGGATCAGCCCGCGAGCCGTCGCCGCTTGATCCACCAACGAACAGCCCAAGTTCGCCGACAGCCGCGCCGTCACCAGGATCGTGCCGGTCAGCCGCGAATCCGTCTCCGCGCAAAACACCTTGTCGACCGCCCACGGGGCGAGGCCCAATTGCTGCGTCTGAGCCGGGAACGCTCGCGGATCGGCCGCCCGTTCGACGGCGGCCAACACGGCTTGATTCAGCATCTGAGTCAGCGTCCCGTCACCGGCCACTTGCAGCGGTTCGGTCAGCACCACGTTCGGCCGCCATTGCCGAATTCGAGCCGCCAGCGATTCGATCAGCCGCTCGCGAGCCTCGCCGCGATGCAGAAATTCCCAGCTCGCCAGAGTGCGTTCGGCCGTGAAGTCCAATCCGCGTTGCCGCAACGGAAAGCCCGCCATCACATCGGCCGCCGAAGCCCCCGCGCTAATCATCGCTTCGCGTGATCGAGCGACCGAGTCGACTTCCGCCGTCTCGCGAATCTCCAGCCCGCGATGATTGACCAGCTCGACCGCCGACAGATACCCATCCTCGCCGGCCAACAAACTGATCGCTTCCAGCGGCACGCTCTCCGCCTCGCTGAACAAAGCCAACATCGCCGCTCGACCGCCGCCCTGGCGTTGCGGCCGCCAACTTTGGCCGCCGTCGCGCGTGGCCAAGATCGTTCCCAACGAGCCGACGGCCCAACCTCGATATTCATCGATGAACGTCACCGCTCGAATCGGCAGCGGCTGCGCCGTCGCGTGCGTTTGCCAAGTGGCCCCGCCATCGGCGCTGTGCAGCACCAGATTGCCCGGCGCTCCGGCGATCCAGACATGAGCTCCCCACGAAGCGACCGCCCGCCAATCGCATTGCCGAGCGGCTTCCTCGGACAACGGCAACGTCGCTGGCCGCCAGCTTAGCCCGTGGTCCGCCGTCCTCAGCAACAGTCCGCGATCGCCGACGATAAAGCCCGTTCCGCCGCCAGTCATCTTCAATCGGCGAATTCGCGAGCCAATCACGGGCGGCGCGTCGCATGGCCGCTGACCGCTGGACGACAATCGCCAGACTCGCCCATCGCGATCGGCCGAGATGGCTTCGCCCCGTTCGTTCATGTCGCTCGCCAGCCAATGTCCGCCGCCATCCAGCGGCAACGTGGCCCAGCTCAACCCACCGTCGTCCGTCTGGAACATGCCGGCCGGATACATCGGCGAACCGTCGCCGCAAGCCCAACCGACTTGGCGATCGCGAAAGCGAACTTGCCGCAACCGAGGCAGCGTGGCGGCTTCGATCCGTTTCCAAGTCTGCCCGCCGTCGGCCGTCGCCAGCACCACGGCCGAGCCGCGATGGGTCAGCGGTTCGATGTTGCCGCCGACCGCCCAGCCATGATGGTCGTCGACAAAATGGACCGATTCCAACCGGCAATCGACGCCCGACATCTGCATCCGCCAATGCCGTCCGCCATTGTCCGTGGCCCAAATCGCCCCGCGATCGCCCACCGCCCAGCCGCGATCGGGGTCCAGAAAGAAAACGTCCGCCAGCTCGGCGTCCTCGCGCATTACCGGCGTCGACCGATGCGTCTGGGCCAGCCCCGTCGCGTCCGACATCGCGCCCCAACCGGCCACCGCGCCGATCACCAACCAAACTCGCCACGGACTTCCCTGTCCGACCATCGCCACGCCTCCCGCGTCCGCCGATCATTCCCCGACGATCGCCAAACCCACGACCACCGCCATCCCCACCAGGGCCGCGGATTGTACCGAATGCGACAACCCGGTCCTAGGTCAACGCGGCGGCTAGCGGAACGCGAGTCAATCGAGGGGGCGTTTCGGTTACGATGTCGGGCATTGAAGACAAACTCGGCGTGCCACTGGCGTTTCGCCAGTGCTTTTGGGCCGTTCGTTGGGTGTTGTGGCGTGAGTAACTTCACCGCGAAGCAATGCTGGCGATTCACCTCGGCAACGTCGATCCGGCCCGTTCGCCTTCAAACGGCGCCACACTCCGTTGGCATTTGTTTGCTGCTATAAGCTTGGCTGTCTGCACGGTTTTCTCCAGCAAACCCAGTATTTGGCGACTTCTCTCGCGGAAACCTTTGAGGTGATTGGACCTACAAGTGCCGGCAGAAGAGCACTGGCAAAATGCCAGTGGCACAACGAACTCAACCGATACTCCCAATTTATAACAATGCCACCCGACCGGCGTTGGAGAGTCTGCGGCTCGACTTCACGGCGGTTTCGGACCTGACGCCGCTCGTGGGATTGGGATCGCTGAAGGTTGTTCGCCTCGCCGGTTCGGCGGTGGCGGCGGAGGCCGTGGCCAAGTTCCAGTCGATGCGGAGGGAGCGGGGTTTGCCGGATGTTGAATTAGTCGCATGGGCGACGACTTGGAGCAAGTGCTTGCCGCGACGAATCGAACTGGAAATACGCATGCGGTCACGCGACGGGGAAGCCGCTCGCTACGAAGCTGACTATCGGCAGGCCCTGATTCGTAAGTTGGACAAAGTCGAACTTTTCGGTGCCGATGTATCCCTGAGGAGCAGTCCAATCTGCTGACCGACGCCTTCGTGCCGCTGAGCGTGTCGTCGGGAACAGGCGACGATGGCGGGTTGCTCGATTGTGAATCCCTGTTCTACGGGCTGATCCCGATCATGGACGCGTGCTCATTCGCGGTGCGGCGGGTACGGGTAAATCGACGCTGTTGAAGTGGGCCGAATTCAAGCCGCGGAAGGTAAAAGCGTAAGCGGCAGGCATTCGGATTCTCCGTAACAGTGTGCAGAATCACCGCATCTCTCGATCCTGAAGAATACGCTACGGACTCACCTGACGGTCCCAAACTAATCGACCGCGGACCTCGTCGTTTTCGATTGCGGGTTCCATTTCTGATCCTGTTGCGACATCGTTGCGGACGGTCAATTGCCCGCCCCCGACGACTTTCCACGCCAGCTTATAAAGGAATGTGGCCATCCGCCTGAAGATTGGGTTCGCCTGATTCTGGAAGCGAACTGCGGTTTGCGCTGATCGATGGCGTTGACGAAGTGCCGCCCGATCGTCGCCGCGAGGTGTTTAACGAGTTGGAGGCGATCGTCTCTCGCTATCCGTACAACTACTTCATCGTTACCACGCGGCCGGAAGCCGTTCCCGACGATTGGTTGCGAAAGCTGAATTTCCGCGAGGCCGAAGTGGCCCCGATGGTGCCGGATATCAAACGTTTCATCGAAACTTGGCACAACGCCGTGGCGGCGGGAGATGCGCGTCAATCTCGCCCGGCAGATGAATTGGCAAGCATGGCTGCCGCTTGGCCGGGAAGCCATCGACGACGATCCGGCGTTGTTTCGGTTGGCCTCCAATCCATTGTTGTGCGCCATGACCCGCAAGCAAGCGCCGCAAGACTCGGCAACGATTACCCGAAAGTCAGCGGGCGATTGTCGAATCGCTCTGCCATTTGTTGCTGCACGAGCGCGAACGGCAAAGCGGGCTGAACCTGGATAAGTTTCCGCAGCCCTATCGCGAGTTTCTTACGGGCAGAAGCGGTCGATCGTCCAGCGTCTGGCCTATCACATGATGGAAAACGATCTGTCGGCGGTCGATGTCGAACGCTCGGGAGCAAGTCGTCCATGCGTTGCAGACGATCGGTCGCGGATGTCGCCGATGCGGCCGTCGTCTTGATTCGCTTATCGAACGAAGCGGCATGCTTCGCCGAGCGACGCTCGAGAAGGTCATCGACTTTCTGCACAACACGTTCAAAGAGTTGTTGGTGGGGCGATTGGGTTGCCAGCGAGGAATGTCGAGTCGCTCGCATCGCCCTCGAACATGAAGCGTGGCAGCGAGCCGCCTTGTTCGCGGTGGCAGGCGAACAATCCAAGCAGCGCGACTTCAACGACCGAGTGGTGAAGGAGCGCTTTCCCGAGTTGCATTGCCGCCCAAGCCATCGCGGCAACAGCATGACGCCAGCCGCGCGTCATGCTGTTCCCGGTGCGATGCCATACCGTGCAAATACCTTTCGATCGCAATTTGATCTTGCAGATCGAAGATTTGATGCGGAAGCCGTTCCCACCCCGAACATTTGCCGAAGCCGAAGCGATAGCGGCCTTGGGCAATCAGGCCGTTTCGCGACTGAGCAGAACCGGTCGAATGCCCGCCTGTCAGTGCCGCCGTTCTGCCTGGCGTTGCGGCTGATCAACACGCCGGCCGCGATGGAAATGCTGGAGACCTACTTGACGACGACCGTCGAAGCGTACTTCCGAACTGGCCGCGTCCGTGGAGCCGCTCCGCATACCAGCAGTTCTGCGTGAAATTCAGGTCGACGAATGGGACGAGTGGAGATACTCGATAATTGGCCGCATTCGGAATTTGTCGCCGTTGAAGAATGCGACTTCAATCCGTGTTCTCAACCTTATCAATTCAAACGTTTCGGACCTGAGACCTCTGGCGGGTTTGACGGCGTTGCAGTCGCTGTCGCTAGACGGCACGGCCATTTCGGACCTGACGCCGCTGGCGGGATCGACGGCGTTGGAGTCGCTGACGCCCAGTCACGGCGGTTTCGACCTGACGCCTCTGGCGGGATTGACGGCTTTGCGGATTCTGTGGCTCCAAGGCACGGCGGTTTCGGACCTGACGCCGCTCGTGGGATTGGGATCGCTGAAGCTTGTTCGCCCTCGCCGGTTCGGCGGTGGCGTCGGAGGCCGTGGCCAAATTCCAGTCGATGCGGAGGGAGCGGGGGTTGCCGGACGTCGACATCGTCGGCATAAGCGACTAGCGGCTGGATTGGGGGCGGGAGGCGGTTGGATGCGACGTTTCGGCGGCGCTGTGGGTAATTGGGCGGTTTGGGGCGACAAATTTTCGATAAATGTGCGACCTCAAGCGATAAATGTGCACTCCCACGCGATAGACGAGCACCCTCACGCGATAAATCTGCACCCTCAACCGATAGACGAGCACTCCCAAGCGATAGACGGGCACCCTCACGGGATAAATGTGGGCACCCACGGCGTAGATGTGCGGGCTCACGCCGTAAACCTGCACACTCACGGCCTAAACGTGCGGACCCAAGCGATCAATCCGCACCCTCAAGCGATCGACGAGCGGGCTCAGCCGATCAACGGGCAGAGTCACGCCATTGTGTCGGCCTGAACCGCCTTAGCCCATCTTCCAACCGTCGCGCAGCGTGGCGTCTTTGACCACGATGGGGATGCCGTCGCGGATGTAGCAGCGGCCTTCGTCGAGGTCGGCTTCCTGCTGGTTCGATTCGTTTGCCACGCGGACGTTGTGGCCGATGCGGACGTTCTTGTCCACGATCGAGCCCTCGATCACCGTGCCGCTGCCGATGCCGATCGGCGTGCGGCCCGCCGTGGCGTCGGCGGCCAGTTCGGCGGACGACTCGTACATATCGGCGCCCATGATGACCGAATTGCGGATCGTCACGTTCTCGCCGATCACGCACCGCAGGCCGATCACGCTGTTCTCGATCACCGAACCGCGGCCGATGCGGCAGCCGTCGCCGATCAAGCTGGTCGAGATCGTCGCGCCGTCGATCGCCGCCGGCGGCAGGAACCGGGCTCGCGTGTAGACCGGGGCCTCGGGCGAGACCAACGGGAACGGCGAGTCTTGGCGGCAGAGGCTGAGGTTCGCTTCGTAGAACGCTCGGATCGTACCGATGTCTTCCCAGTAATCATCGAACAAGTGCAGCATCACGCGGCGCGTGCGGAAGGCGGCCGGGAACACCTCCTTGCCGAAATCGCGATACGAAGTCTTCCGCAGCACTTCGACCAGGAAATCGCGGTTGAACAAATAGATGCCCATGCTGGCCACCAGATCGCGGCCTTGGCTGGGGATGCCGCGCGAGTCGATCCAGGCCGGGTCGGTCTTCACCAGATCCATCTCTTCGTCCGTCTGCGGCTTTTCCAAAAAGCCCTCGATCCGGCCCGTGTCGTCGAACCGCATGATGCCGAACGCCTTGGCCTGCTCGCGCGTGCAAGGCAGCCCGGCGATGGTGACTTCGGCCTGCGTGTCCAAGTGCGTCTTCATCATCGAGTTGTAGTCCATGCGATACAGTTGATCGCCGGACAGAATCAACACGTACTTGATCCACGGCTGTTCCAGGTACTTCAGGTTCTTGCGGACCGCGTCGGCCGTGCCTTCGTACCAGTCGGAGCCGGCGTCCATCGTTTCTTGAGCCGCCAGCAGCTCGACGAAGCCGCCGTTGAATTGGTCGAAGCGATACGTCTGCCGAACGTGGCGATGCAAGCTGACCGACATGAACTGGGTCAGCACATAGGCGCGGTTGATGCCGCTGTTGATGCAGTTCGAGAGCGGAATGTCGATCAACCGATACTTGGTGCCCAGCGGCACGGCGGGCTTGGAACGGTAGCCGGTCAACGGAAAGAGCCGTGTTCCTCGGCCGCCGCCGAGTACCAAAGCGATCACATCACGCATGGGAGAGCATCTCGAAATAGAAGAGTCGGGCCTGTTTGGGGTGCGGTCATCGGGAACGATAACACGCTGAAACGGCCGAAACTAGCGGGGACGCAAGATCGTCGTAACCGCGAAATTTCCGCGATTTGCTCTGGTCTTCGGCCTCGCCGGGCGATATCGTCCCGCCGTGCGTGACGGGTCGATCGCGGCCCCTTCAGCCTCCATGAATTGCTGGCCCGCCGATTTGAACGCCGATGGAAACGACGCTGCACCGCCAATTGAAGCTGCACTACGCGCCGGACGTGTCGGCGTGCGAAGTGACGCTGGGCAGCTACCGCATCGACGTGATGGGCGACGGCGAGCTGATCGAGATTCAACACGGCTCGCTGGCGGCGATCCGAGATAAGGTGGCCGATCTGCTGGGCCAGCATCGCGTGCGCGTGGTCAAGCCGATCGTGATTCGCAAGCGGCTGGTGAAGTTGCAGCGAAGCGCGCGGCGTGGTCAAATGGCGGTTGAGCCCGAAGCTGGGAAGCCGGCTGGATCTGTTTCACGAGCTGGGTTTACTTCACGCGTGTGTTTCCGCACGCGAACCTGACGCTGGACGTGCCGCTGGTCGACATCGAAGAGTGGCGTTATCCCGGCCACGGCCGCCGTCGTCGCTGGCGGGAGAACGACTTTCAGGTCGAGGACCAACGGCTGGAGACGTTGCACGAAACGATCCGCCTGACCGAGCCGGCCGACTTGCTGAAGCTGCTGGACGTGCCGCTACCGGCCGTGTTTCACACGTCGCACTTGGCCGAGTCGCTGGGCATCTCGCGCTGGATCGCTCAGCGGATTGCTTACACGTTGCGCGAAACCGGAGCGGTCCACCAAGTCGGCAAGCAGGGGAATCTGCTGTTGTACGAAGCGGCGCGCGACAAGCAGAAGCCGAAGTGCAGACGCGTCGCTCGAAAGGTTGCGTGATGGCAACGGTCACCATAGTCGCCTTTCGCTCCGCGAAAGTAGCGTCGCGCTGTTGCACCGCAATCGGTTTCCTATCGCGGAGCGAAACGCGACGATCGGCAGGATTCGCCTAATCGTTACGATCGCGCTCAAGTGAATAACCGGACGCGGACGATAAAGCTGCCTAGCGGTGCGCACCGTTTTCTCGACGCTTTTTCGAGCTTTCACTCATGCCAGCCAACCCTTCCGCCGACAATCCGCGTCGCTCGTTGCTGGACGCCCTCGGTTTGGCATCGCCGGTCACTTACGTGTTCGTGGTCACCGGGCTCAGCGTGTTCTTGCTCGGGCTGCTCGCAATCCGCACGCCGGTGTCGGGCGTGGTCGTGCAAGCTCAATTGGCTCGCCGCGTGATCGCCAGCGACGGGCGCGAAACGCCGCCGCAAGCCGACGCTCGCACGATCGAAGCGATGCTGCTCGACGGCGACGCGTTGCGGCAAGCGGTCCATGAAGCGGGACTGGTCGAACCGGAATTGGCCGATGTCACATCGTTGAACGAAGCGGTCGAAGCGGCTCGCGAGCAAACAGTGATCACCGTGACGCCGACGTCGTCGACCGATGTCCGCGTGAAGCTGGAATACTACGGCCACGAGCCAGGCAGTTCGCGTCGGCTGGTCGACGCCGTCTGCCGACAGTTCGTGGAAGCGGCCGCGATCAAGGCGGCCGAACAACCGAAACGCAACACTCCGGCCGATCGGGCCGATCGCTGGCGAGTCCGCGAGGCTCGGCATTACGAACGCAAGTCGCTTCAGCAGCTCGACAACTTCATGGACGACTTCTTCCGCGACGCAACTCAAGGTTTGCAGCCCTCGGTCGCCGCTAGTTCCGCGAAACGCGAAGAGCCGAATCCCGAATTCGCCACGCGCAAGCGGCATTTGGAGCAGCTTCGTGCCGATCGAGCCCGATTGGCGGCTAAGCTGACGGCGAACCATCCGCAGCTTCAAGAGCTGGATGCGGAGGTCCAACTCGCCGAAGACCGGCTGCTGGAGACGCCCGAGTTCTTGGCGATCGCGGACGAACCGGACGCAGTTGACACATCGACCAATGCCACGATTGGCGACGCCACAATTCCCGGCGAGCAACTGCTGTCCGCGGCCGAAACGTTTCGCCGTCTTCGCGCCGAGCACGAGCAGACCGTGATCGCCCGAACCGAAGCCGAAGACAGCGCCGCCGAGATCGAAGCGAATCTGGCCGACAAGCCGCCGGTGACTACCGTCTGGCTGATGCAACCGGCACAAGTCACCGGGCAACTTGGCGGCGGGATGCCGGCTGGCCGCATGCTGTTGTTAGCCGTTTTCAGTTTGGCCGCGGCCACGATCGTCGCCTCGCTGACGCGTCGCTGGTCGGTTTCCAGCGCTTTCCAAAGCCCCGCCGAAGCCGAGCAAATCTTGGCTTTACCTATCGTGGCCGATCTGACCGAAGAAAAAGAATCCAACTTGTCCGGCCAGCCGCGTCGCCGCCGACGCGCGTAATCGCCTCCCATCCACTGACTCACAACCTGGAACGCTTACGACTCGATGCCGAATCAACACCCACCGAGAATCGCGACGCCCCAGACTCACGTTAGGAAAATAGCCATGTTCGAATCGTTCTTCGGATTCACCGCTCGACCGTTCGCCGCGGCGCCACAAGCCGATCGCTATTTTGCCGCCGAGTCGATCGAACACGCTCGCCAGACTTTGGCTCGCGCGATCGAACGAGCCGAGGGCCCGGCGATGGTGGTCGGACCGGCCGGCACGGGCAAGACGCTGCTGTGCCAAGTGTTGGCCGAGCAGTTCGCCGACTCGTTTCGCGTGGCGACGCTGTCGGGCGCTCGGCTGTGTACGCGGCGAGCTCTGCTGCAAAACATCCTGTTCGAGCTGGGCTTGCCGTATCGCGACATGGAAGAGGGCGAGTTGCGGCTGTCGTTGATGGATCATCTCGAAGGCGGTTCGCGTCATCGCACGCTGCTGTTGATCGTGGACGAAGCTCACACGCTGCCGATGCGGTTGCTGGAGGAACTCCGGCTGCTTACCAATCTGATTCACGACGGTCAGCCGCGCGTGCGTTTGCTATTGGCAGGTGGCCCGGCGTTGGAAGAGCATTTCGCGAATCCGAAGCTGGAGTCGTTCAACCAGCGGTTGGCGGCCCGTTGCTACTTGCATTCGTTCTCGCGCGACGAGTCGTTCCGATATGTCCGTTGGCAGATTGATTCGGCCGGCGCGAATTCAGGAGCGCTGGTTCGCGACGATGCGTTGCAGGCGGCCTACACGGCGAGCGACGGCATTCCTCGGCTGCTGAATCAAGTGTTCGATCACGCGTTATTCTTGGCCGCGGCCGGCGGGCATCGGGCAATCGACGGCGAAGCGATCCAAGAAGCTTGGGCCGATCTACAGCAACTTCCCACGCCCTGGTCCGTGCAAACTCCATCGGCATCAGGCGGCGTAATCGAGTTCGGCGAACTGGACGACGATGCCGCCAGCTTGGTCCTTTCCGACGCGGAATTGGACGACGCGCCCCTGGACGAAGTCGCCACGATCCCGCACTTGCGAATCGCGAAGCCCGATGAACCGGTGCGAAGTGAGCCCGCGCGAAGTGAACCCGCGCGACACGAGCCAATGATCGTCAGCGAAGTCCCGCGACCAGTGGCCAAGGCCTCGACGCCGATGGCGAAATCGACGCCTGCCGCGGAGAAGTCAGCCTCGACCGAGACGATCGGCGTCACTCGATACGCACCGCCGGTTACTCATCCCGAGGTCGAAGTCACGTTCCACGATCCGATCGATCCGTTCGGCGATTTCTTCGCGGAGGAAGAGGTCGTCGTGGATCACTACGCGTCGCTAGAAGCACGCAAGAACAAACCGAAAGTCGTCCGCTCCTACGACACGTGGAACGCGCCGCTCGGCGAAACCGCCGCCGGACAAGGATTGGTCCCCTTTGTCGAACGGACTCAACCCGAACCAGCGCAGCACCCCAAAGTCGCGGCGACTAGCGACGAAGACGTGGAAATGGTTGAGCCGCACGAACCTGCGGCGCAAAGCGTACCGACGCCTGAGCCCTTGTCTCCACCGACAACCCCATCGAAACCACCGTCGCCCGCGAAGTCCGCATCGCAGCCATCGTGGGGCGAGCCGGATTGGTCCGACGCCGCGGCGTTCGATTCCGCGCCATTGGTCGTGCATTCCGATTTCACGGACTTGCCCTGGTCGGAACCGTTATCAGCCTTCGCCTGCGACAACCTTCCGGCGGAACTGGCCGCCGAATCCGTCGACGAACCGGAGTTTGCCGAAAGCGGCGAGCCCGATGTCGCTCTGCCCGAGCCGCAATTTGCCGCCGCTGCCAGCGAAGATGACGACGCGAACGAAGGCCTGAGCGAAGAGCAGCTTGACGCCCTCGTCGCCTCGGTCTCCGAAAAATCCGAAGCGACGGCAGGCAAAGTGGGCGGCGTGGCCTCGCAACTCCATCGACTCCGCTCGACAAGCTCACGGCGACAAGGCCGATCGTCGGTCGCCGCACGCGAAGGCCAATCGCGAGACGACCGCGACATGGTCGTGGTAGCCGAACGAGAAGCGGCCGCTCGGCGTTTGGATCAGGCAATCGAAAAGGCCAGCAAGCAAAACTACCGCCAACTGTTCGCGAAACTGCGAAATGGTTAGCCTCCGCCGCCGAGGATCGTTGCCATGTCGTCTTCGTTAGCCGCTCAAGCCGCCGAGCCGTTCGCGGACCCTACGCAAACCGCTGCGGGAGTCGATGCGCCGCGCCGCCGTGGCGAACCGAGCCCGATTGTGCCGGGAGGCGTCGAATCGGAATTCGTGCGGAAAGCGGCCCGCAGCTTGGGCGAACCCGGTTTGGCACAAAAGTACGTGCAGTTCGCGGCGTACATCACAAAGAATTTTCCCGACGGCGCGAGTCTCGGTCTGATCGGCATCGCCGCGAACAGCCAATCTCACTTGGCGCTCAGCGATGTGGTAGCTCGTTTAGGCATCGCGCTGGCTTCGCGTGGCGACGCGGAGACTTTAATTATCGACGCCAATCTCACATCCGCATCGTTGACCGAGCGAATCGGCATCGGGCCGCGAGGCGGTTTGACCGAAGCTCTTAACCTTGGCAAGACCTACCACGAACATGTAACGAAGCTGGCTTTCGACGGGCTATCGGTCATGACGATCGGTCGCGGCGTGTTGACCAGTTTTGAAGGCGTGGAATCCGGGTTGGCTTCGTTAATGGAAACCATGCGCCGCCGTTATCGTTACCTGCTATTCGATTTGGGAGCGGCCGCGGATACCATGACGCGCCTCGCTTCGCATGTGCTAGACGGCGTCTATGTGGGAATCGACATGCAGTCGACCGACAAGCTGGCGGCGGCCGTCTCTGTCGAAGAGCTGAAAACGGCCGGCGCGAAGGTGCTCGGCGGCATTATCTGCGGCCAACCAGACGCTCGTTAGAAACCGCGTGTCGTAAGGCACGGATCGTCCCCGTCTCAATTTAATCCACACACAGCGATCTCATACTATACAACATCATGGCTAATTATCTCGTCACCGGCGGTTGTGGTTTCATAGGCTCTCACATCGCGGAAGCATTGGTAGGTCGCGGCCAGTCCGTGCGAATCGTTGACAACCTAAGTACCGGCAATCAAGCGAATGTATCCGAATTCGCGGATCGCGTGGATTTGAGGATCGGCGATATCGCGGACGGCGATTTCATGCGCGAAGCTGTTCAGGGCATCGACATAATCTTCCATCAAGCCGCTTTGGCTTCGGTTCCACGCAGCGTCGAAAGACCGCTCGACACGCACGCGGCCTGTGTGACCGGGACCGTGACCCTGCTCGATGCCGCTCGTCGCGCGGGTGTCCGACGAGTGGTCTACGCGGCGTCGAGTAGCGCTTATGGCGATCTCGAAGCGTCCTCCAAGCGTGAGACCGACTTGCCTGGTCCGCTGTCGCCATATGCGGCCGCCAAATTGGCCGCGGAATATTATTGCCACGCCTTCTACCGGACTTATGGCCTTGAGACCGTGGCGATACGTTATTTCAATGTGTTCGGTCCACGACAAGATCCTGACAGCCCTTATTCGGCGGTGATTCCCATCTTCATTTCAAAAATGCTGGCAGGTGTTCGCCCGGTCATTTATGGCGATGGATATCAGTCTCGCGATTTCACGTTCGTAGCTAATGTGGTGCATGGGAATTTATTAGCGTCCGAGGCAAAAGACGCGCCGGGCCGCACGATCAATGTCGCCAACGGGCATTCCGTTACCTTGCGAAAGCTCGTTTCGGCGTTGAACGAACGACTTGGCACTAACATCGAACCGGAATATGCTCCGCCCCGAGTCGGCGATGTCAAGGAAAGCATGGCCGACATCACACTCGCGCGCCGCGTGCTCGACTACGAACCGCAAGTGTACTTTGATGAAGGCCTGGACCGATCGATCGCCTATTATCGAAGCCTGATTGAGGCGTAGATTGAATTAATACAGGACTTGCTTGGCGTTACTCATGCCCTTTCCACAGTTCGATCCCACGCGACTCATCATTCGGCCACTCGACGAGCGGCAGCACGATCTGTCCATCGAACGGCATTTGCCGCTAGACGAATTACCGACGGAATTGGAACCGGCGGCGATGCGAGACTTGGCCATCCTGGGCGAAAGGTTGGTTCAAGCTCGTCAGCGAGGCGCTTCGGTACTGCTGCTGATGGGCGCTCACGTAATTCGCGCCGGTGTGGCTCGGCAGTTGATCGACTTGATGCAACGCGGGTTGATTACTCACATTGGCATGAACGGCGCCGGGCCGATTCACGATTATGAGCTTTCCCGGATCGGCGCCACCTGTGAGAGTGTGGCTCGCTATATTCGCAGCGGTGAATTCGGTTTGTGGCGAGAAACGGGCGAGATCAACGATATCGTACGGCGAGGCGCTGCTGCTGGGATGGGGCTGGGCGAATCCGTGGGACGCGCCATTCTCGACAGTGATTTTCCGTACAAAGAGCTCAGTGTCTTGGCGGCTGGCGTGCGTTTGAACGTTCCCGTAACGGCGCATATTGGCATTGGCTATGACATTATTCACGAACATCCGAACTTCGATCCGGCCGCTTTTGGCACGGCCAGCTATCGCGACTTTCTCACGGTTTGCGATACGGTCGAGCGATTGGAAGGCGGCGTGTTCTTATGCTTTGGTTCCGCCGTCATGGGACCCGAGGTGTATTTGAAAGCCCTTTCGATGGCTCGCAACGTCGCTCACCAGGAGGGACCGGCGCATCGCAAATTTTACAACAGCAGCCTTCGACCTCATTCGTATCGACGGCGAGTGGAATCAAGAAGCTCCGAAATCGAATCCCCAGTATTACTATCGCCCTTGGAAAACCATTCTGGTCCGAACCGTGGCCGATGGCGGGGAGAGCTTTTACGTATGCGGCGATCATCGGCAAACGCTGCCGCATCTACGAGCCGCGGCGTTGCGCTGCGCGGGCGAAGTTTAGACCCCGTAGAGCGCCGCGAAACCGGATGGATCGCGCCTACCGCTTCGAGCGATTCGGCAGCCCAATGCGATAGCCTAGACGGGTCCTTCGGCCGTCCGCGGCTTGCTCAGTATACACTGCGTGTATAATCGGACCGCGATCGCGACGCGGTGTCCGCCGGGTACGATGCGTTCGGCAAGCCGTACCGCATTCCCTCAATCGACCCCCCTCGATCTTCGATGATAGGGAGGAGTTGTTTGATGTATTCTGAACGGCGGCGAGATACCATGCAGCGCATTGAAGTTATCGATTCTCATACGGGCGGCGAGCCCACACGAGTCGTCATTGGCGGCGGTCCCGACTTGGGCGTTGGGCCCATGGACAAACGGCGGACCTTGTTTCGGCAGCATTACGACGCCGTGCGGTCAGCCGTGGTGTGTGAACCCCGAGGAAGTGACGTCATGGTCGGAGCTCTGTTAGTTCCGCCCGTGGACAAGAAGAGCGCCACCGGCGTCATATTCTTTAACAACGTCGACTATTTGGGGATGTGTGTGCATGGCACTATTGGTGTTGTGGCTACGTTGGCCTACATGCGTCACATCACGACCGGGGCGCACCGGATCGAAACGCCGGTTGGCATGGTGACCGCGACGTTGCACGACGATGGACGCATCTCGGTCACGAACGTGGAAAGCTATCGCACGCGAAAGGCCGTGGCGGTCGAAGTGCCCGGACATGGGATACTGACTGGCGATGTGGCTTGGGGCGGCAACTGGTTCTTTCTATGCAGCGATCATGGCCAGCGAATCGCCGCGGATAACGTGGAGCGGTTAACGGAGTTCTCATGGCAAGTGCGATTGGCACTGGGCCGCGCCGGCATTACCGGCGAAGATGGGGGCGAAATCGATCACATTGAACTGTTTGGGGCGTCGCGAACGGGTCACGCCGACAGCAGAAACTTCGTGCTCTGTCCCGGCAAAGCTTACGATCGTTCACCCTGTGGAACGGGCACCAGCGCGAAGCTGGCTTGCTTGGCCGCCGATGGCGTTCTGAGCCCTGGGCAGTTGTGGCGTCAGGAGAGTATTATCGGCAGCGTGTTTGAAGGTTCTTATGAAGAGACCGATTCGGGACGCATCTTGCCAACCATTACCGGGTCGGCGTTTATCACCGCGGAAACAACGCTGTTGATCGACCCTTGTGATCCGTTTCGATCGGGGATTCCCGTACAGATAGGCCAAACTGGATGAGCCAGTCGACAGGCAGCGTCGTCATCATTGGTGGTGGATTGATTGGCGCGGCCTGCGCGGATGCGCTCACGCGGCGTGGATGGCAAGTGACGCTGCTGGACGCCGGGCGATTCGCCGGCGCATGTTCGCATGCCAATTGTGGGTTTGTCTGTCCAAGTCACGTGTTGCCGCTGGCCGAACCGGGGGCGGTTCGCCAAGCTTTGGCCGCGATGCTGAAGCCGAATTCGCCGTTCTCGATCAAACCACGATTCGATCCAGCGTTGTGGAGTTGGCTGCTGCGATTCGCTCGGCGATGCAATCATCGAGACATGCTCCACACCGCGCACGCTTTGCATCCGCTGTTGGAATCATCGCATGCGTTGTACGCCGAGATGATGGCCGAATCGGACTTCGCCACTGCCTGCGAGTGGCAAACTGGCGGCCTGTTGTTCGTCTATCAAACGGCCGCGGCTTTAGAGAACTACGCGGCGACCGATCGCTTGTTGACCAACGAATTCAATCTACCGGCTCGACGAATGGACGGCGAAGAACTGGTCGAATTTGAACCCGCGCTAAAACCGGGTTTGGCCGGCGGCTGGTTCTACGCGGACGACGCGCATCTGCGGCCGGATCGCTTAATGAACCGTTGGCGAAGTCGGCTTGAGCGGCAGGGAGTGACGATCCGAGAAAACTGCCGCGGCGTCGGATTCGATCGAGCCGGCGATGACGCTAAAAGCATCCGCATTGTGGCGGCCGATCGCACGGGGAACTCGTGCGACGAAGCCTTGTCGGCCGACGCGTTCGTAGTTACGACCGGTGCAAGCGCGCCCGAGTGGCAACGCGAACTTGGCTGCAAAATTCCGATCCAACCGGGCAAAGGCTACTCGATCACCATGCCGCGTCCCGAGCGTTGTCCCCGCACGCCGATGCTGTTGATGGAGCATCGGGTCGGCGTGACGCCGATGCAAAGCGGTTATCGGCTGGGATCGACGATGGAGTTCGCCGGCTACGACGATTCGATTCAGGCACGCCGGTTGGGACTGCTGAAATCCGGGGCCGAGCATTACTTGGTTGAACCATATCGCGATCCGGTCGAGGAAACGTGGTTTGGCTGGCGTCCGATGACCACCGATGGCTTGCCGCTGATCGGCCGCACGCCACGGCTCAAGAACGTCTGGCTGGCGGCCGGTCACAATATGTTGGGCCTGACGCTGGCGCCCGCGACGGGCCAATTGGTCGCCGAGCTAATGGCCGGCGAAGCAACGCACGTCGACGCCCGACCGTTTCGCGTCAATCGCATTTAAGCGAGCCGAGTTGCCGCGAAGCTGAAGCACTGGCTCACTGCGGACATGGTTCGCGAACTGCGACACGGCGGCAGTCTGGGTGCCCGGACAGTTCTTGAAGCCCTACCTGGCTACAGCCTGACGGCACAACAAGATCTTGAAGCCCTACCTGGCTACAGCCTGACGGCACAACAAGATCTTGAAGCCCTGCCTGGCTACAGCCTGACGGCACGACAAGATCTTGAAGCCCTGCCTGGCTACAGCCTGACGGCACAACAGGTTCTTGAAACCCGTCTGGCGACATTCTGTCGCTGAGGCAAGTTCTTGGCGCGATTAGACGTTACGACATCAAGCCCCGAATCGGCTCGGCGTGGTAGATATGGTTCGGGCGGCCTTGTTCGTCGTGCCAAGCGGCCGTGGGCGGCAGGCCGAGTGCGTCGTAGATCGTGGCCGCCAAGTGTTCCGGCCGCTGCGGATCATCGTGCGGGAAGGCGCCTTTTCGATCCGACGAGCCGATGACCGTGCCGCCTCGCACGCCGCCGCCAGCCAAGAACACCGATTGAACCGCGCCCCAGTGATCGCGACCGGGCAGCTTGGCGCTAGGGATCGAGAATATCCGAGGAGTCCGCCCGAATTCGCCGGCCATGACGATCAGCGTTTCGTCCAACATGCCTCGCTCGGCCAGATCGTCGATCAAGGCCGCGACCGCGCGATCCGTGGGCGGCAGCAGATAGTTCTTCAGATTCGGGAAAGCCGCTTGGTGCGTGTCCCACGATTCGTTGTTGCCCAAGTTGACTTGCACGAGCGACACGCCGGCTTCGACCAATTGCCGAGCCATCAGCAGCGACCAGCCGAACGAGTTGCGGCCGTAACGGTCTTGCGTCGCTTCGTCGACATTGTGAACATCGAACGCCTTCTGCGTTTCCGTATCGGTCAACAGCGACAAGACCGCTTGGCGATGGCGGTCAAACGTCTGCACGGAAGCGGCCGTATCGAATGCACGTCGCTGATCGTCCAAATGGCCCAGCAACGACAAGCGATCGTGCAGCTTGCCGGGCGTGAAACCGTGCGGCAGCGAAAGGTTCGGCGCTTGAAACTTCATGTCCGCCGTCGTTTCGCGACCACGAGCGTGATGGAACTCGTACTCGGGATACGCGCCGTAAGTCTTGGCGTTGAACGGAGCGGCGTCGATGAACCACGGGTCTTGATGCGCTCCCATTAAACCCGCGAATTGGCCCGGAATCACGCGGCCGCTCCGATGCACCAATCGCTCGGGCAACACCACGGCGGGCGGCAGGTTGTTCGGCGGTTGCATGACGGTGTTTGCAATCGCCGCGATGGATGGCCAATCGGATGGCTTGGGAGTCGAACGATTGAAACCGGGAGGCAGCATGCTGCGGCCGGTCATCATCACGAGATGACCATCGGAATGCTCGTTGTAAGGATGCGTCAGCGAGCGAACCAGCGCCCACTGCTCGCTCCGCTGGGCCAACATCGGCAGATGCTCGCAAATTTGCAGACCGGGTGTTTGAGTCGCGATCGGTTTGAATTCGCCGCGGACATCGTCCGGCGCGTCCGGTTTGGGATCGAAGCTATCGTGCTGAGCCAAACCGCCGGAAAGAAAGATGTAGATCACCGACTTGGCTCGCGCATAGCGTCCGCCGCCGACATCGGCCCCGCGCAAGGCGTCGACGTGATTCATGCCGAGCCCCAGCAGGCCGATCGAACCGGCTTGAATGGCGGCGCGGCGAGTGACTTGCGGATGATGCCAAGGCGGCGAGTGGAGCGACCGGTTCATGAGGCTGTTTCCGTTTTTGCGGAGTCCGTGTCCGAGCCCATTTTCAACAGATGAATCGGCGAATTGTTGCCCTCGTATTCGCCGTCCTGGTTCAACCGACGTCCGTTGCCGTTGCTGCCTTTGTTCGTGGCGACGATCGCCAAGCGGTTGGTGTCCGCGTGGTAGCTGAGGCTGTGGCAGTTGGCCATCTTCGTCGTTTCAAAGAACGGCTTTTCGTCGCCGGGCCGACGCATCACCAGTTTGCCGGTGCCCGGAGTGCCGCTGGTCACGCCGATCAACACGTCATCGGCGTGCCACACGAGGTCGTGCAAGAGGCAATCCTTATCCTCGCCGAATTCGATCGACTGACGCTGCTCGCCCGAGGCGGTGTCGAAGATCAACAACGTCGGCTTGCCTTGTACCGTGCCGCCGTTTTTCGGAGTGACTCCGCCGCAAGCCAATAACGAACCGTCGTGGTTGAAGCGAATCAACCGCACGCCGCCCACGTCCTGCAAACGATGCAATAGCCACAGCGAGCCGGCGTCGAACTCGCGAATGCACTCGCCCGAGTCTACTTGCCACAGCCGCACTTTGCCCTTCGCGTCACCCGACGCCAGCAGCTTTCCCGATGGATCGAACCGCAGGGATTGCACGTCTTCGTTGTGACCTGTCCATTCGGCAACTCGCTGCCCATCCGCCGTGGACCACACGCACACGCGACCGTCCGGCGCGGCGCTGGCTAGCAGCTTTCCATCCGGGCTGATATCGAGCTGTCGAATCCATCCGTCGTGAGCCTGCTCGACATGCCAAAGCGACTCGGGCTCGCCGCCGTCGTGCCGAGTGGCGCGAATCTGTCCCCAGGAATCGGCCGAGTAGATCACATCCTGTTCGGGATGAAACACGATGGCATGAACCCAACCGTTGTGCCCGACAATCGCTGGCGATTCGGTTGGCTCGTCGCCGCTGATGTCCCACACCCGCACGCGGGCGTCGAAACCGCCAGCGGCCAAGTAACAACCGCAGGGGCTGAATCGGGCTTCGGTCACTTGCGGATCGGCCGTGATGACGCCGGTCTCGCGCGGCTCAAACTTCTGCAACAGGGCTTGTTGATCGGTATCGTTCATGGCTCGGAATCCCGAGGTTGTTCAGAGATAGGGAAGAACTCGATCGGGGCGAAGCTTAGGCCAACACTTCGTCCACGGCGTGGCAATCGTCGTGAGCAATGGGCAACGGCTGGCCCGCGTTGTTGTATTCCGTCGCGATTGAATTCACGCCCAGAGCCCGGAACCACGTGTGGAACATGTGGCCGATGTCGTAAGGCTCCGTATCGACGAACGTGCCTTGAGCGTTCGTCTTGCCGACGGCCAGCCCAGCCTTCAAACCACAACCGGCCATCGCCAACGACCACGCCTCGGGCCAATGGTCGCGACCGATGTGGCCGTTGATTCGCGGCGTGCGGCCAAACTCGCTCATCGCAATCACCAGCACATGGTCCAACATGCCGCTGGCCGCCAGATCCTCGATCACGGCCGAGAACGCCTGATCGAACTTGGGCATCAGATTCAAATGCCCGTTAAAGTTGTCGCCGTGCGTGTCCCAGCCGTACGAATTCACTTTGACGAATCGCACGCCGGCTTCCAACATCTTGCGGCCGATCAGCATGTGGCGGCCGAACTCATGCGCGCCGTAACGCTGCTTGTCTCGCTCGGAAAACGAAGCTTCGTCGAACAATTCGCGCCGCCGCATCAACGTCCGCGCGGTGTCGAACACATAGGCATTCGCCTCGCTCACCAGCGGGCGGCGACCCGCGGCATAACGGGCATTTGCCAGTTCGCGCAGCCGGTGCCGCGCGTCGTCTTCTTCGGCGGAAACCGAGTCGGGTCGCAGCAAGTTCTCCGGCGGCTGTCCGTCGCCGAACGCCAGTGCGCCGTACTTCGGTCCGAGAAAGCCGGCGTCGTTGTGAATGAAGCCGCCGCTGCCCGGCTTGATCCACACGTAAGGCGGCAGTTTGCTGTCGCCCGCACCCAGCAGCTTCGCCACGGCCGAACCGAAATACGGATACGTCACGCCGCGATTCTTCGGATCGCCTCGTTGGATTCGAGCGACGCCGGCCGAGTGCGAATTGTCTTGCGTGCAAAGGCTCCGCACCACGGCCAAATGATGCATTTGTTTTGCGGTCTGCGGCAGCAATTCGCTCACGTGAATGCCAGGCACCGACGTGGGAATCGCTCGAAACGGCCCGCCGAATTTCGTGTTCGGTTTCGGATCCCAGCTTTCCAATTGGCTCATGCCGCCGTCGATCCAGACGAACAGCACTTGGCGGTTGGTCTTGGCGATCTCTTCGGCGATGGCCGGCTGCAACAGCCCGCCCAAACCTGCCGCGCCGACGGCCGCGCCGGCCGTCGCCCCCAGCCATTGTCGTCGCGACCAACGATGATCGGACGGCGTGCAAAGCGATTTCGTATGCGTCACGTCAATCTCCGTTCGTCTCTCTAGTGATTCACAAAGAACTCGGTGGAAGCGGCCAACGCCCAAGCTAGATTTCGCAGCGCCTGTTCACGATCGGCGCTCGCCTCGTTTAAGTAAACGACGGCCGCCGCGCGTTCCTCGTCGTTCGGCAACCGGCTGAGAACGCTCAAGTAGATTTCCTCGACCGCCGCCGCGGGCTCTTCCAGCTTGGCGACACGCTCGGCCAGCGCCCCATCGCTTTTCTGAAACCACGACAAGACCAAGTCGTCGTTCGACAGAAACAGCGCCGCCTTCACCGTTGGGTTGACGCTGATCTCCGGTTCCTTCGGCGGATTGGCAAACGCCTTCTCGAAACGATCGCGAGCGGCCGACATCGCCTTCTCGTCGCTAAGCGATTGGCCCGTCGCGATTCGGAGGCTCAACAACAACTGCTCGGGCGACAGCGGCCGTTCGATCGCCACGCGATACGAAGCCAGTGGCGTATCCGCGTCGGCGCCCTCGGGCAACACACTGCTGCGTTGATACGTTTCGGTGCGAGCCAACTGCCCCAACAGCCACTTGATGTCGAACTCATGCGCGACCATTTCATTGGCCAGCAAATCGAGCAACTCGGGATGCGACGGTGGATTATCGGCGTGGTGCAAATCCAGCGGGTCGACCAATCCTCGCCCCATCATCATCCACCACAAACGATTGACGATGTTCCGCGCGAAGGCCGGATTCTGGCCGGTTGGCAACGACTCGCCCAACGTCCGAATCGGGCTGAACTTCAACACGCCTGGCGTCTTGGCTTTGCGATCGGGCGGCTCGATGTACTCTTCGCCCTTAGCGATCTCCGGCAACTCGAACTCGGCGCCGCCCGGCAACCGCGGCGCGGTCGTCATTTCGATGCCGTCGAAAACCGAGGTGAACGAGACTTTCTGCGTCAGCGGATTCTCGCCAATCGCCGGGAACTGCTTGTCTTGGCGGATGAACGTGTTGCCGACAAAGGCGAACAGCCCCTGATAATCGACCTGCTTGTACTGGTCGACGAACAGATGGTCGTGGCACTGAGCACACTGAACATCGACGCCCAAAAACATCCGCCCGACATCGCGGACCAAGCCTGGCATGTCGGACGGATTCTGGCCGTATCGTTCCAGGCGAACGACATAGAAGTAGGCGGCTCCACGCGACTGTTCGTTCTCGGCGTCGGGCGACAGAATCTCGCGAGCCATCTGGTCCCACGGCTTGTTCTCGGCAAACGAATTTCGCAGAAACTTGATCCACTCGTCGTGCTTGCCGCGACGCTCGAGCAACATCACGTCGAACAGATCGGTCAACCGATCCACATATCGTTCGTCGGCCAACAGCCGATCGATCAGCCGCTCGCGTTTGTCCGCGGCCGTGTCGGCCAGAAACCCGCGAACCTCGTCGGCCGTGGGGATCCGTCCGATGAAATCAAGATAGACGCGGCGAACAAACTCGGCGTCGTCGCATCGAGCCGCCAGCGGTCCGCCGGCTTGGGCTTCGATCAACTGGTCGACACGCTGGAAAAGCGGCTCGTCGGCAGCGGCCGAAACCAGCGGAAAAGTGCCGAACCAAACGACGGCTCCGGCGGCAACCAACCAGGGCCTGAATCGACAACAGCTCACGAACAGGAAATCGAGCATGGCAGGTTCCGCATAGGTGGGACAAAGGCGGAGGCGGCATTCGCTGGACGCCGGTGGGACTCGGGAATAGTTTAAGGATTCTCGCGGCGAGAAAAAAGCGAATTCCCAAAAATCTTGGGCGGGCACGTTACGCGAAGCACGACCGTTGTCGCCGGAAGATCACCCTTGCCGTCACATCGTGGAGCCATCATGACTTCGATCATTCGACAACTCTGCCAGACTCTTCTGGCGGCGTTCCTGCTTGTCTCGCCGTCGACCTATGCCGCCGAGCGTCCGTTGCCGATCGTGGCGCCGGAGGCGGTTGGGGTGAAAGCTGAGTCGCTGCGAGAGATTCCGGCGTTGATCGATCGGGCGATTGCCGATGGCGAAATGCCGGGCTGCGTGGTGTTGGTCGGGCGTCGGGGGAAGGTCTTTTTTTACGAAGCTTTCGGCCATCGGCAAATCGAGCCCGAACCGGTGGCGATGACCCGCGATACCGTGTTTGACTTGGCTTCGCTGACCAAACCGATCGCCACGGCCACCAGCGTGATGAAGTTGGTCGACGCGGGCCAAGTGGATTTGGACCAACCGGCCGCTCGCTATCTGCCGGAATTCGGCGACGAAGCGAAACGCGAGATTACCGTCCGCCAACTGCTGACGCACCAAAGCGGTTTGACGCCCGACAACGCGCTGGGCGACTACCAACATGGCCGCGACGAAGCGTGGCGGCGCATCTGCGGGCTCAAGCTGGTCGCGCCGCGCGGATCGAAATTCATGTACAGCGACGTCGGGTTCATCGTCCTTGGCAAGCTGGTCGAACGCGTCGCCAATCAGCCGCTGGACGAATTCGCACGTCGAAACATTTTCGCCCCGCTCGGGATGAACGACACCGGTTACTTGCCGAGCGAACCGTTGCGGCAGCGAGCGGCGCCGACCGAACAACGCGACGGTCGATGGATGCGGGGCGAAGTCCACGATCCGCGAGCCTACTTGCTGGGCGGAGTGGCCGGGCATGCCGGACTATTCTCGACCGCCGAGGACCTAGCGGTGTACGCCGCGGCGATGGCGGATCAGGGCCGGTTCGGCGACCAGCGGCTACTGTCCGGAGCGACTTGGACGCGGATGGTCACGTCGCATGATGTGGGCCGCGGCCAACGCACGCTGGGCTGGGATCGCCGCACGGGATATTCAATCAACCGGGGCGAAGCGTTCTCGGACGAAGCTTTCGGACACGGCGGCTTCACGGGGACGGTGATCTGGATCGATCCCAAGTCCGAGTTGTTCTTTGTCTTCCTGAGCAACCGGCTGCATCCCGACGGCAAAGGTGCCGTGAACCGATTGGCCGGCTCGATCGCGACGCTGGTCTGGCAAGCGTCCGAGCAGCCGAAGCGGTAGGGCGCGAGCCGTCCGGTTTGCGCGGCACCGGACGGCTCGCGCTGATGCCGCTAAATCGGGGAGATTATTCGCGGCCAGTTCGTTAGCTGCCTCAAACGTCCAGCAGCGCCGCTTCGCCGACGTACAGTTGCAGGATTTGAGCTTGTACTTTGATCGCGCCGGATCAGAACCCAAAATCTGGTCGGGCGTGGTGCGGGGATCGGTGCGGGCCAAGCAGTCCAGCTCTTCGGTCATCGCGGCGTGCTGGTCCGTTGCCGCTTGCAGCCGCAGGCCCACTTCCTGCCAAGCTTGCCGCAACCGCGAATCGTCGCCGTATTCGGTGACATCCTCGGTCGTGTTGCTGAGCAAGAGACAGAGGCGTGCCACGTCACGGGCCGCCGCGCCAGGTTGGAGATGTTCGATACGTTTCGCAAGTTCGGTGCAGGTCATGGTCATCATCCGATAGTCCCCTCGTGCGCAAGATTCGGGCGCGGTCGCCCGCCGCTCGGATCAGGCGGACGTGGAAATACAAGCTGATCGGCCGGGGCAATGGCCAGTCGTTCGAGACAAGAGGCCGGCTCGTCGTCCCCGCTCTGAAGAAACTTTAGCTCAGCAAAGTGCGTCCGACGATTTCTGACGGGCTCTCGCCAACCGAATCGTCGCGTCGATTTAATCGTGAACAGCGACACATTCGCGCCGCGCCGCACGCCGGTAACAACATTCAGGTCAAAATCGCTACGGCTGGGGACTAGCCGCCTAAAACGGATATTCCCGAAGACCGAGAACCGTTCCCGCGCTGACCGTGCACCGTTTTTCCATGGCCGTGCACCGTTTTTACATGGCCGTGCACCATTTTTCCATGCTGAGCACCATTTTTTCATGGCCGAGCACCGTTTTTTCGATGGTCGTGCATCATTCTGACGCGGCCTTGCACCGTTTCGACGTGCCCGTTCACCGTTTCGACATGCCCTACAACGATTTCGACAGGCTCTGGCACGATTTCGACGGGGCCTGCAACCACTTCGACAAGCTCGAACACCATTCCTCTGCCCCCGCCTTAAGCTCCTCTGCCCAAAAAGCCTTCTCCCACGCCCTCCACCGACAAACCGTCATGCCCGACAGCCGGCGACCAATTTCTGCGAGCCGTCGCTCGACTCGTCAAGAAATGCAACCGGCCGCCGGGTTCTTCGCCCGACGGCCGGTCGACGCACTTGCCGCGTATCCGCCGCGAAAGTGAGACTACTTGCTGAGCCACTCGTTCAGCGTGTCGGACGCCTTCTGGGCTTGCTCCTTCGGAGTCAGCTCCTTCTTCATCGAAGCGGTCAGCTTCGCGACGTACTGCATCGTGCTTTTCATCGCGTCCGGGGCCGCCGTGGCGTCCAGCTTCACGCAGTAGATAATCAGATACTCGCCGCCATCGTTGCGTTCGACCATCCACGAGCCGATCTTGGTGCGGGCACTTTGCTCCAGCAGCTTCATCGTCGTCTCGAGCGACGGGGCCGATTTGCTGACGCGGGCCAGAGCCCAAATCTTTCGCACGTCGGCTCGCTCGTAGTACTCGATGTCTTTCGTGACGAAGACCGAGATTTTCTGGTCGTCCTTTTCGTCGAACTTCACTTCGTAGTGGCCGGTCGAGTGCTGCGAGTATTCCAGGTCGGCGTTCTTCAGCACGTCGGTCACGGGCAACGGAGCGGGCTTCCAGGGGCTGGCCAGAAACTCCTTCACCTCCGAGATGTCGACACAGTAGCTGACCAGCCGGGCGTTCGGTGCGATGGCTTGAGCGACCGCCACCAGTTGGCCTTGCGAATTCACGACCGGCCCGCCGCTGTCGCCGCTGTTGATCGGCGATTGCGTTTCGACCACCTTGAAGTCGTGCTCGCCGGCGCCCGTGCGGAACTGCTTGCGATAGACCGTGCGGACCGTGCCCGACGTGTAGACCCACAACGCGTCGGTCGAGCCGGGATTGCCGATCGAATCGACCGCTTCGCCCGGCCCGATGCTTTCGGAAGCCAAGTCGATCGCCACGGCCGAATCGGGCAGGCGGTCGAGCTGGACGAGCGCCAAGTCGCGTTTGCGGTCGACGGCGACCACGCGGCCGCGAATGCCGAGCTTGCGAACGTTGTCCAGATAATGTTGCCGCGAAACGTTGGGCTGGCCGTCCGAAAGATCGGCGAAGAACAACACGGCGGCTCGGGCATCGCCGACCACATGGGCGTTGGTAACGACTAGCTTGCGGTCTAAGTCGACGAGAACGCCGGTGCCGCTGGACGTGCCATCCGAGTTCTTGGCCAAGACCCAGGTTGTCGATCGCAGGGCCTGTTGGTAGATCGTGGCGTCGGCCGACGCGACGCGTGGCGCGAGGGCCGACAGGGCCAGGAGGCAGCAGGTCAGGCCGAGCGTAAGTCGCGAATTCGCCAATGATTTCGCCAATGTCGTTTTCATCGTTTCACCTTTGTCCGAGAGCAAGCTGCGTTGGTTTGCGTTGAGCAACAACCGCCGCGGATGCGACGCGTTGTTCGGCGGATAAGGTGTGAGGCGTAAGTCGCGACCGAATGTTACAGCCGTTTGATCAGCGGAGCTTCTGCTCCCGGCTAGACTCAGCGGAGCTTCGTGCTCCCGGATTGTTTGGCCTTTTGGAGTGCTCCGCGCCTTGTCGGAGCTTTCTCTTGGAGTCCAGAGAGGACGGTGCAGCTTGATTCAGCCGGAGCTTCGTGCTCCCGGTTTGTCGAAGACGACTCAGCAGGAGCTTCGTGCTCCCGGATTAAAGACTCAGCGGGAGCTTCGTGCTCCCGAGGCGCGGCTAACTGGTCGCCTCGCCGGTCGGCAGCGAGTTCTTCAGCTTTTGATACAACGCGGCCTCGCGTTCGTTCAACCGCGCGACTTCGATCGGTTCGAGCAACGCCGCCGCTCGGTCTGGCTGCTTGGCGATTTCGAGCAGAATCTGAGCCAGCTTCAGCCGCACCGGGTTTGGCTGATCGCCGTTGTGCTCCAAGTACGATTCCATCGCCGGAACCGATGCCATCCATTCACGCCGCTTATGAAACAGGCTGATCGTCTGCAGTAGCTCGCGATAAGGCACCGGCCAATTCAGCGGATCGCTGATGAACTCTTGATACAACTCCCAAGCTCGCCGCGGATCGGATTGTGCGATCGCTTCGCGCATGGCGATGACCAGCGGCATGCCGGGCTGATTCGCTGGCGGACTTACGGCGGGCTTGGCCGCGGGCGTCGTTGCGGGCGCGGCGTGCGGCGAGTCGACCGACGAGGTGGGATTGATGAAGGCGACAGGCACGGGCTTCTGCTTCTTACGCGATTCTTCCTTGCGAATCTGTCGCAACAGATCGTCCGCCGACATGTGTCGTTCCTCGGGCGACTGGCCCTCGCGCCCGGCCCAGACGTTGAGCAAATCCCAGCCTTCGCAGTCGACCATCTTTTTCTTGAGCATGTAGAAGCCGACCGCGAATCCGGCAGCGGCTCCCATAAGATGCAGAATCTGGCTGCCCCACGACAGGCCGGCGAGCAAACTGGTGCCGATCTCCATCAAGATCAAAACACATGCGATCGTGTACAACTGGGCTTCGAAAAAAATCGGGCGAAAGTAGATCACGAAAGCGCATTGCATCTCGTTGCGTGGCGCCCAGACCATGGCGATCGCCAACAGGCCGTAAATGATCGACGACGCCCCAAGCGACGCGCCGCCGGAGGCAAACAACATCATTGTCTGCTCGACAGCCCCCTGCGCGATTCCGATGCCGAAATAAACCATCAGGAAACGCTTCCAGCCGATCTTGCCCTCGACAACGATGCCGAATCCCCACAAGCCGAACATGTTCGAGGCCAAGTGCAAGATGTCCGCGTGCAGGAAGTTGGAAGTGACCCATTGCCACGGCCTCAAGCCGTGACCGTACATCAAGGTCAACTGTTTGACCCATTGCAAGGTCTCACCGTC
Organism: Pirellulaceae bacterium; assembly: GCA_041399085.1. Taxonomy (GTDB): domain Bacteria; phylum Planctomycetota; class Planctomycetia; order Pirellulales; family Pirellulaceae; genus JAWKTM01. The sequence goes on from JAWKTM010000038.1 coordinate 61,453, forward strand.
TGGCGAGTCGATGTACCACAATCCGCCCGTGCCAACCCAAACGGCGAACGAAGCCACAACGTTCAGCGCGATCATCGCTCCGGTGGCAAACGGCAAATGGTAGATCGGAGCGTCGGTGCCATAGGGAATCAGCATGGCGGGGGAACCACGAGTGAAAGGTAATAAGCCTCGCAACGGTGAACAGCATCTGCGCTGTTCGATTGGCAAATCAACTGCAATGCATGGCAGTTCGCTTTCGCCGACAATAACTTTGCGAACTACGTGGATTGAGCAGTCTTTTTATACCTGCTCGAACGAGGGTGTCAAACAAGTGACTTCGTTTCACCCGTAGGCGAGGACATCCGGCGGCGAAGTCCCGCTTCGGCACGACCTTCGCATCTCGGGCTTCTCACGAGAAACGAACTTGGACCGACACCATCGGCCGGCGATGCCAATCGCTTGCCACGCGCCAAACGGCTGAATACGATGGACAACGTTGCGCACGGGCGGTCCGAGCGAAGCAACTTCATTTGAAACAGGAGCAGTCTGATGTCGAACGAACTGCAAGTTCGCGAACTTCTCACGGAACAACCGGCGGCCGCCACCACTGAAACCAAACCGCTAGATCAAGTGATGGAAGCGCTGGTCCGCGACAGCCGTCATGACTCGCAATCATTCTTGGACGAAACGGTTGCGAAATACGGTGGCGAATAAGTCCCATCCGCAAATATTCGAACGACTCGTGGGGCTGGAGACGGAATACGCGATCCGTTTCCGGCCTCATTCCGCGCAGGGCGAGCCGCCGACCAAGTTGCAGCTCTACCGCTCGCTGGTCGAGGCGTTGCGCCGACGCGTGTTGCTGGCCGAAGCGAAACACTTCAAGGAAGGCGTCTTCAACGCTTGCGGCGGTGCCGTGTGGTTCGAAGCCGAACGGCCGGCGGCGGGAGGCGGCTTGATCGAAGGGGCGACGCCCGAATGCCGCGGCCCGCGTCAAGTGCTCACGTATCAACGGGCTCAAGACCGGCTGCTGGCCGAATCGTCGAAGGCCGCGTCGGTGCCCGGCGAGTTCTCGCTGATTAAGAACGACCGCGACGCCGAGAACAACGTCTACGGAGCTCAAGAGAATTACGAAGCCACGCTGGCCGAGGGCTGGCGACTATGGGCTTGGCGAGCGTCGTTGATCGCCATGACGCCGCTAATGTTCGCCACCTGGATCGGTTTGATTCTGCTCATCATCGGCGTGCTGATGTACTTGGCCATAGCGGCCGTGATCTACCTGCCAATGACGATGTTCACGTCGCGACCGAAGCGGCTGGCACGACATCTCTTTGGCCGCGACTTGACCGAAGGCATCGAAACCGGCGGGCCCGCTCCGCCCTGGATGGAAGGCGTCTTGTTGTTTTGGACGCGAGCGACCACCGCGCCGCTGGCCGCCGGATTGTGGCTGGCCAGTTGGTGCTTTGCGTTTCGAGAAACACGACGACGCCTATTGCCGTTTCTGATCTCGCGGCCCGTTTTGGCCGGAAGCGGCATGTTGGATCGGCAAGGCAGATTCTGGTTGGCCGACAAAGGCCCCGCGATGAACGCCGTGCTGGGCTATGGCGGATTCTTTCGCGAACGACCGATCTTCACGGTCGGTCACTTTTTCAAAACGCTGTGCGCCGAAGCGTGCTTTAGCGCGTCGGACTTCTTCGATTTGTTTCGGCGGCGACAGCGTCTGCAGATTGCACTGGGCGACTCCAACATGTGCGAGCGAGCCGAGTTGCTGCGGGTCGGCTCGACGCTGTTAGTGCTCGATGCGATCGAAGCCGGCTACATTCCTCGGATGCCGCGACCTTGCCGACCGATCCGCACACTGCATGGAATTTGTGGCGATCCCACGCTATCGGCCGAAATTCCGTTCGCGGACGGAACTCGCAGCACGGCTCTCGACGTGCAACGCGTTTACCTTGCCGCTTGCCAACGCATGGTTGCCGCCGCCGAGCATTCGCCGCGCGGGGTTCGTCGCGGCGAGACGTTGGACGAAGCTCGCGAGATATTGCGGTTGTGGGAATCCGTGCTGGATCAGTTGGACGAGTGCAAGCGAGCTGGCGAACCGACCGACAGCTTGTTTGGCGTGCTGGATTGGGTGACGAAATTTCATTTGCTGGAACGAGCCGGCGTCGACAGCCCGTGGGAAGCTCGCAAGAAGCTCGACATCCGATATCACGAACTCTCGCCCGACGGCTACTACACGCAGCTTCTGCAAAGCGGCTGGATCGATCCGTACATCGCGGAGGAAGAAATCGCGCGAGCCATGCGCACTCCGCCGCCCAATTCGCCCGCCACCGTGCGCGGCCACTATATCCGCGAATTCTCGCAGGACTGCGAACGATTCTCGGTCAATTGGAAGCGGGTTGTGTTCAGCGACGACTCGGTTACTCGCACCGTGCGGTTGTCGCGCTATCAACGGCGTCGACCTCCTGCTGATCCGCCTGACCGCGACGGCCATCGCAACGCGGCTTCTTCGTCGGAATAGATGGCTTCCCTGGCTTTCAACGGGCCGTCATAACACGCCGCGTTGGTAACTCGCACGTTAACATTGCCGCCGCGATGCGGTTCCCTTGGAAGCGGCCCGGCGTGGCGAATCAACCATGATCGGCTACGATGGGCGGCCTTTACGAAACTGTCTCCGCGATCGGCGAGCCATCGCCAAAACGCTTGAATTCAATGCAGATTAAGGTGCTTTCATTGTGAGCGAGCAACAACTGATTCGCGTCGGGCACAGCCCCGACCCCGACGACGCCTTCATGTTCTATGCCCTGGCCAAGGACTTGATCGAAACCGGGCCATATCGCTTTACGCACGAATTGGTCGACATCGAAACGCTCAATCGCCGCGCGTTTTCCGGCGAGCTCGAGCTGACGGCGATCAGCCTGCACGCCTACGCTTATCTGCACGACAAGTATCTGCTGTGTGCTTGTGGAGCCAGCATGGGCGACAACTACGGCCCGATGGTGGTCGCAAGACAAGCGATGACGCGCGATGACTTGGCCGGCAAAACGATCGCCGTCCCCGGCACGCTGACCACGGCGTTCCTGGCGTTGCGTTTGTACTTGGGCGCTGAGTTTACGCATGTGGTTGTCCCGTTCGATCAAATCATCGAAGTTGTGGCGGCCGGTGAATTCAACGGCCAAGCGATCGACGCGGGTTTGATTATCCACGAAGGGCAACTCACATTCGGCGACTCGAATCTGCAACTGGTCGTCGATCTTGGTCAATGGTGGATGCAAGAGACCGGGCTGCCGTTGCCGCTGGGCGCGAACGGCATTCGCAAGGACTTGGGCGACGAAGCGATTCGCGAAGTGACGCGGCTGTTGAAGGAGAGCATTCGCTACGGGCTTGAGCATCGCCAAGCGGCTTTGGACTACGCACTCGGGTTCGGCCGCGGCCTGGACCATGCGAAGGCGGATCAGTTCGTCGGCATGTATGTGAACGATTGGACGCTTGATTTCGGCGATCGCGGTCGACAAGCGGTGACCGAGTTGCTGCGTCGAGGCCACGCGGCTGGGGTGCTCCCCGCGCTGGTTACGCCGGAATTCGTGGGATAGAATGCCTCGCGGACGTGGCTGGCGATGTGAGAGTTCACGTAAAACCGCGGACGAGAGGCTACCCACCGGATTATTCATGAGCGTCGACTGGCAAGCCGAAGTGGATCGAGCGGTCGACGCTCGCTTTGACCAGATGGTCGAGTTGCGGCGACATCTGCACGCTCATCCGGAACTGTCCGGGCAAGAACGCGAGTCCAGCTTTCTGCTGTATCAAAAGCTCAGCGACGAGCGGTTGGACGTGCGACTGGGCCCCGAAGGCCGCGGCGTCATCGCCGATCTTCGCCATCCGCCAAACGGCGATTCCGCGCCGCTATTGGCGCTGCGAGCCGATATCGACGCTTTGCATCTGCACGACGCCAAGTCGGTCGCGTACCGCAGCCAGTGCGAAGGTGTCACGCACGCTTGCGGCCACGACGCCCACACGGCGTTGGTCTTCGGAGCGCTGTTGGCGTTGACCGATGCTGCTCGAGCCGGAGCGGCGCCGATGCCGCTGGCGGTGCGAGGCATCTTTCAGCCAGCCGAAGAGATCTGCACGGGCGCTCGCGAGATGATCGATGTCGGCGCGCTCGAGGGAGTCTCCGCCATCTTGGCCACGCACATGGATCCGTCACGAGCGGTTGGTCGCATCGGCTTGCGAGACGGCGTGCTGACCGCGAACTGCGATGAGATGACAATTACACTGCGAGGTCGCGGCGGCCACGCGGCTCGACCGCACGAGGCCAGCGATCCGATCGTAGCGGCGGCCCAATTAATCAACGCTTTGTATTTGTTCATCGCTCGCCGCACCGACAGCCAAGACGCGGTGGTCGTCACGATCGGGCAAATCCGCGGCGGCGATACGGCGAACGTGATCCCAGAAGAAGTTGTGCTGCGAGGCACCGTACGGACGCTCGATCGCGTCATTCGCCAGCGAACGTTCGATCACATCCAGCACTTGGCTCACGGCATGGGAGAGACCTGCGACGTCCGGATTCAGGTGGAGTTTGGGCTTGGCGCGGGCGGCGTGTTTAATGACCGACGGCTGAACCAACTGCTGCGAGGTTCGGCTCGCGAAGTGCTAGGTGACGGTAACGTCGACGAAATCGCGCGGCCGAGCATGGGCAGCGAGGACTTTGCGTTTTACTTGGATCATGTGCCGGGAGCGATGATGCGGGTCGGTTGTGCGTCGCCGCGAGTCGGTGGTTCGCCGCTGCATTCGCCGACGTTCGATGTGGACGAAGAAGCCCTGCGGTACGGGGCCAAGATTTTGGCTCGATCCGCCGTGATGTGGAGCCGCGAACCGGCGGCGATGAAATCGGGCCAAGCGAATTCGACGGGAGCCAAGTCGTGAGCAAATTGCACTTCCGATCCAACGAGCGACACACGCTCGGCGTCGAAATCGAATTGGCTTTGGTCGATGAACGGACGATGGCGCTCGCCAGCGCGATCCATCCGCTGCTGGAAAAACTGCCGGACAATGACGACGGCGTTTGCAAACCCGAGCTGATGCAGTGCTGTATCGAAGTGAACACAGACGTGTGCGAAACGGTGGCTCAGGCCGAGCTAGATTTGCGGCAGAAGCTGGCCCGTGTCGAAGCGGCCACGGATGAACTCGGGTTGCGTTTGTTTTGGGGAGCAACCCATCCGTTCTCCTTATGGCGCGAGCAACAAGTGACGCCCAACGAACGGTATCACGGCTTGGTCGAATCGCTACAAGAGATGGCTCGGCGGCTGGTCACTTTCGGGCTACACGTCCACGTCGGAGTCGATTCGGGCGACAAGGCCGTAATGATTTGCGATCGCATCCTACAACACTTGCCGACGCTGTTGGCTATCTCATGTAACAGCCCGTTTTGGGAGAATCGCACCACCGGCCTGCAATCGCAGAGATCAAAGATTATGGAAGGCTTGCCGACCGCGGGCTTGGCGCCGCTGATGCGAAACTGGTCCGAATATGTCTGGCTGGTAAGTCATATGGTCGAGACCGGCTTCATCAATACGATTCGAGAAATCTGGTGGGATGTTCGCCCGCACCATAATTTTGGCACGGTCGAAGTGCGGGTCTGTGATATGCCAGGCAACTTGACCGATGTGATGGGGCTGACGGCGCTAATCCAATGTTTGGTCGCGGCGTTGTCGCGGCAGATTGACGAAGGCACCTATCAACACGACTGCCATCCGATGTTGGTCCGGCAAAATAAATGGCGAGCGGCTCGCTATGGCAACCAAGCAATGCTGGTCGATTCCTACACCCACGAAGTCCGCTCGGTGTCCGAGATCGTCGCCCGGCTGAATACACGCTTGCGTCCCTACGCCGAAGA
>JAWKTM010000039.1:0-63497 GCA_041399085.1 Pirellulaceae bacterium
CCGGTTTCGTAGCGCCGCGCTTTCCACATGGAAGCGGAACGGCGCAAGTCCGGTGTCCACACGGAAACGGAACGGCGTAAGCCCGCCAGTTTCCAAATGGAAGCGGAACGGCGCAAGCCGTCCGGTTTCGTAGCGACGCACGGTTCACCCCCTACCATTAAACCTTCCCACGCCAAAAAACATCCCATGTGGCCCGAACCCGACAAGACCGAAGAAATCCTGGCCCACGTTCAGGCCGGTGAAGCCGCGGCGGTCGACCAATTGTTGGACCGCCACCGCGAGCCCGTGCGGCGGCTGGTGCAGATGCGGTTGGATCAGAAAATCCAACGACGCGTCGATGTCAGCGATATCGTGCAGGATGTGTTGGTCGAAGCCAATCGGCGGTTGCAAGAGTACTTGGCCAAGCCGGTGATGCCGTTTCGGCTGTGGATTCGGCAAATCGCCAAGGATCGCATCATCGACGCCCATCGCCGCCATCGCGTCTCGGCCAAACGCAGCATCGACCGCGAACAACCGCTGGTCGCTCCGGCCGGGCTCGATCAGTCGACGATTCAGCTTGCGGCTCAGCTCTGCGATCCGGAATTAACTCCGGCCGCGGCCGCCACGCAACAAGAGATGGCTCGTCGCGTGGAAGCGGCGATCGAGGAACTCGGCGAGCAGGATCACGAGATCATCGTGATGCGGCACTACGAACAGCTCTCGAACCAAGAGGTCGCGCAGGCCCTCGGCCTGTCCGAGCCGGCCGCCAGCATGCGATATCTGCGGGCGATTCGGCGATTGCGAGCGGCGTTGTCCGACGAACCGCTTGAGGGCGACGCGTGAACCGGCGACCGCATATCACCGAGATTTCAGCGGAGTCGATCCAGCGTGACGAGGAACTGGCGATGCTGCTGGCCGATCTTACGGATCGCGTTCAGCGAGGCGAGCCGGTCGACTTGGAGCAAGTTTGCCGCGAGCACAAAGAGTTTGCCGAAGACCTGCGGGAATTGTGGGGCGCGATTCTGGTAGCCGACGCGATCGGCAGCGACAGCCGCAACTTCGAAACATTGCCCGCGGATACGCCGGACCACGCGTTTTCGCTGCCTCGGCAGTTCGGAGATTATGAACTGCTGGAAGAGATCGGCCGCGGCGGCATGGGCGTTGTCTATAAGGCCCGGCAACTCACCCTGGAATCCGGATCGTGGCCGTCAAAATGATCCTGCGAGGGGCCGCCCGCTACGCCCAGCGATCGCGAACGATTTCGCTGAGGCCGAGGCGGCGGCGAAGCTGAGCCATCCAAATATTGTGCCGGTATACCAAGTCGGCGAGATCGACGGCCGCCCTTACTTCAGCATGAAATATATCGAAGGGCAGACGCTCAGCGAGCGTTTGGCCGCTGGCCCGCATGGCCCGTGCGCGCGAGATCGCGGTACTGATGGTGCCCGTTTGCCGAGCCATTCATTTCGCATCGTCAAGGTGTGTTGCACCGCGACTTGAAACCCTCGAACATCATTGTGGATGCCGATGGTCAACCGCATGTGATGGACTTCGGACTCGCCAAACGATCGGCCGATGCGGCCAGCCTGACAAGAACCGGCGCGGTAATTGGCACGCCAGCCTATATGGCGCCCGAACAGGCCGCTGGCACCCGCGCTCAAGTCGGCCCCACGAGTGACGTTTATAGCCTGGGCAATGATTCTGCATCACATGCTCACGGGCCAACCGCCATTTCAAGCTGACTCGCCAGTGAATCTGGTGATGAAGGTGATTGAACAGGATCCGCCCGTTCCCCGGTTCGTGAATCCCCGTGCTGACCGCGACCTGGAAATGATTTGCGTCCGGTCGATGCAAAAGCCGGCCGACTTGCGATATGTGAGTGCCGCGGCCTTGGCCGACGATCTGGACGCCTATTTGCGCGACGAACCGATTTCGGCTCGCAGCGGCCGACTGCTGCAAGTGTTGTCGCGGATGTTTCGCGAGACCCATCATGCCGAAGTGTTAGAAAATTGGGGTCTCCTATGGATGTGGCACAGCTTGGCGTTATTGGTGGCTTGCTCTCTGACGAACGTCTTATATTGGAATAACATTCAGGACCGGCGCTATTACTTTGTGTTATGGACCGTCGGGTTCCGCCGCCTGGGCGTCGGTCTTCTGGGCCTTACATGACGGCGACTGGGGCCGGTGACTTTTGTCGAGCGACAGATCGCACATGTGTGGTTCGCCAGCATGGTCAGCATCGCCGCTTCATTTCCACTGGAAGCCTGGCTCGGACTCCCGTTCTCAAGCTCTCGCCGGTATTGGGCCTGATTAGCTGCAACGTGTTTTTGGTCAAGGCAGGCATCCTCTCCGGTGCGTTCTACGTGCAAGCGTTCGCCATGCTGATCACAGCCGGCGTCATGGCTGCTGCCCGATTACGGCGTACTTCATTTTCGGAGCCACCTCGCCGCCTGCTTCTTCTTTCCGGGCCTGAAATATTACCGGCAAAGACGGCGTCGGGGCCTGACCGGCCGGTCGGCCGTCGACATTTGCGACTCGTCGCCAGCCTAGTAACCCACACAACGTAAAGCCGAGCCCATTGGCCAACCCATGTGCGGCAGCCATCGTCGGAATAGGCAGTCGTTGATGGTTCGTGAACTCGCCCCAGGCATAAATCACGGCAAGCGTCATTCCGACGAACAGAGCCAGCGACGACACACACAGGTAGATCAACGTCGCGGGTTCGTTCGCCCGCGCGGCCAGCCAAATCTGATATCCGGCAACTGACACGCAGCCCAACGTCAGCAAGATTACCCCCACAATTTCGATCGTGGGCGAAGCCACGATCCCCACACCAACCAGCGGAATCCCCAACAACACCGCGGCCGAAATCGTCCATCCAATTCGACGCGGCAATCTCTTCACCACGTTGGCGGCGATCACGGGAAGCCCCAACCCCGCAAAGTGAAAATGCACGCCCGTCAGCCGCACGATATCGCATGAATATCCGAAAGCCTCTAAGTCCCGTTCTTCGCAACCACGGCCCAAAACCACCCACGGCAACAAACACCATGCCGATGTGAATACATTGCTTCCGATGGAGTCACCGGCTTTGAGTCGTCTTTGGGTGCTAAAACCGAAAGCCAGAAAAATGCCGTTTTAATGCCCAACCACAAGGTAACCACAAACCACGGACTCGCCATCGCGACCGCCCAAGGTCTGCAAGGAACAACCGACGCTCTATCAACCCGGCTGCCGCGGCCAAAACCACCACCGGCGGCGAACTCGAAATCGAATCGCCCTTTTGCCGCAACCCGATCCGAACCACGCACCAAGAACGGCCAGCAAAGCCACACAAATCACCCGGAACAACAAACAAAGGCGTCAATCGGATCCATGCGTCCCGTCCCCGAATCAAGTGACAGTCCATCCGTCCCATAATCCCGCAGTTCCTGACCGCAATTAACCAAACCAGTAGACGTTTGAAGAGCCACCAGCGTCTTCTGTTTTTATCGAACGCTACGGGCGATCATGCGTTGGCGGAGAGGACGGACCAATTGACATCATGCCAATCCATCTTCAGGACTTGACCCCGGAGTGTAAAACAATGGTGCTTGATTTTAAGGACGTTACTCAAACTGCACTTTAGGCGATCGCCGAATGACCGGCTCGATTTCAAACTGCCAATGCCAGGAGTCGTCTGATTCGGTCGCGGGTTTTTGTGCCGTCAGGGGTGTCGGGCAGATCAATCAAAAATGTTTCGGTGTAGCATTTTACGAGCAATCTGCGCCGACTGTCATTGTGTGAAGGTCGTCTTTGGGCATTGTCCCACGGTCTATCATCATTTCGATCTACCAAACTTGCTTGATCCTCGTCCCAACTCGCCAACTCCACCACCCATAGAGCCAACCGCAAACGTGCCAGCAAACTGATGTCATTCAGACATTGCGGACCTGCTGCTCGCCGGCGCCCCAGATCTCTTTGACATCGTGAAAGTATTCTTCGATGCTCCAGCGGTCCGAAACAATCTTCAAGATCGACGCGACGCTCATCGATACGTCGGTGCTAATGTTGGCAATCGTGAGTTGCCGTTGGCGTGTTGCAGCAGAACCACTCGCACGACACCGCCGACAAGAGGATTGGTCGCCAGAAATGTCTTGCACCGACCCTCGGTCATCACACCGCGACACAGGTAGCTGATCGTTTGCCAGCCATCACGATGACCGGCTCGCTTGGCCAAGCTAATTCGGTTCTTGCCGTACTTCCTGGGTCGCCCACGCCCGCCCACTTTGTTCACCGGAAGATCAAACAATTTCGCATCACGACGAATCCGCGTGACGACCGTCGCGCCGGTGGCGATCAGCGGACGCACCAACGACGTGGCCGCATAGGCGCCATCGAACACGACGACAAAGCCCGCCTTGGAGCCCATCGCTCGCAGTGTGTTGATCACTCTCTGGCAAAGGTCCAACGCCAGTTCGTGCTTCGTGCGAAATTCCCAGTCATGGCGAGCTTTGAGTGCCTCCATGTCGACTCGACGAACATACAACCGCGACAGCAGCGGCAAGGCAATCACGCCAAAGAACGGATGCCCCAGTGCCAACGCCAAACAAACCCAGTTGTGTCCGTAGAGCCATGCTCCATCGCCCGGTCCAGGCGTCGGGTTATGGTGAATGTTGGCCGCTTCAACGCATGGTCCAAATCGCTTTGTCGGCGAATCATCAATCAACAGCGTCCAGTGTCCCTGTTCACCAGGATCGAACTTGGTCAAGATGAAACCCAGAAGCGGCGTCATCAACGAAGCACTGTTTTTGCCGATTGTCCGCAACAGCTCATAAAAGCGGTCCCAGTCGTGTTTGACGCCTGCGAAGCGAAACCAACTCGCTGCGGTACGACGTCCTCCGGCGAGCATCGCTCCCGCGAAGACGATCGGCAATCGAAAAGCGATGCGATGGTCAAGCAAGCGGCTCATCGCGGCAACCATCACCGCGACACCACCGGACAAAGGCACGCTGGCCTGCGTCGTGCGTTGTCGCTCGGGATTGGGCGTGGCAAGTCGTTTTCGCTTGTCATGCTGCGACGGTTTTCGTTTACCGGAATGTTGAGCTTGTGGCAGTCGTCCGGAGCGTTTACGCTTAGCCATCCTTGGCCCTTTGAGTATTGGTGCGGTATCAGAACCTCCAATTTCTCTGAGGGCCTTTTTCGTGGCAACATCAATTTCACAGTGATAGGCGATCGCCTAAAGTGCAGTTTTGGACTTGACACTCCAATTGTCGGTCAAGGAGGTTTAGGGACGAGATACTATGGCCCAACTTCCGCAGTCGATGGCATCCTTGATTCGGGCGTCTTGAGGGCCACGGACGCGGGTTCACCTTTAGTGGGTACTCCCCAAGGCTTGGGTGACTACGATCACTCCTCAACAACAGATGTCGGGACCACTTGATGGATGCACCGGATGCGTCTCGGTTTCTCTCCATCGAGTAGAATTCCGACCTCCATATTCGCGATGGGATGTGCTTGTTCTTCAACGAGAAGATGGGTGGATTCAAATCCTGACGCCGGTCGATGATCTGCAACGGGCACCGTGGTGGAAAGCACCGCTTGGCGGACAAGAATACTATCCGGGCGACATCTTCGATGCCAAATAGTCCTACAGGAGGACTGTGATGTTGGAGATGCTTGTATGTGGCGTTGTAGGTTGCGTCTTGGGCTTCTTGCAATCATTCTTGGCCGGTGTCTATGCTCATGGAGTGGTGGAACGGACTATTGTGGGCTTACTAACAGGGACGGGTCGGTCATGACTGCAGCCGTTGGAGGCTGCCTGGCCTTCTCATAGCGATTGGCGTTCCGACCGTACTGGTTTAGGGACATTTGTAAGTAAATAGCCCAGAGAAATCGTCCACTATAATCTGCGCACGAGTTTGTAGCCCCAAGGGCGGGAGTCGGAGCAGAATTGTATGCCCAATGGACGTATTGACGGCGTGCTTCGCAATCTTGGCCAACCTGGACGAAATATGGCCGCATGGAATCTAATAGGTTTCGGCTGAATTCAACGCGGTGGTTTTACACCCAGCAGACGATGCGGCTCGCCTTTGTCTACGGGGCATCCGTGGCCGCTCGCCGCAGAACGCGTGCATCTTGGACCTGGCGTATATTCCTGGGGCACGCGGAGCGATGCTTTGGGCTACTTGGCCGCATCGCGGAAAGAGTACCTGGGGCACGAATTGTTTCATTCCGCGTAAGCAACAAGCAGCGGTAGCAATTTCGCTCGATTGAATGTAGACGAACTCGCCAATCCCGCGTTGTGGATGGAGCGAAACAGCTGTTGTGGGGCGGAACGCCCAATCACGGGTTGCAGTATATTCAACGTGGTACGGCAATTGGCGTGAACACTACTTTGACGAAAACGATTTTCAGCTACTTGGTCTTCTAAAATGAGCCGATCTCACAGATTCCGAACAATCGATTCTACTTGGGGTGTTGTTGTCGATCTAACTGCGTATCTTGATGATAAGCAAGGCGGCGACGATTCAAAGCTTAATGTCCGATTCAATGACGAGTCTCCTCGCCGAAAATACAGTACCTACGCCGAAGTCGGCATAAATGCCGTTGCACGGTACGACCCCAAGTCCGCCAGCTCACTTGCAGGTAAAACACTTGTAATTGAAAGTGTCGAATTCATACCGACGGACTTTCAGGATGAAGGAATCGCGTGCGGTTGCTGGATGGCTGTGCGAAGTATTTGAAATCAAAGACAATCCTCTCTCTCTCTCATTCAATAAAGTCAAGAGCTGCTACGAATTGAAAGAAACTACGAATATGTAAATAAGAGTAGCCCCGCTATGCAATAGATGCGGCCAAGTTTGGCCAATAATTACCGCTTCGTAAGCTTGACTAAATGCGAAAGTGAAGCACATCGGGCTATGAAAGCAGGTTATTCTGCTGAGTCACTCGCTGGCGGATTTCAATACCGCGATGTCTGGTCGCAACTCTCTCAAATGAGTGTTGTATGCAGTTCACTGCTCAAGATGGAAGTAAATTCTTCGAACGAGTGGAACTTCTTGGATTTCACATATCTGCCGAAACATCTGCTCGTCCGGCAAGCACTACAATCAACGCCTCCAGCGAAACCCTGGCACGGTTGAGCGCTGAAATGCGCAGCGTAGCCGCGCGGAACAAGCAGGTGTCCGTGCGTCAACTCTGGCACGATCATGCAGTTACGCCATCGAATAGAGGACGGTGTTCCGCTTGGAGCAGTATGGGGCACAACACATGGATAAAGCCTTGCCCATCTTGCCAGCCAGTGCTGATCAGGCTCAATATTAACTACAAGAAAAGGTAGGTTGCGATGGATATCGCTTTTACTGATGACGTGCAAGAGATATTGCGGTCGATTGGCTGGTCGGAAGATCGCCAGTTTGAGATTGTTGACTGGATTGATGAACTGAGAGCCGGTTTTGAAATACTCGATAACGGCGTCGCAACCCTAAAGCTTCTGGGGGGCTTCACTACTCAAATGAGGATAGCGCAAACGGATTGCCTGTTGTAGATGTGGTTTTTGATCCACGAGGTGCTATGATTCAATCTGTGCGAGACTGGAAACTACGATCAAGTATCAAGCTGTTTCCGATCGGTGAAGTAGACGGGCAAGCCGCTCTCTTGGTTGACCAAGATGATAGATGGTACTTGTCAATGGGAGGATTGTGGAAGATCGGAGATGGCCCAAGCCAGGGATTAGCGCATCTGCTTTTGGGAAAAGGCGCCAGCACGACAGTCGAATTGCCGAAGTGATTTGTAGCCCCAAACAGTGCAGGGTTGAAGCTAACTCGTGAGTCAGTCTGGAATGCTCGTCAAAAAAAAAGACATGCACAATTCGCGTTCTGGGCACGGCTCGCCGTCAGTCGGACGCCGACTATGACAATGCTTTGGCCAGCGCGGACGTAAACTATGCGTCGGCCCTCGGCTCGCCCACCAGCGCGGCCGCCAATGATGGCGCCGCGGCTGGACATGATTTCAACACCGATCTAACCGGCAACGAAAACACATTGCTCGACGGGGTCGTCGACACCAATGGAACGCTGGCCGTCGACAACCAGACCAGCGACAAACTGCTTTGGATCGACGAAGCCGCCGCCCTGAAAACTTATCTCGTCGCCATGGCGGGGCGGGCCGAAGGCGGCGATCCGACTCCGATCGAGAAGGCGTACAGCGACGCGCTGGCCGACGCCACGCTGGCCGATAAGATTCGCGAAGCCGACGCGGGGTTGCAGTATTCGACGGACCAAATCAATTCCGCCCATACCTATGTGATCGACACGTCGGGCGACGCCAAGGATCTGAAGACCACCCAGGCCAGCGTCGAGCGAACCTTTGTGGACGCCGTGGCCCCGATCATGGCCACGCGCAACACCGACTACGCCGCCGGTCAATCCGGTCGAGCCACGGCCACGGCCAGTGACGAGAACGCTTGGCGAACCAACACCGCAGCCGCTTGGGCCACTTACCAGGCGGACGATTTCACGGCCCGAGCACCGGCGGTGGCGGGGATGCAGATGCGCGAACCGACGCCGTACTACGGAACCCAATCGACGCTGGCCACGGCTCGGCGGGATTGGTGGGATACGCAGCAAGGCGACTACGCCACTTGGATCAGCGATGTCAACGACGCGGAGACGGCGCATGCTGGTTCACAGGCAGCGGCGATCACGGATCGAGCGGCGGCGCTGAGCGCGGCGGGGTTGGCTCATTCCAACGCGCCCGGGTGACAGTTCTAGAATCTGGTTGCGCAATCCCAATCGATTGCTCATCGTGATAGGAGCGAAGTGTTTCATACGCGGTGAGACCTGCGTCTGCTGAGTCCCGATCTGAGCGGTCCTGTTATTCCTTGCTTTCAGGAATCGCTTCGCGAATTTGCAGTTGTTTCGCGTCCCAACTCAACTGCTTAGCCAGCGTCTTCGGCCATTGCCAGCCTTCCTTGTCCGATTGGTAGAGGACGACCTTGCTTCGATCGGCGGCCAGGGCCACGGCTTGGGGCATATTTAGAATTCGAGAGACGTTTAGAAAATAGGGGCCGTTACGATGATCGCGCGGCAAATCGTGCAAGTCCACACGTGTGATTCGCGGTTCGAATAGCGATGCATACAAAGTCACTCCGGCCATTTGCCGCTGACTTTGTAGCCACAACGGAACTCCGTCCTGATCGTCCAATGTGCGAAGTGCTTGAATCGCGCGTCGAGCATCGTAGACTTGCATCCCGTCAAGTGTTTGGCCCAACAAATAGAACCGACGCCGATGCTGCGTTTGTTTGCGCTCACTGAGATCGAACGCCGTGGGACCGACGCCGCGAGGAGCTACATAGGCCATTGCCCACTTGAAAGTTTGGAACATCTTCTTGGTTTGCTCGAAGGCTTGCTCGTCCGCTTCTGGCAACTGCTCCCCGGCCAGTTGTTCGCCGAAAACCGGCCGCATCGTGGCCAGGAATTCTTGCCATGAAGTTTCATCCATGACATTCAGCACGGTTAATTCCGGATGCTCCAACCCTTCACGGTGAGCCACATATAAACGCAAGCGATCGCGCCTTGGCTGGTGAAGTCGTAGGCTTGCAGGGTTATACCATCGTGCGTGGCGGAAAACGCCGGTTGCACGTCCAGCGGCTTGTCGGCCGTGGGCCAACCAGCAAAACACTTGGTCTTGAGTGACTGCATCCACGCGTCGCGTTGCGTTTTCCAAGCGGTATTGTCGGCAGGCGGCGCTGATTCCGCGACGGGCATGAACGATTCGTAATCCTCGCGTTCTTCTGATCCGCGGGCAATTCGGCAAACACTTTGGGCCAGTGCCTTGCTCGAACAGTCGACGCCGGCCGTCTTCTCGATCAGCGAATCGTCATTTCTTAGATGATATCGAACCAACGAAAGGCGTTGCGGACTCGCAACTCCTGCGTGTCTTTGTGGCCGCCAGCCGTGATATTCAACGCGATTTGGTCTCCGGCATTGTAAAGACGATAAATGCGGCGAACCTCTTCGAAGGTCCGGTACACTCCGTCCAGCGGAAAAATGCCGTCGGTATCGGTGTTGCTGATTAACAACGGACGGGGAGCTACCAGCGGCGACCTTTGGTGTAATCCCAGCGATATGTATTGACCATATACATGCAATCACAATGGCCTTCGACACAGCCGTCGACCACATGGTTTGTCAGGTCCGTGATGCCGGCAACGGGTACCGCGCACTTGATTCGCTCGTCGAGCGCCGCGATCCACCAGCTATAGGCTCCGCCGCCGCTGCGACCGGTCACTCCCAGTCGCTCTCCATCCACCTCCGCACGAGATTGTAAGTAGTCGAGGGCCCGGATACAGTTCCACGCTTCGACGCCGGCCGAGGTGTAGCCGCGATTCAGCCACCACCACATGTTGTAACGATAGGTGCCATGGTGAATGCCTTCGATTTCGCCGAGTTGCAACGTGTCGATTGTCAAACACACATATCCATTTCGGGCGAACCACGCTCCGTGATGTTGATAATGCGTTTTGTTCCCATAGCTAATGCCGTTCTTCGCCACACGCCCATGACCGCATACATAGAGAATGGCGGGCAACGGTTTATCTGCCTTTTTCGGAACATATAAATTCCCCGTCACGTATAACCCCGGACGCGACTGAAACTGAACATTCTCTACAACAAACTCGTCATGCTCGGCTTTACCCGTGATCTCGGCATGCAAATCCGTGCGTTCGGGCAACGGATCCATGCCCAACATTTCGTAAAGCTCTTGACGATACTGGTCGCGCTTTGTCTGCCAGTCGTCCAGCGTTCGGATGTCCGCCAAGCAGGCCTCCGTAAGCTTCGCCGTCTCGTCCTTGAAATAAGCGGCCAGCATTCGGTCGCCGCGCGAAGTATCCTTGTTCGGTTCCGCCGCGATGAGATGGGACGTCAAGCAAAACAGCAGGAGGACGGCGATAAACAAGCGACGTTGCATGAGGTAGGCTCCAGGCAGGTGCGTGGTCGAACAGCGTTGCAACCGCGTGAAACGAATGCCGCGGCTGAATCGAGTCGACAGTATACACAGCCTGGAACGCACGCGTCGCAGAACAGGGCAAAACGTCTCCTGGATCCGACGATTGGCAGGTTCGAGCCTCCAGCTATTGAGTCGCTCCGAGCCGATGGTTGGCCAGTTCAATATATTGCCGAGCGGCTTTGGCTTGTTCGTCGTTTGGCTGTTCGGCCAGGGCGAGTTCCGAGAATCGCTTGGCCGCGGCAAAGTCTTGCCGTCCGCTGCCAGCGATATACGACAGTTGCAGATAGGCTGCCGCCTTTTCGGCGTTGAATCGCAACGCTTCGAAGGCCAACGCTTCCGCTTGGTCGAACGCCGAATCGGCGATCAGGCGGTGAGCCACGGAGACACATGCCAACGATCTGGCTTCGCGGTACTCTTGTTCCGAATCCCACAGGGTGTCCGGCAGCCAACGGTCGTCGATACGATGGAAGTGGCTAAGCGCGATCTCGTAACGCTTCGATTTCGATGCCAGGTAGGCCCAGTCGAACTGCGTCCGCAATCGATCGGGATATTGGTCTTCAATCCGCGAGAGAGCTCGTTCCACCTCGGCCCATATCGGCTCGTCTTTAAGCAGTGAATAGGCCGGCAAATTGCGGTTTTGTCGATTTTGCATGCGCGACAGTTCGAGCAAGCCATCGACGGACACCAGCGCGAGCAATGGGTAATCCTTTGCCTTGCCGGAACATTCTTTGCCAAAGGCACGATAATCTTCAATCGTGCCATGCCATTTGGGGGCCAAGTAGAGAAACTTGTTTTTGTGGGCCATTAGATGGTAGGGGCGTGCTTCGATTGCCGCTTGAAAATAGGTCTCCATCATATCGCGAGGCAATCCGCCGCCCATGGCAACGGTAATTAGTCGAGCTGGAGGATGAGGTGACTTCGGATTAAGTTTGTAGGCTTGCAATAAGTCGTTCAAAGCATCCTTTAACAATGCCTCGAATCCCAACTGGTGTTCGACGTCCACGGAACTAGCGAAGCCTCCGCCGCGCACGCGCCAAGCCAAGTTAGTGCGAAACATGCCGCGGAGCAGATAGGGTAGATAGTTTTCCGGATCACCTTCACACCAAGCGTCCAAGACTTGTTGCTGAACATCCACGGGAACCGTTTCGTTCAAGGTCGGAACCCAGGTTTCAGCTTTTGTGAGATTATAATGAGTGCGGCATAAGCGTTCGCAATCCCATTCGTTGGCTTCGGCCTGTTCCGCTTGAATCAGCACCTCATTCACCTCGTACCAGCCCGACTCGGCGTAGAGCGTGTTGACCAGATCAAACGGTGCGTCGATGCCTTCCACGACGTACTGAAGCTCAACCGGGGCGATTGCTTCCGCGACCTCGCCAACCACCGCATTCGCGTTGGACTTAACCGGTTGTATGGTGAGTCCCTGTTCGGCCAGTTCCTTCGCCTTCTCGGCCATCATCTCCTCGATCATGTCCTTCGCGAACTGATCGGCCGAACAGCCTCCGCTGGCGACCACGACGAGAATCGCGAACAAGATTGCCGATAAACCTGGGCCGTAGAATGCGTGTCTCATCGTTTTCGCCTTTGCGCAAATCGTTTGCCCGTCGCGACAACACGACCGGGATACGCAACACTAGATTACCGACCATTACACGCCGCCGCGTGACCCGCGAAATTGTGTGGGGCTGTCGCCTATGGTCGCGCGCGACGGGGAAGTGAGAAACGAATATGCCACGACAGATACTGATAACCGGAGGCGCCAGTGGAATCGGACTCGCGATCGCCAAGTCGTTTGCGGCCTGCGGCGATCGCGTTCTTGCTACGGGCGTCGACGCCGGGCAAGTCGATCAGCAGGCGGAACTGTTTGCGACCGACTCACATAATTCGCCTGAATTGAGCTTCACGGTTCTGGACGTGACGCAGCCTGCACAAATCGAGAGCTTAATACACTCGCTGCCGACATTGGACGTACTTGTGAATTGCGCGGGAACGATCCGTCGCGGCGGAATGGAATTCGACCTTGATGCATTTCAGCAAGTCGTCGACGAATCTTCATGGGACGATGCGGATGTGCGTGGGTTGCAAACCAAAATTGGCCGAGCGAGGTGGATGCATCCTGAATATCGCATCGATGCTCAGCTTCTTTGGCAGCGGCTATGTGCCGGCCTATAGCGCGAGCAAGGGAGGCATCGCCCAACTGACGAAGTCATTAGCGATCGCCTGGGCGGCGGAAGGGATACGCGTGAATGCCGTTGCGCCGGGATGGATCGAGACTGCATTAACGGATCCGCTAGTCAACGATGCGTCGCGACGCGAAGCGATCGTCGGCCGCACGCCGCTGTCGCGTTGGGGAACTCCGGATGACGTGGCCGGTGCGGCAATGTTTCTATGCTCGCCCGCCGCCGCATTTATTACCGGCGTCGTACTGCCAGTGGATGGCGGCTACTCCATTATGTGAGATGCGGCTGAGAAACGACTCAATAAAGTCGGTTTTCGCACCGCGCAAGCACGCCATCGGCGAAAGCACGGACTTTCACGGAGTGAAAGGCGACGAAAACCGAAAGTCATGTTTTCGCCCGATTTATAGCCCTAGTTTTCGTCTCTAGCGATAATCGCGGTGATGTCATTTTGAGCATCGAAATAGGCGTTAACCACGCGCGCGTCCCATTGTTGCCCAGAGCCTTCACGGAAGATCTGGTCCACTTTTTCCAGCGGCATACCCTTGCGATAGGGGCGATCGCTGGTCATCGCGTCGAATGAATCGGCCACCGCGACGATACGAGCGATGAGAGGGATGGTTTCCCCGGTTAAACCATGAGGATAGCCGTTGCCATCCCATTGTTCGTGATGGTGCAACACCGCCGGAAGAATATGTGATAGTTCGCCAATCTGTTCCAAAATGCGATATCCCTTTTCGGGATGCTCCTTGATATGTTCGTACTCTTCCGCCGTAAGTTTGCCTGGCTTGCGGAGCACGGAGTCGTCGATGCCGATTTTGCCGATGTCGTGCAAGACGCCGGCCAAATAAATCGTCTCACAGTCTTCGCCAGCCCAGCCAAGTTGTTGAGCTAGGCGAACCGAAATCTGCGCGACACGATCGCTGTGTCCACAGGTGTAAGGATCCTTGGCATCGATGGCGGATGTGAGGGCGCGCACAAAGTTCTCCAGGAGCAGGGCTTGTTTGCGATACAATCGATGATTGCCGGCGTGAATGCCTAGCAACGCCGCGATGGAGCCCAGCAGACTGGCTTCGATCGAACCAAATTCGCCACCCACACTGTGATTGAGCGCTACCAAGTAACCAAGTGTTTGCTTGCCTTCGGTTACGGGAGTGATAATCACTTCACTGAGATGGGGCAACGGCCACGATGGATCGCTTGTCACATCGCGATTGGCCACAACCGCCGTTTCGTCGGACGTAAGACCGAGATAACGGACCAATTGCTGAAGCTCGCTTGGCGACGCCAGATGGTCGCCGTGCAAGAGCAAATTCGGCTGGGATTCGCTGGCTTGCCCCATGCGCGGCGAATCCTGATCGTCTGGCATCAGCCACAACGCCAAAGACTTGGCGGGAACGCAGCCAGATAGCCAGCCGAGCGCCATCTGGCCGAGGTCGGTTACGGAACGAGACAGTCTCAGATTCCGCGTGACTCCGTACAGGAGTGAGATTTCCTCGAAAGTATGTGTCAGTTGATTGCTTAGCCCCTCATTCTCGACTTCCAATCGCTCCACGTCGCGCTCGGCACGCAAGGCAGCGCGGACACTGGTCGCGGAACGAATGAGTGCCTCGGCGGGCCACAGCGGCTGTCGTCGTAACCAATTGTTCAAAGTCGCGGGCGTACAGCCCCAACGTTGCGAAAGCGACTCGACCAATTGGCTTGGCAAACGGCGGTCGGCGAGAAAAGTGCCCACGGCGACGCAGTCGCCAATCGATTCATCTGTCACGGGGATGGCCAAAACGACGACCGAATCCTCGTCGGCAATAATATCCGGCAGCCCGAAGCGAGCCGTTCCGCGAACCAGCGGAGGCCAAACGTCGGCTGCCAGCCACGGTTGATCTTCGGCCAAACCAAGCAACTCGCCGGAATCTCCGTCGAACACGGAAAACGCCACGCCGAAAGCTTCGCGAAGTCGATTTCGCAACTCGGCGTATTGCGTTTGATGGGCACAGGAATTGTCGAAAGCGAGGGTATCCATAATTGTCCTGCCCGGGCCACGGCCTCGGCCATGTTCGTGGTGACTTGGCGCTCGTTCTGCTCGGCAACGATACGTCGCGATTCACGTTCGAGCAAAACGCGACGGCCAGCGAAGTCGCTGCGCAGGTGGAAAACAAACGGCGAATCGTGCCGTTTGTGACAATGGTTTCGATTACAATGTCGTCCGTCCGAGTCGTACGCGTGCGAACCGGCACGACGTGTTACGAGGCAGTTGGCGAGACGGTGTTGGGTGCGCAAGCGAATGGCGGCGAAGTTCCTATCATCGGCGCCCATCTAGATCTACCTTTTCCCATTCTTATAGATAAGAGACATGAAACAGATGCGACGATCAGTTAACCGCGAATTCAATGTTGTGAGAGGCTTTCCCACTGTGTCACCATGATGGTCCTGAGCGTGGGGTTAGAGGCAGGGGCTGGTTCACGTCCCGCGCGGCGTCGCCTGTCATGTCGCAGCCAGGCTATGTCCGTGGTGAATTCGTCTATGAGGCGGCGCCGTTCCCCCAATGCCATGCGTCAACGATCGCGGAAACGAAACAGGGACTGGTTGCCGCCTGGTTTGGCGGCACGCACGAAAAGCATCCCGATGTTGGGATTTGGGTCGCTCGGCGTACCGCTGATGGTTGGACCGCATGACAGTCGAAGTGGCCAATGGTGTCAGCCGATGGTCAGCGTCATCCCTGTTGGAATCCCGTGCTATTCGCCATGCCAGATGGGCCGCTCGTGTTGTTCTACAAAGTGGGGCCAGTCCGAGCTCTTGGTGGGGAATGCGGCGCGATCGCAAGACGGCGGAAAGACGTGGAGTTCCTCTATTCGATTGCCGGACGAAATTCCGGGGCCAATCAAAGACAAGCCTGTGATGCTGAAGGCAGGTCGATTGCTGTCCGGCTCCAGCACCGAGGATCACGGCTGGCGTGTTCATATGGAAATAACCACGGATGGCGGTCTAACCTGGACTCGCGCAAAGACCATCAATGACGGTGAAACAATCGGCGCTATCCAACCGACGATCTTGATACACGGGCCGGAGAAACTTCAGATCCTGTGTCGCAGCCGCAATACTAAACATGTTTTGGAGTCGTGGTCGGAAGACGGGGAAAGTCGTGGAGTCCGTTGGTCGACACTACTTTGCCCAGCCCGAATTCAGGCATCGACGCCGTGACTTTGGCGGATGGGCGACATCTGGTGGTCTACAACCACACGCCTCGCGGACGCAGTCCTTTGAATCTGGCCATCTCGCACGACGGCAAACATTGGCAAGCAGCGCTGGTGTTAGAGAACCAGCCGGGTGAGTATTCCTATCCGGCGATCATTCAATCTTCGGATGGAAAGGTTCACATTACATATACCTGGAAGCGCCAGCGTATTAAGCATGTGGTGGTTGATCCACAAAAATTGGTTGCGAAAGACTTTGAAGACGGAACTTGGCCCAGCGATGAGTAGCACATTCGACGCGACAACGGATTGGCATACGGCGCGTCGCCGTCATCGGCGACTGGTGTGGTCCATCGTACTAGGTGCTGTCGCGGCGAGTGTCGGAGTGTGCCTCGCTGCTTTGTACCTGCCATTCGTTCAATACCGAACCGTCGAGGTCCGGGCGAGCGATCAATTGGGGATGGTCACGGTCGGTGAAGTCATCGCGCGAGGAGAGCTGAACGAGTCTTTGTACCCGGACGCGGAATCGTGGGAGAAACGTCTGTATTATGACGGCACGCAGGCAACGCTCTATCGTTATGCTCCGACGAACTCCGCGAAGCCGCTCGTGGTGCGATGTTGGCGATTCACGAATTTTCCGGCCGAGCGACGGGCCGCATTGATCGCGGAATGCCGTGCGTCGCTTGGCCGGCAGTGGCCATCCACATTGCAGGTGGTTGAAACCGGGACGCAAACTCAGATGGGGAGCGTCGATCGAAAAGTGTGGCAGTGCCGCCTGAGCGATGGCGAAAGCGTAGTTGGCGGTGCGTCGATCGTTTCCGACAACGAGTCGATCCTGTTCGTGGAAGTTTGCTATGCTTCGTTTTTCGCTGTCGAGACGATCGTTACCGATAGCGGATGGTGATGGCCTCGAAGTGAGCGATCTCTCCACCGAGCCCTTCTCGACAACCCGGTAATGGTGGCACTTCGCCCGGTTTGCGTTTAGAATGCCTGCCAATGCGACGCGATTCCTTGGATTCTCGTCCTCAGTTTGGGCCTCTTCTTTTGCGATTTCCGGTGAGTTATGCCTTTTCCTGTCGGGTGCGTATGCGGTCGCCAGTTCATGGCGGGAGATCATTTACGTGGGCAAGTTGTCCCGTGTCCGAATTGCCGACGCGGCATTCTTGTCACGCCCACGGCGTCGAGTGCGGTCACTCCGCAGCCTCCGCCTGGCTTGGGACAGCCTTCATCGGCAGGCGCGGCGAGCAATCCGGCCGGAGTTGTCGTGGCTTGCCGATGCGGCCGATCGTTCCGCGCGGAGGCTCGGCTACAGGGAACCACCGCTCGATGTCCCGGTTGTGGATCGGCAATTCAAATTCCTCGAGCGGGCGGCGCGTCGCCCGGACTGACTCCATTGGGCCGGCCGGCTCAGGCGATGGAAGCAACACCGGCCCACGTGACTGGCGCCGCTCCGGCGACATCGGCCACCGTTGGATACCAAAAGCCAATCACGCGTCCGCCGCAGCCATCAAGGTCATCATCGGCCAGCGGTCGCGGCCCAGTTGTTCTCATAGGCGCAGTGGTTTTGGTGCTGTTGCTCTTGGTAGGCGGAGGAGTGGCCGCACTGCTAATGTTAGGGAAAGAGGAAACGTCGGTCGCCGGCGGAAGTGCGCCCGCGAGTACATCGAATGACGCACCGCCATCGAATCCGCCATTCATCCAGGATTCGCCAACGATCGCGGAATCCAGCGTTGGTTCCGCGACTTCCGCCGAACCGCCGACGCCGAATCCCGCGGTCAATTCATCGCCGACAACAACCACTGCGCCGGCGACCGTTCCGGTACCGGCGAGCGCCCCATTCAGCTTCGCGCCGCCCGAGCCCGTTGGCTCGACGCCCGAGCCTTCGGCCTCACCGCCGAGCCAGTTCGGTACCGACGCATCGCCTGGCGTTTCAGGCAATCGCAACTCTCAGTCGCCAAGCGATCCGCGTGGAGATACGCCAACAGCGGCAAACTCTTTGCCGCAAATGCCCGATGCCTTGGTTCGTTGGCATCAGCGCGGTTCAAGCCAAGCCGGCATACGACGCGTTATGGGTGTCGAGCGTCTACAACTGCAATACAGTTGGTATTGTGATGTCCTGCCATTCGTTGGCCAACAAAAGTTGCACGACCGATTCGACTTCTCCCGGCCGTGGGCGGATCCCAAAAATGTGAGACTGACCACGGAGGTCGTGCCTGAGTTCCAAAACCCTCTGGACCCGAGAAAAACTTGGCAGGGCTACCCGTTCAATGGTTTGGCGCTTTCCACTCATTTCGTCGGCGTTTCGGGCGTGGAGGACAAACGGAATGTGATTGCCGGGAAGTTGCCACGCAGCGACGATCGGGCAGGTGTCTTCGGCTACGATACGATCGCCAGACCGGAAGAGATTACGGATGGGCAGTCGAACACGCTGATGATGATTGGTAGCGGCGAACTGGCATCACCTTGGGTGCAAGGGGGCGGTGCCACCGTGCGCGGGGCTCGCGAACCTTACTTCGATTCGCTGACCGGGATTTGGAACGACTGGTTTCACGCAGCCCGGTTCGATGGCCGTCATGGCCGATGGATCCGTGAAGTTTATCAGTGCTGACATTGATCCCACCGTTTTTCGAGCCATGTGTACGATCCACGGCGGTGAATCCGTGGATTTACCGCCTCAAGTGAGACCCGCCAATTGGCGTGCCGGGCAATAAGAGGTTGGCCGTTCCGTCAGAAAATGTTTCCGTGTGTGCGGACTATTGTTCGAGACGCGAATCCGTCGTATGAGTCGGCTGACCTTATAGAAAACCACAAAACGAGGTAGACAGTGTATGTATCGCCCATTCTGCTTGGTTGCGTCGGTATTGCTGTTGCTCGGACTGGAATGTCACGAGTGTGTGGCCGATGTGATTCTCTACCGTATTCCCAGAACTCGGTTGCAAATTACGCTGCAAGGCACGGCCACCGTGAATCCGGGTGGAACGGTGACGGTGACTCACCCACAGTTTGGGAGCCTTTACTGCCGTTTGGAAGACACTGAGATTTTTCGCGTTCCGACGACGGCTCAGCAGTTTGCCATACGATTGAGAAAGTCGGAAGGTGACGCCGGGCGTTTGATGGAGTCCGCGGTGGGCATTGCGTCACGGCCTCATTCGGTCATCCTACGAGGCTACTGCCAAGGCTCTCGCGGTCGATGCCAATAATAGTGACGCTCAGCGCGTGCGAGATTTAAAGCGACTGATCGACCGCCCGTTGACGGATGCCACACCGCAAGCCGATGAAATGAAAAAGCTAGTCGGGCGAGCCGACATGGAAGTTGCCGAAAGCAAACATTTCGTGATGCTGCACGACACGGGCAGCGAGCGACGCGGACGAAAGCGGCTCACCCGGGCAGAGCAGCGACTGGAATTGTTGGAAACGGTCTACGAGGCGTTTCTCCTCAGATTCTACGCCAACGGCATCGAGCTTGAAGTGCCGCAAGAAAACTGAAAGTAGTGCTGTTCAAGGAACACAAAGACTATCTACACTTCGCGACACGATTGAGTCCCGACCTGAAGAGCGCGCCGGTTTCTTTGACGGAACACCAATACCAGTGTTTTTTATGATCAGGGAAAGCACGGAGGATTTCCAAGCTCTGTATGAACTCAATAAGATTCTGGCGAAAGCCAAGGAGGATGCGAAAAAGGATCGCTCACCGAACGCGGCCGATATCGTTCGTCTTGCCGACACACTCGCTCTGCTAGTTGAAATCGAGCGAGAAAGCCTCGACATCGAAGTCGTCAGTCACGAAGCCACGCATCAAATGGCGGCCAATACGGGTTTGTTTCCACGCTTAGTCCTGGTGCCGACGTGGGTCCATGAAGGGCTGGCCACTTACTTTGAAACGCCTAACGACGCCTCCTGGAGTGGAATTGGGGCGGTGAACCAGCAACGATTGGAGCGTTACCGCGTGTTGGAGCGGGATCGCGTTCACTCGAATATTGACTTCATAGTTGGCGACCAGATATTCGACTTTGCTGGCTCTCTGGGCGAAACCTTGCATGGATATGGCCAAGCTTGGGCGCTGACGCATTTTCTGATGGAACGCCACTTCGCGGAACTGATGCAATTCTATCAACGACTGGGTCAGATGCCTCCCGAAGTGGTCATTAATCAAAAAGTCTTACAGCGATTATTTTGGGAAGTGTTTGGCAACAACAAAGATGGGCTCGACGCGGAATGGCGGGCCTATATGCGAGCGCTCAAAACTGACTTGGAAGAAGTCATTGGCGAGTAAACATGGCTTGCTACTTGCCGCGATGTTTGCGCAACGTTTCCAGCACGACTACAAGATCGGCCGGAAGTTGGGCTTCGAATTCAATGGGTTCGCCCGTGACGGGATGGGTGATTCGCAGCCGGCGTGCATGCAATGCGTGACGGCCAAGCAAAACGGTCTCATTAAAAGGGTCTCGCAGGATTTCTCCCATGGTGACCATCGCTCGGCCACCGTACTGCCGATCCGCCAATATGGGATATCCGAGATGAGCCAAGTGAACTCGAATCTGATGAGTTCGACCGGTTTTTGGTAGAACTCGCAGGGCCGCAAAGCCATCGAATCGCTCGGCGACTTCGTAGAACGTTTGCGCCGGTCGGCTCTGCGGGTGCCCCGCGCGAATCGCCATCTTCTCGCGTTGATAAGGATGAGGTCCGATCGGCTGGTCGATGAAATCCCGGTCGTAATTCGGCTCGCCAGCGACGAGGGCGAAATACTCCTTTTCGGGTTCGCGAGCCTGGAATTGCGCCGTGAGCGCATAGTGCGTGCGGTCATTCTTGGCGACCACGATCACGCCGCTGGTATCACGATCAAGGCGATGAACGATGCCGGGACGCGTGGCGCCGCCAGCGGTGCTGAGTTGGTCGAAGTGAAAAGCGAGGGCGCTGGTGAGCGTACCGGACCAATGCCCCTTGGCGGGATGCACCACCATCGCTGGCGGCTTGTTGATGGCCACCAGATGGTCGTCTTCGTACAACACATCCAGCGGAATCTCTTCCGGTTGCGGTCCTTCGGCGGGCAATTCGGGCAACCGAACAAAAACTTGCTCGCCGCCGCGCAAACGATATGCCGCCTTGGTGAGTCTCCCTTCGACTTGAATTCCCTTCGCCCCAATCGCCTTGCGAATCTGAGCGCGACTGTAGTCGGGAAACTGCGATGTGAGAAACACGTCCAACCGCTCGCCCACGAATTCCGGCGGCACTGTTAGCCGCATTGGAGTGTCGGCAGGGTCGGGCATTGGACGTGAACGGCGGGAAACGCGCCGATGAAAGTGGCGAGCGTCTAGGGAGCGTCCGCGGACTGCGGATTCGCACTTGGCGACTCGCCGTCCAATTCATCCTGCGACGGCGTTTCACCGGTGTCGGATTCCGCAGCCGGTTTGTCATCGCTGGAATCGGAGGTGGATGAAGCGGAATCGTCAGCAGGTTTATCTTCCGACGAGCTTTCTTCGGCCGGATTCTCCGGTGCCGGTTTCTCGGATTCCGGCGTGGATTGATCGTCCTTCGGCTCGTCGGCGGGAGCGTCCTCCGTGGGCTTTTCCTCGCTCGGCTTTTCATCCGCCGGCTTTCTTCGGCCGGTCTTGTCTTCGGCCGTACTTGCCTCGGACGGCGGTTTTCTTCGGATGGTTTCTCCTCGCTGGAGGCCGGGCTTTCCGTTGGCTTATCTTCGGCGGGCTTGTCTTCCGCAGGCTTATCTTCCGCAGGCTTATCTTCGGCGGGCTTATCTTCGGTGGGTTCGGTGGGCTTATCTTCGGTCGGTGCTCTCGGTGGCGGGTTCCGTTGTCGATGCATCCGGGGTTGGTGTCGCGGTTGATTCCGCTGGTGACTCTGTCGGAGAGTTCGACACGGGATCGGTTGCCGGCTCGCGGTCGGTTGACGGCTCGTTGGAAAGCTCGGGAAAGGCCGAGATATCGGGACGGTCGGACAGCTCAGTCAGGTCACGCGGCAGATCAAGCGGCATATTGCTGCCCGTCGCGGCAACCGGCGGCTTCGGTTCCTGCTTTTCAAACCACGCGTAGAACCGCTCGGTGCTTTCATTTTCCAGCGAATCCAATCGCTGCTGAGCTTCCTTACCCAGCGACGATTCCGGAGCGGCCGATGCGAGCGCCTTGTACTGTTTCTTGGCGTCGTCCAGCTCACCCATGCTTTCCAGCGTCTGAGCCAAACCGAAGATGGAACGCTGTTCAAGCAACGAACCACGCTTGGCATTCGCCTTCACGGCTTCGTAGTTCTTGCGAGCGACTTTCAGCGCCTCGTTGGCTTGCTCGCGATCACGAAACAGCAGCCGAGTGCCGCGTCCAAGCTCCTCGTCGGCCACTTTTTGTAGGGCCCAGAAACCGGCTTCTTTCCCCGCGTGCCGCTCGTGAACCTCCGTCAACGATTCGACATCGCGGTCGGCCACGGCTCCAAAAAAGTCCTTCCAGGCCGCTCCCGCCTCGGCTATCCCACGCCCTGAAATGAACATGTACGCAATGCCGAGTGCGCAGGCCAGGAGAACGACCGTTACGATCGCCTTCGAATAAGGTTGCACATTCTCGATTTTGTGTCCCAACCAGTCGGCCAGCGTATTGGTTTGCAGTTCGTGACGACGTTGCGTCTTCATGAGTTCGCCTTAACGTTTGGTTCGCGCGTTTCGCCCCCTCGGACGATCGAAAAACCGAGCATTACGTGCCTGGTAAAGTCGCGCAAGTATATGACTCGCCAACAAATAGCGTCAAGAGCGACGGTGAACCAAGCGAGCTCGGACTGAAGTGGCGGCAACTCTATCTTGGCGTCGCGGAACATGGCGGGAAGGCCATTGCCCGCTGGCTTGCCCCGTGAGAAACCGTCTCCGCTCTACTTGCCGTCAACGGCGCCGTTTTCCCATGCCGGCCGTTCTGGCGAAAGTAGTACCAACATGGATTGCGATTTACCTTCGGCATCCACCATCTCCAGTCCCCCGACAGCGATGGATTCGCCCATCCGACACGTAACCGTCGAGGCGACTTGCATACTCGAGACCACGGGCGTCTGCACCTTAACGGGCTTGTTCTCCGAGCCAAGCTTGAACTGCGTCGTCTCGACTCCACGAATCGAAGCCAATCGGATATCAAATTCAATGGTTACGCGATCGTTGTCTCGTAGCGTGGGAGCAAGCCGCAGCGTCGTTCCCTCGGAGATGACCTGGATCTCGGGCTCGAATCCGGGAGGCAATCGCCTTGCCAACACGGCATCCGCGGATGGCGTTGACGCGTTGGAGCCAGCGTCAGAGTTCGCGGGAACTGTCTTCCGAAACCCAACCACGAATGGACGAAACGAAACATCTTGAATGGATGCTCGCTGGCCATTGAGCAATGTGACCTTGGGAGCTTGCATCACGTTGCCGCGCCGATCGGCTTGCACCCGCCGTAGCAACTGCTGGGACTGTTTCTCATTCAAACTCGCAACCTGGGACGGATAGTGTTTTTCGGTCTTTACAGTGATTCGAGACGCGACGGATGAATTTGGCCCGAGCGTGTTGTCACGATTTCCAACGGTGTCCGGTGAAACGGTTGCGGTGGGGCTCTTTAGAACGTCGCCCACCTCCCAGTCGTCGAACAGCTTGCGGATCGTCCGTGCGTCTCCTGAAATAATCCAAGTTCGAATGGCTATCTCCTTAAAGCCATACTCTTGACGTTGAGCGATTTCGTTAGCCAGACGCTCATGCCCCGACTGATCCAGCCTCACGATGAGTTGATCCTCGTACCAAGTGAACTTTTCATCGTCGACCATCAGTTCGCCAACGACTCCAGCATCCGACTCGATGCCCCGGCCAAACAACTTCGCTCCATCATTCTGAGGCGAATCAGGTATTGCGACGCTTTGTTTCAGCCATTCCATAAGAGCCTTTTTTGAGGTTGCTTCGTCGGTTCCGTCCGCTTTCCCGAACTCGTCCAACAGGTCGCGAAGGGCGTAGGCTTTCACATAAGTGTGCGCGGGCTCCTGCTGTTGTTTCCCGCTCGCATTAAGTTCGGGCACATCCACTAGTTGCCATTCGGATGGCGCCACACGTTTCTTCGGCGATTGCACGGATTGGTATGATCGAGACGCCGGTTCCGTTGCATCCACCAAATGTCCCGCGCCAGGCAGCACGACGGCCGCAAGACCGATTAACACACCCCAACACCACCACGGCGATCGCCGACGACATCCATGCCGCAAACTCATGATTCGCTCCAATCGAGAAGTTGTGATATCGACCGGCCGTACGCCTGGAAACAAGGGTACGGCTTGAAACAATCGCTTCCGTTCCAGCACATCCAACAGCGAACGAGCATAGTGCGCGGGCTCACATCCTAATTCCGCGAGTACCGCTTCGTCACAGCAACGCTCCGCCTCGCGCGTGATTCGGCTCATCGCCATCCACACCAAGGGATGAAACCACCACACGGTTCGCGCAACCGCTTGTAACACGCTCAACCATAAATCTCCGCGACGCACATGTAAGAGCTCATGCGCCAACAGCGGCTCTAGTTGAGCGATTTGCCGATTGTCTACCAAGACGGCAGGCATCACGATCCGCGGGCGCCAAAGCCCAATTACCGCGGGGCCGGTCCGCCCCGAGGATACCAAGACGGTGACCGGCCGACGCATGCCGAGCCGCCGCGAGGTCGTCGGCTAACTCCGATAGCCGCTCGTCCGTGCGACACGCCGTTCGCCTTAATTGCCGCAGGAACCAAAGCCAATGCAACAAACTCATCATTCCTACAAACGATAAACCAACAAGCCAAACGCCTATTAGCCACGGGGCGAATGCTTTCAATGGATGGCTCGAATGTGAGTCGAATGCTGCCGTCAGGCTCCGCTTAAACAATAAGATGGATCGCCAAAGCGAACTTGGCTGGTTATTGACATACAAATCATTTTCAATGGACCGAAGTTGTTGTTCGTTCGTCGGGTCGACGACTTTCCACGTCTCGTCGTCGAGCACCTTCGGCATCGGAACCGGATTCTTGGCCGCGTCGACCGAAAGCCGCGGCGGCTGCAGCCAGCAGAAGACACCGCTAGGACTGCTCCACAATGGCGGAGTGATGCACTTTGCCAGAACCACCAGCCATAACGCCATTGCCAAGTGAGGGCGTTGCCGTGCAAAGCAATAATGTAAGCTCCACACGGCAACGATTAGCAATGCCAATTGCCATGTCTGCGCGCCGACGACGATCCAAAAGGAAGAGAGCGAGTCGCTCATGATCGCTCTCCCTTTTCCAAACGATCAATAAGCTCGCGCAGTTCGGCTAAATCCTCGTCCCGAATGCCGCGGTCCTCGATCAAATGACGAACCAGCGGCATCGTCTCGCCACCAAACAAGCGATCGACCAAATCGTCGATGGTCTCGCGAATGACGGTCCGGGGACGCACCGTTGGAGAGTAGACTCGTGTTCGTCCCTGCAGCCGAGCGGTAGCGTAGCCCTTGGTTTCCAACCGCCGGAGATACGTCTGCACGGTTGTGAAGTCGATCGTGCGATCGGCGGGGAATGCCTCATGCACCTGCCGCACCGTGGCTTGTTTCAACTGCCACAGCAGCCGCGCGACTTCCATTTCGCCTTTCGACAGGGCCGCTCGCCTCGCCATTTGTCTTGCCTCTCGATCAAGGACGTTTGTACGTGCGGAAGGCTACACGTACAGGCGTACTTGAGTCAAGAGGCAATTCCTTGCCCGATTCCTTTAGAAGTGAATGTTGGCGAAGAAGTCGTCGTGAGCATCGCGGCTCACCTGAGATCCTTCAATGTCCTCGGCGATTTCCGACAACACATCGTCCAGATCAGCCAACGCCAGAGCTGTCGGATCCAACGCCGCGGAATTGGCTTGGTCACCGTTTGAGGCAATGCCGACCGACGCCGGCGTCTCGTCCGACTCATCTTGCTGGGATGTCGACGAGCCAGTCACGGCGACCGAATTGGTCGCTTCCCATCGCTGGGTCATGCCTGCGATTATCTCTTGAGGCATTGCCAACGTTGCCAATCCGTTCGACAAATCAGCGGCCTGAAGCGTGCTGACCGTGGATTCGCCTTCGGCCAACAATGTCGCGTCGCCTTCGCCCGAACCGTTGTTCACGTCATTCAGGTAGGTGATGACTTGCCCCACATCGATCGGCGAAATCTGGCCATCCCCATTCACATCCCAGAACGGAGGTCCAGGTGTGGGGCGATTCTGCGGCAATTGGCCCGCCGAACTCGCATTGAGGAAGTTGATAACCAACAATGCATCGATGGGGGACACGAAGCCATCGGCGTTAACGTCGAGGGCATTCGACCGATTTTGATAGTCGTTGGCGAAAATATCGATCTGGTAGTCTTCTACTTCGCCATCCGCGGCCGCCCCATTCGGACCGGACACACCGTTGCTGCTCAAACGGAAGCGGGCATAGGTTGTTCCCAACTCCGCGGAGCCGGGGACTTCGCCGCGATCCTGAATGTCGCTTGCCAGCGGATTGCGATTTCGCAACTCCAGTTGGTGCGTGCCTTCGGCTAAGGTCACACCCGACAAAATCTGCTCGCCCGCGTCGTCAAAATCACCATCCTGGTTGAAGTCGATCCAGGCATCGACGACGCCTGGCCCGCCCGCAACGCTAACCGTGAATTGACTGTTATATCCGCGAACGAAATTCGACATGAACACGATGCCATCGTCCTGTCGATCCGAATCGGCTTGATCTGGTCCCGGTCCATCCACATCCACCGTTACGCCCGACCCTAAGAAGAAGCCGTCGACGATTTGATGGCGCGGTCCATTGTTCGCCAGCTTGCTGTCGTAAGGACCGTCCGGCGCGTCGCCGAAATCAAGTCCGCTGCCGAGGAAAATGTCGAACGTTGTCGACCCGTCCGGCTGATTGGACTTCAAAGGATTGCCCGCCAAGTCCTTAATGCTGGGCACCGAAATGGCACTGCTGCCGCTTACGGCCGAAGCTCCATCCAGCAACACTTGGTCACCCACGGCCAACGCACTGACGCCCGATAGCAACACCGAGGCGCTATTGATCGCGGCCGCCATTTGCTGAGCCACCACATTCGCATTGCTCACGTCGCCCGTGATCGGCACCGCGACGGACGCGTCCACTCCCGCCGTGCCCGTTTGCGTAAGACCCGTCGTGCCAGTATCCAACAGGATTCCAGCGTTTCCGCCCAGGCCAACCAAACCGCCACCCAAATTCACCGGCGAGAGAGCCAGCCCCGCACCGGCAATGGCGTTCACGATCGCGTTGGCCACTCCATCGACCGTGCTTGTTGTGAAGAACCGCACTTGGCGATGCCCAGACGAGACGGAACCGTTGGTGTCCAATTCGAACACCACCGTCAACGCTCCGTTGGTAATGGAAAATGTCTGCTGATCCTGTAGCCCACTCGGCAAACCGGCAACACTGGGAATTTGAATGCCGAACGGAAGCTGGCTTACACCCGGCGAACCGCTCAATGTGAGACTGCTGCCGGTCACATCCACGTTATGCAGACGCGTTCCGCCCAAATGTATCACACCGCTGCCAAGATCGGTCGGAGTCAGCCCAAGGTTGGCCGAAACAATGGCATTGATCAAAGCGGTAGTTGCGGAGCTCAAGGGGTTCAACGGATCGAAGACAACTTGTCGATTGTTCGTGTCATACGAGTTATCACTATCAAACTCGAATGTTACGACTTTCGTACCATCGTCAATTGTGAACGTCTCTTGATCCGTGACGGAAGTGGCCGTGGGCAGCGTCAGCGTATAGCCTCGCTCGATCTCGAACGTCACCGTCTCGCCGGACTGATCCGCGACGCTGAAAGTCGAGCCATCACGAACTTGAGTGCCCGAAGGAGCGACCAACACAAACCGTTGCTCGCCGGCCAATTCCACGCGATACAGTTGATCGCTTTGCCAAATCCCCGACAGCGGTGTCAAAACGATCGAATTGTTGGTCGAATCGTAGTGGAACCGATAGTCCACACCCTCGACCAAAGGCTGCAAATTGTCCTCATTCGTGCCGCGATACAATACGACCGAATTGCGAGTAACGGTATTGTCGGCAGCTCCAATTCCATCATTGGGGTCAACCGGGCCAATTCCATCGATCAATTGAATGGTAAAGTTGTTCAATACTTGGCTGGACAACTCCACCACGTTCATGTTGGGATTTCGGTCCTGCCCGGCTCCGTCGTTGTCGCGCGGCGTCGTGAGTTGACCCGTGGGGCCAACGAAGTCCGAGCGGTCCAACGCGCCGCGATCCTTGAATACTCGCTCGCCCACGCCCGAAGGCGTTTCCACTCGCGGATCGTCCACGCGCAATTGGCCAGTGAGATCGGTGTTCGGCGCCAAGACAGGCGTTGCCGGCAGTCCCAACGGCGTCTTGACGCTCACCAACGCCGGTCGATCTTGCATGGAATCGATCGCGCTGTCGATCGCCCGAGCGCCGTCGGCCAAGTAGTAGTTTCCGGCGACCGGATCAACGAACAACCGCTCGGCGTCGCCCAATACCAAGGGGAAATCACCCAGGCCAATCGATGTGTTCGCGTCGGTCGTGTTGTGCTGATAGATCGTTCCGCCCACCACGGCGCCCGCGGCACTTGATGTGGCATCAATTTCAATTCCGGTCTCATTGTTGATCAGAAGATTGTTCAGGATCGTCGGGCTGGCATTGTCGGCAACCAAAATACCTTGACCGCCGGCGTTGAACGTTGGAGACACATAAGATGAGATCGCTCCGATCGCATCAATATCGGCTCCAACGGTCAGCCCCGTCGACGACCCTTGCGAGGCGTCGTCCGTCAATCGCACGAAGCGGAATAGATCGTTGGGGCCGAATCCAAACGCATCCAAGTCGATCGCCCCGTTGGCTCCCGAGGCTTTGCCAACCGCGAAGAAGGCCGTGCCGTCTTTGCTAATCTCCACGAACACGGACTCGTTCTCATCGTCAACTTCGTAAATGAACAAGTCGGGCGCCGCGTCGCCGCTGCCTGTGAGTGCGTTATCGGTGAATTCGACCGTTAATTGGCCACCATGCCCCAGAGACACAGCCCCCGTAGCAACCAGTGTTACCGGGTCGACCGCATAGTCCGGAGCGCCGAGCGCTTGCAGGCTGTCCGCGAACAAGGTGTCCGGTTCGGGACCGTTACCGAACAAGGGGTTGTAGTCCACGACCGTATCGGCAAAGGATGCCGAGCCGCGAAGATAGATGGTGTCGCCAACCAGTTCCGACGAAGCGTTCTGGGCGGCTCGAACCGTGCCGCCCACGATCGTATTGTTAATGATTCGACCGAAGGGAACCGGCGCCAGGTTGTCCGTGGCATCACCACGCATGGCGATACCACCACTAACATTGTTGGTCAACAAGTTATTAGAAATGGTGACGCCCGGCACGAGGCGTTGGGTGTTCAACTCACGCGTATTGCGAACGGGGCCTGGATTCGGAGCTCCTTCGACTGACTGATTATTGACCCCTGGACCAATGTCTATCGCGAACTCACCCGAATTGGAAATGCGATTGGCGTTGATAATCAATTGACCTTGGTCGCGGAAATGATTCGCGTCGCCATAGGCGTCGTGAACTTGAATGCCAACGCTGCCAATCAGGTCAGGACGCAAGATTTCGATCGAGTACGCTCCGGTCGATGATCCAACTGAGTTCGCGTTCCCCTCCACAAACGGATCGTAATCTTCGTTGTCAAAGCTGCTGACGCCGATGTAGTAGATGCCCGAAGTCGGCGCGGTGAACGTTAGGAACGAATCTAACGAAACGACTTCTCCAGGTGCGGAGTCGTCGTCGCTTACGAACTGAGTCAACGGGAATCCGAACTCGTCGAAAATCCGCAAGAAGCTGTCCAACGAGCTTCCGCTCGGCGTATCAATGTCTACCGTGATGCGCTCACCACCAACCAGCGAGACCTGAATCAGGTCGACATCGTTGCTGGCCTCGGCCAAATTCGTATTGTCGCCGATAAATCCACTGGCACGGAAACGATCACTATTTCCACCCACGATGCCGCTAACAACAGCACCCGCGAGCACATCGTTGGCTTCCGTGTTGACTAAATCAGCGGACAGAGTCGTACTGTTGGTCGTAATGATGGCATTGCCGAACAGGTTGATCCGAATGTCATTACTTTGGAACGACGCGGATTGCGAGTCCCGCTGAGTGCCATCGGACAAGGCCGCGGTAATATCCAGCAACGACTGTACTTGCGGACTATTAATCGCATCTCGCAGACGGGCGGCGATGACCCAAGCCGGTTCCGGCGTGTGAGCTCCGATAATCGGGTCCAGTGCGGCCGTGTTGAAATCAATTCGCACTCGTCCCGGCGTGACGCCATTTCCGACAAGTACGTCTTCGTATTCGAAGACAACCTCGTTGACGCCATCGCCGAGTGTGAATGTCTGGCCGTCGGTCAACTGGGATGCCGCCGGCGCGATGATCGTATGCTGTTGAGTCAACCGATCATTGGTGTCGAAACTACGATCCAACTGAATGCGTGGAACGTTTGTAAGTGGATCCACTGGCAACGGTTGACCGTACTCCGTCGCCCCTCGAATCTCCAATTGGTAAGGGCCGACTTGGATATCGAAGGGATCGGCTAGGGGGTCTGTCACAAATGAAGTGTTTTGTACAGCGCCGGTCGCCATTTCACCACGCTCGGCGAAACCGATAATGATGTCGTCGATAAAGAAGCCTCGGAAGGCGTTGTTCTGACCACGCAAACTTCGAGTCGCCGAAGTGAATTCGCCGAATAAATCGCCATCGAGCGTATTCGTCAGTCCAAATGGTCCAGAATCCGAAACACTATGTCCGATCACTCGTACCACGTGTTCATATCCTCGGACGGCATCCACATGGTTTTGTGCGTAACGCGCGGCCAAAGCATAGCGAATCGCCGTGGCCACCTCATTGTCGGACATACCACCATGAACGAAGACGGTGTTCGGCGATCCCGATCCGACTTGCCCGTCCACGATCAATGGACTGATCGGATCGATCAAAATGTCATTGATGCCTTCCAGACTCAGGCGATTGCCGTCCCGGTGCGCCGCCACACTTTCCGCGACGGTAATCGTCAAGTCATATGGCCCAATTCCACCGGTTGCCGGAGCAATGCCGCTCGCGTCTTCCGTTGCGTCATAGGCGATATTGGTCGAGTTACTAACGCCGACATAGTAGGTTCCGGGAGCGGGCGACACGAACTCGATAAAGGGATCCAAGCCATTGAAATTATCATTGAAGGCCAACTCGATGCCATTCGCGTCGAACACGCGCAGCGCCGCGTCAAGCGGCGAGTTTCGCTGCTGGGCGTCGACATCAATTTGCACACGTCCATTCAATCCCAAATCCATCCGGATCAAGTCGACATCGAGCCCTCGGTCGGCGCCGGTTAGTGATGGATTGTCGCCGATACTGCCGGTCGCGGTTACTCGAACGGATTCGCCTGTTATGCCGACATTCAAGGCCGTGGCCAAGCGATCGTTGTCTTCGCGCCCAATATCAACACCCGTGATTACGGTTGGCGCGGATTGGTTGGCTACAATCAATTGCTGAATGGTCAACGCGATCTGGCTTGCCGTTTGATCCGCGGTGTAAGGCACGACAATGCCCGAGCCGTTGGGCCCGTTGCCGTTGTCGAACTCAAAGATTACGTCGGGCGCTCCTTGAGCGCCGTTGCGAATCGTAAAGGTGTCGCCGTCGATAATCGCCGCGCCGGACGGAACAACGAGCGTGTAGCCGGATTCGATCTCAAAGATCGTATCGCCGTCGATCTCGAACGTCTGGCCATCGCGCAGCTCATTGCCTGGAATGGCGCGAAGTTCGTCGCCCGTGGTATCGGGATCGCCGACATTCATCGAACCCGCCGTCGAAAACTCAATGCGGGCAACCGCAGGTTGTCGAGACCGGCCACTGCATCCAACGGAACGCGACTCTGGCGCCAGTTTTGTGCGCCGGCGGCTGGCACGTCGAATAGCTCCTGAACATCAAACGGGCTGTCCAGCCCTTCGACCAGTTCTCCGGTGCTCGCCAAACGGGTCGAGTTGTTCGTAGCGAGAAGCCGCCATTCGCCGCTGTCGTCGCCCACGTAGATCCGGGCTGCATCCCGCATGGGATTGGTCAAAGTCCAATTGGTATTCTCCGATTCCAAAAAATAGTTGAGATAAAGAACCGGTTGATCGGCGGGAGCGTACCCTGCCAAGCTAAACGGTTCCGTCTCTATGGCGCCATGCGCACCGCCTGGGAAGTCGTAAGTCCCAGACAGATTGGTCGGTTGCTCCAGCGGCGAGAGATTGGGCACGTTGTTGGAGGCTAGACTTTCAAAACCGAACCACAGACTCTCATTGGGGATAAGAGGATCACGTCCGATCCGGCTTCCGTCAAACGCGGCCTCCACGCCGTGTCCGGCGGTAATCGTCCCACCCGCTCCGTCATTCGCCGGCTCAAACGTGGTCGAGTGCCACAGGTTGTAATCCAAGTTAGAGAACGCCAGGCCGTTGACTTGACCCGCGATTCCCAGCCCCGTTGAAACCTGAGTCGCACCGTCCGAGAAAATTGGTTGAAGCCGTCCAAACTCGTCGAACGCATACACTACGCCAGCATCATCGGTTGCGAATAACAGGTCGCGATACCGGCCATTCTCGGCATTCCTGGGACCTGCCGCCAAACCCTGAAAATTGATTCCTAAGAGATCGTTCGCCGACTCACTGACGTAACGCGTAATGGCACCGTCAGGAGTTGTATAGTTAAGCACTTCAAATAATCCACCACGATCGCTAACGGCAAACAATCGGTTCCCTAGGAATGCGACTCCCGTAACTTGACCGCCAGGTCCTGTTCCGCCCGGAAGCAAAGGCGGATCGGAGCTAAGCAGCGTCGCGCCCGTTAAGTTGACAATCTTTCCGTCCACTGTCGCGGATACACCGCCGATTCGCGCACTATTGATGGCAGCCGCGATACGAACGGCGATTTCCTCGGCTGTGTCGTCGACAAGGAACGGAACGGGAAAATCTAAAGTGATATTCCCATCAGCATTGAGGTCACGGATAAGTCCGCGACTTTCCAATATCGAGAAGCCCGGCGCAATTGCTCCTGAGAAGTTGACATACGATCCGAAATTTCCAGCCGTCACACCGCCGACATTTCGCAAATTCACGGCAGTGGCAATTGCTTGCGACACCTCCTCAGCCGTGAATGTCTCTTCGATTGGAATCAGTAGCGAGGAACTAAAAGAGCCGGGAGAACCTTCAATCCCAATTCCGGATGGACGCTCGGGAATCCCCACGGTTTGTGATTCACCGACCAAAGTAATCCTATTGGACCCGGGATTGAACTCGGCCGATACGCCGAAGTTCGCCCCGTTAACGGCGTTGACAATCGCCTGACGGATTTGGTCTCGTGAAAATGCCGAGCTGTATCGAATTTCTACGCGATCGCTTGCGACGGAACCGACGCCGTTATTGAACTCAAACACTCGCGCCACGCTTGGACTGGCAGAGTTCGTGATGGTGAGTGTCGATCCGTCTTGGATTCCCGCCCCGTTAACGGCCTCCACTACGATCACAGATCCCGTGTCGAATTCATAAGGCGTGGCATCAATTGTAAACGTATCACCATCCCGCAAAGTGAAATCTACAGTAGGATCCTGCAGGACCTCCATCTCGGGACCGCTATTCATTTCGAAGTCATAGAAGACGCCAAGCTGGTCGGCTATTCGAAATCGCTCTCCATCCACGATACTTCGACTTGTCACTCCGAGAATGGAATCAAATTCACTTGCCGGAGCACCGACGATTGCAGTCGCCCCACCTGACGTTGTTCCAACATCAGTCCGAATCTGTCCGCTCGGCGGGACGTCCGTGCCGGGACCAACCAAAACGTTACCGCCTGTTCGGTTGGCCAATGAGCTGAAAACGGTGCCAGTAGTAGGATCGAATAAGTACAAAATGTTATCGAAATAGTCGATCAACGGACGCGTCGCGGAAGTAAGGCCTCCCGGACGACTCCCCACGGCCACTCCCAGTGGTGCTCCATTCGCGTCGAAAGTATAGCCAATCGCCTCGAAATGGATTCCATCCATACTTGGGATGGCAATGTTTGGCTGGAGCGGATCGCCGTGAAATGTGGCTAGACCATCGTCCCCAAGATTGACTGTCGCGGCCGTGCCAGTATCGATCCTCAAGTAGTTGCCCGTGCCGGCGTCACTCCGTGCCCCATCGTCAAGGTCGGTGGTGAATCCAAACAGCTGACCATTGGTGCGCATGCCAATGTCGCCTACATCACCATTAAACTGACCAACAAAGGTTTCTAAGGCACCTGTTACAGGATCAACTGTGAACAGCTGAGTGCCGTTGCCGAAGGGCGTTGAATCGAGACTTACAAACAGCGTCACGTCACCCAGTTGGAAAGGTACCGCGTTGACGTTCAAGTCGATAAAGTTATCGACAACTGGCGGCGCGCCGGTAGGACGTGTCTCAGGTGTAAGCGGCTCAATATGCTCATCGACGATCCGCCGCACCGAGTTGATTGGCTCAAGGCGGAACAATGGATTGACTGGGTTCGCCACGAGATATTGCTCAAGCTCGGCGGGAACTTGCGAACCGTTCGATACGGCGATTAGGTAAGTTCCTACAGGTAGTTGTACGGCGCCTACGAGTGGGTCGAGTCCGCCTACCGAACCTCGCGAAAGGTCCGTCAAGCCGGTGCCTTGCAACGGTCCTGGACGATCTTCTGAGACATTCGAGTCCGTCGCTCGCAGTATCAAATTGCCCGACGAGTCATAAATATGCAGACTGGTATTCGCCCGTGCCAACCCATCGGCATAATCGATGTCAAACATCGTGGCGAAATACTGGGACGCCGTGGTCACACCCGGAATCGATTCAAGCGCGTCATAATTCAAGTCCACGCGGTACCAGTCAACATTGTCCGGCAGAGTCGTTCCCGGCGCCGCTTGAAGTTGACCCGCGAGCGAAATCACGGCTCGATCGGTTTGCAGTAGGTTGCCAATATACTGAGCGTCCGCACTGATATCATTCGTCGAATCGTCCTCGGCAACCTCGCCCTGAAGCGGCGAGTGCAGTGGATTGCCTGCTACGGTAATTCCGGTATTGGCAAAGCGAATATCCGAATACTCAATGGATGAACCAGCAATCTCGTCCAATTCGCGCAATCGCACTTGAAGCTGGTAGGATCCGCTCGTACGACCCGATGTGATCAAGGAGTCGTTCCATAATTTATCAACCGTATCGTTCGGTCCAAGATTGCTACTTCGCACTCGCACGTGGTAGGTGCCGACTTGGCCTGGGGTACCGGGTAGAACCACTCGCAACCCAGCATCTCGCTGATTCGTGGAGTAGAAATCTTTCACTAGGCCGCTGGCGTTTGTGGCGGCGAAATCAACAGCCTGCTTTCTCAATGGATTCGCATCGATACCCGACGACGCAAATGCCACCTCCCCGGCTTGCTCTTCCGCCAAGGAGTCGTTTGATAATGCTTGAATCAATCCGTCCGCAGTGACAAGTTCCACGACCGAATCCAGCCCCATGCCAGTTCGGTCAATATCTAACCACACTTCCGTGCCAGCCGCGGCTTTGAAGCTGTAAGTATCCACGTCCCCTGGCTGACTTAGCAGCCCATGCACAGTGAATCCCAGACGCCGCGATTCGTCACCTCCT
This sequence comes from Pirellulaceae bacterium, assembly GCA_041399085.1. Classification (GTDB taxonomy): domain Bacteria; phylum Planctomycetota; class Planctomycetia; order Pirellulales; family Pirellulaceae; genus JAWKTM01. Next base: position 35,996 of record JAWKTM010000039.1, read on the forward strand.
TTTTCGTTCGGCGCCAGCTCGCCGATATACTGAGCCGTCAATGGATTCGCATTGGCTCCAGGAACTTGGCCGCTACGACTCTCGGCCTCGGCAACTGTGGCAATATTGCGATCGTGGGAATACGTATCGAGAGTAACTCCATCCCACGCTCCCGGCGCGGGCGGCGCCGCTGGCGGTTCGTCGGAGAAACTGCCCATCTGAAGAAATACGGCTGAGTCAAAGGCCGTATCCGTCACGTCGGACACGACGAGTCGAATTGTATGTACGCAGGACTTAAGTTGAGGGCTGTCGCGGTAAGCACATCGGTGAACCCGTCGTACCCGAACTCCGTGAGGAAGCCACCCGCGTCCCCAGGATCGTTGTTGTTATACAACTGGGGGTTCATTGGATTCGTTCCCAACGGATTGCCACCGTTGATGTTGTTAATCGTGACTGGAGTGGTGGTGCCAGGAATCAGGGCGATGTTCACGCCATCGAGGAAAAACGCGAACACATCATTAAAAGTGGAGTTTGCAAACTCGTTGTACTCTTCCGACGCGAAGACGTAGTTAAAGAATAAGTTGCCTCCTGGGAGATAAACTGGAATTCCAACGATGTTAGTTCTTGGGTATTCGTGGTGTAGGAGCGCGCGTCAAGCGGCGTCAGGCAATCCAGAACTTACCGCGTCGACGAATCACTAAGGTTTGGTCCAGAAGCCGTGTCGGCATCTCCGGTGCTCAACACAATTCCACACGCCATTCCGATGGCATGTCCGTTCTGGAAAAAGCCGGAGGAAGTGCGCCACCGATGTACGTGGCATTTCCAACGGGGATGATGCCGTCTCCCAGCATGGCGTCGTGCGCAAAGCATCGCCATCGATGGTTGTTCCTGTGACCGTCAATGCCGTACCTGTCGCCGGTGGGCAGAATATGCCGCCGCCATCAACCATCTCGCGAAAAATCGCCGTCATTGTTGGTGTCGGTCTGTGGCATGCCGTCCGGCCGCAGGCCAGCTTCACGGTGTCGTCCGCGATTGCGGTGAGGACGACGGGGAAACGCGGCTGTCCGATCAGGTGCAAGGCCCACCAATTCGGTCGTTAATGTCAAGTGGAGTGCCGTTCGCGGTAAAGCCAGCGGCATCGCCATCCAGCTTTACCACAAGACTTTCATCGGCGCTGCTCTTCAAGGAGAGCCCACCAAAGGTGTGGAAGTCGGGTATTGAGATCTCTTGATCAACACCACATGCACGATATCCGTATCGTCCCACACGCCTTCGGTGGTCAGGGTGCCGCCACGGACGACCATACCGTTGACACCCATAAGTAAGCCGTCGCTATCATAGCCGCCGTTGTCGTTGACTCGGTTGAGACGGATCAGCGGGCCGACATTGTCCTTGTAGCCCTCGACGATGTCGGCATTTCCAGTGCTGCGGCCGACATCATCGACTAGGACGCTATTCAGAGAATTGACATTGATGTTGATCGCCGAGCCGTCGTTATGCTGGAAAATGTTGTTCACAATGATAGGTTGTGAACCGCGAACGAAAATCGAACCAGGGGCATTGGAGCCTCGGCCGAATCGGTTGGCGTTGGCTTGACCACCCACGCCACTTGCATTCTGCTCGAAGGTTGTGTTCGTGATACGCGCCGTCGCTTGATGCAATTCGACGGCATTAACACCCGCGAACGAGCCGTCCATTTTGGTGATGCCGCCGGCATAAGACACGACAGCATGGTCCAGGCTTAGTTCACCTAGGGCGCCAATGAGTAGGCCGCCCCAATCGCCTCGTTCGGCGACGGAATTAGCTAATTGATTGCTCGTGTCATAAGACCCGCCGGCCCCGTAGCGGTCGTCCTGCAGCGAAGTGAACACGATCTCGTGTCCCACGTGTCCTTCCGCGACTAGCTGGCCACCCATGCGAGTCTCGATGCGAGCGCCGTCGAACTTCACAATCGTTCCGGGATCCACAACCAAGCTGGCATCCAATCGCGGCTGAAGATTCAACGCGGTCACATCTTCCACCAGAACGCCACCCAAGGCCGTGCCGTTGTCCAAATAAGTCGCCGCCGTGGAATTCAACTTGTGAATCAGATTGTATGGTCCCGAGCCGTCGGGTTGGCTGCGATACAGTCGTCGCTCGACGAATCCACTGCCGGAGGGAATGCGAGGCAACTGACTTAATAACACAGCCGTTTGGCCGCCGGTCAACGTGATATCGCGGCTGGGATCTGAAGCCGGGCTCTCATTCCCCTGGGCGTCCACATAGGTAAGTCGATAGTTGTAAGTTCCGAGCGGAAGCGTGCCACCCGTTAACGGATCCAGCTTCACAAGCTGAGTTGGCGGCGTGGCGACTTGGGAGATCGGACCGCCCGCAACGCCCTCGATCAACAAATTCTCGGCAATCACATGCACGACGTCGGTATCGTCGAAGCGACCGGGTACCGTCAGTGTTTCTAAATCATTTCCGGCGGGCGTTCGCAGACGCACGAACAGGGCGTTAAAGGAGTTGTCCGTGAGGTGATTGAATTGGATATCCGGTCCAACTCGTGTGTAGTCAGCCGTGAAGGCGCCCCGTTGCTGAAACTCGGTGGTATGAAAGCTTGTTTCCTTAAAGCTATCGGGATTCGCCGACATCGCCGCGTCCGCGCTGCCGGTAATGGTGTTATAAGAGACCGTCGGACGCGAGTCGGTCATGTGGATCGGCGCCACGGGCTGTGTCACGCCACTCACAATTACATCGCCACCGCCGTACCGCATGTCGGCATGATTGACGACATTCAAGTAGATGCCTTCGTTCTCCCAATCGAATCGCTTGCTGGCCGAGTCGATATCATTGCGATACCAAATGCCGCCCCAGTCACCGGGCAGAGCCGCCGGATGGCTGACATCCGCGTTGGTATCATCTCCGATCGCATTGTCGTGAATCGACGTGAAAAAGACGCTGCCTTCGACCACTTGTCCATTCGAGTCACGGGCGACTTGCCCATTCGCGGTCAACAGACGAGGCGTCCCCAAGACCTGCAATGATGCGCCGCTGTGATCGACGTTCACGGCGGTGCTGCCGACTGCCACCATCGCTCGACGCAGTTTGAACACCGCGCCGGCGTCGATCATGACCGTAACGTCTTTCGGCACCTCGAACCGTGGTCCGTCCGCCAACTGATTGCCAAGGCGATTGAAGCCAATCTCATAGGCGTCGTTGTCGGCCTCGGTCGTCAGATCTCCATCCGCGCCGCCATTGCCCACAATCCGCACAATGCTATTAGGCTGAGCGGCAGCGGCGGTGAGAGCCGTTTGCAAGTTGGAATACGGCGCGGCCAGCGAACCGTTACCGCCAACTGGAGCCGATTTGTCGACAATTAGCGTCCGAGCCGCCGATTGGGTACGGAACCAGAAATTGTGGACTCCACCCGGAACGCCGTCGGCATCGCCATCGAACACGACGCCCGTGCTGTCGGTCAGCGAATCATCCGCATTGGGGCGGAAATTGAGACGCAGTTCGTAGGCGCCCTCGTCGATGTTAGGCGTTGAAGGATCGTCCCCGGTCGTGCCGCCGATCCCACTATCTTCGATGGTGGGATTGTATTGATTGTTGCCACTGGCGCTAACGCCCACAAAGTACTTACCGGGGCCCAACTCCAATTCTAAGAATGAGTCGTTGCTGTAGTAATCATCATTACGAGCCACCAATTCGTGCGTGCCGTTCGCATTCTCACGGTACAAAGTGATGACCGTGTCGACGAGGCTCGGATTGGCTTGGCGTTCAGCGAACGTTTCGATGCTGATTCGGCCCGTTTGCGTCAACGTGAATTGATAGAGATCGATGTCATTCGACTCGGGCCGGTACATAAACTGGCCGTGCAGAACGTCGGCGTCGCCAGGGAATATCGGCTCGGCCGTTGGTCCCGGATTCTGAGTGTCGACGGCCAAAGACAACCCAGGCAATTCGGTGGTTGGACCATAACCCAACGCACGACCAATTTCCTTGAAAGCGGCTCGGAACCAATCACCGCCATAGATATCATCGCCCGGTTGGTTGAAGTCTTGCAGCTCCATGATGACCAAGTCACCCTGCGCATTTGAAAGACTGTAAGGCGCTCCGATACCGGTCGGAATTGTGGGATTAATCGCGCGGAGATCTCCCGTCACGATCGTCATGCCTTGGCTGGCGGTCTCGATAAATTGGACGCCCAAGTAGTTGCCGTACAGCTCAAAAACTTCACGAGCCCGTTGCTTCTGGTTTTCGGTAATGGAGTTCAGCAACACATTGTTGCGCGAGTCGAAACCATATTCGAGTCGGAAGTTGTAAGGGATCGTGGTAATCCCCGGCCGATCGTCCGCGCCGCCTGGCACATGGTCTTGCACGGACGGAATCTCGCGATGTCCCGGCTCGTCGCTGGCTCCGGGAAAATCAAGCAAGTACGGATTGGCGTTCGCGATGGATGACGAGATGACGATGCTTTGCGAGGGATCGGCGTTGGGGCTCCAATTGGCCGCCAAATCCAAGGCCGTATCAAAGCTCGAACCGGGATCGTTCTGCGGAGTCAATGTCACGGGCACGGCCGGAATCGCTTCGTCGGTGCCAATACGCAGCCGGAATGTTCCGCCCGTAGCCGTGTTGCCGGCAAGCTGTTGTAGATCGTTGGCGAAGGTCAGTGTGGCAGTTTCCGTGGTGGCGTCGAACGTGACGGACGCTGGAATCAAGGTGTCGTCGGTGTTGCGAACGGTGCCCTTCGTAAGATACAGCTTGTAGAACGATGGGTCGCTGGCTTTGACCGGATCGAGCGTATCGCCCTGCAAGTGATCGTGGTTGAAGTACACGACGATTTGATTGCGAGCCTGCTGCAACGCCCCGGTCGAGGTGCGGGTGATCGGCTGCGGCACGACCGCTTCCACGCGCGGAGCCAAGTCCAGGCGGAACTCGACGCTTTGATCGCGGCCGCCGTTGAACGGCAAACCGTTTTCGTCCAGCAGCGGGTTAGCCCCGGCGCCCAGAATATCGATGCGATAACGATCGTCTGGCAAGTTGTCGGCGAAACGGAAAATGACCTCGCGGCCGTTCTCGGCCAACTCAAGGTGACCGGGTTGAATCACCACATCGTTGGCGCCGGCTAGGCGCAATGGGGAGAACGTCAGTGTGCGATTGCCAAGCTTGGTTAAGCCGCTTCCGAAATTCAGACGAGCCGTAACCAATGCGCGAGCCGTCGCGTTGCCATTGACGGCCGTAACGACCTCTTGGGCCGTGGTTTCGTTGCCGAGATGCGAGTTCAGTTCCAGGTTAATGGTGCGACCCGAAACGGTCACGCGAGGCGTCGCTGGACCACCTCGATCCACTTTAGTAACGGCGATCTGAATGCCATTTCCGGCCAAGCCCGTCTGAGCCGCGGTAAACGACAATTGCACATTGGAGCCGGCGTTGAAGCTCGAGCTGACTGTGGCGTGATTCGCGCCGGCGAGCGTCAGCGGCGCGCCCACCGAGACATTTTGATCGACGCGAGCGAGGAGATTGCCGAGTTCCAGCGACGTGGTTACGAGCGACGAGGCGGCCGCGCTGTTCGTCATCGCGGTCAGCAAATCACTGGCCGTCGTCTCGTTACCCGAATTCGTATTCAAGTCGACGTTGATTTGACGGCCCGAAACCGTCACCGTCGGCAAACTCGAACCGCCGTGGTTCGACTTCGTGAAGACCAGCGAGATGCCGTTGCCTGCCTCGCCCGGCGCCACCGCCGCGAACTGGAACACCACCTGCCCGCTCGTGCCAAGATCGGTCAACACCGAGGCCCGCTCGAACTGGCCGTCGAAACCGCTGCGGGTAACTTGAATCGAATCGGCAATGCTGGCCGGATCCAAGTTGGCCAAATCGTCGAACTGGAATACCAGCTCGCGCGGCGCAACCTGTCGCGTTTGGTTGTTGCTCAGCAACTCGCCTTCGTTCGGCTGAATGCCGATCAACTGCGGACCGGTCGTCAATAGCTGCCGTTGCTCGAGTTGTTCGAGCAACAGACGCCGCTCCAGCTTGCGTTGCTGTTGATCACGCAGCTTCAGGCGACGCGTGGCGAAATCTGACGATCCAAAATCTGAACGCCGGATGGTCATGTAAAAACCTCGAGAAGGTATCGGGACGAGTGACCCTGTCCGCTAAATCAGCTCAACTTCCAGTCCTAGCTTCCGCTCGGCCGAGGGGAATTGGCGGTAATGATCCCTGATGAGAATCGACCCATGCGGAGGTGACTGGAGACTGCGACTATAGGAAGACTGGTGGAAGTGGGTAAACAAAATCGCCGGTCGCCTATATCCGTTGGATTGTAATTGGAGCGCGTCCCAATGCAACGAAAAACGAATCACCAAACCGAGTTGAGTTAATTCGCAGGCGTTGCAATCGGAGTTTACGGCAGGCCGCGTATGACCTGCTCCATGCCATGCACCTTTGTCGCACTCTGGCTGACCTAATCGTCGGGCCGCGCAATCAGACGGAATCGCCGTTCGGCACGGGACTTGGATATCCGAACCGTGGGAAAAGTTCCCCCACGTCGCAGCTTCATTGAAAACCACGCTCGCCTGTCAGATCAGCCGCAAGTCTCTACGAATCCATGATTTGAAGCGAGTAGCCGATGCCAGACGATCGGGAGCCTCGTGGCGGCGAGCGGATTCGTGGGCGGAACCTCGGCCCCTGAATCACGCGAAACGACGTTCGTCGGAGTAATCGGTATGATTCTTTCTGCCGGCTTTTTTCTACCCTTCGCTACGGAAAGTCGATATATTTCCAGACAGGACCTACGAACGGCAATTGCTCGATGCCAATTGTCATAGAACTTGATCGAGCCCGTGCAGGAGTAACCGCCATGATCTGTCGATTCGCCACAACCGCTTTGATTGTTTCCGTTTGCGTCGTTGAAGCGGCCGCGCAGACATTGGTTGGGGGGAGCGCGCCGCCCGCGCAACGTCTCGGGCCGGGAAGCGAAACGCCGCAACGACAATCGCGCGTGATCCAGGTGCGTCAATCGAGTCAACCGGGCAACGCTCCGGCAGCGCCTGCCCCACCAACCGCACCGGATCGAGACTTGGCCGATCTGGAGGCCAAATGGTTTAGCGGCGTCGTCGAGCCCCTGGCCGCGGCTCGGTTGGGACACGAAATCGAATTGACGCAGGCTCGCATCGATTCCTACGAACAGCGATTGGCCGCCTTACGAGAGTTCAATTTCTACGCTTTGCCGAACACGAATCGATTCCAAGGCGCGTGGGTAATCCCGCCGGCCAGCGGTATTGCCCCCGCTCCGACGTTGGCGCCGGTCCAGCTATTTTCTCCCCCTTCGACGTTCTCGCATTCGATGGCTCGGGCCGAACAGCGGCTGGAGGAAGCTCGGCTAGAACTGGCCGCCTTAGTCGCGCGGCGAGACGCCGGCGACTTATGGCCGGAGGTGGCGACATTCGAATCACGCCAGTCTTTGCCGGATGAGCTAACCGATGATCCGGCCGATTCAGTGGATTCGACTCTGGCCTCGCGGCAAGTTCAAATCGATGCCGAACGGCGGTTGTTGGCATACCGTCAGGAATTGCTTGATCGTCGCCTGGAACAACTGAATCAATTCCATGCACTTGCGTATTCGTTGCCGAACACCGAGTTCGCCGAGGAACTACGGCTGCGTCGGCTCGCAAATGAGCAGCGGTTATCCGAACTGCGTCAGGAAGAAGGCTTGGTGGCGAAGCATGCCGAGACCGCCGTTCAACTGGACCGAGCGCGAGCCCGAGTCGCCCGACTCTCGCCGCCGAACGCGCCCCGATAGCGACTGCGATCTTAGCGGGATGCCGCATCCGATAGGACCAGCGACGATTGGTTCGCGCGACTTCCGTCGATTCCGCCGATCGGAAGGATCGACCTAAAGCTGCATCTATGAGGGGGATGCGTTCGACGTCGCATAGAATTCGGATGGACTCGACGAGCATAAATTTTCGGCGAGTTTCGCTCGCAGTGGTCGCAATCCCGCCTTGCTCGGCTTAAAATCAGCATCGTCTTGCCTCTCTTGTCGGCATGTTCGTTTTCCAAGCGATTGTTCGATCCGCGACATGCCCAGCGTAGAAAGACATCGTCATAAGCTTAGCGAGAAGGCCGTTCGTCTCGCACGGAACTGAGAATGGTCCGATTTGGCGGTCGGGCGTCCTAATTCACGGGACAGGCAGCGGACAGACACATACATGACGCAGCTAACCCAAAAGCCGATTTCCATGTCCGAATACGACTTTCGCGAGTCACGGCCGCGCACCCACCGCCTGTGGATGACGGTACTCTTAATGTTGCTGATCGCAACCTACGGCTTCCTGTCGCTCACCAACTTTTTGCCGTTGATGGTGAACGAATATCATGCAGCGTATCTGAAGGAATATCCCAGCCACCCCGCTTGGTATCTGCCGTTGTTGGCCACGTGCGAGGCATTGAACGTGGCGTCCGCCGCCGCGCTGTTGCGATGGCGTCGCTGGGGAGTGTTTATTTTCGCGATTGCCAGCCTCACCATTTGCGGCGCCGCCTACTTTGTTCAGAACTTGGAATTGGCGGTCACCTCCGGGGTGGCGCTGATGGTGCTGCTAATGGCCTTGGTCTTGGGCAGCCCCCGCAGCACTTGGTCGCAGCTTGATTAGCTCCCGCTGGCGGCTTGCAACCATTCGTCTTGAATCGACGATGCATGTCAGTCCCATCATTCCGCTGGTGGCGATTGTATGCATTGTGTGGATTAGTGCCTTCTAAGCGAGTGTGTTTATTTCCCTCATGGCAAACGGCGTCGGCTGACTTCCGCGGCGCCAGTCCTACAATTCCACTTGCCCATCCATTGTCGACGCAACTTGAAAGCTGGCGTCGTTTCAGCCAGGGAACTCCACGGCGACTCTAACCTATATTTCCTTTGCTCCGGCAAGGATGTCCGCGCGGTCAATGAGACCCCGTGAACCCGCGTGCGGATCGCGCCTGCCCGAGGAAATCACTAAGGTCGCCGATGTTTGGCCCCGACACGTCCGTTTCGTCATCGTGGCGTCGCGCGTTGTTCGACGAATACGAACAGCGACTCGTCCTTTCCGCGCAACCGCTAGGCGACTTCTTCATCGACGACGCGCTGCTGCAAGAAGTCCAGCCTCAGCAGATCGAAGCCCTCGGTGCATTGGCCGACGTGCATCAAGCCACGGGAGTGAGCTATGTGCGGCAAGAGTATGGCTTGACCGGCGCGGGCCAAACCGTGGTGGTAATCGACAGCGGCATTGCTTACGACCATGTGGCTCTCGGCGGTGGCTTGGGGAGCGGCTATCGTGTGGTCGGTGGTTGGGATTTTACGGAAGAAAACGACGCGGACCCCTATGACGACGGCCCGGCTGGTTTTCACGGAACGCATGTCGCCGGGATTATCGGCAGCAATAGTTCTCAACATCCTGGCGTCGCTCCCGAGGTCGATCTCGTGGGGCTGCGGGTCTTCAACGACCAAGGCGCGGGGTATTTCGATTGGGTCGAGAACGCATTGAATTGGGTCCACCAACACCGCAACGACTTTGCCAATCCGATAACGACCGTCAATCTATCACTCGGCACGGATTGGAATAGTGATACATTGCCATCATGGGCCACCTTGGAAGACGAGCTGCGACAACTATATCAAGACGGCATCGTTGTCACGGTTTCGGCCGGCAACTCTTTCACGGATTACAACGCCGCTGGACTGAGCTATCCAGCAGCCAGCCAGTATGTGATGCCGATCGCTAGTGTGGATGACGCGGGCATGATGAGTTACTTCAGCCAGCGAAACGCCCGCGTGATTGCGGCCCCTGGCGAACGAATCACCAGCACGGTCCCCGATCATATTTATGGTTCGGACGGCAACCCCGATGATTGGGCTTCGGCCAGCGGCACCAGCATGGCCGCGCCTTATGTAGCCGGCGCGAGTGTGTTAGTGCGAGAAGCGATGCAGATCACCGGTGTCTCTAATATCACCCAAGACACGATTTACAACCATCTTCGTAATACGGCCGATTCCTTTTATGATTCGGTTACGAATGCCAACTATTACCGTTTAAACGTGCAGCGAGCGGTCGACGCACTGTTGGGGACGGATGACGTCGGCTCAACACCCGAGTCGGCCAAGGCGCTGGGCGATGTGTTCGGCGTCAAGGACATTCATGGCACGATCGGCCGACTAACGGACGCCGACTACTTTCGTTTTACCGCCTCCGCGTCCGGAAATGTGCAACTCGGCTGGAACGCGACGGGAGCGCTCAACCCTGTTGTCACGCTGGATGGTGTTGTTCTTCAAGCCACCGGGGGCAATAGCGCCGCCTTTCAAGTAGTAGCCGGCCGCACGTATACCTTGGGCATTACAACCGCCGACGGTTTGGGAGGCTATGCCTTCCAATTGCAAAGCACGCCTTCCACACCGGCGGCAACTCCGCCCCAAGATTTGGGAGTCGTCGATCTGCGCACCATAGCGATCGAACAAACCTCGGGCGAACAATGGTTTGCCGTCAAAGCCACCCGGTCTGGCTGGTTCACGGCTCAGACCGTGACCACAAATAATGCCGCGGGCTCAGCGGGGCAAATCCAACTAAGGTCGGCTTCCGGCGGAGCGCTCAGTGGAGTTGTTACGACCGCCAATGGAACCCGCGCCGATGTGATGGTGCAAGCCGGTGACTCATTATTAGTGAAAGTAACCGGTGTCACGGCGGCCTCACAATTAAAAGTGGCGAACCTCGTCTCCTTCAGCGGCGACACGGCTACCGTATTCGGCACCGCGGGGGACGACACCTTCGAAGTTCAAATCGGCGGGAGTCAGCGCGTTACCGTGGCCGGACTGAGTTACTCGTTCAACGCTTCGCAGTATCGCACCGTTGCCCTTGATGGCGCGGGAGGCGTCGACACGGCAACGGTTCAAGGCACGCTTGGCAAGGAAACGGTTATCGCTTCGCCTGGATCGTTCGCGATTCAAGCCTCCACGGGGAAGATTGTTTCGCAAGGCATTGAACTTGTGACTATCCACGGTGGTGGCGGGGCCGATCAGGCGACCATGTATGACGATTCCAGCAATGATCTGCTGCAAGCAGACGGGCCGGATGTAAGGCTGAGCGGTCCACGGTTCGCCAATCGTGTCGTAGGCTTCGCCCAAGTGCAAGTGTTTGCCGAAGCAGGCGGACGCGATCGCGTGGTGCTGCACGATTCCGTGGGCAACGACCGTGTGGATATTGGACTGGGAACCGTGGCCATGTCAGCTAACGGTTATGCGATGGAGGCATTCGGGTTCGATCAAGTACATGCTTATGCGAGTCGCGGAGGATACGACCGGGTTGTCTTTCATGATTCCAGTGCCGACGACACTTTCACCGCCACGCCCGAATACGCGTCGCTCTCGGGCGGAGGACACTACAGTTATGCGGAAAAATTTGATGTAGTGATCGCGGAGGCGGCGGCTGGCGGTAACGATCGCGCCTACTTATATGATTCGACAGGCGACGATGAATTCCGAGCGACAACGTCTGGAGTCACGATGACGGGCCTGGGCATTCAGTTTGAGGCCCGGGGATTTTCGCAAGTCATCGCGAACGCCACGGCTGGCGGTTCGGATCGAGCCTACTTATATGATTCCGCGGGGAACGACTCCGCCACTTCACGCGCGGACGACCTCACATTGGTTGGCACCGGCTATTCGCATCGTGCTAAAGGTTTCGAACAAGCGTATGCCTACGCGGTCAACGGTGGGCAGGATACCGTATCCATCTATGACGCCTCGACCGTGTCTCCGCAAAGCGTGGCTAACTCCCTAACGGTTCGAGGCGCGAACTATACCCATTACGTGCATGGCTTTGACGCTTGGCGACAACTGTCGTCGGACAACGTCGCGGCCAATTCCATGTCGACCAAATCATTGGCCCAATCGACGGCCCAACGCAGCGAAGCAACCGGCTTGGCGGCCGAGCAGATGTTCGCCGATACGACCAGTCGATTGACGATGGTCGAGAGAGCCAACGTGCCTGAACAACAGCTTTCCGGCGTGGCGAATGTGCCGGAGAGCCAGCGAGTCGAATCGATGCTTCGAGCTTTGCGCGAGGCCCAATCGGAGAACGTGCAGTTGGACGCCTGTTCGCGAATCGTCGGCGCTAGTTGGGATGACGCCGAGGACGCGGCTTCGTTCGAGCCCGCGTCGGACATTGTGCGCCGATTACTAGACGAACTAGCTCATCTCGATAACTGGTTCGATGAACTCGCCGCCGACGTGTGACCGCCTAACGAACCTTAAATCACTAGGTTTCGGCGGGCGGCTTTAGCGAACTCAAACGCGGAAAGAGATTGTCCCACTGTTCGTCCAATTCCCGCGCCGCTTCGTTCATCGGCACGGCAACGAGACGATTGCCGGCACGGCGCACCAAGCCGAACGCCAGCAGCTTGCGCAGCGCATCGTGCAAATCAAAATCAACGTCGTCTTGCACCGTCCGCAGTAATAAGGTTTCCGCGCGGCGGTCGAGTTCGTCAGGCGTCAGCCCCTCGGGTCGATCGCAACGCCAGAGAATCGCGTAGGCCAGCAGCGTTTCGGCGAACTCCTGCAATTCGGCCTCGTCGAGAATACGAAAGATCACGCCCGCATTGTTATCCAAGTTTTGGTAATACAAGCTGCGTGTGAGATTCAAATGGTATTTGTCCTTCGTGTGCAAATAGCCGAAGAACGATTTTAGTCCATACCCCAACGTACCGCCGACAAGTCCTAAAAAGGCTAACAAACCACGCGTGCCCGCGATGGTAAAGATAACCAGCCCTTTCATCACGACTTTGGAAATTGCGAGTGTTAGTCCCGAAAGCGTTGGCAGGATGATCTTGCCTTGATCGATCCACGTCATCCTCACGCGAGTATCGGGCAACAACATATCGATATCCATCTGTGGGATATTCTTAAACAGCTTGAGGTAGATGGGCCGCTGCTGAATATCCTCTTTGCCCGCAATGTTTTCTTTGGCCGCCTTGCGACGCACGATGACCACCAATCGGCGATAAATGGGGACTTCAACCGTTTCACGCCGAAACCCTCGCCGCCACGTGCGCCGCTCGCGGTGATCGACATGGTCGCCGCGCGTGAAGACCTCCAGTTGCTCGAAGGCATCCAGATCGACATGCAAATGGATTCCCCAATCGCTGGCGGCTTGCAGCGCCTCGTCGATCGCCACGCGATCCAGCCGCCGATAATTCGCTTGGTCCACCAACCGCACAAGTTGGTCGAACACGTCAGCCGCTTCCAGAGCCGATTGGCTGAAATCACCACGCTTCGTTTCATGGTCGGGATCGAACGGAGCGTAGGTATCCTTCAACCGTTCCATCCGCTCATGAAAATCGTGATGAATTAAAGCATCTAGCAGGCGTCGCAGTTGCTCGAACTCACGACGCTCGTCTTCCGACAGTTTTAGCTCCGCCGCAATGGCCGCCAGCAATTCGGCTTTACCGAGCGGAATGTGTCGCTCGCGAGGCCGTTCGGGCGGCGATTGGATGGCGGCGGATTTTGCGAATCTCAGCACAACTTGCTCGCTGATTGGCCGATGTCACGCGAGCCATTTGGCCGCGTCCTTGGCCCAGTAGGTAAGTAGGATGTTCGCTCCGGCGCGACGCATGGCGGTCAACGATTCCAAGGCGACGGACCGCTCGTCGATCCAACCTCGTTCGGCGGCCGCTTTCACCATGCTAAATTCGCCCGACACATTGTAGGCCGCCAACGGAACGCCAGGAAAACGGTCGCGGACCAAGCGTATGATGTCGAGGTATGCCAGCGCAGGCTTGACCATCAACATGTCGGCGCCCTCGGCTAAGTCCAGTTCGGCTTCGCGCAGGGCTTGTTCGGCCGCCGCGGCTGGATCCATCTGGTAGGCACGGCGGTCGCCGAACTGCGGCGTGCTCTCGGCCGCGTCGCGGAACGGCCCGTAGTAAGCGCTGGCGTACTTCACCGCGTAACTCATTATCGGAACATGCGTGTACGAAGCGTCGTCCAACGCGCCGCGAATCGCTCCCACCATGCCATCCATCATGCCGCTGGGAGCGATCAGGTCCGCGCCGGCACGTGCATGACTGGCAGCCTGCCGGCCGAGCAATTCCAGCGTGGCGTCGTTATCCACGTCGGGGCGGCCGGTCTTATCATTCACCACTCCGCAATGTCCGTGGTTGGTATATTCGCAAAAACAAACATCCGTAGCCACCAACAGTTCGGGCGCCGTCTGCTTGGCCACTTGCACTGCCCGCTGGATGATCCCCGTGTCGCAATACGAATCGCTGCCCGTCGCGTCCTTCTCGGCGGGAATGCCGAACAGAATCACACCACCCAAGCCCAGCGACGCGGCTTCGTGAATCTCCTTGGCCAATTCGTCCGTCGACAACTGGAAATTCCCCGGCATCGAGGCGATCGGACGCCGCTGGCCGGAGCCTTCGCAAACAAACAATGGCAGAATGAAATTGGAAGGCGTCAATCGCGTCTCGCGGACCAATTCGCGCACTGCCGGATGATATCGCAGCCGCCGCATTCGGGTTGTGGGAAAATGAGAGCCACTCATTAAGTTCGATACCTAAACCAAAGAGTCGTGGGTGCTGTACGGGGAGTGTCGAAGGCGGACGGCGCGTTGCTTGCCGCGCTCCGTTCGTTCGAGCCATCGTACCACAAGTCGGTTTTGCCGCGCGGGCGTGGAGGGATCGGTCGGGCTGGTTTCGAAAGATCGCCAGCACGGGACGTTGTCACGAGGAAAGATCGCCCCAACGATTGCCAGGAGTTGGTTACGTTCCCGCAATCTTTCACTGTCGGCGTTGTCGGCAATATTGCAGTGTCGTATGATTCTGCCAATCGTCGATCGTGGACAGCGGCCGCTGCCGGATTCGACGCATGGTAAGGTAATCCGACGTGCTATCCGCTTTGCGTCAATTCATCCTGGTAACCGTATTGGTCGGCTTCATCGTCGTCGAGCCGGTTGCTTCGCTGTTCACCGCTCGCAACGTTGATTTGTCGAGTAGACAAGCCGGTTCGGTCAGCCAGCAAGTGGAATCGACTTGCTGGCATGTGGCGGGACATGCTGTGCGTTGGGCCCGAACCGAGCCGCTGCAACCCGGCGGAAAGCTCCCGACTTTGCCCGACGCTTCATGGGCGATCTACCGGGTCGAAGGTTCCCTCTTTTCTGCCGCCATTGGGCTTCGATCCGGTTTCAGCGGCACATTCCCCGGCCCCACCAAAACGCTCGTAGGTTCAAGCGTTCGGTTGCAAATCTGAGCGTTGGCTGCCGTGCTACGCGGATTGCTTTAGCCAGTCAAGTTTCGCGTAGCCGTTCTAATTCGAAGTCTACCAGTTCCCCGTCGTGAGTCGCCGCTTATTTGCCGCGTGTGCCGGTTCGTGCTGCGCGGACCACAATCCTAAGCCGACGAAGTTCGCGGGCCCCGTCTTGGCGTGTGGGCGCGGCGGATTAGATCGCTTGGGGCGTCTCACATTTTGTTAAGTGCCTGCTCGTTCATTGAATTCTTACCTATCAACATTCGGCTACCAATATGAAACACAAACACACTCGTGGCAAAACCAGCGCCAACTCAACTTCATCCCATGAATCCGCGTCGGAAGTGCCAAGCTCGCGCAATCTGGACCGGGCCCGCCGGCATATTGCCGACCGGCATTACCAACAAGCGATTGATCTATTGAATACCAGCAACCAAGACTCCCACGCACGTAACTTGATCGGCGTATGCCTGATGCGAGTGGGCAACTTTGGCGAGGCGGCTCGGGTGCTTCGGAAGCTTGTGCTGCAACCTGGAGCAACCTGGATGCGCCGCGACATACCAAATGTCTACAAATCGAATTTCGCCACGGCATTATTGCTAGATGGGCATCCGGCAGGGTGTCTGGAGATGCTGGCCGAGTTGAACGACCCGAGTTCTCCGGCCGGGCAAAGATTACGAGCGGCCATTCGGCAATGGGAAAAGACCTTGTCGTTCTCGGCGTGGCTGAATTGGCGTTTCGGGCGTATTGAACCAAGTGGATTCCCTGTCCAGTTGGACTTTGAGCCCGGTGAATTTGAAACGCAACACTCTCCAGGCGAGCCGCCCCAGACTCCACCGACAACCTCTCCGCGCAACGCTGCTTAAGGCATGGACAGTGCCGTTCGGAGCCGATCCACAATGTGAGGTGATTTGAGATCCGTTGTACCGAGAACCATCAAGGCAAAATTGTCCGCCAGAATCTCTTCGGGGTGAATGATATACCTTGTATTCTCACCAACCTGCTCAAAAAACGAATCCAGCCGCACCGTTTCGTTGTCTTTTCGGGAGATCGGTTCGTACAACACCGGGCCTTGCTCGTTTTCTAACACGCGTAGCGTTCCGTCCTCACGGGCCAGCGCCAACAGTCGAAATGTGAGAAAGCGGAACAAGGAACCCGGTTTGTTCGGATCGTATCGCTCGACCGAAGCGAAGAGGATGGGAATCGCGTCGACCGGCTTGTCATCGATCCGTAACGTCATGTAATGATCCAGCGTCGGCGCGTCCGGATTGGTCAACTTGCGGTCCCGCAATGACGCGGGCAATTCAATAGGCTCACAGGCGTGAAAGCCAATCAGTTCATAAAGGCGATTGCGCAGTTCGGGACTTGAGTTGCTGAGGACGTGAAACAGTTCGTGGGCGAACAGTCGTTCCAGTCCGCGGGGGTTTTCCACCATGCTCTTGGGCAACACGATCGCCGGACCTCGGCAATAAGCCGCGTTTGCTTCTTCGTCGCCCGTCGTTTTCACCAGCCAAACGATGGGCGGCAACGGAAGCTTCAGCTCGCGCAGTTTCTCACCCACCGTGGTCACGACGGGGCTCAGGCGTTGGCGATCTTCCGGCGTCCATTCAATTACATGCGACGCCATGAATTTCAGCAGGTCGTCGGCTGTTACTTCCTCGTTCGTGTTCAACCGACATTCCAGATCGAAGCGGCTAAGCGACTGGGTGAATTCGTCGCGTCGCAGCAACAACTCGCGTCCTTGTTCCACGCTGGCGAAACGAACCACCGTCTCGCCGTGTAATGCGATACCTTCGGCCGCAAAGCCCGGTTGGCAAACTGCGGTAATCGCCGCGCAGATTAGGAGACTCCAACTCTTCATCATGGTGTCCATTTCGAGAAGTGTGAGACGGTGCTATTTCGCTTGGCCGTGGGCCAATTGGCGAAACTGCTCGCGATAATCCGACCACTGCGTTTCTAGCTGTTGGACTCGATCGTGATGCAGCGAGGCCAAGTTGTTCGTTTCGGCCGGATCGTCAGCCAAGTTGTAGAGCTCCCACGGTTCGTTGGCCGCGGTTACTAGTTTCCAATCACCTTGCCGAATCGCGCGATTGTCTTCGTGCAGCCACCATAAAGCTTCTCGCGGAATCGTCTCGTTCCGTGCGAACGATGGTGTGAGACTTTTGCCGGGAGATTGTGGGATCGGCAGATCGTTCCAAACCGTTGGCTTCTCAATTCCGGCCGCGGCGAAAATTGTGGGCGCGAGATCGATGAGGTGGCCGGGCGTAGTTCGCAATTCGCCTCGGGCTTCGATGCCCAGAGGCCAGTGCGCGATCAGCGGCGTGGAAATCCCGCCTTCATGGACCCACGTTTTGTGGCGGCGGAACGGCGTATTGGCGACGGTCGACCAACCGGGCCCGAGACACAGATAGGTTGCGGCGGAACCTGGCGCGGCCTGTGGATCGTGTCCATCGTCGCGGACCATGATTTCGGCCGACGCCCCGTTGTCCGAGAGGAAAAAGATGAGTGTGTTTTCCAGGGCTTTCATGGATTCGAGTTGTGCGATGACTCGGCCGATCTCTTGGTCCATGCGATCGATCATGGCGGCATGAATAGCCATCTTCGTCGACTGAAAGTCGCGTTGTTCGTCGCTTAGTTCCAACCAACCGAGCGGGCGATTGATTTCGCCGGGGCCAAGTTTTTCCAATGCTTCGGGAAAGTGATAGGGCGGCCCGAGTTCCCGTTCCACATCGGATAACTGGCCGTCGATAATTCCCAACTCTTGAATGCGTTGCCAACGTGCGGCTCGCAACTTGTCCCAACCGACCCGGTAACGCTGCCGGTACTTGGCAATATCCTGGGGCAACGCATGCAAAGGAAAGTGAGGGGCCGTAAACGCGAGATAGTGGAAGAACGGTTTACCTGCGTGATGTTGGGCGTGATCCTGTAAACAACGAATCGCATGGTCGGCGATTGAGATTGTGGCATAGTAGTCGCTTCCCGGAGCGACTGGCTCTAACAGCTTGTCATCTTCATAATGTCGCCGGGGATTGAAAAACCGTCCCTGATCTTGCAGGTAATAAGATCGGTCGAAACCTTGCGCCACGGGCAAACCATCCACATGCCATTTGCCGGAGTGATAGGAGCGATATCCGTGGGGACGCAGGAATTCCGGCAACAGTCTCGCCCATTCGGGACGTTGATTGCGAGCGCCGTGTTCCTGACGCGAGAAGCCATCACGGCGAACTTGTTGGGCATAATAGCCAGTCAGAATCGCGGCTCGCGTGGGCCAGCACCGCGCGGTGTTATAAAACTGAGTGTATCGTAGGCCACCGGCTGCCAGTCGATCCAGGTTCGGCGTGTCAATCTCGCCACCGTAACATCCGAGATCGGAGAAACCGAGATCGTCGGCCAAAATCAATAAGACGTTCGGCCGCGTGTTTGCCGCTCGTGCGTTCGACGCGCCGAACGCACACAGAATGGCGATGCCAAAAAAGAATATGAGAGGTCGAACCGTATTGATAGACATCGTGAGACTCATGGTTAACGTTGGCGAACGATGCACCGCGTCACGAAAGTGTCAGCCGGTCGTGGTGTCTTCGCGGAGCATCGTTTGGAGTTTTTTGAGGGTCCGAGTGAGCAGCACTCGCGTGGCCACGTCGCTTTTCCCAAGCTGCATTGCGACTTGCTTGGTTGGCAAGCCATCCACATAGCGCAGGCGGAGCGCGGTCGCTTGTTCTTCGGGCAGCGTTGCGATCGCTTGCTGAAGTTGTGATTCGCGAGCGTTACGAGAGAATGCGGCGCTGGGCGTGGTCATACTGTTGACCAGCATATTGATCAGGCCACCTCCGCGGGTGCCGCCGCCCGCGTCGGCGTTCAACGCAACTTCGCGGCCGGCGTCTCGTTTTTGGGCGCCAAAGTAACGGCGATGGGCGTCGATGATCCGCCGCTCGGCCAGTTGGCACAGCCAAGAGAACGGCTCGCGTTGGGAGAGATCCATTTCGTCGACCGAGCGGACCGCGTCCGTACACACCTCTTGATAGATATCGTCCGGCTCAACTTTCCGCCGCAGAGCCGTACCGAGTTGGCGTTCGATAAACGCCATGAGTTGCGGACGATGTTGTTCGATGTAGGCGGCTAGCGATTCGGCATCCAGACGCGGGGGAGTAGTCATCGGCGGTTCCTCGGTCGACTCGTGGACATTGGCACTGACAGAGCCAGTGGATCACAGTCGGGTATAAAACGTCTAATCACTAACCACCAACCAAGCGCAGCCCCTTGGGCAATGAATCGCCGAAGACGGCGGCTTGTTCTTCGGCCTCCAGCGTCCCGCCATGCTCGACCAGCTCAATAAAGTGCGGCGGCGCGGAACGCTGGCTCAACCAGCCCGCCGCTTCGTCTCGCAGCGTGTGCGCCAGGTCACGGTAACGATCGTCGGTGCGCCGAGCAAGTTGCATCACCGCCAAATACCCGGTGCGGTTGTCCAGATCGCGTCGCAGCAGGGCTTCCAGCCATTCAGCCGCTTGCTCGCGCGGCACGACGGTGTTCAGCGGACCGTACACCGGAACTCGCTGGCCCAACCTTCCCAACGTCCAAGCCATCGCCGAGTGGACCTTATCCAGCTTTCGTTTGTCGAGCAGATCGACGATCAGGCGGCCGATTTCCAACTTAACCGGCACGGCCAACAATTCCAAGGAACCGAGCAATCGCCACACTTCTGGCGCCTCGCTGGGGTCGATCGAAACGTCGCCCGCCCGTGACTTCCCCGTGGCGTATCGTCGATGCAGGGCCCGGACCGCCGCCAACATCGGCTCGGCGACCGCCAATTGCTGGCCACGCGAAAGCCCGCCGGCAATCCTTCGCCAGAGGATCAACGCCTCGTTGCGACAGGCGGGCGTGTTGAACGCCAGCCGGCCTTGCACGGCTCGCCAAGTCTCGGCCACTCGCCAATCGTCGACCGCCAAGCCGTAACCTGGCCGCAGCGAAAAGCCGAGTAAGTTTAACCAACGCGCTTCATGGGCGGCGCTCTTGCGGCGACCGTCGGACAACTCCATCAACGCTTCCCACATCCGGCGCAGCAACGACGGTGGCCATTCGTCTCGCGGCGATTCGAGCTCGTCGGTCAATCGACGATTTAAACCGTCTGGCTTCTCGACGCCTGACTGGCCGAAAACGGCCCTCAGTTGATCGAACGCCGCCTTCCATGCGGCTTCGTCCAGAACGCCTTGCTGCTCGGCCGCCGACTCATGGGCCGCGACGTCCGTTTGCGTGGCGCTTCGCACGTCGAACTGCAATCGCCAGCTCCGCTCGCCGCCGACTTCGCTGAGCCACAGGTCGAGTGTGCCGATTTCGGTCAGCCGAGTATGCAGACGCACGTCAACCGTCTCGGCCTGTTTCTTTCGCCCAGTTTTTAGGACCGTCCGAATCGGCGGCAGCGGCGTCATCTGCTCGCGGTCGATCGGTACGAGGTCGCCCGGTCGGTCGCTCAACCGCGTGCTGGAGACCAGCAACGGAAACTCGACCGGCTGCGAAATCGCCAGCGTGAACGGCGTGTCGGTAAGTTCGATTTCTTGACCGGGTTCCGCGTTACCGGGTGCGATACAAACGGCGGCGGGCGGTTCGGTGTCGACGTCGATGTAATAGCTGCGAGCGAGACTGGCGGCGATCTTCACGCCTTCGCCGCGGCGGACCATGCCGTAGTAAGCGGCTCCGCGGGCCACGGCCAAATCCAGGCGATCGTTGTCCAGCAGGATCGGCGACCAGTTGTGCTCCGGCGTGGAGAACCACCGGGACAGAGCCTCGACCAAGCGTGTTCGCAATTCGGGCGAGGCAAAGAAACCACCGTTGAACAGCACGACATCGGGCCGCGCGGGATCGGCCGTGGCGTCGATGCGTTCTTCGCGTCCGGCCACTTCGCGGTGCGTGGTTAAGAACGTCGCCAAGTATCGCGTGATGGCCGCGTCCGGCGCGTAGGGCAGACCGAACTCTTGAAAGCCCGATTGGCGAGCCCGCGGCCGTTCGTCCAAATTCACGAGCGGCAAAAAGCCTTCGAGCAATAGCTGCTCGGCCTCGGCACGCGTGATCTCAACCTGCGTCGCGCCGCCAATCAAACGCGAACCGCTGCTGGGCAGATTCACCGTCAGCGATTCGGGCGGTTGCTCGCCCAGCAGCGTCTCTTTCACACGTCGGCAGCGGCGAACCAAGACGTCCCATTGATGCGGAGGCAGCTTGCCGCCGCCGGTCAGCTTTTGTTCCAGATGGCGTGCCAACGCCAGATCGAGATTGTCGCCGCCGAGGATCAGATGTTCGCCGACAGCCACGCGGTGGAACTGCACGTTCTCACCGGCCACGTCGCTACGGCGAACGCGAATCAGCGTGAAGTCGGAAGTGCCGCCGCCGATATCGCAAACCAAGATGCTTTGCCCTGGGGAAACCAGTGAGTCCCAATCGTCGGCGTGTTTGTGAACCCAAGCGTAGAAGGCGGCTTGCGGTTCTTCGATCAAGACCACGCGGTTCAGTCCCGCTCGGCGCGCCGCTTCGATCGTCAGTTCGCGAGCCACTTCGTCGAACGATGCGGGCAACGTGAGCACCACGTCTTGCTCGGCCAGCGGCTGATCGGGAAACCTGGCGTTCCAGGCGTCGTGCATGTGACGCAAATAGCGCGAACTGGCTTCGACCGGCGACATTCGTTCGATGTCGGCCGCTCCGTGCCAAGGCAACAAGTCGGCCGTGCGATCGACTCCGGTGTGACACAACCACGATTTGGCCGACGCGATCAAACGCTGCGGCTTGCTGGTTCCTTCTTCGCGAGCCATCACTCCCACGGGCGCTCGGTCGGTATTCCTGTCGGTTTGCCAAGGCAGCCGCAACGCCTCGTCGGGCAATTCGCTCGCGGCGGCTTGATACAGGAAAGACGGCAGCGTCTCGCGCGATTCGACTTGTCCCGGCGCGACCAACTGCGGAATCGCCAGCGTGTGGACTTGCCAAGGCCGCTCCTGCGTGTCGACATAGGCGACGGCCGAGTTCGTCGTGCCGAGATCGATTCCAACGACGAAGCGACTGGGAAGCTGGTCGACAAGCGGATCGAATTCGCGCGGCGCGGTGGACATGGGCGGCTGAAGAAGAGGAGGTCTTCGGAAATCGGAGACGGGAACGGCGACAAGCTGGGGCGACCGAAGATTGATGTTCTTACACCCAAACGCTTTGAGCAACCGTAGCCGCCTATGCACCGAGTCACAATCGCCAGCCGAGCAACGCCCGTTACAAACTGTTTACACGAGACAAGGCGATTCGCGAATAAAATCCGAAGTAGCGTTGCTCACGACGCCGGATGCGGTGGTTGGTGAACGACGAGAATTTCTCAGGTTTACGTACAAGGGAGTCAAGCGATGACGGTTTCCAATTGGATGTCGATGGGGTTCGTAGCTTGCTTATGCTTTTGGACGTCGGTGGCCGGCGCGGAGGAACGCGGCGCCGATCAAGTCACAGCGGCTTGGCGACCGATGATCGTCGCCGCGGCTCCACCGGGAGAGGCAGAGCTCCAGCAAGCGGCGGTTGAACAAATGCGAGCGGCAGGCCCGCCGGCGCTCGAAACGCTGCTGGCCGTGCGCCAGCAGCTCGAAGCCGCCGTCGCTGAAGCGTCCACACGAGCGGCCAACGAACCAACGCCCGAATCGGAAGCCACGGCACAACGAACTCGCGATCGTTTGGCCCGATTGGATGCAGTGATCGACAAGTGGGCCGGCAACGGAACTGCGCCACTTCGCGGCTGTTTGTTGTTACGGATTTAGCGGAGGCTCAGCGCCGAAGCGGCAAGCAGAGCGGCCGATCTTGAGCCTGCGAATGCTCGACCTGTTGACCGATGAATTCAGTTGCGCGAACAGCCGTTTCTTTCACGTTCGACGTTGTATTCCAACGCCGAGATTTCCCAATACTTGCGCGACCATTTCGTGCTGCATTGGCAGTCGGTGCGGCCGGTTCCCAGGTGACCCGTGGACTTTGGCGATGGCCGGAAACTGGAACGCACGCTCACCGGCAACAGCGCTCCACTATATCCTGACGGCCGACGGGCAATGTGTGGAATGCTTGCGGGTTTGTACGGTCCGCCGAAGTTTCTCGCATTGCTGCAAAGCGGAATCGCTGGCACAAGCTTGCCAAAACGTACCGGAATCCGAGCGGGCCGAGCTGCTGCAGCTGCACCATGTCGCGCAGCGCGACGCGTCGTGGCGAATTGGGCGGCGGATTTGGCCGCGATTAACGAATCGCTGTCATCGAACCCAGGCGACTCGGCCGTTTCGCAGGCTCCCTCGCAGCGTGCCGAAGCGACGTCCGCGAACAACGTCGCGCGTGCCGATAATGGCCGACCGCAGGCTCCCAATGCGGAGGCAGCTTCACGGTTGGCCGTGCCCAAAAGTTTCGCCGAAGCGCCGTTGCTGCGAGCCGTGACGCTGAATCAACAAGTCGACACGCAACAGCAGTTCGTCGCGCGGGTCGAAACGCTGGTTTCACGCACGGATGAAGCTGTGTGGCAGCAAATCGCGGCTCGCCACGCGAACGACGCCGTGTTGGACGCGGCCAGTGTCGCCATGATTCGGCGGCAGAATCCGTTGGCCGCTCAAGCCATGCGATTGGCGGTGACGAAAGCTCGAGTCGAGGATCCGGTGCTGCGGTTAGTGCGTGGGCTGCAAACGTCGATCGCATTGGATACGGTTCGCAACGAATATATGCTGCATCGACAAGTTCACGAATGGTTCGCGCAACAGACGGCTCCGGCCGACGTGTTCGCGTTGAACGAACGGGTGTACGCCGAACTGTTCCTGACGCCGAGCAGCGATCCGTGGCTGGGATTGTTGCAACCCGACACCTACACGGCTTTGCAGAACAACGGCTTGGTTCTGAGCAGCGAGTAGCCCATGACGACGAATCCGCGCCGAGTGCTCACCGTGGAAGACGACGCCGCGATTCGGCGCGGGATCGTCGACGCTTTGCGATTCGCCGGCTACGACGTGATCGAAGCCGGCCACGGCAACGACGGGCTAGCGTGTGCCGTACAGCAAACGTATGACCTGTTGCTGCTGGACGTGGTGCTGCCAGGTGTCAGCGGACTGGAGATTCTGCGGCAAGTTCGCGAAGTGCGACCGACGACTCCGGTCATCATGCTCACGGCGCGCGGCGAAGAGAATGATCGCGTGGCGGGATTGCGGTTGGGCGCTGACGATTATGTGGTGAAGCCGTTCAGCGTGAAGGAGTTGCTGGCGCGCGTCGAAGCCGTGTTGCGTCGATCGCCGGAACGCCCGAGCGACGTGCAGACCGCCGCGATTCCCGGCGGCTCGGCCGATTTCGCTCGGCGCGAGCTGCGCTACGCTGATGGTTCGCGTTGCGAGCTCTCCGAACGCGAGGCTGAGTTGCTGCGGTATTTGGTGGCGAACTCGGGGCGAGCGATTTCGCGCGACGAGCTGTTGTCGAACGTTTGGCGAATTACGCCGCAAGGCATCTCGACGCGTACAATCGACATGCATGTGGCTCGGCTGCGCGAAAAGCTGCGCGACGACTCGGCCGATCCTCGCGTGTTGCTGACCGTGCGAGGCAAGGGATATATGTTCGCGAATTCAACCGGCGAGGCTGGCGGACGATGAAGCGGCCTTGGCAAATCTGGTTGTGGTGGCTGCTGTGTCTGGCGATTGTGTTGCCAGCAATGGGCTGGTTGACCGTCAAGGCATTGGAGTTGGATCGGGCCGAAGCCGCCGCGCGGCGAGACGCCGAGGTCGCTCGGTGGCAAGCCGATGCGGCACGTGAATTGGCCGAACAACAGGAGTTGGTCAACAGCGCGTTGTGGCGGATGGATTGGACGCTGACGCCGTTGATCGCTCAAGAAGCCGCGCGGCCGTACTTCGTGTATTGGCCGTTTTATCCGAGTCAAGCGGCTCGCCCCGGCAGCGAGGGGAAAACGTCCGGCGCGAAAGGAGCGTCTCAACCCGCGCCGGTCGATTCCACGTTTCCTTCGCCGCTGTTGATGCAGCCTTCGGAATACGTGCTGCTGCATTTTCAACTTACGCCGGATGAACATTGGACTTCCCCGCAAACGCCGGCCGATTCGTTACAGCCGGTGGCGATGGCGAATGGAGTTTCCGTCGACAACATGCGTTTGAGCGAAGGTCGACTGCGCGAGCTAAGTGACGCGGTTTCGTATGCCGAGTTGGTCGAGCGGTTGCCGGATCAATGGCTACCGGCCTTCGATCCGCAGGCGGCTCGGTTGGCGATGAACCTGAGCATCAACTACAACGGCCAACTTCTGGATGCGAACTCGCCAAATCAAGCGGTCGAGCCGTCGACGGTTCTCCCGCCGCTCCAGCAACGGACACAGCAGCCAGCCGCGCCTCAATCGAATTCGCAACAGCAAGCCGAAGTTCCACAGCAAGCGGCAATTTCGCAAACCTATGGCAACGGGCTTGTGAACGCCAACGATCTTCCGCAACTAGATGCATCGCAACAACCGACCGGCGTGAATCTGGACGACTATTTGGGCGGTTATGCGGCGAACGCTCGCGAGCAGGCCAAGCGCGGCGAGACCGAATTCCAGCGTCGCACGCGGGCGTTGAATTCATTCGCTCAGTCGCAGATCGTTCAGCAGCGATTGGTCAACGACGACGTTACGTTCGACGCTTCGCAAGTGGTGCGCGAAGGCGTCACGCGGCCGGTTTGGATCGGATCGAGGTTGTTGTTGGCTCGGCGGGTGTCTTACGGCGAGCAAACGCTGGTGCAAGGCTGCTGGCTGGATTGGGAGCGGCTGAAGCAGATGTTGCTGGCCGAAGTCGCCGATCTATTGCCGACTGCCGAACTGACGCCCGTCTTGGACGAGACACTGGCCACGCCCGGCCGCGCGCTGGCGACTTTGCCGGTTCGTATTGCCGCCGTCACCGACGAAAGCCAGTTGCCGAATAGGCTGGTCACGGCAACCGATGGGAGTCGTCCCAGCGTCGCGGTAGAAGCCTGGTCGCCGATCCAGCTTTCGCTGCTGGCGGCTTGGGGCTGTTTGCTGGTGGCGATGTCCGCGGTGGGAGCCTTGTTGTTCGGCGTCGTATCGCTCAGCGAGCGCCGCGGCGCGTTCGTCTCGGCAGTGACTCACGAGCTGCGAACGCCACTCACAACGTTCCGCATGTACGCCGAGATGCTCGCCGAGAATATGGTGCCTTCGGCCGAACAGCGGCAACGCTATCTGGAAACTTTGCGAGCCGAAGCGGACCGGCTCGCGCATCTGGTCGAAAACGTGTTGGCCTACGCAAGACTGGAACGAGGCCGCCACGGAACGCGGCTGGAAACGCTCAGCGTCGACGAATTGCTGGACCGCATCGCGCCGAGATTGGCGGACCGCGCGAATCAAGTTGAAATGAACTTGGTGGTGGAGATCGAAGAGTCCGCCGGCAGATCGAAGCTACAAACCGATCCGACGGCGCTGGAACAGATTCTGTTCAACTTGGTCGACAACGCTTGCAAATATGCGGCTCGGGCCGAAGACCGGCGAATTCATTTGCGAGTGGAAACCGCGTCCGATCGAGAACTGAATTTTCGGGTGATCGATTACGGGCCGGGTATTGCCAGGGATCAAGCGAAGCGGTTGTTTCGACCGTTTTCCAAATCGGATCAGGAAGCGGCTCGCACCGCGCCCGGCGTTGGACTCGGCCTGGCGCTGTCCCGCCGCTTGGCTCGCATTCTCGGAGGCCGGCTGGAGATGGGTTCCGATCGACCGTCTGGCGTCGGTGCCGAGTTTGTTCTGTCGCTTCCGATTTCACATTAAATCGCCCGGCCTTTCGCCGCCGCTTCGCCCGCGTTCTTCTCGCGCTTGGGCCTTGACCGTTCGCATTCGTGCCGGAACCGCCGCGTCGCCAAACCGGGCGGCGCTGGTTATTCTAAGGACTTGCCGAGAACAGGCAGTGCGTTTGTGGACTATTGCACTCGTGTCGTGCGTCGTCGCGGTGATCCGGGACGACGTGGGGCGGGCGAGTTACTCGATAAGAAAGCGCGGAACGAGATGTCGGATGGAGGCAAGCCGATTCGTTGGGTCGGCTTCGATTTGGGTGGCACGAAGATGATGGCCACCGTGTTTGACGAGAAGTTTCGGCCGCTGGGAAGCAAGCGGAAACGGACGAAGGGGCACGAGGGCGTCGACGCTTGCCTGGCGCGGATGAAGGCCGTGTTGCGGCATGCGCTGGACGAAGCCAAGCTCGAACCGGCTGATATTACGGGCATGGGCATTGGTTGTCCTGGACCGGTCGATTTCGATGGGGGCGTGGTGCTCGA